>NZ_BJUL01000014.1 GCF_007989605.1 Vreelandella venusta | reverse complement strand
GCCGACGGTTAACGTGGCACTGCAGGGCGCTGGCGACGACGATGTCTACAACATCGATGAAATTGCTGCTGGCGAGCCAAATAGCGTCGAAGCCTTAGTGACGTTCCAAGCAGGTACTAAGGTTGGCGATACGCTGGTCGTTAAAGATGCGGGCGGTAATACGCTGACTACTGTAGTGCTGGATCAGGAAGACATTAATAACGGTGTTACTGTTTGGGTGGCTGTGAGCGAAGGTGCGACTAACGTAAGCGTTAGTGCCACGGTCACGGACCCTGCGGGTAATAGCGACAGCGATGATGACAGTAAAGACGTCGCCAACGTAGCTCCAGAAGCCACGATCACGATAGATGCGCTCTTTGGTGGGGATGACTTCCTGAGCAATAGTGAGTCTAACGAGGGGCACTCCATCAGTGGTTCCGTTGGTGGAGATGCGAAAGCTGGTGATACGGTTGAAGTCACGGTTGGCGGGCAGACTTATGTCACGCAAGTCAATCCAGATGGCAGCTCGTGGGTAGTGAATGTTTCCAGCGATAAAGTAGCGGGGCTATCTTCTGGAGATGTGACTGCTAAAGTTGTAGGAAATGACCAATTTGGCAATACCTATGAGGACGAGACTGATCGGCCGTTTGAGGTTCAGCCGCCTGCGTCGCTCAATGTAGGAGGAAACGGAGATAACACCATTGAAGGTGGTGGCGGTGACGATGTCATCCTAGGCGACCGTGGAGGGAAGGTCACGATTGTAGACCCCGCCACTAACTACAACATTTCTTTGATTGTTGATACGTCCGGGAGTATGGATAGGCCATCTGGCACTCCAGGGTTGGATAGAATGGAGCTGACAAAGCAAGCATTGACCCAATTGGCTCATCAATTGAAAGACCATGAAGGAACTATCAATGTTCAGCTAGCTCCCTTTGCCAGAGATGCAGGAAGTGGCGTCACTATTGAAAACCTGAATGCCAGCAATGTGCAGAGCCTTATTGACGCTATTGATGATCTCGACGCCAATGGTGGAACCAACTATATGGCTGGTTTCCAGAAAGCGGCTGATTGGTTTAATCAGCAGAATGCTAAACCTGATGCGGCTGATTTCGAGAATCTTAGCTACTTCTTAACCGATGGTGATCCGACCTACTACTATAACTCCTGGGGTGGCGTGAGTGGTTCAGGTAATTCAACCAGTTACGACGTGTTCAAAGCTTCGGTGGATGCCTTTGCCGAGCTTTCTGGTTTGAGTTCTGTGAATGCTATTGGTGTTGGCACCGGGATATCGCAAGATTATCTTAAGTTCTTTGATAATACCGATTTAGCTGGAACCGCTACGGAATGGTTTGGCAGCTGGAATAACTGGCGGAGTGTTACTGGTCCAGTCGGTGAAGTAGATATTGTTAATACCGCTGCTGATTTAGCTGCGGCCCTTGAGGGAAGTTCTGAGTTCGATGAACTTGAGCCCTTAGGTGCTGACGTCATTACTGGAGGGCAGGGAAATGACATTATCTTCGGTGATACTGTCAATACCGACCACCTCGAATGGACGAACCAGGATACAGGTGATGTCTTCACTGCAGGAAGTCACGATGGCTTGGGTTATCAAGGGCTGCGAGAGTTCCTGAAGTGGGAAGTTAATAGCGGCACGGTGCCTAACGATGAACAGATTCTCGACTATGTTCGGGAAAATTGGGAATCCTTAATCGATACTGCTCGTGCTGATGGTGGTGGTAATAGTATCGACGGTGGCGCTGGTGACGACATCTTGATCGGCGGCGCCGCTAACGACACTCTCATTGGTGGCGAAGGTAACGATCTGCTGTTCGGTGGCCTCGGCGCAGACACCTTCAAGTGGGAGTTAAACGACAAAGGCACTGCGGATAATCCTGCCATTGATACAGTGATGGACTTCAATGCGAGTCAAGGCGATAAACTGGATATTGGTGAGTTATTGGATTATGAAAACGGTGACTCGCTAGATGCCTATATTGTCGCGGAGGAAGACAGTGGTGATACAGTGCTGTATGTCAACTCTGAAGGAGGCTTGGCAGGCGATAAGGAGAATGCTGATCAAGTTATTCGTTTGGAGGGTAAGAGCTTCTCTGACTTTGGTGGTGGCGGATCACAGGATGTCATCCTCCATATGATCCAAAATGGCAAGCTAGATATCGAATAACCTTTATCTACCCCAACAGGCCGCCCAATGGGCGGCCTCGTAGTTTTCAGTGACGTGTTACGTTTAGCGACACTTAAGCGCTTTTACTTACAGAGGAAGCCGCTATGCTTTACATCAAACGCAATGCCCAAGGGGAGATCGTGATGCTCAGTAAGGAGCCATCGCCTGAGTGTAATGACACTATTAATGATGATTCGTCAGAAGTGTTTGCTTTTCTAGCTGAGCAAACGGGGCAGTCAGCACAATTTATTGCATCGGACTTAGCGTTTGTACGGGTAGTGGAAGATATGCTTGAAGTGCTGCTAGAGAAGGGAGTGCTTAGTTTTACTGACTTACCTTCGGCAGCGCAGAGTAAAATCATGGAACGTAAATCATTGCGGGCGAAGAATGATGTCAATTTGATTAGTGATGATGGTGGTATTATCTAACACGGCGTTACAGGATAACGCCGTGTTATTTTGGTTGATTTAGCGAAGCTGCTTACACGCGCACGCCTGGGCCAGTCGCTCCGTCAACGCCTACGCTGAAGAGGTTTTCCAGTTCGGCTTGTCCAGTAACGCCCTCCGCTATCACCTGAATGCCAAGGGAGTGGCATAGGGTGGCCATACCTCGCACGATGGCTTGCTGCTCATGAGACGTGTGAATCCCCCCGATCAAGCTGCTGTCTATTTTTAGATAGGCAAGGCCGGTGTCATGCAAATCGGCAAGCTTGGTGAATTCTGCCCCGACATGTTCAATGCCAAACCGGCAGCCTAAGGGCCTTAGCGCGGCACATAGGCCGCGAAGGCTACCAATAGCGTGGCTGTTCAACATAGCGGGCACTTCGAAGCACAGCTGTTTGGCAAGTTGAGGTTGTTTTTCGAGCAACATTCTTAGCTCAATAACAAACTCAGCATTAGTAATTGATGCAATTGAAAGGTTAATACCAAGAGCGTGTTCTGGGTTGTAAGCGAGTTGCTCAAGGGCTTTCTTAACCACGGCAATATCGAGCGCGGCCTCTAAGTTAAAGCGCGAAATCCAGGGAATAAACATACCCGCTGTTTGCCAGTGATTGGCAAGCTCTAGGCGAGCAGGGCATTCGTAATGGAGTATGTCATGGTGGGCATCAATAACTGGGAAATAAGCGAGCTGGGGCCCCACTGCAATCGCAGTATTTAGCGCCGAACGCCATTCGGCATGATTGCCAAAGAGAGAGTTATGTTGATGCTCTCGTATAGCCACAGTGGTGTGGGCGCTCGCGCTTTCGGCTTCAGCCAGAGCGTCATCTAACGTAGCCAATAAACCGCTTCGATCATCATGAGGGGTGTAGGCCACCACAGCGGTTGGCAAACGCATGCCGATATTGGGTGCCTTGAGCGCGATGGTATCGAGTGCTTGGTGAAGGCGCGGTGTGAGTGCGCTGGTATCTGCTTCTAAAGGCAGCATGAGGATAAAATCACTACCGTTTAATCGCCCAATCAGCGCCTCTTCTGGCGTGGGGGCCAGTTGGGAGAGTTGTGAGACTAATTCACTGAGTAACTGATCAGTGGCCTGGTGGCCTAGCTGCTCATTAAGGATTTCAAGTGACTCCACTCTGGTCATTATCATCAGCCCTGTTGCGCGGGCATCTTCGCTCCCCAGTAACGATGACAAACGGCCCATAAACACATCGCGATTGAGTGCCCCTGTGACACGGTCGTGTTGCAGATGGCGACGTAGCTCATCCAGTTTTTGGCTTTCCTGGCTGAGCATTTGGTGCACATTCGCAGACAAAGCGTTCATTGCCTGGGCCACTTCGCGTAGTTCTAATGTGCGGGGTTCTTTAATAGTGGTAAAGCGCCGAGCGCTGATATCTTTTGCTTGGGCGACAACACGTACAAGAGGGTGCTTTATGCCGCGCACCACAAGGGTGGTGATGGCGAGACTGATAGCACCGGCCAGTAAGAACCAGCCTGTAAGCTCAAGCATGATGCGCCATAAAGAGGCATAGGCGAAACTGTGCTGGCTTTCGAGTTCAAGCGTACCGAATTGTCGCCAACCGTCTTGAATAGTTGCCGTACCGATCGGCACATCAAAGTGAATAACGTTGCGGAACCAAGCAGGTACGTCACCCCTGTATTCGTTGGCTGAACGCTCAATGAGCACCTGCCCTTCGGTGTCTCGCAGGGTAATGCGGCGATAATAGCCAGTATCAAACTGTGCGGAGGTTAACAGTTCGAGCGTCACCACGTCCTTATCGAGCTGACTCATGGAGAGTGCCAGTGCCGTTGCATTATCTTCGTTTTTAATGCGCACTTCCTGCTCAATATAGTCACGGCTCGAGGTGATGCTGATCGCAAGGCTGCCGATAAACGAAAGCAACAGTAGCGCAATAATAGCCAGCCAGAGCTGTTTAATCAGCGACATAGTGCTTAATCCTCTTAAATAAAACCTTGTGATTGCATTCGTTCAACGACACTGCGCCAGCGTGATAACCGCGCTAACGGGTCGGCACGTGATTGCGTTGTGCCTCCAGCCCATAACCCTTCGCTATTAAAGCTGAACACTGGGTCTAGGTCGGTGCGCTGAGAAGCAGGGGTGATAGAAGGCACAATATTATCAAGTACTAATGGCTCGGCGCTGGGCGTTGAGTAGTAGCCAAGTACCATATGTGCCTGGGTGATCTGACTGCGGCCAATGCGTGCTCGAACATAAATCATGCGCAGGCTTTCACCGCTAACACCTAGTTGCTTCAAGGTGATGTACTTAGCAATGGAGTAATCTTCACAGTCGCCTTGTGCTTTACCCATGGCCTCTAATGGCGTCGCCCAGTAGTCCTTTTGTCCCCATACGTGGATATCATCAATCCAACGGACTCGGCGATTAAAAAAGTCATTGACCTCGCGAAGTTGCATTTGCACCTCTTGCCCACGCAAACGCTCCAACATGGCAAACCACTCTTCTAAAACAGCAAGACCGCTTTGGCCATACTGTTGCTGCATACTCTGCCGTAAACGTTGGGGGTTGAAGGCGGTTGCAGGCGAAGCGTGAAAACCTAACCCCGCCCCCAGCACAACCGCGCCGACAGTAGCTAAAAACTGTCGACGTGAAAGTTGCTTAAATGGAGGGTGAGTGAGTACAGGCATAAACGCCAAGAGCAATGGTTAATAAGTATTAGACTACAAGCTGCGGCGTTGAAGTGCACTCTTTCCTTAGCGCTATCTCCTGATTAGAAAGTGCTCGCGTTAAACGATGAAATGAGGCTGTCGCTATCTTATTCGGCGGATGCTTGAAATACGCTGTTGAGCAGTGGTTCAAGTGCTGGCCAAACGTTGTCTAAAATAAGTGGTTGAGCTGCTGCGGTGGGGTGGATGCCGTCGTCTTGCATCAGTTCTGTATTAAGCGCTACGTTTTCCAACAAGAAGGGCACCAGAGGTACGTCGTACTCATCAGCTAGCGAATGAAAAACACCGGTAAAGGCATCACGGTAGGCTTGGCCATAGTTGGGAGGAATATCAATACCGAGCAGCAGTACATCAGCACCCGCCTGCTGGCTTTGTTCAATCATGCTAGCTAGGTTAGAGCGCATTTGAGTAGGCGGTAGGCCGCGTAACCCATCGTTGCCACCAAGCTCCAACAGAACGATATCAGGCTGCTGTTGTCCGATAATGCTAGCTAATCGTTGTGCACCACCGGACGTCGTTTCACCGCTGATACTGGCATTGATAACGTCTGCTTCATCTTCTAGACGCTCAGCCAATAACGTGACCCAGCCCATTTCTTGCTCTATGCCATAGGCGGCACTAAGACTATCGCCCATGACTAAAAGGGTGGGGCGTTGGTCGGCGTTGAGTGCGGGTGCGCTAAAGATGACTATCAGTGCTAGCAACCCTCCGGTTACCATGCGATTCAGTCTTTGCCACGCTACAGGGATGCCACGCTTCATGTCTTACTCCTCTGATCCACAAGCCAACTTGGACCCAACAACTAATTTACCCGCTGATAATGCCTCTTCGCATCAGCCTACCACCGACACTATCATCGCTAGTAATGTTCCTCACAAGCAAGTTCACCAGCCCGTATTACATGCTGAAAAACTTTCTAAACAGGTGAAAAGTGGTGAGCGTTCGTTAACTATCTTACACGACCTTTCGCTTAGCGTGGCCGCGGGGGAAAGTGTTGCCATTCTTGGTAAAAGCGGTGCTGGCAAGTCGACCCTGCTTGGGTTGTTGGCCGGGTTGGATACCCCCAGCGATGGTGAACTGATGCTATTTGGCCAGCCGCTAAGCCGCATGGATGAAGATGGGCGTGCCGCACTGCGTGCAGGAAGAGTTGGTTTTGTATTTCAAAACTTTCAGCTACTACCGACGTTGAGCGCATTGGAAAATGTGTTACTGCCGTTGGAGTTGTCGCCCCGAGCGGGAGAGACGCAGGCGGCGACTCAATGGCTTGAGCGGGTCGGACTTGGCGAGCGCGCAGAGCATCTGCCTAAACAGCTTTCGGGAGGTGAACAGCAGCGCGTTGCCATTGCACGCGCGTTCGTTACCGACCCTGAACTCGTCTTTGCCGATGAACCAACAGGTAACCTTGATTCCGAGACGGGCGCACAAATTATTGACCTACTGTTTACGCTAAACCGTGAAGCGGGCACGACGCTCATTTTAGTGACCCACGATCACGCACTTGCCCGCCGCTGTGACCGCTGTTTGCGTCTAGCTAACGGCCAGTTAATACCGTTCGAGCCAACCGCTACTGTGGGTGGGGGTGGCGATGAGTGATATAAACTGGCGGCTTGCAGCACGTAGTTTGAAACGTGATTTACGTGCCGCTGATGTTCGCGCGCTGTTTGTCGCACTAGTGTTGGCAGTTGCCGCTTCTACCATGATCGCTTTTTTTTTAGACCGCCTAGAGCGTGGGTTAGAGCGCCAGGCAAGTCAGATGCTGGGCGGCGACTTAGTTCTCGAACAGCGCGAGCCATTCTCTGAGGAGCTACGCACGACGCTAGAGCAAGCGGGTTTTACGCTGAGTGATCAGGTTGATCTGGTGTCAATGATTAGTCGCGGTGAGCGCTTCCAGCCAGCTAGCTTGAAAGCGGTGGATGATGTTTACCCCCATTACGGCGTTTCCCATGTGGATCGTGGGAATGGGGTTGAGCAGATTGCATCAGGCCCACTGCCTGGGGAAGCTTGGGCAGACCCTCGGTTAGCGCAACTGATTGATATTGCGATAGGCGACCGTGTTCAGGTGGGTCAAACAGAACTGCTGATTAGTGGGATTATCGAGCGCGAGGCGGATCAGTCGGCTGGTTTTAGTAATTTCAACCCTCGTTTAATGCTCAATACCGCCGACTTAGATGCAACAGGATTGGTGCAGTTGGGGTCACGGCTCGAGTTTGAACTACTGGCTGCTGGGCCTCCTGCAGCACTGGAGCAAGTGCAGGCCTTGCTGGCCGAACTAAGGCGTAATGGGGTAGATGTACGCGATGTACGTGTTGACCGTCCTCAGTTAGGCAACGCGCTTCAACGCGCAGAAAGTTATCTGGGGCTCGCCGGATTGGCCGCAGTACTGTTAGCAGGGGTGGCAGTGGCTATGTCGACTCGCCGTTATGTTGAGCGCCACCTGGACACCGCCGCGTTGCTACGTTGCTTCGGCGCTAGCCAAAATCAGCTGGTGACTATTTTCACCCTGCAATTAATGGGGCTCGCATTAATAGCGGCAATTATTGGCGCGCTGTTGGGGCTTATTGGTCAAGCTGTGCTGTTGTGGCTGTTAACTAGTTTTTTACCTATGACGCTGCCACCCCCTGGGATTATGCCGCTCTGGCTGGGCATTTTTACTGCGCTTGCGGTGTTGGTTGGGTTTGCTGGCCCCACACTGTTACGCATTAAGCGTGTCAGTGCGTTAAAAGTGTTACGCCGTGAGCTTGACCCGTTGCCGCCGTCTGCTTGGCTAGTCGTGGGCGTTGCGAGTCTCGTGTTTGGTGGTTTGTTGTGGCTTTACTCAGGTAGCTTTTCGCTTGCCCTGGCGCTACTCATTGGCGGTGCGGCCCTGTTAGGGCTTCTATGGATGGCTAGCACGCTGTTGCTGGACGGTCTGTTGAAAGCTGTTCAGCGGCTCTCCGGTGGAAGTGAGTGGGGCCAAGCGTTTCGGCTGGGCGGCAGGCAGTTGGCTCGCCGAAAGCAGGCCGGGCTTGGGCAACTGCTGGCGTTTTCGGTCACGTTTTTTGCGATGGCGATGATCGTACTTGTGCGAGGTGATCTATTGTCCACCTGGCAAGATCAGTTGCCAGCGAATACCCCTAATTACTTTGCTATTAATATTCAACCCAATGAACGGGATGCTTTTGAACAAGCGGTTGCGCCGCGGGTGGAGACCCAAAGCACCTTATACCCGATGGTGCGTGGAAGAATCACTGCTATTAACGGTCAGCCGCCTATAGAAGCCGTTCCTCCTGACGCCAGAGGTGATAACTCACTACGCCGTGAACTGAATCTTACCTGGCAATCGGAGTTGCCCGAAGGTAATCAGGTCGTCGCCGGAGAATGGTTTTCACAACCGAGCGAGCCTCAGGGATGGATGAGTGAGGTAGAGGCCACGCCTCAGGAAGCTTCTCACGTGGTGCCCATCTCCGTGGAAGATGGACTAGCAGAGCGCCTTGGCCTTGGGTTAGGCGACGAGCTAACCTTCTCCGTCGGCGGTGATACGATCACTACCCGTATTGAGAGCTTGCGCAGCCTTAACTGGGATAGCTTTAACCCGAATTTCTTCGTTATTTTTCCACCGGGCGTGCTTGAATCGTTTGGGCATAGTTTTATCACCGCCTTTCACTTGCCAGAACAAGAGCAGGGCTTAATCCGACAGCTAGTCAATGATTTTCCAGGTGTCTCACTGCTTAACGTGGATGCCATCTTGGGCCAAGTGCGTGAGGTACTTACCCAGGTCACCCGAGCAGTAGAGCTAGTGCTTATGCTGGT
This sequence comes from Vreelandella venusta, assembly GCF_007989605.1. Lineage (GTDB taxonomy): Bacteria > Pseudomonadota > Gammaproteobacteria > Pseudomonadales > Halomonadaceae > Vreelandella > Vreelandella venusta. The sequence goes on along the minus strand of NZ_BJUL01000014.1, from coordinate 72,272 downwards.
TCTGATGGCTGGCGTTAGTGTGCTTTATGCAGCACTGACGGCTAGCCGGCCGGTACGCGCCCATGAGAGCGGCTTGCTGCGTGTATTTGGTGCAGGTAACCGAATGATTTCACGGGTACAAGGCGCTGAATATGCGCTGCTTGGTTTTGCCAGCGGTTTGATGGGGGCCTTCCTTGCAGAGTTCGCCACTGCCGCGCTTTATCTCTATTGGCTTGATTTAACACCGCGCCTACATGTGAGCTTATGGCTAGTGCTGCCCTTCGGAGGCGCATTACTGATTGGCATTATCGGACATGCCCTCTCTTATAGCCTGCGGCGTCAAGCGCCTGCGGCGAGCTTGGGGTTGCTTGGTGAGGCTTAACAAAACTTTACCAAATGCTATGCTTAGCGCTTCTCACAAGGAGGTCATGACATGTCTGTGTCTGTAGGTCATCGCCAGCTTACGGCTGGAGTTTCGTTGCTGCTACTTTCCGGTGCGGTGAGTGCTTCACCTCAGCAACTTGAAGCAGAGCTTCGTGAGCGACTAGCTAGCGAGTCGAGCGCATTCACGGTTGCCCAGGTGTATGAGCAGCCTGACGCGATTGTCGCTGAAGATATTGCTATCACTTATGCTAATGGCCATGTGTTTACGATCGAACGTTACCTCGTTGAAGGTGACTATCATCGCCCAGACAATATCGTTATTGATGGTATGGCCGTTAGCGAAGCCGGTGATTCATTACCCTTTCTCAGCGTTGCCTCCATTGAATTGCCTAACGCTTCGCAAGCAGTGCCGTCGATGGATGAAATGAGTGCGCCTGACATGGTGCTGGAGGCAATGAATGCGCATGACATCACCTTAAACCTACCAGGTGAGGCAGCGGATAAGTTTTTGAGTGAGCTAGACCCTCCTCCGTTTGAGGGGCAGCTGCACATTGAAACGCTGACGCTTGAAGAGGTCAGCCGTAGCGCTATTGGGCTGTTCGATATACAGGGCGTCAGTGCCGATTTTAATGACTTGAAAAATGGCATTAGTTCAGCTTTTTCGCTCGCTAACTTGCGAATTGAGCAGCTAACTGGAATCGATACGCCTGGGGAGGAGAGCGTCGAGCATGCTGCATTGAACGGCATGAATCTTTCTGGTGATGGGTGGAGCGTAGCGTTGGATAACGCCTGGGTGGAAGGCAATTCCTATGTGGGCGATGCGGGTTTTGAAGGTGCATTTTTTGATATTGGGGGGCTGCTGCCTTTGTTGCCGCTCGAACAACGCCAAGGGTTTGAAACTTTCAGCAAAGTACTCACAGGGGGCAGTAGTCAGTTACAGGCTGAAGGACGCAGTCACTCTCGCTGGGAGGAAGAAGAGGAAACCGATCGCTTGATCTCTGATGGCTATTTGCGCTTGAGCGGTGCCGCGGGAATTGAATATAGCCTTGATTTACCGATTAGTTTGCCAAAAAGCGTTTCCATTGAGCAGGCAATGCAAACCCCTGAGTTGTTTGAATCCGCCACGTTGCATGGTGGTGAGGCCGTTGTGGCTTATAGCGATGAAGGATTGCTGCCGCGATTAACTACCGAGATCGCTGCGAACGAGAGTATTACCGAGGCACAAGCAATCTCTATGGCGATGGGGCAGGTTCGCCAGCTTGAGCCTTCGTTAGGCTTGCAAATAACCAAATTAATGACCGGGATGGTCGACATTATGGCTGGTCATTCCCAAGCTTTAACGGTCAATGTTGCATTGCCCAACCCGTTTACTGTTAACCAATTCATGATGAATCCAATGAGGAGCGCTGAGCGGTTTACGCTTACCTTTGAGCTAAAGTAGCGCGGTTGACCAGTCAGTCAGTTTTTTAATGACGACTGCAACATGAAATACGCTCATGCACGACCTGACGCGGATGCGATGAAAGTCGCGTCAGGCTGCGTTATGATAGCGACCGAGTTTCTCCATGATGATCCTTTTGTAACGAGGTTCCCGCCGATGTTCAGCCGCGATATGACAATTGCCGGATTCGATGATGTGCTTTTTGACGCGATGCAAAAAGAAGTTGCACGCCAGGAAGCGCACATTGAATTGATAGCTTCTGAAAACTACGCCAGCCCCCGCGTACTGGAAGCGCAAGGCAGCCAGCTGACCAATAAATATGCCGAAGGCTATCCAGGTAAGCGCTACTACGGCGGTTGTGAATTTGTTGATATCGCTGAAAATCTTGCGATTGACTATGCCAAGCAGCTGTTCGGCGCAACTTACGTGAATGTTCAGCCTCACTCTGGTTCACAGGCCAACAGTGCGGTTTTCCAAGCGTTGGTAACGCCGGGTGACACCATCTTGGGGATGAGCCTGGATGCCGGTGGTCACTTAACTCATGGCGCTAAGCCTAACTTCTCTGGCAAGCACTACAATGCTATCCAGTATGGGCTGAATGAACAGGGCTTGATTGATTACGATCAGGTGGCTGAGCTTGCTCGCGAGCACAAACCCAAAATGATCATTGCTGGTTTCTCTGCCTATTCGCAAATTGTCGATTGGGCTAAGTTCCGTGAGATCGCTGATGAAGTAGGTGCCTACTTGTTGGTTGATATGGCGCACGTCTCTGGCTTGGTTGCTGCAGGCATTTATCCAAGCCCGCTGCCCCATGCTCACGTTGTGACATCTACCACCCACAAAACCCTGCGTGGCCCACGTAGCGGCGTTATTCTCTCCGCTGAAAACGATGCGGATATCGAGAAAAAGCTCCAGTCAGCTGTTTTCCCGGGTGGCCAGGGTGGCCCGTTGATGCACGTTATTGCCGCCAAGGCGATCTGCTTCAAAGAAGCCATGGCGCCTGAATTCAAAGCTTACCAGCAGCAGGTAGTCAAAAACGCTCAGGCGATGGCCAAGGTGTTTATCGACCGCGGTTACGATATCGTTTCTGGGGGTACCGAAGATCACCTGTTCCTGCTGTCTTTGATCAAGCAGGGCGTGACCGGTAAAGATGCAGACGCTGCTCTGGGGCGCGCTCACATTACTGTGAACAAGAATGCAGTGCCTAACGATCCGCAAAGCCCATTCGTGACCTCTGGTTTGCGTATTGGCACTCCGGCAGTGACCACGCGTGGGTTCAGTGAGCAAGAGTGTAGTACATTGGCCGGTTGGATCTGCGACATCTTAGATGTCCTTGCTAAAGGTGAAGACACCAGCTCAATCGAAGCCCAGGTGCTGGATAAAGTGGCCGAGATTTGTGCGCGGCTTCCGGTTTATAAATAAGCACCTTTAACATACTCCTTGGCTAAGGATAGCCCAAAGAACGGGTGACCCCATTAGGGTCGCCCGTTCCTTGTTGAGGGTATGCTCCTACTAGTTTAGTTTGGCGAGCGCAGCCAGACTCTGTTTTACCAGGGTTGCTGCGTCTGCTGGCGACGTTGATTCGCTATAGCAACGCAGCTCCGGCGCATTGCCAGAAGGGCGAAGGTGTACAATATCGCCATTTTCAAGCGTGGCTCTTAGGCCATCGATACTATTCACCGCTGAAATGCGAGACTGAAGACCTAACGTTTGCTGCATCAGCTCAGGCGAGACTTGCCACTCGGCGAGTAACCCATGGCTTTTCTCGGTGGCGAACTCTTTGAGTCTATCGCTTGCTGTATAACGAGCAGGTAGGTCAGTGATTAATTGCGAAAGATTAACTCCGCGTTGGGCAGCCATCACCATTAACGTGAGAGCGGGTAGTAGCGCATCACGGGTGGGGAGTGCGGCTAACTGACGGCCATCGCTTTCCAGGTTGCTTCCCAATAGAAAGCCGCCGTTGGCCTCAAATCCCGCCACTCGCACAAACCGCTTACTGAGCTCAGCCATACTATCCAATACATACGGCGAGCCGATACGCGTACGCTCAACTAGCTGGAAGGCGCCGCAGGCTTCTATGGCTGTGTTGCAGCTTACCGGGACAGCCAACGCGTCGATTCCCAATGCTCGGGCGCAGAGTAAACCTACGATATCGCCACGCTGCCATGTGCCTGTTTCATCCCCTAGCAATGGACGATCACCATCGCCATCCGTAGACAACAGAGCATGTAGCTGGTGCTGGTTTGCCCAGGCGCGACCCTGGGCTTGGTCTTCGTCGCTAACGGCTTCGGTATCCACGGGAACGAAGTCCTCGCTGCGGCCCAATACCACCACATCCGCACCTAACTCGCTCAAAATATGCGCGCTTAAATCACGACCTGCAGCAGAGTGCTGGTATAAACCTACCCGCCAACCTTTCAATGGTTCACCTGGAAACCATTCAGTGAAGCGTTGGGAGTATGCTTTGTTCGCTGTTTCAGAGACCTTGCCACGTGCTGGTGTAGGTAGGGTAGGCATTGCTGCCTCGGCATTAAGAATAGCGGTTTCATCAGCTTTGGTGATCTCGCCATCGGGGCGGTAAAACTTGATGCCGTTCCGGTCAAACGGAATGTGACTGCCTGTGATCATAATGCAGGGGATGCCATCTGCCATCGCCTTTAGCGCTAGGGCGGGCGTTGGCAATACGCCATAGTCATCAACCTCCACCTCCATCGCACGGGCAGCACTGGTGCAGGCGGCTGCCATCGCGGGGCTGCTGGGGCGGCGATCCATGCCTAACGCAATACGTTCCACTGGAAAGGATGTGCGCATGGCGCTAATAAACGCCACGGTAAAGGCTGCGCATACTTCATCGGTAAACTGTTCAACTAATCCTCGCGCACCGCTAGTACCAAAAGCGATGCCGCTGTCCTGAATAATCTTGGTCGTGGAACGTACAGAGCTCAACATATATCTCCTGGAGAAAGTGTCTGCTGTGAGTTTAACACCCTAGGCGAGAAGCGCCACGGAGGGCTTTGATCACTAAACTGGGCAAGGGAGGCGGCTGCTAAGACAAAAAATGGCCCCCGCAAGCGGAGGCCATCTCAAAAGGAAGCAGGTTTAATTAAACTTCAGCGATGCCTAAGTTCAGGCCTACTAAGATAGGGTCATGGTCTGAGCTACGGAATGCATCATCGGCGTATAGGTTGTCATCTTGACGATCATTGGTGAAGTCGGTGTTGTAATCCAATGCCGATGCCTCATCCGCGTTGATGTGCCAGGTCGTGGTGCCCGTGACCTGTGTTGCGAGCGTTTCACTGGCTAATGCATGGTCCAATGACCCCCAGAAACCATCAAAGACGTAGCTGTAATCATCGTCAAGCAGATCATAGCCAGCATTTTTCAGGGTTGTGATGGGGTCTTCCATGGCATAAGCATTCAAGTCACCAAGAATCAGTACGTCGCTGTCATCGCTACCGGTGGGCTGGGTGGATAGCCATTCAAGCAATTCCTCTGCGGCCTCGACCCGTGTGGGGTTGTTGTTGGCCTGGCCGTCGCCGATAGCGTCTTCGCCATTGACGACACTACCTTTGGATTTGAAGTGATTAACCACCACCGAAAAGGTTTCACCTTCACTGTTTTCGAAGGTTTGCATCACCGGTGCGCGGTTGGCAGTGGCGAAGGCCCCATCAGTTTTAGTGACTGCCGCGCCTGCTGGCGTCACTGCCTGACTGTTGTAGATTACCCCAACGGCAATAGCGTCATCCCCAGGGCTAGTGGTGTTGCCACTGCCGTCTTCGGGGATGCTGTAAGCCCAAGTGACATCCTGAATGTTTTTATCCTGCACATCTGCATTCAGTGCATCAACCAACGCTGCTATGGCGCTATCGTCACCATAGCCGTTATTCTCGATTTCCATCAGCCCCACCACATCAGCACCGCTGGTATTAATCGCCTCAACGATTTTGGCTTCCTGACGGGCAAACTCTTCGGCATTATTGGCCCCGCGAGGATTATGCAGAGTGCCATTTAAGGTCTCTGTTTTATTGCCGTTTTCATTCAGCGTCGTGAAGTAGTTCAATACATTGAAAGAGGCCGCCGTAATATCGGCCTCACCCAGGGCATCCGTATCAGGTGTTTCCGGGCGCGCTGGGCCAGTAAAATCTACTCCCTCGACGTTTTGGACTTTCCACTCACTAAAGTTGTAATCAAGTACGCCTTCAAGTGTCTGAAGCTTATCGCCACCGCGCAGCGGGTTAGTGCCAGAAAGCTCTCCACCATTGCGCCCGTAGATAATCGGGTCGGGGTTTTGTGAGGCGTTCGCATCATCGATTTTGATGGTGCGTGCTTCGGCGTCTTCAAGCCAAGCGCTATAGCCTTCTACATCAGGCTCGTTGACTTCTGTGAACTGCTCTAAACGGCCACCGGACGAAAGCGTGACTTCGCCGTAACGGCCAAGCTCGTAAAGTTCGGTGACCACCAATGGCTCACCGTCCAGTGCTTCTATGGCGACTCGCATACCTTCAAAGGCTTCCAGACCTTGTTTGTCGGTAAACGGCATAACGATTCGCTGGCTTTCAGGCAGAGGAATATCGTTTGCCAGTACCTCAAGGCTGCCGCGCTCGGCGGTTAACTGCGTTTTATCGAAATACTCTGAGACCTCACCGCTAATGCGAATTTGATCGCCGGCAGTGAGTTGTTCCAGCCAATCGCTACTACCGCTACCCGCGTACACAAAAATACCTTCTGACGTCTCGGCATTATTGTCGTTATCGTTATCTTCCTCTTGCAGGAAGAAGCCATCCAAGCCAGGCGCTACCATGGTGACGATGGCTTCAAGGGTAACGTTCTCACCTGCTAAAGTGCTGGTGTTCGAGTTACCCTGTACGGCAGAAATCAACGTGATATCTACCTGGGGTTCATTAGCAAGGCCCGGAGACGCTACGGCGGCTACATCACTAGCATCACCGCCTAGTGCGTCAGAGCTAATTGCTCCCTCGGTATCAGTGGTGGTGAATTTACCTAAATCCACATCCCAAGAAGCGGCGTCAAACCCGTCAGTATCTGGGTAGGCTTCCATTGCCACTTGGTTGCCATTAACACGTGGGTCACCTTGCCACAGCGTTACCGCATCGCCACCACCACCCAGGCCAGAAGCATTCTCGGCATAACCAATTTTTAAGGCATCGATATTATCCAGGTTGCTCCACGCTGAACGGAATTCCGCGACTGACTGGGCATCGCCATCGACCATGACAATCGCTGATTCACCAGGAGCTAGCGAGCTTAGCCCCTTAATTTCAATCGCATCTACGGGATCGGCGCTGTCATCATCGTAGTAAAGCGGCATATCGCCGAAATCAAGCGCTTCAGACGAGCGGTTGGTTACTTCAAACCAATCGGCGGTGACGTCAGAGCCGCTTTGGCCCGACCATATCTCAGTGATGGCTAAACCAATATCGAGCTCGCCCGGTACATAAGGAGCTTTCATCGTGCCTACATGAAAGTCAGTGGTGGCATTGGTGGGTAGTTCAGCGTACTCAAATGACCAGTTCTCTGGGTTACCAATGGCGCTTAATAGCTCCTCCGCCGTGCCGAAGCCATTGCCGGTAAAGGCGGCATTGCGTGCGCTGCCAATGGCAACCGCGGTGATACCCTCTTCAAGGCCAGGCGGCAGGGAAGAGTTATTAGAGGAGTCTGCAGTGTCTTGCCACGCATCGCTGTTTGTTTGGGCTGCGTAGATAAACGTTGGGTCGTTCGCCTCGCCGACGAAAGCAATTACTTGGTCACCGCCGACCGAAAGGTTGAACCCGTTATTACCTACGTTGCTGCTATTAGCAGGCGTGAACTGCGAAGAGTCTGCGGTATAAGTAACAACCGTGCCTGCCGGTACGCCGCCTTCAGGCGCCGTCCACTTAACGGCGCCTTCGTTGGCGCGGAAGCCATCGCCTGCCCAACCTGAATCAGTGAAGGTAATTTCTGCGCCTCCGCGAATACCCTTCAATGCGACGAACTGGAAGGATTTTTCGCTACCACTGAGCGCAGTAATCGCAATGTCACCAGGTTGAGGTGCAAAATCAGGCAGACTGAATTCAATGTCTGTGCTCACAAAACGCTGCTGTTCGGCGGGCAGATCCTTAGACTCTTGACCATCTTCTAGCCAATCCACCGTACCGCTATCAAACAGCATGCTCGCAGTAACGCCTGACGCTGTGACGGAAACATCAAAAAGTGATTCCGGCTTCGCCGTCAGTGCATCCGGTAGGGTATTGAGATCCGGGCCGTCTATTTCGCGAACGGTGTAGTCGCCATCCCATAGGTAAAGACCAAAGCCGACGTCGTCATCATCATTAACCGGGCCCGCTAGTATCAGGTAGCCTTCATCGCCAGCAGGTTCAATAGAGCGCACCGCGCGGCCATCCAGATCTAAACGCAGGGGCTCGCCAAAGGAAACTTCGTTAGCCTCGCCAGAGACGAGGCCACTCACATTTTCAACAGGCACTAATTGTGCGAAGCCATCATCCAACGGCGAGCGGAGGCCAAGGTGAAGGGAATCACCGATAAACACAGCGCCTTCAATATTAACCCCTAACGAGAGGCTCAGCGCATTTTCACCGAGCCCATGGCCATTTTGGGCATCCCAGTCGCTAAGCTGGCTGGCTAAGTCGGTAAACTGGCCCGTCACCTCAATACTCAAATTCTCAGCATTATCACCTGTCACTTGAGTGGCAAAGATCATTGAGCGCTGGCTGCTCTCGTGGGAGCCCAGCCAGTAGTGAATGCCCTGATAAGTCGCCACCGCTTCCAAGTCCACTTCCTGGGTGTCATTCAAGCCCAGGGCAGTATTCAGGTTAATTTCCGCCAGGGGAGCGCCATCGGTGTCGCGCTCATAGAGACGTAACACTTGATCTTCGTCATCCGCCACCAGCATTAAATTCTCACCCACGGCAATCGCTGCTGAAGCATCAGAAGTGCCCGTGTGGTAGCGCTCTCCCAGATTGAAGTTTGGGTTGCTTGGCTCAGGCTGACCGGGCTCTTCAGGTTCTGTTGGCTCTTCAGGTTCTGCTGGTTCTTCAGGTTCTGTTGGCTCTTCAGGTTCTGTTGGCTCTTCAGGCTCTGTTGGCTCTTCAGGCTCTGTTGGTACTTCGGGGTCTTCTGGCTCGCTCTTGAGCTGCTCAATATAACGACTCAGTAGCGACTCAACATCATCGACGCCGGAGCCATCGCCGAGCAAAGAAGCTAATGCACGTGCTGGTTGCTGTTCAATGCTTTCGCTGCTGTTCATAAATGCTGCGACAAGCTCCTCTCGAGACAGCCCTTCTGCCAGCAGCTCTGACCAGTATGCTAAGCCTTCTGGATCTGGTTCGCGGTTAAGAACACTGTTGTAGAGTTGATTTAGCCAAGCGGTATCGTTCAAGTTAGAAATGGTGGTTTCGAACTCATTAGACGCTTGAAAGCTATTGGAAATATCCTCTAATGCTAAGCCGTTGCGGTACTCATTGACCCAATACTTGAGGCCTGAAAGGTCAGGCGTACGTAATAGGTGAACGCTATAGAGCGTAATAATAGGCTGGATTTGCAACTGAAATTCATTGCTAGTCACCATTGAGTCAAGAGTGGTTGCAATATCGTCAGTCCCGCTATCCAGGGCGGCAGTCCAATAGTTAGCACCAGCCTCATCCGGCTCACGCAACAAAATATCGTGATATAACGTAGAAACAAGCTCAAAATTGGTCATTTAACCAGCCCTTACTGGATGAATTGAAGGGCTGAATTTATTACTAAGTCATAGCAATTAAATGACTTAAATATTTTATTTTTATGATGCTTATATGAGGACAGTTTTATAGCAGCGTGAAAATACTTTTTCTTTAAAGCGTCATGTGTTTGCAATGGCTAGCTGCGTAATCTCATGTTTGCCTATTTTCTCCATCGATTAAAAAAGGGAATCGCCATGAGTAACTTCCAACTTCAACTCCTGCACGCAGCCGATATGGAGGGGGGTGGGGGAGACCTGCTTAATGCACCCAATTTCATCTCTATCGTGGATCACTTAGAAGACCAATACGCTAACTCGCTGTTTGTCAGCTCGGGAGATTTGGTGTTGCCTGGGCCATACTTGAACGCTGCCGCTGATTCAAGCCTGCAGGCAGCCTTCCAAACAGCGGTTGAAGAGATTTATGGGCTGGACGCTGGCTCCATGAGCGGCATCACGGCAGCTTCTGGGCGCGTTGAGACTCTATTGATGGATCTGGCTGACGCGGCGGCCGTGACACTGGGCAATCATGAATTTGATTTGGGTACCGGGCTGATCGAAGCAATGATTGCATCGGTCGTGAACGGCGGTTCTACGGCAGACGCTGAGTGGCTAGGCGCTCAGTTTCCTTATCTGTCTGCCAACCTAGACTTCTCGGGAGATTCCGCTCTAAGTGGTTTAGCGACCGAAGAAATATTAAGCCAAGACGCCTTTCAAACCACCTTGGAAGAGCTGTTAGCGGGCGCTAATAAGCCTAAGCTAGCTCCGGCGGTCATTGCTGAGCGTGGCGGAGAGAAGATCGGCATTATTGGCGTGACTACCCAAATTCTGGAGAGCATCTCGTCACCTGGCGATGTCAATGTGCTGACCGGTGGCAGCAATGACATGCAAGCTCTGGCCAAGCTTATTCAGCCCATCATTGATGACCTTGAAGCGCAGGGCGTCAATAAAATAATCCTCAGCTCGCACCTCCAGCAAATTCAGTTTGAAGAAGAGTTGGCGACACTGCTGGACGGCGTCGATATCGTGATAGCGGGTGGTTCCAATAGTCTTCTGGCAGATCAAGAAGACCAGGATCGCGGCTTATTCCCAGGGGCAGGCGAGCCCTATGACACTTACCCCATCGTTACTCAAGATGCTGCAGGTAACGATGTAGTCGTCGTTAATACCGACGGGGGCTGGCGCTATGTTGCCGAACTGGTGGTAGAGTTTGACGAACATGGTCGTGTGATTGCTGACTCCATCGATGAAAACTCTTCTGGTATTTACGCCTCTACCGATGAGCAGGTAGAAGCGCTGTGGGGAGACCTGGTAAGTGCCTTCGCCGAAGGCACTAAAGGTAATATTGCTAATGATTTAGTCGGCTCGGTGGGTGAGTTTGTTGCTGAGCAAGATGGCAATATCCTTGGTTTGACCGATGTATACCTGGTCGGTGAACGGGCAGCGGTGCGCACCGAAGAAACCAATTTGGGTAATCTAACCGCGGATGCCAACCTCTGGTATGCCAAGCAGCTTGACGAAGACGTCGTGGTATCGTTCAAAAACGGCGGTGGTATCCGTGAGCCGATTGGTAATGTTGTCGTAGATGGAAGCGACAGCGAGCCAACCTATCAAGCGCCAAGTGCCAACCCCACCATAGGTAAGCCTGAGGGCGGCGTATCCCAGCTGGATGCAGCGTCATCACTCCGGTTCAACAATGACCTAGCCATAATCACTATCACACGCAGCAAACTGCTGGAAGTTCTGGAGCATGCGGTTGCTGCATCGGCACCGGGTGTCACTGCAGGTCAGTTTGCCCAGGTGGGCGGTATTCAGTACAGCTATGATCTTAGCCAATCCGCAGGCGAGCGCATCCAAAATGCGGTGATTGTTAATGACGATGGCAGTACCAACGATGTGCTGGCTGCCAATGGCCGCCTGGTAGGCAGTGCTGAAGAGACTGTTAAAGTCGTTACGCTAGGCTTTTTGGCCGACGGCGGCGACGGTTATCCGCTAGGGGAAGATAGCTACCAAGATCGGATAGATCTTATGAGCGCCTTCGAAGATGACGGCCTCTTCGACTTTGCCGAAAAAGGCACAGAGCAGGATGCCTTCGCTGAATACATGGCCAGCATGTTCAGCGAAACACCGTTTAGCGAGCAAGAAACCCCTGCTAGCGAAGATCTGCGAATCCAAAATCTTGGTGAGCGCAGCGATGCTGTCTTCGATGCTCCTGTCGATCCGCTGCTACGCCTTTACGATGCCGCTTTTGATCGCATGGCGGATGGCAAAGGGTTAGGCTACTGGCTTGAAGTGAGTGAGTCGGTCAGCCTGAGTGATATTGCTGATAGCTTTGTGGGTTCAGAGGAGTTTGCAAGGCAATATGGCAGTGTAGAAAACGATGCCTATATTGAACTGATGTATGAAAATGTACTCGAAAGGGCTTCTGATGCGGCAGGTCAAGCGTATTGGCTTGATAAGCTAGATAATGGAGCTGAGCGCGGTGCTGTTATGGTTGGTTTCACTGAGTCAGCAGAGAGCATGATGCTGTTTGGCTAATGAAGCAACCTAGCTCTGTTGGGTAAGCACGTTGTTTATCTCACTCAACACTCAGTGCCTTCAACGCCCCTACCCTAGGCAGGGGCGTTTCTGTTATGCTGCCGCGATAATCCTCGCGTGACTTCTTTGATTCAACGGTGACCCATCCATGGCAAAGCAACAGGAAGCAACGGATCTGCAGCGTGCATTAAGCGCCTGTAAGGGTTCGTTTGTATCGGTGGGCTTTTTTAGCATGTTCGTCAATTTGCTCATGCTAGTTCCCCCCATGTACATGCTCCAAGTGTATGACCGCGTGCTTACCACGCAAAGTCTCGATACGCTCATCATGCTGACGCTTGTCGTCATCTTCCTTTTTATGGTGATGGGTGGGCTTGAACTAGTTCGGTCAAGAATGTTGGTTAGGATAGGGAATCGATTAGATACTACGATTAATCAGCGCCTCTATGGTGCCATGTTTCGCCGTAGTTTAGTTGCTCCAGGGGCGCAAAGTGCTCAGCCGCTAAATGACTTGACCGGTTTACGACAGTTTCTAACTGGAAATGGACTGTTTGCCTTTTTTGACGCCCCTTGGGTGCCCGTTTATTTAGGCATTCTGTTTATTTTTCACCCTTGGTTAGGTGTGTTTGCTACCTGTGCGGGCATTATTTTATTTGCGCTTGCGGTGGCTAATGAAAAATCTACTAAGGCTTTACTTGCTGAAGCCAATAGCGAGCAAATTCAAGCACAGAATCTAGCCAACTCTAACCTGAGAAATGCTGAAGTGCTGCATGCTATGGGCATGCTGCCCGGCATTATGGGACGCTGGTCAAAACGCCATCATGAATTCCTTGCTAAACAGTCACAAGCGAGTGACCGTGCGGGCGCTTTGACCAATACGTCTAAAGTAATGCGTTTGCTCTTTCAGTCATTAATTCTTGGTTTAGGTGCGCTGTTAGTGCTCCAAGGGGAGATGACTCCCGGTATGATGATTGCCGGGTCTATTCTAATGGGGCGTGCGCTGGCACCTATTGATCAAATGATCGGTGGCTGGAAAGGCTTTGTAGCCGCACGTGGCTCTTATAGCCGATTAAACGAGCTTCTGACGCAGATACCTGACGAGCAGCGTCATATGTCTTTGCCAGCGCCGAAAGGCATTGTTGATGTGGAGAATGTAGCGGCTGCTCCTCCCGGTGCACGTATGGCTACCATCCGGGGAATTAACTTTAGCGTCGCTAAAGGCGAGCATGTTGGCATTATTGGCCCAAGTGCGGCAGGTAAATCAACCCTTGCCCGCGTACTGCTGGGAATATGGCCAACGCAGGTTGGAGACGTAAGACTAGATGGTGGGGCGGTTAACCAATACAACCGTGACGAACTGGGCCCCTATATCGGCTATTTGCCACAAGATATCGAACTCTTTGATGGCACCATCAGTGAAAATATTGCCCGTTTTGGGGACATTGACCCTGAAAAGGTGGTTGCTGCGGCCCAAAAAGCAGGTGTTCATGAAATGGTGTTAGAGCTATCCAATGGCTACGACACCGTGATTGCCTCTAACAGCGGCGCGCTTTCCGGGGGGCAGCGCCAACGCCTCGGGCTTGCTCGCGCACTGTATGGCAACCCAGTCCTGGTCGTTCTAGATGAGCCCAACGCTAACTTAGACGATGCTGGCGAAAAAGCGCTGGGCCAAGCCATTGCTCAATTGAAAACAGAAGGTACGACGCTGTTTGTTATTAGCCACCGTACCAGTGTTTTAAAAGGCATGGATAAGCTGTTGGTAATGAAAGAAGGTCAAGTCAGTATGTTCGGTCCTCGTGATCAAGTGTTGGCGCAATTTGCCAAGAAATCGCGCCCCCAGGTTAGCCAGCAAAACGCCACTCGCCTTTCTGCTATTGCAGGCGGTCGTGGAAATGCTAATGGCAGCGAGGAGACGACATGAGCCAGCAGAGAGATAAGGTTCCAGCCAATAGGGAAATTGATGTAACGCCCCAAGGTCCGGTTACCCTAGATGGCGAGGCACAAGAGGCCTTGCCAACGAGTGATAAAGGTTATCGAAAACTAGGTTATGCCATTTTGGGCATTGCACTAGGGGGGTTCGTTCTTTGGTCTGTGACGGCTTCACTGGCCGTCGCCGTTGTTGCGCCTGGCAACGTTTCCATGGAGTCTTTTAAGCGTTCGGTACAGCATCTTGAAGGTGGTATCGTACGTGAGCTGCTTGTCGAAGATGGCGCTAAGGTAGAAGCTGGGCAGCCGTTGGTGATCTTGAGCGATACCCAGGTGCGTTCACAGCTAGAAATTGCCCAATCGCAATATTATATCAACCGTGCAATGGAAGTACGTTTGTTAGCTGAGCAGCAGGGCGCAGAAATGCTTGAGATGCCCGAAGAGCTGATGTCGGTTGATAATGCGAGAATCCAGCAGATCACCGCTGTTCAGCAAAGCCTCTTCGCTGCCCGCCGTCAATCGCTGCAAGGCACGATGGATGCGATGGACCAGCAAATTATTCAAATGCAAGAGCAGATTGATGGGCTTGAATCACGTGTTCGCGTTAATAATCAGCGGATACGTTCGTTGCGCTCCGAAGCAGAAGACTTCCGTTCGCTCTACCGCGAAGGGCTGGGCGATAACCAGCGCCTGCGTGAACTAGAGCGACAAGTGCTGCAGTACGAAGGTGAGAACGCGGAGTTTCAAGCTAATATTGCTCAGTTGCGCTCAAGGATCAGCGAAAGTCGCCTGAAAAAAGAGACTACCCTGCAAGAGTTTCAAGCCGAGGTGGGTGAGCTACTGCGAGATGCGCAGACGCAAATAGCCGAGGCAGAGGAGCGCATTACTTCGTTAACAGACCAAGTAAACCGCACCGTTATTCACTCGCCTGCTTCCGGCACCGTGGTTGGGCGCAAGATACACACTATTGGCGCAGTCGTTCGCCCTGGTGACACCATTATGGAAGTTGTGCCCTCTAACGATGGTTTTGTGGTGGAAGCGCGTATACCGAGTCGCGACATCGATAACCTTTATATAGGCCAACTTGCTGAAATTCGTTTTTCTGCCTTCAATCAGCGCTTAACAAACGTCATTGATGGCGAAATTATTCATCTTAGTGCCGATAGTTTTGAAGATGAAGCGACTGGTCAGCGCTATTACAAAGCCCGTATTAGAGTAACGGAAGATGGGCGGCAGGATATGACCGAGCAAATGCAGCTGTTATCCGGTATGCCTGCAGAAGTTATGATTCGGACGGGCGAGCGTACATTTGCCAGCTACATTGCGAAGCCAATTGCCGATATGTTAGCTCGCGCTATCCGGGAGGATTAATGATACGGACGCCACGTTTTGCTCTTAGTGCGCTTGCACTTACTATCGCGCTGTTAAACCAGTCTGCATTCGCGCAGAGCGATACGCCTGCTGATCAGCAGGCTCTTGCTGAGTTGGAGGCGCTGGCCAATAGTGAAGCGACTTCCCAAGCGTTGCCCTCATTGCCCGACCTTTTTTCCAGGGCTCTACGCCATGACGCAGACCTTTCACGTCAGCGTTATGAGTTAGATGCCACTCGCGAAGAAGTGCCGATGGCGCGTTCTCAGCTGCTACCACAAGTAAGCGCTTCGGGGGGGTATTTATGGCAAGACTCTACAAATATCCAAACGTCTCCAGATGAGTTTGGCCTCGACCAGCCTGCCCAGCGTCCCGGTGAAATTGATGAGACTTATTATCAAGTCCAGCTGCGGCAGCCGCTTTTCAGCTTGGAACGCTGGCGAAAGATGGATGTTGCCAGCGCCCAGGTAAGTTCTGCCGAGCTTCAATTGGCTGTGGTTGAGCAAGAGCTAGCATTGCAAGTTAGCGAGGCCTATATAAAAGCTTATTTAGCGTCGCAGCGATTAGGTTTATTAGAGTCTCAACAAGATTCCCTTGAGCTACAGGTACGCCAAGCAAGTCGTGCGTTTGATCTGGGTGTTGGCAATCGGGTTGACTTATTGGAGGCGCAATCTAGGTACGATCAGGCAGTCTCTGACGCAGTTGAAGCTGAAAATGAGTTAGACAATGCGCTTAGCGAGTTGGAACGCCTTACGGGTGTTACGCCCAGCTTTCAAAGCTCAGCGCCTGGTGAGCTGACCACTGTTACTCTCAATGGCGACATTGGTAATCCCGATGAATGGATTTCACGCACTGGTCAAAACCTAAAAGTCTTATTAGCCCAGCAAGAGCAACAAGTTGCGCAAGCTAATACAAGCGTTAGGCGTTCGGGTTACTACCCTGAGATAAATCTAAACCTTAGCTATTCTGACCGAGTAAGCGACGATGAGCTGAGGGAGAGCGAAGATTATCGTGCGGGCGTCGAATTGAGCGTGCCGATTTATCGCGGCGGCTATACCAACGCCAGTGTTCGGCAAGCAGAAAAACGTATTGAGGCTAGCTTGGCTGCAGTCGACAATGAGCGAAATCTTGCTATCCAAGAAGTGCGCAAGCGCATAAGAGCCTTAAATGGCGGAGAGCGCCGTTTGCAAGCACTTAACCAATCCATTGAATCCAGTCAGCTATTCCTTGACGCGGCTGAACGTGGCGAACAACTCGGACTGCGGGATCTAGTTGATGTGCTGGATGCTCGGGCCAGCTTATACGATCAGCGTATCAAGTACGTTGATACTGTTGGTAACTACGCTTTGGATATGATCTCACTGCATATCGCAGTGGGTAGCTTAGAGAGCGACGACCTTAATCGCACTATGTCGCTATTGGCCTCGTTGTCCACTTCATCGCAGGTAGCGCGGTAGTCAGTAACTATGGCCGTTATTAAAACAAACCAGGGTAGTGAATGGTTACGGCGTGCTATGCGTTGTTTCGATGCGGCAATTGCCACCAGTGTAGCGCTTATTGCGCTGTGGTTAATGCCGCACATTAACCCTAAAACTAATGACTACCTGTTTCTGATATTGATCGGTAGTCTCCTCTTGCCTGCCGTCGGTGAACTGATAGGGCTTTATCAGCCATGGCGGGGCCGCAGCCTATATACCATGCTAGGCATTTATGCAGTCACGTGGCTCGCGACGATTGGCTTGCTTAGCTTATTACTAGTGGCCATACAGGGTACCCAAAGTTTTTCGCGTTTGTGGATGGGGGGAGCATCGCTGGCCGTGTTGTTAACGGGCAGTCTTATGCGTACTTTTTTATACAGCTATTTAAAACGTCTGCGTGCCAAAGGGCACAACTTAAAGCGTGTCCTGTTAATTGGTAAACAGGCCAATGTTGTGCTGCTTGAAAAGAGAGTTGCGGATACTCCCCAAGCTGGCTATGTCGTCGTTGGTCACTATATCGACGAAGATGATGCGACCTTCTTTCATGAAATGGCAGATTTTGCAAAGGCCAACGTTTTTCAGCGTGAGTTTGATGAAATATGGCTGGGCTATCCGCTTGTTCAGGGAAATCGTGTTCGTCATCTAATGCGCCTACTGGCAGGTATTCCTACCAGCATTCGCTTTTTCCCTGATTTGCCTGATATTCGCCTGCTTAACCATCGTATTACCCAAGTGGCAGGGCTTTACTCGCTAGAGCTAAATTACACGCCTCTCAATGGCCCCATGCGTTTCGTGAAAGCGCTTGAAGATCGTGTGTTGGGGCTTATTCTATTTTTAGTATTTAGTCCCGTCATGTTAGCCATTGCCCTGGCGATACGTTGGAAAATGGGGGGGCCTGTACTGTTTAAGCAGGAGCGACACGGCTTAGACGGTAAGCGTTTCAAAATTTATAAATTCAGAACCATGCGCCAGCATGAAGATAGTAAAACTCAGCAAGCTACCTATGGGGATGATCGTATAACGCCTATCGGGCATTTTTTACGACGTACCAGCTTAGATGAACTGCCTCAGCTCTACAATGTGCTGCAGGGGCGGATGTCGCTTGTTGGGCCACGTCCCCATGCGATGGATCATAACGACCATTATAAAGACCATATTGATATCTATATGCAACGGCACCGTGTAAAGCCAGGTATGACCGGCTGGGCTCAGGTGAGCGGTCTGCGTGGTATCACAGAAGACGTTAAGCTGATGGAAAAGCGTGTGGAATATGATTTGTATTATATAGAACGCTGGTCATTGGGATTTGATCTTAAAATACTGATTATGACGCTGACACGTGGTTTTATTAATGGTCAGCCCTAATTAAGTCAGTCTGAGCATTTGTACACCATTAATGGTTCATAATTTTGCAGCCTTGTTTAACGATAGGCTGCACAAATAGTTAATGATATTGAGGCGGGATGGTTAGCGCTAACCACTGGCTTATCTCAAGGAGGAAAGATGATATTACCTGTGATTTTGTCTGGAGGCTCAGGTTCGCGTTTGTGGCCCGTATCACGCGAGCACTATCCCAAACAGTTTCTAAACCTGCATAAACAGGACGTTAGTTTGCTGCAGGAAGCTGCCTTAAGGCTCAATGATGTCTCAGGTGCCGGCGAGCCTATTATTGTATGTAACGAAGAGCATCGATTTTTAGTCGCCGAGCAAATGCAGCAACTTGGGTTTAAGAAAAGTAAGATTATTCTTGAGCCGATTGGTCGCAATACCGCTCCAGCACTAGCCCTGGCGGCGCTGGCTGCAGTTGAAACCACTCCAGAAGCTGAGCTGTTGGTGATGCCTGCCGATCACGTTATCAAGGATACTCAGGCGTTTGCCGAGGCTGTAAAAAAAGGCCAAGTACTTAGTCAGCAAGATAAGTTAGTCACATTTGGCATCACCCCCACGGCGCCTCACACCGGCTATGGTTATATTAAGCGTGGCGAGGAGCTTGGCGAGGGGTTCTCAGTTGCCGCATTTGTCGAAAAACCTGATGCAGCAGTTGCTGAAGCCTACTTAGCTAGCGGTGACTATTTATGGAATAGTGGTATCTTTTTATTCAAAGCCAGCTGCTATTTAGAAGCGCTTAAGACTCATGCGCCCGATATTTTGGCTAACTGTCAGGCGGCGTATCAGCAGCGGGCAGAAGATATGGATTTCTTGCGCATTTCCGAAGAAGCTTTTGAGCAGTGCCGTAGTGAATCTATTGACTATGCCGTTATGGAGCATACTCGTCAGGCGGCGGTAGTGCCGATGTCGCCCGGCTGGAGTGATGTTGGCGCTTGGGACGCATTGCACGCGTTGCGTTCAAGCGAAGATAAGGAAAATGGCAATGCCATTCATGGTGATGTCATGCTCCACCAAACGCAAAATAGTTTGGTGTACAGTGAGTCTCGCTTAGTGGCTGCTGTGGGCGTTAATAACCTGATTATTGTAGAAACAGATGACGCCGTATTGGTTGCCGATCGCCGCCAAGCGCAAGATACCAAGCTAATCGTCAATGCTTTAAAAGCGGCAGGTCGCAAAGAGTCCCAATCGCACCAACAAGTATATCGACCATGGGGGCATTATCGCACTATGGTGTTGACTGACAGCTTCCAGGTGAAAGAGATAGTCGTGGTTCCTGGGGGGAAACTGTCTTTGCAAATGCATCACCATCGCGCAGAGCATTGGGTTGTGGTGCAAGGTACTGCTAGGGTTACGCAGGGTGAGGGGCATGGCGATCTTTCCGATCTTCGGAGCTTCCTACTCTCCGAAGATGAGTCCACCTATATCCCACTGGGCACCGTTCACCGTCTGGAAAACCCTGGCGTTATTCCTCTGAAACTTATCGAAGTGCAAACCGGTTCTTACTTGGGAGAAGACGATATTGTGCGTTACAACGATAAGTATGGGCGCGAATAAACTGAAAGGCGGTCAATCAATCAGTTCTGTTTCTTACGCACATTAATTACCGCTGTGTTTGTCTTATCTTCTGGAGCTAACGCCATGCTTACTTTAAGCTATGGCGCTTTATTTCGTTCAATAGAAAAGGCCAGTCATCATGCAAGTAGGCCCTATGCTACGTTTTCAGCACCTGCGAGTTGCGATTGTGCACGACTGGCTGGTGGTTAACGGTGGTGCCGAAAAAGTGCTAAAAGGGTTGGCGGAGGTCTTCCCACAAGCAGAAATATTGACACTGGTACACACGCTTGATCACGATAGCGCTCCTTGGCTAACAAAACACCGTATCCATACTAGCGGCTTGCAACGTCTGCCGTTTATTAAACGCATTTATCGGCACTGTTTACCACTGATGCCTTACGCCGTAGAGCAGCTTGACCTGCGTGGCTTTGACTTGGTGATTTCCTCTAGCCATGCGGTAGCTAAGGGAGTGATAACTCATCCTGGGCAGATTCATTTATGTTATTGCCACACGCCTATGCGCTATGCCTGGGATATGAAGGAAGCTTATCTGGAAGATGCGCACTTCCGCTTGCCGGGAATGAACTTCTATGTGCGTAAAACGCTCAAGCGTCTGCGTCAGTGGGATTATTTTACGGCCACGCAAGTAGATGCTTTTTTTGCTAACTCGCAGAATGTCGCGCAGCGTATTGCTAAGTATTATCGCCGTGAGTCAGACGTGCTTTACCCTCCGGTGGATACCGATAGCTTTGCTCTCTATACCGGGCCGCGAGAGCCTTATTATCTAGCGGCATCGCGATTGGTGCCGTATAAGCGCATGGATTTGATCGTACAAGCATTTGCTCAGGACCCGATGAAGCGTCCGTTGAAAGTGGTTGGTGACGGGCCAGAGCTCAAGCGTTTAACGCGACTCGCAGAAGGTCACGAAAATATTGAGCTGCTGGGTTATCTGCAAGGTGAGAAGCTGCATCATCTTATGCAGCGCGCTAAAGCCTTTGTGTTTGCCGCTGATGAAGACTTCGGCATTGTACCCTTAGAGGCTCAAGCCTGTGGCACACCGGTTATTGCGTTTGGAGATGGTGGCGCGCTGGAAACTGTCAAAGGATTAGAGCACAACGAGGATGCCACGGGTATCCACTTTGCCGAGCAAACCACAGCCAGCCTGGGGCAAGCGATTGAAATGTTCGAAAAGTGCGACTTTTCACCGGCTGCTTGTCGTCGCCATGCTGAGCAGTTTAGTAACGCCTGCTTTACTCAGCGTTTAATGATGCTGGTGGATGAAAAGTTAAGCGCAATGTCGACAAAAAATCACTGAAACGTATCCAGTGAACGATTTGAATGCACAAGGAGCGACGCGTGATCAAGGCTGCCATCAAACAGCGACTGCGCATTATCATAAAGAAGCTGATCAGCTTCCCGACGTTTAAGCGGCTAGGGCAGCGTTTGCTGAGCCCGTTTCCAAGGCTAAGAGGATGGGTTATTCGATTGGTGCAGGCGGGCCAGTATAGCGATCTTGCTGCGTCAACCCGAATCGAAGGTTATGGAGAGCGTCAGCAGCGGTTGATGGATGGCCTTGAGCGGCGTAGGAAGCAAGCCACTCATGAATAATAATGTCACGCTTTATATTGCCGATGCTCGTCATGCAACGCGGTTCACCCGGCTTGAGGATTGGTTGGCTGCGTTCTCGAATGCTTTCATGCCGGATGGTTCTGCAAACACCGCTGATGCCCATGTGCTGCTGCTTGGCTTTGATCACGCTGCGTTAATCGATTGTCATCGGCACCTATTTAATATTGGCATTGCGCCAAGGCGCTGCCATGCCTTACTACGTGAGCAGGAGGACGTACTAGCGTCAGTCAGTGATGCTTTGGTAGATATTGTCGTGCAGCATATGGCGAATGCAATGAATCCCGCAGCCATCGTCAATATTGCCAACGGTGAAACATTAACGGTTGCTTCGCCAGCTCCTTCGCCAACTACTGCGGCTAAGCCTACATTGGCATTTGTGTCACCCTTGCCGCCGCAGGCGACTGGCATTGCCAATTATAGCGCGGAACTCCTACCGTATTTAGCGCCTCATTTCACGCTTACGTTGGTAGTTGATCAGCCTGAGCTTGATGCTGAGCTGAGTCGTGCGTTTGAGTGCATTGATCCAGCTACCTTTAGTCAGCGTGCCAGCGAGTTTGATTATACCGTCTACCAAATAGGTAATTCGCTTTATCACGCTTACCAGTTTGGTTTGCTGCAACGCCACCCGGGTATTGTCGTACTTCACGACTACTTTCTGTTTGATGCGGTTTGGTGGCTTAATGAAAGCGGGCTGAAGCCCAACGCATTGCTCCAGCAGCTCTACACTGATCATGGTTATCCGGCGTTACTTGCCCATGCCGAAGCTGCGCGAGATGCTCGAGGTGCCGAACAGTTTCCGGTGAATGGTTTGGTCACTCATCAGGCTGGCGGGATGATCTATCATTCCGCTTTCGCACGTTCTCTGGCTGATCGCTGGCAGTTAGGGCAGCTGGCACCCACTTACTTGGTTCCTCATCTACGTCAGTTGCCGATGCCGTTTGATAAGCAAGCAACACGTAAGGCATTAGGAATAGCTGTTGACGAGCGAGTCATTGCCAGCTTTGGGGGAGTTAATCCCAAAAAGCTGACACACGTGCTGTTAGATGCTTTTCTGGGTGATGCTGATGCACAAGCGCTTCCTGTGGCTAGTGCAACAGGACGCCCCTTACGGTTGGTGCTGGTCGGTGCTCAACATAGTGGTGAATATGGGCATGCCTTGGCGCGTCGACTTAAGCAACACCCCAATGGCCACCAAGTGACAGTTACTGGCTATGCTTCTCGCGAAGAGTATCAGTGCTGGTTACAGGCAGCGGATATTGCCGTGCAGCTACGCACGCAATCTCGAGGTGAGACCTCGGGAGCTATTTTTGATGCTATGGCCTATGGCGTTGCGGTAATTGCTAATGCTCATGGTAGCAGCGCAGAACTACCTGAGCAGTGTATTTGGCAATTAGCTGATGGAGCTGAAGAACAGTTGATCACGCCGCTACGAGAGGCGCTTTGCCAGCTGTGTTCTCATGACGATGAACGTGAGCTCCTGGGGCAGGCAGGGCGCGACTACGTAGCGACAACTTTGGCGCCAGAGAAAGTGGCTGAGCAATATCGCCAGGCGATTATAGACGCGCCATTAGTGGCGCCTCGTTACCGCTATGAGCGCTTCCTGGATCAGTTGGCGGCACATGCGCCACTGAACATGGCACTACAAACACCTGAAACGGCTAAGCAGCTGACTCGGGTACTGAGCGATGTAGATGTTACCCCCGATGAGTGTACGCCAAGGCTGCTGTTTGATGTCAGCACGATCGCTTGGGAAGATTTAAAGACAGGCATCGAGCGGGTCACGCGACGCATTGCTGACCATCTTCTACGCCACCCTCCCGCTGGCTGGAGGGTTGAGCTGATTCGTTGGGGGGGAGACGATTTTTATCTCGCACGAGGCTTCGCGAGCGAGCAACTAGGACTTACGCCCCCAGGACCTGACGTACCCATTGAGGCTCGTTCCGGAGATCGCTACGTAACACTTGAATGGGCACCGCCATTATTAAAGCAGGCGGGGCATGTAATGCGTCGGATGCGTGCCTCCGGCGTCAGATTCTATTTTACCGTTCATGATTTACTACCGTTATCTCTACCAGAGTGTTTTCCTGAGCATATTCCGGCCACCATGAATGAGTGGTTTGCTTCTATAAGTGAGCTGGCGGATGGCATTACCTGCGTATCACGACATGTTGCTGATGTAGTCGAAGCTGAGTTGGATCAGCGGGAAACTGGTAAAGAACATCGGCCCTGGGTTCAACATTTTCATCTTGGCGCTGATTTTAAGTCTCCTACAAGTGGCGCTGATGCAGCGTTAAGCAAAGTCGAGCGCCAGTGGCTTGAGCCGTTAGCGCAATGCCAGGGGGCTACCTTACTGATGGTTGGCACGATTGAGCCACGTAAAGGCCACCGCCAGGTGCTGGATGCACTGGAGCAGTGTTGGTCTGATGGTGCCGATATCAATCTAGTGATCGTTGGTAAGCAAGGTTGGCAGGTCGGTGATTTGATCCGCCGTATTAAGCAGCACCCGCGGCGAAACACGCAGTTATTCTGGGCTCAGGGTGCCAGTGATACGCTATTAGAGACTCTTTACCGGCGCAGTGATGTGCTGGTGGCCGCGTCCTATGGGGAAGGATTTGGTCTGCCACTGATCGAAGCGGCTCATCATGGCATCGCTATCCTCGCTCGAGATATCCCCGTCTTTCGTGAAGTGGCAGGCAAGTACGCCACATACTTTAATGCGGATACGCCGCAAGCATTGGCTCAAGCACTTCAGGACTGGGTTCGGGACTGGCAAGCTAATCAGGTGGCAGGATCTGATGGTATGCCGTGCCTTGACTGGCAGCAAAGTAGCCAGCAATGGCTGGCGGCAGTGCTAAGCGACCATTTTCGCTAAATGATGCTAATTACTCTTCGAAGTTGATGATCCACCAAAGGAGCCATGTTCATGGCATTGCTTGGTAACAGCAAGCCACGCTTAGCGCTGGCGCAGCGACTGCGTCAAACCCTGAGCTGGTGGCGGCAGCACTTGCCGTTGATTGTCCTGCTGACGCGTCAGGAGTTGGTAGACCGTCATAAAGGCTCAGTGCTAGGTCGGATATGGACGCTGCTTTCACCGCTGATTAATATCCTGGTGTTTGTGCTGATCTTTTCGGCCATTATGGGGGCGCGGCTTGAAGGCTTCGGCGCTGAAGTCGAGCGGTTTACCTATAGCATCTATCTGATCAGCGGTATTCTCGCCTGGACGGCCTTTGCAAAAAGCTTAAGCGCCATCACCAACCTGTTTATTGAACGAGCGGGGATGATCACCAAAGTCAACACCTCGCTAGCAGCGTTGCCACTCTCGGTACTGTTTGCTGAATTAGTGGTATATCTGATCAGCATGGTCTTTTTTGCGATATTTTTGTTGATGATAGGGTTTTCTATTGACTGGCACTGGTTAGCGATCCCCTTTGTGCTAGCTCTACAACTGGGCTTTACCTATGCTCTGGGGTTGTCATTGGCCATTCTGGCCGTCTATCTGAAGGATATTCGTGAAGGCGTCGCAGTGCTATTACCCGTTTGGTTCTGGCTAACGCCGATCGTATATGTTGACGATATTATTCCAACTTGGGCGCTGGGGTTGATTAGCCTTAATCCGATGTTTCAGTTTATTGACGCCTATCGTGAGCTGATACTGTATCAGCGCCTGCCAAGCGTTGCAGGACTGGCGACAATGCTGGTGATAACCCTTGGATTGATGTATGCCGCCTTCTGGTTGCTTAAACGCACCGAACGGGATTTGCGCGATTCATTGTAATAAAGGTACAGCGCACATTGTTAGCGTTCAGCGCCTCAGGAGATGACTGTGATAGTTGTTAAAGATTTGCATAAATCCTTCAAGCTGTTCACCTCGCCACGTGAGCGTTTGAAAGAAGCCCTGACAGGCAAAAATTATCACACTCAGCATATCGCGCTGGATGGCGTCAGCTTCGAAGTTGCTGCGGGTGAAGTGCTGGGTGTTCTAGGTCGTAATGGTGCCGGAAAGTCCACATTGCTGAAGCTGCTTACCGGTGTGTTGATGCCTGATGCCGGCAGTTTGCATATCGATGGCCGTGTCACGGGGCTATTAGAGCTAGGGACGGGGTTCAATCCCGAACTTAGTGGCATCGATAATATTACGATTAATGCCTTAATGCTGGGTATGAGCCACGCGGATATTGAGCGCCATCGAGACGCAATTATTGAATTTTGCGAGCTGGGTGACTATATCCATGAGCCGTTGCGTACTTACTCCTCGGGCATGGCCATGCGGCTTGGGTTTGCTATTGCGATTCACGCTGACCCCGCCTGCTTTTTGGTGGATGAAGCGCTTTCAGTGGGGGACGGCTATTTTCAGCAAAAATGCATTCAGCGTATCCGTCAGTTTAAGCAGGAAGGCGGGGCGATTCTGTTTGTCTCCCACGATCTTAATGCAGTGAAAGTGTTGTGTGATCGGGCGATTGTGCTTGAAGGAGGGCGTCTAATTTATGACGGAGACTCCGAAGGCGCCGTTAATCACTACAATCGCATTATGGCCGAACAGGCTGAGGGTGATGATTTACGTGACGGGGAGTCTGGTGCTTTTGGTACCCAAGAAGTGTTGGTTAGCCATTGCCATGTTCAGGGGCAAGATAGTCAAAGCCCGATGATTGCGAGTGGCGAAGTTTTAGAGATTCATTTACGTCTGAAAGCAAATGCTACGCTCGATGATGTCGCTTTAGGTGTATTGCTGCGTGACCGTTACGGGCAGGATGTGTTTGGTCAGAACACCCATCAACACAAGATTGTGTTGTCTGTGGTAGAAGGCGAAGAGCGCGAGGTTGTGGTGCGTATTAAGGCGGATATTGCGCCAGGTAAATACACCCTTTCTGCAGCACTACATTCCAGTGACCACCATCTGGATGATTGCTACTGGTGGCATGACAGTCTTGACACCTTTGAAGTGGCAGGCTATCGCTACAGCAAGTTTTCGGGTTTCTGTCGATTAGACTGCTCTTTTGATATGGGGCCCTTGGTATGACAGACCCTGAGCGCGACATAGATGCTCTGATCAAGCAGCTCAAGGATGAATCAATGCTAGTGGATACACAGAATTCACTGGCCATCGAGAGTTGGTTCACGCTATGGCAAAAGCGCCTTGTACCTATTTTTAAACTGCCACGTCATCGACTTTATGAGCCACAGCAGCCGCGTCTGGCTGAGCTGATGAGCGTGCATCTTGATGATGAAATGTTTGTAGACCGTGCTTATATCTTTCTGGTTGGGCGCTCGTCAGACCCACAAGGTGCTACCTATTATCGGCAGATGGCTGCCTGTGAAGGACGAATTTCCGCGCTGATTGAATTGCTTGAGTCCGATGAGGCGCAAGAGTATGCCAGGCAGCAACGGTTAAAGTTGCCTAGTCATTTACTAAGACTGAGTGGTTTGCGGCAGCGTCTCGTTTCTCTTCCAGGTATAGGGCGCGGGGCTTGGCGATTGGTAGCGGGATTAGTGTGGCGCCATTATGAACAGCGCTGGCGTGAAGCGGGTGAGTACTACGACATTCTCGCCCATCACGGAAAGCGCCAAGAGGAGCATCGAGCGCTTGCCATGACGTTAGCAGAAATGGCAAATATTCAGCAGCGTATCGTGGCACAGATAAATGCTGAGTCGCATGACCAGTCATCCAGCACTGAGTCTGCTAAATGGCTAACGGCAGAACAAGCGGTTGCGATGATGGATATGCTGAAGCGCGCTGAGCAGGAGTTAAGCAGTAACGAGGAGAAAGCGTCATGAAAATTTTGGTGACGGCCAACCATACTCCTTTTATTGCGGGCGGCGCCAACTATCACGTAGAAGGGTTAGTCGCGGCATTGAGGCTCTATGGTCATCAAGTAGAGTGCCTACGCCTGCCATTTCACTACGAGGAAGCCCAAATTGAACGTCAGATGATGTTCGCCGAACAGTTAGATCTCAGTGCGCCAAACGATGTGGCGGTTGATCGTGTAATCAGCCTGCAGTTTCCTACCTACGGTGTGCAGCATCCCGAACATGTTATCTGGTTGATGCATCAGCACCGTGTTTGCTACGAGCTCTATAACCCCTCGCAAGCAAGCGCTGCCTTGACAGCCTTAAAGCCGCAAGTGGAAGCATTTGATCAGCGCCACCTTGGTGCTGCTAAGCGTTTGTATGCCAATTCGCCTCGTGTGGCTGAGCGTCTAAGCCACTACAACGGTTTGTCCGCAGTACCGCTTTATCACCCACCTTATCAGGCAGAGCAGTTTGTCTGTGGTGATGATTGGGGGTACGTATTTTACCCAAGTCGCCTAGAGCCGTTAAAGCGCCAGTCGCTGTTAATAGATGCCTTAGCGTTGACGAAAACGCCTGTAACATTATTGCTAGCGGGGGAGGGAAGTCAGCGACGCCAGCTGGAAACTCAGATAGATAAGTTAGAGCTGAGCAATCGAGTGCGGTTTCTAGGGCATATTTCTGAGCAGGAAAAACGCACTTTGTATGCGCACTCGTTGGCTGTGGCGTTTCCTACTTTTGATGAGGATTATGGCTATATCACTCTGGAAGCCATGCTAGCCTCGAAGCCCGTTATTACCTGCACAGATAGTGGTGGTCCTATCGGATTTGTCGAGCATGGAGTAACGGGGTGGCATTGTGAGCCAAGCCCCCAAGCGCTAGCTGATGTGTTAGATGAAGCCTATACTCATCGTGCGATGGCCAAGCGGATGGGGGAACAAGGTCGTGAAGCCTACCAAGCGGCAAACATATCATGGCATCGTGTTGTTACAACGTTAGTCTATGATGAGTAGAAACAGTGATGTTTGTTGCGCTTATTTATAAGTCTATCAAAATCAGTGATCTACATAGGAAAGCCTGATTTTAAAGCGTTGCTAGTGATTTCTTACTAGTAGGCTCCTTCTTCTATAGAGGGCATCATTCCCATCTAGTATTGCAAGAGTTGCTCGCATCGCTTTATACTGATTATTAGCGACCAGTGTTCGAAAACGTGAAAGTTCGGAAATTTACTTCATGGAAAGGTTCTGACACCGCTGGCTCAATGGTAGCGCGAAAACTTTTAGTGCTTTGGCCTAAGGTAAGTTTTGACATTGAGTACGTACTTTGTAAGTAGCTTGTGGAGTTCTTGCTACCGTCGCAGAGAGATTGACTTATCTTGGTACGTGACATTACATTAGGCGTGTTCCAGCTACTGTTATGTAGTGTAAGAGTATCAGCAGTATAGGTTCGTACCATACGCTGAAACTGCACTATTTGAGGAACCTAGAAATACCTTGAGCGCTCAAGGTGATAAGAGCCGCCTATCGTAGGTGGTATCTTTCTTAAGCAAGGAGACTATAGTCCCATGGCAACACAAGAGAATTTGAACTTGGCTCAACAACTGTATGTAGCTTATTACGGCCGTCCGGCTGATGCAGCTGGCTTGCAGTTTTGGGCAGAAGAAATTGAAGCCAACGGAATTGACGCCGCCATCAGCGCTTTCGGTAACTCTGCTGAGTTCACAGAGCGTTTTGGTGATTTAGACAACGAAGAACTGGTTAACGGTATTTATCAGCAAGCGTTTGGTCGTGATGCTGATGCTGAAGGCCTGGCTTTTTACACCGAAAAGCTTGAGTCTGGTGAATTAGATCTGGCGACTATCGCTCTGACAATCGTTCAGAACGCGACAGATACTGACGCTAAAGACGCCTCTGCGCTGGAAGCAAAAGTAGCAGCAGCAGATAAGTACACTGTGGCCGCTGGCGATAAGCACTCAGGCGAAGCAGCTGATGATTACGCAGCTGAGTTCTTGTCAACAGTCGACGCCGATACCGATGTTGATGCACTGGACTTAGGCCCGGTTGTTGCTGGTATTCCTTCTGACGGTGGCGACGGTGACGGTGACGGCGGCGAACCGTCCGAAACCATTAACATCGACTTCAACAATACAACTTCTGTTGGCGGTAACGGTTCTTTCATTATCGACGATGAAGGTCGTTTAGTGTTTGTTCCTGGCACCGAAGACGCCGATGGCGGTTACGTTGCCGTTGAAAATGGCACTGGTGGTACTACCGTCAGCAACATTGGCAAAATCGAGTGGGACGAAGCTGGCCAAGTAGTTACCAGCTCTAAAGACTACACTTTCAATCTGGCTGACCAACTGCACTCAGGTGAGCAGTACAACGGCTTGTTCCTGAGCCCGGTACTGACCGCTGAAGACCGCAGCGCGGATTCCCAGCTGTTTATTGACCTGCTTGACCTGCGTACCGCACAGACCAACCGTCCGCTGGGTGACCTGCCGGTTAACGGTTTCCGTTTCTCTGTCGGCGGCGAAACAGTTGTCCTGCAGTCTGAAGACATCTTCGCTGCAGAAACTTATCCCGAGCTGCTGACTGCGGTACAAAACGCGATTGCTGCTAGCGACGATCCGCTTCTGGAAGGCTTCCAAGCCACTCTGGGCGGCGAGTTCCGCGCTCAAGATGACCAAGGTGTTCAGGTTTCAGGTACTACCCTGGTACTGACCGACAGCAAAGGTCGTCAGATCGAAAGTGGTAACTTTACCTACAGCGAAGACGCTTCTGCGGGTGGCTTCACACTGTACGGTGAGCAGAGCACTGAAGCGCCGCAAAGCATTCAGGAGCTGATCGAAACCAATCTGAATCTGGATAACATTGGTTACGGCTCACAAGGCGGCTCTATCAACCTGGTTGGTCAGTCTAACTCTGACAAAGGTATTGAGCAGATGAACGTCACAGCAGACAACACTGTCTGGCTGACGCGTCTGGAGTCTGACTCTGCTGGTCGTGGAAATACCGGTGCTAATGTTGATGGCTCTCAGTTCCTGAAAGAAATCAACCTGGAAGGTGAAGGTAAATTCCTCGTTGGTCAGCAGGATGGCGAAGCTGTTCTTGGCCTAGCTGATCTGGTTGGCGCTGACACAACAGCTTACGGTCTGGTTGACGTTCAGGACTTCAATGGTGGTAGCTATAACGGCGACATCAAACTGAACGCTATCATCACTGAAGAAGTAGTGGCGCGTGATCTGGATGCGATGGACGATGACGTCGATCCGAAGAGCGACAACGCTACCTTCAACTACACCACCGCTGCAGGCGACGACCAGGTTTCTCTGGCGCTTTCTGATGAGCTGATGGCGCGTGAAGATGCTAACGTTGTAGTCGACACTGGCGCAGGTGATGATGTCGTTGAGACATTCATTACTCTTGAAGACTCTGTAAGCTTCGACGACTTGGCTGACCTTTCTGATCAGCAGCTGAACGCTAACCTGACCATCGCCACTGGCGAAGGTAATGATGTTGTTCGCACCTGGGGTGCAGGCGATGCCGTTATCGGTACAGGCACAGGTAACGATGTTGTCTACGCTGACAACTCTGGCTTCCGTAACGATCGTTGGGAGTTCAACTCCACTGCCGCTGCTGGCGCAATGCCGACAGATGTATCCAACAGCGATACTTCACTGTCCGACACTGCGAATGGCGTTAAGCAGACGTTCAGCGTTGACGAAGGTGCTGAAATCCAGGTTCGTGTATCCTTTAAAGGCCACGAGACCGTATGGGTTGACGTACCGAGCACCGACGGTGGCAACACTGGCGATACTATCAGCACCCTGCAGGTTAACCAGGCTATCAAAGACGCGGTTAATAACGACCACGTACTTGCCAACCTGCTGGAAGCATTCGATGGCGATGGCAACATCCTGAACATCGAATCTCTGATCGATGGCAACAACCTTGACGCGCTGGATATCTCTTTCCGCGATCATAACAGCAACACTACCTCTACCGATGGCCTAGCGGCTATCAATGCACTTTACGGTGAGAAGGTAGATTCTGATGTTTCTGGTCAAACGCTTGGTGGCGCTGACAGCGAAGCTGAAAGCGACAACACCATTGACGTTGGTGCTGGCAACGATGTTGTTGTATTGGGTACCGGCGAATTCAGCAATGACACGCTAGTACTTGTTGATCAGTTCGGCAACAACGATATCGTTAACTTCACCGTTGGTGACGTTAACGGCCACGATATCCTTGACTTCACCAGCTATGGTGTTAATCGTGCAACTGTCGGTTCAAATGACTATAACGTTGCTAACGATGAAGTTAACCTCGTGTCTTTCAATGCAGCCGACTTCGATGCGGACACTACCTTCGCTAACCTGAATGCCGATGATATCCGTGACGCGATTGGCAACACTGTCGACAACGGCCGTGTTGACAGCATCGTAATGGTTGAGTCTGGTAATAAGGGCATGTACAAAGTCTTCGATATCAACTCTGCAAACGACTCTACTAGCTACACTGTAGAGCTGGTTGGTACTCTGGACTTCGGTGATTCTCTGGCACTGGTTGACGCCAACATCGCCTAAGCGACACTGCTCAAATGATGGGTGACTGCTAAGTAAGTTTGTCACCTGTCATAAGCATCTGTTGTGCACATAAGCCCCACTTAGCTTGCTAGGTGGGGCTTACTCATTTGTCTGAATATAAAATAGGTAAGCATATGTCACGATATGTACCGCTAGATGCTAATCAGCACGCTCAGGGCGGTTGGTTGCCTTATGTGGATTATCTTTTTGCCTCCGATCAAACGTTAGTTGCCATATCACTGGAAGAAGTGCCCCACATTCTGAAATCGGTTCCCCTTGCATTTCGTGAGGTGGGGGCGGGTCGTTATCAGCTGGTGGCTGTCCAATCATTGACTCAAAACGTTAACCTCTGTGTGGCGCCAAACGGTCGCTGGCTGACGGGGTATATCCCGGCGCTGTATCGTGCTTATCCCTTCCGTTTACAACCTAACCAAAACCAGCGCCAGTGGTCGCTTTGTATCGATATGGATAGTGGCCTATGGCTGGCTAATGCCAACGAGCAGGGTAAGCGCTGTTTCAATGACAGCGGTGAGGATTCAGAGACGTTAAAGCAGCTACGTAGCTTCTTGAATAAAGTGATGCAGGGGCAAGCATTGGCCGCTCGTGCAGTCAATGCGTTGGCAAATGAGAAGCTAATTCAGCCGTGGCCGCTGAAAACACAAGGCGATAATGAGCAAGTTCAGCAAGTCGAAGGCTTATATCGTATTGATGAAAAACGCCTTAATGCCCTAGCCCCCGAAGCGTTATCAAATTTGCGTGATGCGGGAGGGCTTAGCCTTGCCTATGCGCAATTACTATCCCAACATCGTCTAAATAACTTAGCTGAACTTTATCGCCTACATCACGCGGCTGCGCCGAATGTTGAAAGCTTAGATGAGTGGTTTGAAGAGAGTGATGACCTACAGCTAAGTTTTGATGATTGAGGTTGATTGATTTCTTGCTTTCTGAGTTAACGGTTAGATGGGTAGCAGTATCCCGCTCGTCACGACGTTTTGCCTTTTGTACTGAATAAATTTAGCTTTATAAGGTTACTGCTGGGCTTTGAAAAAAGATTTTTTACCAAGCGAGGTGAATTCAGTAGAATATAGCGCTTATTTTAAAGGCGACGAGATTGGAGCCTAATGTCTAAAATGCCCAAAAGCGTCGTGCTGGAAGGACGTCGATACCCTACGTGGGTACTAAGTTCGCGTGCGCGTGCTCAGTTGATGAACCTTCAGCAGGTAGACGCGCATATTGCTGAGCTGCGTGAGCGATTGGCGCACTACTCAATGGCTCGAACGCTTTGCCAGCAGCACTTGCGAAATGCACTACCTAAGCCTCTCAGTCTACCTGCAGGCCGATGTTATTGGCACACGGTGCCAAGAGAGTGGGTTGAACTGTCTGACGTATCATGCCCTTTACACGCTGTGCCGGGTGGGCATAGCTATCAGGAGGGGGATACGCTAGTCGTATATATTAAAGGGCTTGGCGTTGTTGGTTGGGGAGCGGTAACGGTTGACAGCTCTTCAGTTTGTCACTTCACTTGGCGTTGTCGAGTGGCGTCAATGGCAAGTGTTATACCGGCTAAAACGTTAAGTCAGTTTGCGCTTCGCCATCCTACTAGGCCATCACAACGTCTGCCTAGTGACGCTAATATTGGTCGTTTATTTGAAATGCTGAATTCTCGATCACTCTCCAAGTGATAGGTAATTTTATATATCGGTTTATAACCGATAAGCAATAGAAAAGATGTAGCGATATTGTCGCATTAAACTTTATTTTGATTTACTAAGGAGCTTTTATGGAAAAGCAAGAAGCCAAATCAGTCACTATTGATGGCCAGGAATATAATCTTTCCGATCTCTCAGAAAATGCCCGTAATCAACTGATAAATCTTCGTCTTACGGATCAAGAGATTCAGCGTCTTAACCAGCAGCTTGCGATTGCTCAAACAGCTCGCGCTGCCTACGCAAATGCACTCAAAAAAGAGCTGCCAGAGCAGCGCAAGCACTAACCATAAAGCAACGTATTTGTACTGTGCGCAGCACTTCGGCGAGCGCTGTTCCTGGAAGTGGGCTATTGATCCAGGAACGGGGTAATGGCTTAAATGTTCTGCTCAAACAGTGATATAAGAAACTTTATGCGCGTTATGGGGTAGGGTGCCGGAGGATGCTCAGGCCCCCTATCTTTGCTTGCCCACCTACTTTATTTGCCCCCTATTGCTCCCGACTGTGTGCTATCTAACGATACCATCGTCATGTCTCTTATATTGCGCATGGCTGTGGCATCTTCAGGTGGGTGGTTATGCTACTATTCGTGGTTTCCATATAACCGCTGGGTCGCCTACCTTTATGTTTAGTCGTCTTTTTTTTCCTTCTGAGTCTCTAAGAAGTGTTACTGGGATTGCAGTGTTTCTAATGGGAGCCTTGGCCCTCATTGTTCCATCGGGTTATTCCATTGGCCCTCTGTTGTTATTACTTGTCAGCATTTCCCTATTGTTTTTGCAATCGCCTTATTCACTCTCTTCGAAAGACCGCTGGATAATTTTGACGTTAGTGGTCTACGGAGTGGTTGTGGGGGGGCTTTCCATTATAGATCTAGGCGCTAAGGGCTTTGATCGCCCATTACGCTTTTTGCTAGCCATTCCAGTATTGCTACTCATTTTACGCTTTCCGCCACGCCAGACATGGTTATGGAGCGGGTTGTCGCTGGGCGCCATAGGAGCAGGTAGCTGGGGGTTATGGCAGCGGTTTGGCAATGGAATAGAGCGTGTTGGTGGCTATTTACATCCCATCCAGTTTGGCAACCTAAGCATGTTGATGGGGGTGTTATGTCTAGCAGGTTTAGGTTGGGCGGTGCTTCAGCGTCGACGCGCCATTTGGGTGGTTTTACTGCTACTAGGGGCTTTGCTGGGAATGCTAGGGTCGCTAATGTCTGGTAGCCGTGGTGGATGGGTGGGTCTGCCTGTCATTGGTTATGTTCTTTATCGTGGTTTTGGGCGTCAGTTGCCGTTGGCGCTAAAAGTGAGTGTGGCTGGGCTGGTTGTGACACTGGCTACGTTGGTATTTGTACTGCCTCAGACGGGGGTTCAGCAGCGCGTTAATTCGGCGATTAGCGATATCAGCCTGTATGTTTCAGGCGAGGAGAGTAATACCTCTCTTGGGTTACGTTTTGAAATGTGGCGTGGGGCATCGCAATTAATCATTCAGCGTCCACTGCTAGGTTGGGGAGAATCGGGGTATGAAGCGGCGATGATTAATTTGGGGCAGCAACAAACTATCTCTCCGGTGGCGGCTCAATTTGGTCATGCCCACAATGAATTTATCGATGCGCTGGCCAAGAGGGGGGTAGTGGGGTTAGCTGCTCTCGTGATGCTCTACATGGTGCCGCTGAAAATGTTTGCTTCTGGGGTGGTGCACGAAAACCTGCAGATAAGAGCATTAGCGCTGGCAGGTACGCTGCTTCCGGTTGCGTTCATTGATTTTGGACTTTCCCAAACCTTTTTAGCCCATAATAGCGGTGCAATGTTTTATGCGTTTTGGTTAGCTGTTATATGGGGATGTTACAGTGCTTACAATAGAGCTCTTCAAGATTAGCAAAATGCTATAAAGCGTAAGCGTCTAAACGTCGGCTTATTACCAGCTGTGGCTGGATATAGGCCGACGTTTATTAACTTATGAGTCGTTTTTATGCGGTGAGGTTGTGGATTGTTCTACGGTTTCAGAAGCGACAATTGCAACTTTTTTCTGCTCTCTAGTCCATTTTCCTGCTTTTTTATCAATATACTGGAAATGCTCGTTAGTGAAATTTCCTTGATTACAGGCGTGGCGGTACGACACTGTGGGGACGGTGCGTTGATCTAATAGCTGAATAAATACGCCAGGACCCGTAAGTTCAAATACGTTGGTGAGAGTGTTCTCTTCAATGTTTTGCTGCACTTGATCAATCAGTCTGCGTAGGTTGGGGTTACCTGGCTTGCTGGCGATGAAGTAATTGCTTAGCTCGCCCTTACGGGTGGTGACGTAGAGTTCGTCAATATCACCAGGGACAACACGGGAAAGCGGCCAGATGGCATGTGCGTCAATATCAAGGTAAACGCCGCCGTATTTGTAAAGCACCATAAGGCGCCAAAAATCAGCCTGCGCCGCACCAATTTGTAACTTTGAATAGCTAGTGAATAGGGCGTCGTCGAAATTTTCCTTAATGAAATCACTGCGCGCATCGGTAATCATGAAGCGATATTCGAAGCGAGGAGCCATGAGACGATTGAACAAATAGTTCAGATAAACCGGAAGGGTCACTCTATTGGTAAAGTTAGTCTGCCAAATAATACGTGGAATAGTCGAACTGTGTTTAGGCTTTAGCCAGGGTGCGGCATAGGCTGGCAGCGTGAAGCGCTTGTTTGGCAGAACGGCATGGAATATATAGCTAAGCAGCTTGGTAATGTTTGCGCATAGTTTTATCAAGCGACTAGTGGCCACGATAAGTGGTTTGCTTGTGCGGGTGGGCATGTTCATCCTTTTCATTCGTGTCGCGGCAAGCGGTGAATCAATTACCAGCCGCCTTGACCTTCCAATAAGCTGCGGGTGTTATTATCCAGCGGCAGTTTAAAGTCAGCGCTGCCAAGCACCATCGCATCGCCAGCGCGAACGACTCGTGCACTCACATAGAGATAGTCCTGGCCTTGTGCATAAGTACCCATCAGTATTGAGCGTGCATTGTGCTGGGCGCTAAGACGTTGGACTTGGCGGGATAAAATTAATTCGCCAACGGTTTCTTCAATAAACATACTGTCACGCATTTTGACTTCGCGTACCTGCATGCCTTGCCTTGCAAGAGCTGACGCCATAATTTCTGAGCTAATACGGCCAAATGTAGATGATTGGCTTAAGTTATCAATACTTACAAAAGTAGCCGCGATCATCGGGCTATAGCGTGTAAGGTTCGGGTTGCTGGCAACCATTTGCGCGGCAGCCGCGTGAGCTAGCTCAGAGAGGTCTGGCTGAGGCTCAGCATGTTGCATGCTATTGTTATTGCCAAGTGCGGTGCAACCCGCCAAAGACAGCATAAGCAACGCAGCGATAAGCTGACGAGCGCCAACTGCTAGGCCGCGCAGCGGAGACAGAGAGGAAGAGAGTGAAAGCATGTAATTACCAAGTATCGGTGATAGAGACAGTTGGAGTTGCAGGCGCTTGAGGAACACGATGTGGCGCATAGTGACGCCGGTCACCAGCATTTATGTAATAAATATTAGAAGAGGAGTAGAGGATTCGGTCATTATCAACGATCTGGGTGGTGATGATAACCTCCTCTTTGCCCTCTTGCGTCCAACTGCCGCTGGTTGTATCTGCCACCATCGCAGCGGGAATTAATGCAAGCGCAGGTTCGCTCCAGTTTCCCAATGCCATGCTAGCCACGGTTACGCCACCGGCAAGGGCGGTGTAAGTGCCAAACGGTGGGCGTATATAGCCGCGATCACGATGCTCAACAACTTCCACGTCCACTTGAACGGTGGCACCGCCAGTGCTGGGGTGTGTCATCACGCTTCCACCACGAGACACTAGTTCACTTGTTAATAGCCTGCGAAAACCACGTTCAAATTCGCCACCGTAATAGGCGCTAACGGACGTATGCTCTTGCGCTGGAATATGGAGGTCTCTAAAGCGAACCCGTTCATTGCGAAGAATGCCCGTCGCTTCGTGTTGGGCCAGCACTTCCCAGTGCTGAGCTGCTTGCATACGCTGCTGTTCACTATAGGGGTAGGTAGTCGCAATGGGGGCCTGCGATGTGTTGGCATAAAAGCAGCCGCTTAGCATCAGGCTCGCCAGTCCAATACAGGCAGGGCGCAATAGTTGAACCATGGATGGTGACATTGTCGATAATGAAGCAGCTCTTGATGACATAGGTCGGGTGCGCACCTGATTGTTCCTTCTCGCTACGAAACGGCTTTTGATAGACTAGTTTGCCACGCTTACCCTAGATCGGCCACGAGGTTAAAAACTTGAATGAGTGATGCCCCACATGCTTGAAGACCACCGCACTGGTCCGCGCCATGATTCATTGCTAACCGCCTATCCAGAAGATGAAAGTAATAGCGGTTGGATGATTAGCTATATTGACATCATGACGCTACTGGTAGCCCTGTTCGTTATTATTATTGCTGCGGCTAATGTGACAAGCCCATCACTGTTTCAGCAACAAGCTGCCGATGAGGACGGCTATGAGTCATCGCCTGCTATAGAGATACCTCTGCCGGATACGCTTGCTGAAGCCCGCCAACAGCGCGCGGTACTAGGCATATCACCTAGTAGCGATACGCTTAGCCCATTTGCGATTAGCGCTGCGTTGGGTGTGGCAGGGTTGCCAAAAACTCGCTCTATTGTTGCGGATGTGCCTCCTTTATTGGCGCGGATTGAGGAAGCATCGATAGATACCCAGCCATCGACAGTCAATCGTAGGCTTCCACAGCTGTTGCTGCCTAGCGATGAACGTCAGTCTGTTTCACCGTTGGCGGATTACATGGTAGTACTCACCGATCGTCCACCGGTTAATGTGCAAACAGTGTCCGATGTGGCGATGAATAGCGCGTTAGCACTTGATGAGAGGTTGTCTGAGCGCGTGGAGACCTCGACGTATCTACCTAACTTGGAAGGTGTTGAAGTTTCCCGAGTCGCCGAAGGGATCAGCCTGCGTGTACAAGATCGGTTGTTATTTCCCTCTGCCGATGCCCAGTTGACAGAAGGCGGTTCGTCGCTAGTGGGGTCTTTGATGGATACCATCCAGCGCTTCGACGGGGAAGTGTGGGTGGAGGGGCACTCTGACAGCCAATCCATTAATACCCCAGAGTTTTCGTCCAACTGGGCGCTTTCAAGTGCGCGTGCGATAGCGATCGTAGAGGCACTTGAAGCCGCAGGGGTTGCTCCAGAGCGGTTACGAGCAGTTGGGCTAGCGGCCACCCAGCCGCTAGAAGATAACGATACTGTGGAAGGTCGGGCGCGCAACCGTCGCGTTGAGGTAGTTATTCACGTGGACTAAGGAATAGATCAAAAAAAACCCGCCGGAGGGGACGGGTATGAAAGGGCTTGGCTCACTGCAGCCCACTGGCATCAGGTGAGGGGGTGTACAAGGCTGCCAGTGGGTACAGCTTTAGTATAGATATTTGTGAGCTTTTGCCAAGGGTGTGTCGAGCTTTTTTCAGTTTATTTGCGCGCTATTTTGGTGCGTCAAAATTGCGTTGCTTGGGTGCTTATAAAAAGACAGCTACTTATTAGTAGCTAATCTTATGATTATTAAAGATAAAACCGTATTGGCATACAAACTGCTTGATTGCTTATCTAAAAGTGGACGTGTGTAACAACTTTAAGATCGCAAAAAGGTGGTGCTATGACCCAACACAGGCGTACTGCGTTGCCCAGTGATGCTCAGTTACCAAGCGACTTAGACCCAGCGCTTCAACCGCGTTTAGTCGTCACTGACTTGGACGGTTCATTACTAGATCACCACAGCTATGATTTTTCACCTGCCAAGCACTGGCTTGCCCGCCTTAAAACGTTAGGGGTTCCGGTTATACCGGTCACTAGTAAAACTCGTGCTGAACTCATCCCACTTCGGGAAGCCCTTGGGCTAACAGCGACTCCCTTTATTGCCGAGAATGGTGCCGTCATTGGTCTGCCGCCAGGTTGGTGCCATGCGCGTTTAGACCGCCCCGGTAATGGCCGAGATGGCGTCGTTATTAAGCACACCGGTGTTGATAGTGGTTTCATTAGGGCGCGACTCAATGTTTGGCGCAAGCGTCTGGGTGTTAGGTTTACTCGAATGGGCGACTTAAGTCTTCAGCAGGTAATGGCGTTAACCGGGCTTGATGAAACCCGTGCGAAAGCTGCGCGGCAGCGAGAGGGAAGTGAGCCACTTATTTGGCAAGATACCGCAGCTGCACTTGAAACGTTTCGCGTGGCACTTGAAGGCGATGGTCTTGAACTCACACAAGGGGGGCGCTTTTGGCACGTGATTGGGCGCTTGTCTGACAAAGGTGGTGCTGTTGAGTGGCTAATTAAGCGGTTTACTGCATTACGAGGCAGTCAGCCACTTTCATTGGGCTTGGGTGATGGCCCAAACGATATCACGATGCTGGAAACTGTCGATCAAGCTGTGGTGATTCGAGGTTGCCACGCACTTAATGTTGAGCCGCAAAACCATGCGCTAT
Source organism: Vreelandella venusta (assembly GCF_007989605.1). GTDB lineage: Bacteria > Pseudomonadota > Gammaproteobacteria > Pseudomonadales > Halomonadaceae > Vreelandella > Vreelandella venusta. The sequence continues at coordinate 32,303 of NZ_BJUL01000014.1, read as the reverse complement.
ATCGAACAAACGCAACTGGACCAACAGGCTGGGCTGAGGGGGTAGCCCACTGGTGGGGGCGAGATGATAGGCGTCTAAAAATGACGCCAGTGGATGACGTCGCTGCATCAGTTTACCCGTCACGGGAGGCTAGCGTATGAGTGATTTTCATCAAAATGGTGTGATTACTGATTTTCACAACTTAACGCGCCGTCCTGTTGCGGCACTTGAGCAGGAGCTTTGTCAGTTTGCCAAACGCCGCCCAATGGGGCTGATCTTGCCCTCGCTTTTTTCTGAACTGGAAGGGCCTGCGCTGTCGGCGATTGTTGATGAGCTGGTGAAAGTGCCTTATCTCAATGAGATTGTTATCGGTTTGGACAGGGCAGACCGGGAGCAGTTTTTATATGCACGGGAGTTCTTTTCGCGCTTACCCCAGCACACTCGAATCCTATGGAATGACGGTCCGCGCTTGCGCGCCATCGACCAAGAATTAGAGTGTCATGGTTTGGGGGCATTAGAGCCAGGTAAAGGAAGAAATGTCTGGTATTGCGCTGGCTATGTGCTGAGTTCAGGTCGCTCCACCGCCGTTGCTCTTCACGATTGCGATATTCTTACCTACGACCGTGGCCTTCTAGCGCGCCTTATGTATCCCGTCGCGAATCCCCGTTTCAACTATAGTTTTTGTAAAGGCTATTACCCGCGTATCGCCGAAGGAAAGCTTAATGGGCGTGTTTCTCGGTTGATGGTGACGCCTCTGCTACGTGCCTTGAAAACTGTCTGTGGCCCGTTACCCTATTTGGACTATTTAGACAGCTTCCGTTACCCGTTATCGGGTGAGTTTGCTATGCGCAGCGATGTACTAGAGGGCATCCGAATCCCCGCTGATTGGGGGTTAGAAATTGGCGTACTGTCGGAGTTGCAGCGTAACTATTCCCATCGTCAGCTATGTCAGGTAGATATTGCCGACGCCTATGACCATAAGCATCAGCCTATTAGTGAAGAGGACGCTACCAGCGGCTTGAACCGAATGAGTCTGGATATCGCGAAAGCGCTGTATCGTAAGTTGGCTACCCAAGGGGTTAGCTTTAGCAGCGAAGACTTTCGGACGCTCAAAGCAACCTACTACCGTTTAGCCTTAGACCTCATTGAGGCCTATGATCACGATGCGACAATGAATGGACTAAGTTTAGACCGCCACTGTGAAGAGCAAGCGGTGGAGCTATTTGCCAGCAATTTACTAGAAGCTGGCAATCTGTTTTTAGATAACCCTCGCGAACGCCCCTTCATTCCCAGTTGGAACCGTGTGCAAGCGGCGATGCCTGAGGTGCTAGCCCGTATGCATGAAGCGGTAGAGCTCGATAACCAGGGTGAGGTTTAGACCATTCATTTCACCGCTAATGCCGCCATGTAATCGCAGCGTCTCCTAGACAGCGGGGTAATGTTAGTTAAGGCTAACTGACATTACCCCCTAGCCCCATATAGCAAAGTGGCCACCTCCCAAAGCGTGCATCGCACGTCATTCCCGAGTCACCGCATTGTCATTCTCGAGTCACCGCACTGTCATTCTCGAGCCACCGCATTGTCATTCTCGAGTCACCGCACTGTCATTCTCGATTCACCGCACTGTCATTCCCGAGTGGGGTTATCGGGAATCCACCTTGACCTTGGCCTGCAGCAGCCCGAAATCCCAGGTCAACATGGATTCCCGCTAAGGGCCTGCGGGAATGACGAGAGCGGCTCGGAGGGCTGGGGTGGAGTCATAGTCAGGCGCTTATTAAACAAAAAATAGCCCATCGGCTAATGCAAGTCAGCGAGGTGCTTTCTTGTCTCGTGACAACTGGTTGGCGAGCAATATTGACCGTGCTCAAGAAATGGCTTTAAATTCCAAAAAAGTATAAACATATAACATTTTATGGTCTATGATGATTGCATAGCAGCATCACTACTTGCCATTAGCGGGAGGCACAGAATGCAATATCCTATTGTTACCCACTTCTTTGATGAGCCCACCAACACCTTTAGCTATGTAGTGCAAGATCCAGAGAGTAATGCCTGCGCTATTTTAGATTCGGTACTGAATTTCGATTATGCCGCGGGACATACGGATGTACGTTCTGCGGATGAGATTATTGAGTTTATTCGTGATAACGACCTTGAAGTGACATGGATTTTAGAAACCCATGTGCATGCTGATCACCTCTCTGCGGCGCCTTATTTACACCAAGCATTAGGTGGCAAAACCGGGATTGGTGCACACATTGTCGACGTGCAGGAAATTTTTGGTAAAGCATTCAATGCAGGTACTGAGTTTGCTCGGGACGGCAGCCAATTTGATGCGCTGTTTAACGAAGGCGATACGTTCACCATTGGCAGTCTTCAAGGGCGCGTGCTGCATACGCCGGGTCACACGCCTGCCTGTCTTACTTATGTGATAGGCGACGCGGCCTTCGTTGGCGACACACTATTTATGCCAGATTACGGCACTGCACGCTGTGATTTTCCCGGTGGTGATGCCCGTACGCTGTATCGCTCTATCCAAAAGGTGTTGGCACTGCCGCCGCAAACGCGGCTGTTTTTATGCCATGACTATAAAGCACCAGGTCGAGACGTTTATCAGCACGAGACCAGCGTGGCGGAGCAGCGTAATGCAAACGTTCATGTGCACGAAGGCGTTACGGAAGATGAGTTCGTGAAAATGCGCACCGAGCGCGACGCCACGCTAGGTATGCCTAAACTCATCATTCCTTCCGTACAGGTCAACATGCGCGCGGGAGAGATGCCGCCTGCCGACGACAATGGCGTTGTCTATCTAAAAGTCCCTATCAACCGTTTTTAACTGATATTGATCATCGAGGAGCAGAACATGAAAGCAAACGTTGGTGGTATCGACAAAGTCGCAAGAATCGTTGTTGGTCTTATTCTGATCATGCTGGCGCTTACCGGCACCATCGGTGCATGGGGGTGGGTTGGCGTTGTACCACTCGCCACAGGGCTGTTTAATTTTTGCCCACTGTATCCTCTGCTGGGCATCTCAACCTGTAAAAACAATCAGTAGCACAGCAAGGAGATACCTGTGGACTGGATGGCAAGCCTGCAAGGGCTCGTTGGTGGTGTATTGATAGGCTTATCCGCGGTGTGGCTGATGGGAGCCTTGGGACGCATCGCCGGTATTAGCGGCATTATTGGAAACTTAATAACCCAGCGCCCCAAAGGCGACAGCGCTTGGCGCTTGGCTTTTGTGGTTGGGCTGGTGAGTGGCCCATTACTGGTGATGGCAATGGGAGGCGGGCTGGGTAACGTTGCCGATGCTCCCGGTGTGGTGATTGGGCCCCCCGCTGGCGGTGTGCCGCTGATGTTGATCGCCGGTCTGTTAGTTGGGTTAGGCACAGGGCTTGGCAGCGGCTGTACCAGCGGCCATGGCGTTTGTGGCTTAGCACGCTTATCCCCGCGATCGATGGCCGCCACTGGGGTGTTTCTGCTCACAGCGATCGCCACGGTCTATGTGATGCGTCATGTGATTGGAGGTGGTGTATGAGGCGCGTGATATGAAGAACACTGGTGTGAATAGTGCAACAGTAAAAACCGCTGCTGGCTATATCGCTGGTTTACTATTCGGGCTTGGGTTAGCTATCTCAGGTATGACGGATCCTGCCCGTGTACTTGGCTTCCTTGATGTAGCTGGCGCTTGGGATCCAACGCTGATGTTTGTGTTGGGCAGTGCAGTAGGCACCACGTTTGTAAGCTATCGATTGGTATTTGCCCGTGGCGAGCCGCTGTTTAGCGCTAATTTTCAGCTTCCAACTAAGCAAGCGTTAGACGGCAAGCTGCTGGGTGGCGCAGCGCTATTTGGCATTGGATGGGGTCTATCTGGTTACTGTCCTGGCCCTGCTATCGCCTCCATTGGTGGGATCTCATTGCCGTTATTGGCGTTGTTGGCCGCGATGGTGGCAGGCTGGTTTATCGCAAAACGTATTAGCCAGTAGCGTTAATGTATAAACCACTGCTATCGCCCTTGTCTCTATAGGCAAGGGCGTTTTTATAGCAGTTTTTTGTGAATGAGTTTTTGTGAATGAGCTTTGAAAAATCAGCTTTTGTAATCAGTTTATGGCACCGCTCGTTAGCTTAATGCTGGGTTAATGTGCGTTTGCCATGCTAGCAGTAATAAAAGGAAAACCGTCATGCACGTCTTGCTTATCGAAGATGATCCGCTTGTCGCATCAGGAATACGTTCCGGCTTAATGATGTATGACTTTGTTGTCGATCATGTGTCCACGATTCAAGCCGCGGAACAAATCATGCAGTCAGTGGCAAGCGACGTTGTGATACTTGATCGCGGTCTTCCCGATGGCGACGGCTTGCAACTGCTGCAGTCGTGGCGTGACCAGGGCAACGCTACGCCGGTATTAATGCTAACGGCGCGGGATGCGGTACGAGACCGTGTCGACGGCCTGCAGTGCGGAGCAGACGACTATCTGGTAAAGCCTTTCGACCTTGATGAGTTAGTGGCTCGCCTTCATGCGCTGTTGCGGCGAGTATCGGGCCGCAGCCAGGGTATGACGGTGCATGGGGCTCTGACGCTAGATCCTCATGCGCGTGAAGTGAAAGTCTCCGGTCAGTTGGTAACGCTATCACGCCGAGAGCTGGTGCTTTTAGAGACCTTTTTGCATTCGCCACGCAGCGTGCTTTCTGCCGACCAGCTAAAAGATAGCCTCTACGGGTTAAGTGACGATGTAGAGAGCAATGCACTGAACGTGCATATCCACCACCTACGCCGGAAATTAGGCAGTGGCATCATTGAGACGGTTCGTGGATTGGGCTATCGGTTAGGCAAGCCTGAGGCTGTCCACATTCCCGGCATGCCTTATAAGGGGCAACAATGAGTTTACGAGCCCGCCTATTGCTCACCCTAGGGGTGACGCTGGGACTGCTATGGGGTGTTGCTGCGGCTTGGTTGCTCAATGATCTAGAAAACAAATTCGTCGAAACACTGGATCAGCGCCTAGCTCAGTCGGCACGCATGGTCGCGGGACTCGTGCTTCAACTGCCTGAAGATGTCTGGGAGCAGAGTCAATCTCACGCTTTGTCTATCCCGCCCATCGAGGGGTTGGCCTGTCAGGTGCACTCTCCCCGTGGCGATATCATTGCCCGCACTCATGCCAATATGGAAACCATACTGACACCGGGTGAGCGTGGTCATGCTTACCGGCAGGAGGGCGATACTACCTGGCGTGTCTTTACCTATGAACGTGGCGATCTGGTCATTACTACCGCCGACCGGATGGATGAGCGGGACATGTTGCTTAGCGATGTATTTCGCGTTGCTGTGGTGCCGTTTGTAGTGGCACTAACGGGGAGTTTAATTGCGCTCTGGGTAGTTGTTTGGCGTGGTTTGGCGCCGCTAACAAGGCTGCGTGCTTCGCTTGCCAGTCGTCATCCGGAAGCATTGGCACCTGTGTCTACCTATGGTGTGCCGAAAGAGATTAAACCGTTGATCGATACGCTCAATGGGTTGCTCGTAAGAATTCAACAAACCATTGTTCGTGAGCAGCGTTTTACCAACGACGCCGCTCATGAGTTACGTACGCCCTTAACGGCGATTAAAACCCATCTACAAGTGGCACAGCGAGCCGACGGCGAAACGGCGAAAGAAGCGCTCAGATGCGCAGAGGCGGGGGTGGTTCGACTGGCACATACGCTAGATCAGTTACTGACGTTAGCAAGAGTCGAAGGGCGCATGCGCTTTGACGATGGCGAGCCAAGTCAGGTAAGTGAGATTGTTGATGTGGCGATCGCCGACAGCATGGCAACCGCAGGGCAGTGCCAGGTTCTCTCCCAATTACCCCAAGTATGCGTTGCCATGCCTAGAGAGCTGGCAATAACCGCACTACGTAATTTACTGGATAACGCACTGCATCATGGGGCAAGTGAGCAGCCTGTAGCGTTAAACGTACAGTATACCGCTGATCAGCATCACGTAACGTTCACAGTGCATGACCAGGGTAGCGGCGTCGATGACGCTACACTAAAACAGTTAACGCAGCGTTTTTGGCGCGTGAGCAAGCAGCAAGGTAGCGGTTTGGGCTTAGCAATTGTGGCGGCAATTGTTGAGCGTTTTGGGGGCTGGGTAAGCTTTGAAAATGTCCAGACCGGCGGATTTAGCGCCCATTTAACCATTCCTACGGCGTTGGATGACCAACGAGCACGAACTGAGGTTATTTGATAGTGCTCGCTGCATCATCTTTGTCAATGGGCAATGGCTAGTACTAGCAGGCAGGTAAGTAAATAACGAATAGCAGTCAGGGGGATATATGAATAAAAAACCGTGGGGCAAGTTTAGTTTGTTGATGGGCGCCAGCCTTATAGGCGGTAGCACTCTCGCAGGTGTGGCCTTTGCCGAAGCCGGCGATGCCGAGCGTGGCCAGGCCGCCGCGGCAACCTGTACAGCGTGTCATCAAGCTAACGGTAGCGGGATGAACATACCTGGAGGTGAGTCGTGGCCGCGTTTGGCTGGGCTTAATGCTGATTATATCGTTAAGCAGCTACACGATTTTAAAGAGGGACGTCGCCAAAACGCCACCATGATGCCCTTTGCTAACATGCTTAATGACCAGCAAATAGCAGATGTTGCCGCCTACTATAGCGCAATGCCTATCACCCCTGGCCAGGGTGGCGATGATGTGGACGACGCGTTATTGGCCCGTGGCGAACAGTTAGCTGAGCGTGGAGATTGGGATGCCTACATTGTCTCATGCAAGAGCTGTCATGGCCCGAATGGCACTGGCGTTGGGGAGGTGTTCCCCGGTATTGCAGGTCAGCACGCTGGTTACATAAGCAACCAGCTGCATGCTTGGCAAAATGATCAGCGCCATAATGATCCCCAAAACTTGATGGGAGCCATTGCCAAGCGCATGAGCGATGAGGATATCCAGGCGGTGTCAGCGTGGTATGCCACCCAGGACGTTAGTGCCCAAGTCGGTAGTGAAGAAGGGGAGGTAGCGCAATGATTTTGCATAAAAAACGTCTCGTGCTAGCGCTAACAGGCTGTTCATTAGCTACCGGACTAGCCGTCAGCGCTTTCGCTGATAATGCTGGCGACTCATCATCGAGCGAAGCGCCCTATCAGCAGTTAGTAGAACTTGGCTTTCCTGCACCGCAAGAGGGCGAACTCGTTCATGTTCCACCGACGATGGCAGACCTGGAAGACGCCGATATCCATCCAGAGCTGAAAAAGGTCATTCGGTATGGCTATGACCTATTTACCAACACCCAGCAGTTGCGCGGTGAAAACGTTTTTAATGACATGAACTGCTCAAGCTGCCACTTAGGCGAAGGGCGTCAGCCGTTTAGTGCCCCTGTCTGGGCCGCAGCAGTCACACTGCCTGACTTCAGGGGTAAAAATCAGCACGTTAACAATCTTGAAGAGCGCATTGCAGGTTGCTTTGCTTACTCGATGAATGGTACGCCACCTGCCTATGGTAGTGATGAGATGCTCGCACTCAGCGCTTATCACCAATGGCTGGCTACCGGTGCGCCAATGTACCCCAGTCAGCCTATCTATGGGCGTGGTTTTCCTGCGCCAGGCGAGCCAGATGAATCCCCCGATTACGCTCGTGGTGAAGCGGCGTACCAAGAAAATTGCGCCATTTGTCATCAAAACGACGGCGCTGGGCACTATGAGAACGGCGAGTATGTGTTCCCTGCCCCCTGGGGCGATGGCTCTAATAACTGGGGCGCAGGCATAGTCAGAGTAGATACCGCTGCAGGGTTTATTTACAACAACATGCCGCTCGGACAGCCACGCTCGTTAAGTGACCAGGATGCCTGGGACATTGCCTATTACATGACTAGCCAAGAGCGACCGCAAGACCCCCGTTACACGGGTGACGTTGCTGAGACACTAGAGCGCTTCGGTCCCACATTCCATAAGCGTTCGCTTTATGGGCAAGTACGTGAGCATGATGGCCATGTCCTTGGCGACCATGCGAACTTTGGCGAAAAAGGCGATATCCAGCCATGGAACGTCGGTATGCCGCGTTTTGAAAACCTCTCAGACGAGTAACTAGCTGAGCAGCAGCGATACAAGCATCGCAATCAACGCGTCAGGAAAAAATCACTAGCCCGTGGTGGTATAACCCACGGGCTAGTGATTAGTTTGAGGATAGTGGATGGAAGCTTTAAAACTTGCTTATATAGTTTGCTTTAAGGCGCTTCACCGCCCATCATTTCAATTAAGCGCTCCTCGCTGGGTAAGCCTTGAATTCGGTCGATACGTAAACTGCCACTGTCTGTCTCGCGCTGAAAGGCACTGGTGGGCGTAGCGTACAGGCCTAGCTCTTCAAAAAGCTGATTGTTGGCATAGACCTGTTCTTCAATATCTCTAGGCTGGGCGCGGGCTGAAAGTGAATCGCCGCTGCTGTGGTCATGTAGCGCGGCAGAAGGGTCGTCTGCACCAAGTATCGTGGCCGCCAGAGCGGGACTGTTCGGGGCTAAGATGCCCACCATAATATGGCGCAGCTGCACTTCACCAGCCTCTACCCAGGGGCGGCTTTGTTGCCACAGCTGGCGACAGTAGGGGCAGTTAGCATCGGTAAAGGTATAGATAACCCGCGGCGCGTTTTCATCGCCATCTTGAATCCAGTGGCTCTCTTCCAGTAACGCCCAAGTTTGCGCTTCAAGCGGAACTCGAACATGCTCCTCTATCTGTGCTTCGGAGAGGTCGTTGCCTTGATCATCCATTAGTGTGCCGATAATGGTGTGTTGGCCATCAGGTGTTAAATAAATCGCCAGCTCTTGGCCCTGCACGCTAGCACCGAAACCGCGCATGCCCCCTGGTGCCTCAAACTGGCCGTGAATCGTTATCCCCTGGTTGGTGAGCGCTTGAACCGGTGCAGGCAGTTCTTCGGCATAGCCTGTCGAGAGGTTGCCAATGCCCGTTAATAGTAACAAGGTGCTTAAGCGAGACAGGGAAAAGTATTTCATAAGTAAGTCCTTATGTTTGAAAGATACGCAGTGTAAGCCAGTAATGTTATGAGCAAGGTAGGAGGTTATCTCAACGTAATCGTTTCAAGCCTTGTTGAAGCGTTGCCCGGGAAAGTTCGCCAAAGTGCGTGTTCACGAGTTTTCCTTGCGCATTATAAAAAAGGGTAGTGGGCATGGCGTGAGCCCCCGTTGCTCTCCCTAATGCATTGCTTTGGTCAAGCCACACATTCTCAAGTGAAAGGTCATGCTGATTCATAAATATCTCAATGTGCTGGGCGCTTTCCCCCTGATTAACAAACACAAATGTGATGTCCTGCTGGGTATTTTGAGCTTCCTCAAAAACAGGCATTTCTCGAATACAGGGAGGGCACCAGCTTGCCCAAAGGTTAACAACCAGGGGCTGCTGCGTTTGCTTGGCAAGCTGGGGTAGGCTGGTAGGGTGGCCGTTTCGGTCTAATAAAGCGGTGGGAGGGAGTGGGCGCGATTGCTGTTCGATGAACAGCGTGCTACCAACCAGCATCCCCCATGTAAGCAATCCCGCAAACAAGGCGCCGCTTAAAGGCCTGCGTTGGCCAGCAGAGCGCCAGAGAGCCCAGCTCGCGTAACTCAGTCCAGCAATAAAACCGGCTGCTAAATCAAAGCCACCGTCACGGATATCTAAGCGGGAAATAATACCGTCATACGCTTCCCAATAACGCACGACAAACGCGACTCGAGCAGCCAGGAGGCCAATAAAAAATATCGTTATAAGCGTATCGCCGACCGCTACACGGTGTCGCCGCCCTAGTAACGCTCCTACCAGAAGCGCTATCAAAAAAGCCACTATTAAAACCAGCTGATGAAGGCTGAAACCCAAAGGGCCAATGACAATGCTTTGTTGCAGCATAATTAACGATTAACTCAGTCAATGTTGAATGCTGCAGTATCTCAGTCGTCGATTATTTGACGATTATATTGCCTCATTGCTGAGACATTATGCCGCAATGCATTTTTCACGTATCTGCCACCATCCATCTTATTGCATAAGGGGGAAGCGCGCGCTCCTCCTGGGCATTTTGCAGATCTAAAGCACGCCAAGCATGTTGGCTAAGTGCCTGCTCCAGTGCTTCTCCTACATTATCTAATGGCAGTAGCGTATCAGTGACATTAAACAGGGCAAGCAAGCGGCGGCCGTCGCTGAGTGGGCCTCGCTCAATGGCTAACACTTCAGGCGGCGTAGTCAGTACGCGTTGTGTGGCGTTGGGGTGGAAGCAGGGCTCTGTGCGCCGAAGTTCCAGCAGGCGGCTAAGCGCATGAAACACATCGTGGGTCGGCGTTGAGGGGCTTTCGAGTAACAGTGCTAGCTCATCACGCTGCCAGCGACGTCGATTAATTGAGCGCAATCGGCCGCTGCGCTCCACTCCTTCGACATCGTTAAGCGTGCCGGTCAAAGTATGAATATACAGAGCGGGAATGCCCTGTAGAGTGAGCATAATCGCTTGGCTGCACAGAAAGCGGGCAATTTGCCAAGGGTCTGGTCCTCTGCGCGTGCCGAGCATGGCCTCAAACCAAGTAATATTGATTTCATAGGGCGAGTCACTGCCGTCGGGATTGCTCCGCATGCTGACAAATCCACCAAAGCGATGCATCAGTTCGAGCAGCGCATCTCGCTCATGGTCGGGTAGCAGCCCTTCTAAAGGGCGCACGCCAATACCATCATGGCTGGCGGTGAAGTTTAAATAAGTGCAGTGTCTGGGCAGTATCGGCAGGCTGGCAAGCCATGTTTGAAGGGTAGTGGCTTCACCGCGGGTGAGGGTGTGCAATAACAAAGGGGGCAGGGCGAACTGATAGACCATGTGGGCTTCGTCTGGCGACCCGTTGGCTAACCGCTCTAGGCCAAAGTAGCTGATGTTTTCTGCGTGAGGGACGTTCGTTTCGGTAATTATCAGCGTGCCCGGCGCTATTTCATCGACAATGGCGCGCAGTAAGCGGACAACCGTATGGGTTTCGGGAAGGTGGATGCATGGCGTGCCCAGACGCTTCCATAAAAATGCCACTGCATCCAGGCGAATTATGCGCACGCCTTGTTGGAGGTAAAACAGCAAGATGCCAACAAACTCGAGCAATACGTCAGGATTTTCAAAGTTTAAATCGATCTGATCTTCTGAGAAGGTTGCCCATACATGGCGCGTGCCCCGACGCGTGGAAATGGACACCAGCAGCGGGCTACTACGTGGACGAACCACGTCAGAAACATCGGTTTCCGGGTCTACCTCTATAAAGTAATCACGACCTGGCAAGCTTCCGGTTAAGTAATCCACAAACCACAGCGACTCGCGAGATACATGGTTGAGCACTAAGTCGCCCATTACGTCATAGTGGTTTGCCAGCTCACGGATATGCTGCCAATCGCCTAGCTCTGGATTAACCTCGCGGTAATGAATGACTGAAAAGCCATCATCGCTACTCCAAGGAAAAAAAGGCAGCACATGCACGCCGCTGATACGCTCCCCCAAATAGCGCTGAAGGAACTCATTAAGCACAGCAAGCGGCGGTGTTTCCTCTGCCACAATGGAGTCACCGTAGCTAATGACCCACTGGTCTTTCTCGCTCCATGTTGGTGCATTATCGCCTTCAGGCGCGGTATTTTCGGTTATGGCTGGCGTCTGTGATGTATTGCGAAAGTGCTCAATGTGTTGTCCAAGACGGCGTTGTACCTCGCTGGCGCGGGGGCCGTAGAGGTGCGAAAGGAGCGGGTGGACTGTCTGCTCAAATGGGGTCATAGGGGTGTCCTCTTAAACAACCTACGACAAACGCTGCAGCTTGTGTGCCAAATCGTTACAATGCTAGGTTAATGCCGCGTTTAAAGAAGCGACTATTTCTGCTTGCAAGCGCCCTTAAACTGCATGCCGTTGTAGCGCGTGGCTACTCCGCTGCTAATAATAGTTTGCAATATTGCTTATATGTGCCGTTATCCGCACAAGCTGACACGCTGCACGTACTGACAACAGGTTGACTGCCATGCATTGCCCTTTTTGTGGTGCTAATGATACTCGAGTGACCGACTCGCGGCTGGTAGCCGACGGTGACCAAGTGCGCCGTCGTCGCCAGTGCGCTAGTTGCCAAGAACGCTTCACCACATATGAAACCGCAGAGTTGATTATGCCGAGGGTCGTAAAATCCGACGGCTCACGCGAAACCTTTAACGAGAGCAAGCTGCGTGCAGGCATGTTGCGAGCGCTGGAGAAGCGTCCGGTCAGTGCGGAGGAAATAGAAGCTGCTGTGGAGCGTATTCGCCAATCGCTTCGTGCCCGCGGGGACCGCGAAGTTAATGCGCGGGATATCGGTGAAGCCGTCATGAAGGCATTAAGTAACCTGGATCAGGTAGCGTATATCCGCTTTGCATCGGTATATCGTAAGTTTCAGGATTTAGACGAGTTTCGTGCTGAAATAGACCGTCTTTCTCAAGATCCTGGCGAACACCCTGCATCAGCCCGTAGCGTCCCGCAGCGCGGAGAGGATTGATGAAAGAGTTAACGGAGCAGAGCTACACCCGTGCTGACCATCAATTCATGGCGCGTGCGTTGCAATTAGCGGCGAAAGGGCTATATACAACTGACCCCAACCCCCGAGTAGGCTGTGTTATTGTCCGCTACGATCAGCACGCTGAAGGGCAGGTGGTTGGCGAGGGCTTTCACCTGCGTGCTGGTGAGCCTCACGCAGAAATTCACGCGCTTAACGCCGCTGGTGCAAAGGCAGAAGGCGCAACGGCTTATGTCACGCTGGAACCTTGTTCCCATACAGGACGCACTGGTCCTTGTGCCGTTGCGTTAGCGGAAGCCAACGTTGCTCGCGTGGTAGTCGCAATGGTTGATCCTAACCCTTGCGTTAGTGGACGCGGTATCAAGCGACTTCGAGAATCAGGAATTCAGGTCGATGTTGGGCTGCTGGAGCAGGATGCCCGTGTGCTGAATCCTGGCTTTATTTCCCGTATGCAGCACAAACGTCCTTTTGTACGTTTAAAAATGGCCATGAGCCTGGATGGCCGCACTGCTATGGGCTCTGGAGAGTCGCAGTGGATTACTGGCCCAGAAGCTCGTAGCCAAGTGCAGCGTCTGCGAGCGCGTTCAAGCGCTATTCTGAGCGGCGTTGAATCCGTCATTATGGATGATTCACGGCTGACAGTGCGCGCAGACCAGTTGGGGCTAGATAACGCAGATACAGTAAGTCAGCGGCAGCCACTACGCGTTATTTTGGATTCGCGTCTACGGTTACCGTTAGCGGCAGCTTGTCTTCGTGAACCCGGCCGCACATTAATTATTACTACTGAACACCACAGTGAAGAGAAACGCCAAAAGCTGAAAGCTGCAGGTGCAGACATTAAGGTGCTGCCCGCGGCTCAAGAAGGCCGAATCGACCTCACGGATATGCTGAACTGGTTAGCTGAGCATGAGCTGGTAAACGAGCTGCTCGTAGAAACCGGTGCTACCCTGGCAGGCGCGCTGTTAGATGCAAATGTGGTGGATGAACTACAGTTATTTGTTGCTCCCACGCTTTTGGGAGGCGAGGCTCGACCACTTTTTGCGTTGCCCGGCATGACCCGCATGGCCGACCAGAAGCGCTTAACTATTAAAGAAATTCGAGCCGTTGGCAATGACTGGCGCATCATCGCTAAACCGTGCACTGACTAGCGCGCTGGGCCAGAGCAAGGTACCCTGACGCGCGAAATCGCATGTGCGGCGACCACTTATTTGGGAGATTCCATGGCGCATTCCTCTTCAGAGGGTTTGTCCCCTATCGCTGAGCTGGTGGAAGATATTCGCCAGGGCAAAATGGTGATTCTCATGGATGATGAGGATCGCGAAAACGAAGGTGATATCATCATGGCGGCTGAAAAAGTTCAGGCCGAGCATATCAACTTCATGGCACGTTATGCCTGTGGGCTTATCTGCATGCCCATGACTCGCGAGCGTTGCGAGCAGCTAAATCTACCGCTGATGGTGCGTGACAATGGCTCTGGGTTTGGCACTAAGTTTACGCTCTCCATTGAAGCGACCGAGGGTGTAACCACCGGTATCTCAGCAGCTGATCGTGCGCGTACCGTTCAAGCGGCAGTGGCGGCGAATGCCAAGCCGACGGATATCGTACAGCCAGGGCACATATTTCCGCTGATGGCTGAGCCAGGTGGCGTACTACGTCGAGCTGGGCATACTGAAGCAGCCTGTGATTTAGCTTCTTTAGCAGGCTGTGATCCCAGCGGCGTCATCTGTGAAATCATGAATGACGATGGCAGCATGGCGCGTCGGCCTGAGCTTGAAGTGTTTGCTAAAAAGCATGGCATTAAAATTGGCACGATTGCTGATTTGATCCACTACCGTATCGTCAATGAACAAACGGTGGATGCGGTTGAAACAACCAGTGTGATGACGGCTCACGGGGAACTGGCGCTGCATGTGTTCCGCGACCGTATACAAGGTGCCCATCATTTGGCGTTAGTTAAGGGACAGCCGACGCCAGAGCAGGCGACGACAGTGCGTGTTCACTTAGCGGATACGCTGCGTGATATCGTAGGGTTAATGAAAGATGAGCAGTGCCGTTGGGATGCCCATCGTGCACTGGAAGAGATCGCTAATGCGTCTGCGGGGGTCTTTGTGTTGATTGACGATGGTCGTCCTCACCAAGACTTGAAAGATCAACTGGATATTTTTCTGGATCGCGTGCGTCAACCGCGCACCAGCGATTCGGACGGTTCAGGTAACTACTTAACGATTGGTACTGGCTCGCAAATCCTACGCCATTTAGGGGTAGGCAAAATGCGGCTACTCAGTTCACCGTGGAAATTCTCGGCGCTCTCCGGTTTTGATCTCGAAGTTGTCGAGCGTCTAGGACCCAATGACACGGCGTATGAGCCAACTTCTCAGCAGGAATAAATTGATGCAATCCCTTTCGCAAGTTGAAGGCACTTTTGTGGATGTCGATGGCCGTTATGTCATCGTTGTAGGTCGCTTTAACCACCATGTGGTGGATAGCCTGGTGGAAGGCGCTATTGACAGCCTGACACGCCACGGCGTTGATGCGGACAATATTCATCTTGTTCACGTACCTGGTGCTTGGGAGCTGCCGCTGGCAGTAAAGCGTGTCCTTAACGTTATGAAGCCCGACGCTGTTATCGCGCTGGGCGCGGTTATTCGTGGTGGTACACCGCATTTTGAATATGTAGCAGGTGGCTGTAATACCGCCATTAACCACCTCCAGCTTGAGTTCGATACGCCGGTAGCAAATGGCGTGTTGACCGTTGAATCTATCGAACAGGCGATTGAGCGGGCGGGCACCAAAGCGGGTAATAAGGGTACGGAAGCCGCAATGGCAGCGATGGAGATGGTGTCGTTACTGCGTGCATTGCCGCTAGGAGACAACCAATGAGCGAACGTCGTGAGCGTAAGCCCTCTGCCGCGCAGCTAGGGCGCCACGCCGCGCGTGAGTTAGCGGTTCAGGGGATTTACCAGTGGCAAATGACAGGGAAATCGATCACCACTATCGAAGCTGAGTTTCGTAGCCAGGTAGCAGATGATGACCTGGAAGATTACGAAAACTGGGTGAAAGTAATGGAAATTGCTGATAAGGCGCTTTTCCATGAACTGCTGCATAATACGGTCCGCTTTAAAGCGGAGTTAGACCGTGAAATTGCGCCGCTACTCGACCGCCGCCTAGAAGACCTCGATGCTGTTGAGCTAGCTATCCTTCGCTTGGGTGCCTACGAGCTTTCCCGGCGGATGGAAGTACCCTATCGAGTAGTGATTAACGAAGGCGTTGAGCTGGCCAAATCATTTGGTGCCACCGACGGCCATAAATACGTGAACGGCATTCTCGATAAGCTAGCAAATCGCTTACGAAGTGCTGAGGTCAGCGCTCGCCGTCTGTAAGGCGAGCCTCCTGATGATGCGTTTAAGGGGCCTTTGTGCTTGGCGAATTTGAACTGATTCAGCGCTACTTCATGTCGCCGCAGGAGGCGCACGCGACAGCTGGCATAGCGCTTGAAAATGGCGACGATGCAGCGCTCTTGATACCCCAAGCAGGTCAACAGCTTGTGGTCAGCGTTGATACGTCGGTGAGTAACGTGCATTTCCCTCACGATGCCCCAGCTCACGCGGTAGGACATCGCGCGCTGGCGGTGGCGCTCAGCGACTTAGCAGCCATGGGGGCGACGCCTCGTTGGTGCCTGATGGCATTGACGCTGGACAAGAGCATCTTTAATGACCGCAAAGCTGCTGAGCAATGGTTGGCAGGGTACGCTGAAGGATTTCACGCACTTTGTCAGCAACACGCCACCGCGTTGGTGGGGGGCGATGTCACCTCTGGGGCACTAACAATTGGGGTGACGGTGATGGGCGAAGTGCCAACTGGTCAAGCGCTAACTCGCTCAGGCGCAAAGGTCGGTGATGTTATTGCCGTGACGGGTGCATTGGGCGGTGGTGCCGGAGGCTTATCGCTCTGGCGCCGAGGGGAGCGTGAGTTGTCGCACCCGCTGCTCGCCCGCTATTTGTTACCGCAACCCCGCTTAGCCGCTGGTGTTGCACTGCGCGGTATTGCAACGGCGGCATTAGACATTTCGGATGGCTTGCTGGCAGATTTATCGCACTTGCGTAAGGCCTCTGGTGTAGGCTGTGCACTAGAAGTCGGCGCGCTACCGTTGGCCGCAGGATTGCAAGAGACATTAGGCCGCGATGAGGCAATTAAAGCCGCACTATCGGGTGGCGATGACTATGAGCTGCTGGTGACACTGTCACCCAACAATCTCGCTATTGCCCAACAGCGACTCGCCGATCTCGGCCTCTCGCTGACGGTTATAGGCCACTGTACGGAAACGCTAGGTGTCACTGGCGTTGCCGCCAGTGACTACGAAGGATGGCAGCACTTTAGCGGGGAAACGCCATGAACCGAGCACCAGCGAGCGTGTGGCGTCGGCCAACCCATTTTTTTGCCTTTGGCCTAGGCAGTGGTGCGGTGCCCTGGGCTCCAGGCACTTTCGGAACGCTAGCAGCAATCCCTTTTTACTGGATGATGGCCGACCTCCCTTTGGTCTGGTATCTCAGCATTGTGTTTGTAGCGTTTGTGGTGGGAGTGTGGCTGTGTGATAAAACCTCCCATGACTTAGGCGTGCATGATCACTCTGGTATTGTTTGGGATGAGTTTGTTGGTTACTGGATAACCATGGCGGCAGTGCCCTTCTCGTGGGAGGCCGCTCTCTGGGGATTTATTGTTTTTCGTATTTTCGATGTCTTCAAACCGTGGCCTATCCGGTGGGCAGACCGGCGTGTTGCCGGTGGATTTGGCATTATGATCGATGACGTCATGGCGGGCATCTACGCGTGGAGTACGATGCATTTATGGTTTTGGCTACACTAATAACCTACCTGCCCAAACTGGCAGGTGAGCCACTTATTATAATAAATGGACTTATCTGATTACCTTAAACTGATTACACAACGTCGGTGGTGAATGGCTCCAATCGTGGGGGTGTTCAAGGAGATCGCATGCGCAAGGAACGACTGATCGTGCCTATTCTCGCGGCCTTCGTGGTGGCGTGGGTGGTAGCACAACTGCTATCGAGCATTTTGTTTGAACGCAGTCTTCGTCAAGCACTAGAAGATTTGGAAGCGCGAGGGGAGTGGCGAGTTAGTCGCACGGAAAGCCGCCAAGGGTGGTTGACGTCTCAGGGGAAACTGCTTTTATCGCCCTTATTAGGGCGGCCATGGCGGTTAGAACTTACATACCGCGCTCGTCATGGTGCGCTAAGTACCGATGTTGAGGGAACGCTATTACCTCGTTTAGATAGCGTCTTGCAAAAAGCCGTGGGAGAAGTCTCCGCTCCGTCTATCCCGCGTTGGCAAGGGCGCTACCATACACTAAGTGGCCACAGTGAGCTGCGTCTGGCACTGGCTCCTTTTGTGATCCAGCAAAGTGGCCGTGAGCTATCTGTGCGTGGTGCTCGGATGCGCTTAGAGGGCGTGTTTGGTGATTGGCGGTTGCGCGGGCTGTTCGACCAGCTCACGTTAACGGACGGACCCGCTCAGTTAACCCTAGGGCCTTCCTCCCTCGAAAGTCGTTATACCTATATTGATGATGCCTATCACTTTGCGCAGCGCGACCATCTGCATGTTGAGGCGCTATCGCTTCACTATCCTGCCTATGATATTCATCTGTCGCCGCTTGATGTTCACAGCCACATGGTGCTCGACGAGCAAGAGCTTCGCTTAAATGGTGAACTAATCATTGGTGAGGTAAGTGTCCCAAGTGAAGCGCCAAACACCCCTTTGTTAAGCGGGCGGATTGAAGCAGAGCTTTCTCGTCTTAATGCAGATGCTGTTCGCGCAGCCATTCTGCGATTGCGCCAAGAAGCCTCATGGGGCGATGCTAGCCTACCGATGGCAGAAGGGCTGCTGGTGCGTTTAGCCCCTGATTTAAAAGGGATATTGAGTGATTCGCCGCGTTTAGACGTTACAACGATAGCGATTGAAAGCCCGCTGCTAGGTATCAATGTTAACGCAGATGGTGCGCTCTTTTTTGATGCGAGCGGGCTTGATGAGCTTATGATGACCGGGCTGGATAAGCCAGAAGAGCGCGCTCGCTGGTTAGGTTATATTGATGGTGATTTCACTTGGCACGATGCGCCAACCGTAGTTGCTCTTTGGCTAGGCCTCCCTCTTGGTACACGAGAGTTAGAGTTTGATGTTGTTCGTGGCGAGTTACGTGTTAATGGACGTCCGATGCCTCAGCTTTAGCCATAAGCGTTTTGAGCATCACCGTTTTGAGTACCACTGTTTTGAGCATCAATGCTTTCTACTAAGGCAGTGGCGAGCCATGAAGCTGTTACCACTCTTCGAATACACTGCTACAAATAGCGTCAAGGGTTGAAGTTCCCCCACTGTGCCCACATTCCATAGGCATTGCTAAGCGGATCAAGCCGCTAGTCACTGTTATGGGAGGGCGCATGAGCGACCAAGATTACGACCGCGATCACGAACACCTCGATTGGCTGACGGATGATGAGTCCGACGCACAGCAAGAAGATACCGTGAACAGTGAAGAGTACCGCTCGGACGGTGAGAAAGTTAGCTCGTTAGTGCCCGCCAGCGATATGCTCCCAGAGCGCATCTACCTTTTACCGATTCATAATCGACCTTTTTTCCCCGCTCAGGTACAGCCATTAGTCATCAACCGTGAGCGTTGGCAAGAAACCATACGTCGGGTAGGCAATACACCTCACCACACCATGGGTGTCGCCTTTGTAGGTGAGCAGGGTATTGAGTCGTTGGATCACAACGACTTTCCTGAGATTGGCACGGCGGTCAAAGTACATAAACTCCAGAGCGAAGATCAACAGATCCAGTTTATCGCTCAGGGGGTTCGGCGTTTTAAAATTCAGCGCTGGCTGTCTAAAGAGCCTCCTTACCTGGTGGAAGTCAGCTATCCCAAAGAACCCGTTGACGCTGAGAACGAAGAAACTCGCGCTTATGCAATGGCGATTATTAACGGCATCAAAGAGTTGCTGCCAATTAATCCGCTGTATGGTGAAGAACTAAAACATTACCTCAATCGCTTTAGTCCTCATGAACCCGGTCCGCTGACTGACTTTGCAGCCGCAATCACGTCTGCCAAGGGCCCTGAGCTGCAGGATGTGCTCGCCACACTGTCGGTGGCTGAGCGTATGCATAAAGTTCTCCCGCTGTTACGCAAAGAAATCGATGTTGCTCAGTTGCAAAGCGAGATCAGTGAGCAGGTTAACGCTCAGATGCAGGAGCGGCAGCGCGAGTTTTTCTTGCGTGAGCAGCTTAAAGTCATTCAGCGTGAATTGGGTATTTCCAAAGATGACCGTGAAAACGATGTTGACACGTTTAGGAACCGTCTAGAGTCTTTGGTGGTGCCAGAGCGCGTCCAAACACGTATTGACGATGAGCTTAATAAGCTCAGCGTGCTAGAAACCGGCTCGCCAGAGTACGGCACTACTCGTAATTACCTTGATTGGCTCACCTCGTTGCCTTGGGGCATTACCAGCCAGGACAAGCTCGACTTGGCCCATGCCAGGGAGGTACTTAACCGCGATCACGACGGCTTACACGATGTAAAAGAGCGAATTATTGAGTTTCTTGCCGAAGGTACCTTCAAAGGTGATGTAGGAGGCTCGATTGTGCTGCTGGTCGGCCCTCCCGGAGTTGGTAAAACCTCGATTGGACGCTCCATTGCTGAAGCCTTGGGCCGTGAGTTCTATCGCTTCTCCGTGGGAGGTATGCGTGACGAGGCTGAAATTAAAGGCCATCGCCGTACTTATGTGGGCGCAATGCCCGGCAAACTGGTGCAGGCCTTTAAAGAAGTCGAGGTCGAGAATCCTGTGATTATGCTCGATGAGATTGATAAGCTGGGCCAATCATTCCAGGGCGATCCCGCATCAGCGCTGCTTGAAGTGTTAGACCCAGAGCAGAACGTCGATTTCCTGGATCACTATCTTGATGTGCGCATGGATCTATCCAAAGTGCTGTTCTTGTGCACCGCGAATACCCTGGATTCTATTCCAGGTCCGTTGCTTGATCGTATGGAGCAGATTCGCCTGTCGGGTTACATCGCCGAAGAAAAGCTGCAGATCGCTAAGCACCACCTATGGCCGAAATTGTTGAAACGCGACAATCTGGCTAAGAAACGCATCAATTTGACCGATGCCGCGCTCAAGCAAGTTATTGATGGCTATGCCCGTGAGGCGGGCGTTCGCCAGCTTGAGAAACAGTTGCATCGAATTGTTCGCAAGGCAGCAGTGAAGCTGCTAGAAGAGCAGCTGGAAACGGTAAAAATATCGGTTAAAAACCTGGAAGAGTTCCTGGGGGCGCCGCTATTCCGCAAAGAGAAAGTGCTAAAAGGCGAAGGCGTGGTTACCGGGCTTGCCTGGACCTCTATGGGTGGCGCAACACTGCCTATCGAAGCGGGCAAAGTCCATGCGCTGGACCGTGGCTTTAAACTCACAGGCAAGCTTGGCGATGTGATGAAAGAGTCCGCCAACATCGCATACAGCTACACGCTGGGTCACTTGCAAGAGTATGGTGCCGATGCCGACTTCTTCGACTCGGCGTTTGTGCACCTGCACGTGCCCGAAGGGGCGACACCCAAAGACGGCCCGTCGGCAGGGGTCACAATGACCACGGCGTTGCTTTCACTGGCTAAGCATCAGGCAATTAATCGCCCCTTGGCCATGACCGGTGAATTGACCTTAACTGGGCAAGTGTTACCGGTGGGGGGAATCCGAGAAAAGATTATTGCCGCTCGCCGCAGCGATATTTTTGAGGTGATACTACCCGAAGCCAATAAGCGCGATTACGAAGAGCTTCCCGACTACTTGAAAGAGGGAATGACAGTACATTTTGCAAACCGCTATCGTGATGTGGCCAATGTGGTCTTCACATAAGCGCTTCAATCAATCGTTAAACAACCGTTTAGTTAAGCCGCCGCACCGAAGAGTGCGGCGCTTTTGTATGGTTATTCAGGGATTAAATTGCCTTGCGGCGAGTGATAATAGAGGTAAATCAAAATTAAAAAGTCCCTGGGGAGCCTGTATATGCGCAATAACCAACCCGTCACTCAGCGTGAGTACACGCTTGACGATGAGACTGTGCTGATTTCACGTTCCGATTTGAAGGGCAATGTAACCTACGCCAACGCCGCGTTTGTCGAGGTCAGTGGCTACACCCGCGATGAATTGATGGGAAGCCCTCATAACCTAATTCGCCACCCAGATATGCCGGAAGCTGCCTATGCAGATTTCTGGAAAACGATTCAGTCAGGTGCGAGCTGGCAGGGAACGGTAAAAAATCGTCGCAAGAACGGCGATCATTATTGGGTTACTGCTAGCGTGGCACCGCTCAGAGATGGCGACCGTATCGTAGGGTATACCTCGTTGCGGCGCAAAGCGCCTGCTCAAAGTATTGCGTTGGCAGAAACCGTCTATAAAGAAATACGCGAAAAAGGCAAATCTCGTCGCTACACGCTGGCGCAAGGCGCGCTAAGGCGCCGTGGTGTGGGAGGCTTTTTAGCTCGCTTTCAGTTTAATAGCCTAAAAGCTAAGTTAACGGGCATGGTGGTAGCGTCCATTGTTCTCATGGGATTGGCAGGCGGCCTGGGTATGTACGGCTTAATGGTTTCTGGCGAGCGTCTCGATACGTTAAATCGCTCAGGGCTAGAAGCAGTCGCCAACCTGCAGCGAGTAGAGCGCCAAATCGGCCAAGTGGTGGCTCAGTTGGAACCTGCTGTGCGCAACCCTCGCCGGGTTGATGTTGCCGCAGTTGCCGCGTCAGTTAGCGAATATTCTCAGTCAATACAAACGCTTTGGAACGAGTATCTTACCGACAGTAATGCCAGTGCTGAGCGTCTACAAGCGTTTAGTGCAGGATTAGCAACTTGGATCAGCAGTGTCGATACCACGGTGACTGCGGTTAGTGACGCAAACGGTTTTGCCGCTTTCGAAGCCTTTAACGACGGCGTACAACCGACCACCGAGCAGCTAAGAGAGAGCAGTAGCCAGTTAGTCAGCGATGAGCGAGCAAATGCTGAGGCGTTGGTTCGTCAGGCACAGCAGGGGCGTCAGCAGATGCTGATTGCTCAAATGGTGTTGATGGTGATTGGTTTGCTGCTGATGGTAGGCCTCAGTGTGGTGATTTTAAGATCCGTACTGCGTAGCGTCGAAGGCGCGCGGCATATTACTTTTCAAATTGCAGCAGGCAACTTGGCTGCTCGCGAACGCCGAGAAACCAAAGATGAGTTGGGTGAGTTGCTTTACTCATTGGATACCATGCGCTTTAGCTTGGCGAGTATTGTTGGTGACGTAGAGCATCGGGTGTCGGTTGTCACGCCTGCTGTTCAGCAAATTGCCGCCGAAAATGAAGAGCTTGCCTCCCGCACCGAGCAGCAAGCGTCATCACTCCAGCAAACGGCCTCTAGCATGGAAGAAATGACGTCTACGGTGCAGCAAAATACTGAGCATGCGCGCCAAGCGACGGAGCTAGCGATACAGAATGCCTCAAGTACCCGCGATACCCGAGAGCAGATGCAGCAGTTGGTCGCAAGAATGCAGCGTATTGCCCAAAGTGCTGAAAAAATGGCGGAGATGATTAGCGTCATTGACGGAATCGCTTTCCAAACGAATATTCTGGCACTCAATGCATCGGTCGAAGCTGCGCGTGCCGGAGAGCATGGCCGAGGCTTTGCGGTGGTGGCTAGCGAAGTACGTAACTTGGCGAGCCGTAGTGCCGATGCCGCTCAAGAAATTCGCAAGATGATTGAGAGTACGACGCAGGAGGTCAGTGGCGGGCGTGGCGCGGTTGAGCAAGCTGAGCGAGCCATTGACAATGTAATGCAGCAAGTCAGCCGTGTCAGTGAGCTGATGGAGTCGATCAGCACTGCCTCAAGCGAGCAAAGCAGCGGTATTGGCCAGATTAATTCTGCGATTGCTGAGATGGATAATGTGACTCAGCAAAATGCCACCAAGGTACAAACCATCGCAGCTTCTGCGGATAATTTAGCGCTAGAGACGTTTGAGCTAGCGAATGTAGTGGATGCCTTCCGTCTGGAAGGTGCCCAGGAAGAAAATGTTCGCTCTGCCCGAGAAAAGCTACAGCAGGTTAATCAAGCGCAGCATAAAGCATCATTGACGTTGCCTGCTGGCAAAGCCGCTGGGGAAAGAGGGCTGGCTAGCCAAGAGTCCTCTGCACAGTGGGAGACGTTTTAACGCTGTCCGCTAGGCTCTCTTAAACGAGCGCTAACGGCGAATAGGGAGCGGTGGTCAGTCTCAGCATCTAGTCTCCACGGCGCGCTCATGCCACAATCTAAGGCCGCTGGATTCATTCGCCTGCCGCCAAGAATGTGGCAGGCCACGATAAAGATGTAGAGGACACCATGCCCGAGTATCGCTCCCGTACGACCACCGCTGGCCGTAATATGGCCGGTGCCCGTGCCCTTTGGCGCGCCACTGGTATGAAAGACGACGATTTCCATAAGCCCATTATTGCGGTTGCGAACTCGTTTACCCAGTTTGTGCCGGGCCATGTTCACTTAAAAGACATGGGCCAATTGGTCGCACGTGAAATTGAAAAAGCTGGCGGTGTGGCTAAAGAGTTCAACACCATCGCGGTAGATGACGGCATCGCCATGGGGCACGATGGCATGCTCTATTCGCTGCCTAGCCGCGATATCATCGCCGATAGCGTTGAGTACATGTGTAATGCCCACTGTGCCGACGCGCTAGTGTGTATTTCCAACTGTGACAAAATTACCCCTGGGATGCTGATGGCGGCTATGCGCCTCAATATTCCGGTCATTTTTGTCTCGGGTGGGCCCATGGAAGCGGGCAAAACCAAGCTGCTAAATCACGGCCTAGATCTGGTCGATGCGATGGTCATGGCGGCTGACGACAGCGTTGATGATGACACCCTGGCTGAAGTTGAGCGCAGTGCTTGCCCCACCTGCGGCAGTTGCTCGGGTATGTTTACCGCCAACTCTATGAACTGCCTGATGGAAGCATTGGGCTTGGCGCTGCCTGGTAACGGAACCGTACTGGCCACCCACTCAGACCGCCGGCGTCTGTTTGAAACAGCTGGCCATCGCATTGTAGAGCTGGCCAAGCGCTACTATGAAGGTGAAGAAGCTCACCTGCTGCCCCGTGCGATTGGTAACAAAGCAGCGTTCAAAAATGCCATGACGTTAGATATCGCCATGGGCGGCTCTACGAATACGATTTTGCACTTGCTGGCGGCGGCTCAAGAAGCGGAAATTGACTTCTCCATGGCGGATATTGACCGGCTTTCCCGTGAGGTGCCGCAGCTATGTAAAGTGGCACCCAATACCCAGAAATACCATATCGAAGATGTTCACCGTGCGGGTGGCATTATGGCTATTCTGGGCGAGTTGGATCGTGCGGGAGTGCTGGACACGTCAGTGCCAACGGTTTATGGCGATAGCCTAAAAGCGGCGCTGGAAGAGTGGGATATTATGCGCTCGCCAAGCGCTGAGGTGGTCGAGTTCTTTAAAGCTGGCCCTGGCGGTATTCCTACCCAAACCGCTTTCTCGCAAAGCGCCCGCTGGCCAAGCCTAGATGGCGATCGTGCGACCGGTTGTATTCGTGACCTAGCGCATGCGTTCTCAACAGAAGGCGGTTTGGCTGTGCTTTATGGCAACATTGCCCTTGATGGTTGCGTGGTTAAAACGGCAGGCGTTGACGACTCGATTCTCGTGTTTGAAGGCAAAGCCCACGTCGTTGAGTCCCAAGATCAGGCAGTGGCCAATGTATTGGATGGTAAAGTCAAAGAGGGCGATGTGGTGGTTATTCGCTACGAAGGCCCCAAAGGCGGCCCTGGCATGCAGGAAATGCTCTATCCGACCTCGTACTTAAAATCCAAAGGGTTAGGTAAGGCTTGTGCATTGTTGACGGACGGCCGCTTCTCTGGCGGAACGTCTGGGCTTTCCATAGGCCATGTTTCCCCCGAGGCGGCGGCAGGTGGCGCGATTGGTTTGGTTGAGCAGGGCGATACCATTCTGATTGATATTCCTAACCGTACGATCAATGTACAGCTACCTGACTCAGTATTAGCGCAGCGCCGCGAGGCGATGGAAGCTAAAGGCAAAGACGCCTGGAAGCCCGTCGAGCAGCGTCCTCGTAAGGTAACCCCCGCACTGAAAGCCTACGCATTGCTAGCCACGTCAGCAGACAAAGGGGCGGTTCGCGACCTTTCCAAGCTCGACTAGGTGTAGGTACTATGTAAAGCAGCCCGTGCAAAGCGGGCTGTTTTATGTGGACTGTTTTATGTGGATTGCTTTATGTGGATTGCTTTATGTGAACCGTTTTATGTGAACCGCTTAATGCCCAATGCAAACCGTCAAAACGACTAAGGAATGTAATGAAGGCGATTATCAACGTTGGCCTCGTTGGCTATGGATTTGCGAGTAAAACGTTTCATGCGCCACTCATTCAGGCAACGGAAGGCCTGGATTTAGTCGCAGTATCCTCCAGTGATGCCGCCAAAGTGCATGCTGACTTAGATGTTGAGGTTGAACGCCAAGCACTAACGTTATGTCAGCGCAGCGATATTGATCTCATTGTTATCCCAACGCCTAATGACACGCATTTTCCACTCGCCAAAGCGGCGTTGATGGCGGGTAAACACGTAGTCGTCGATAAGCCGTTTACCGTCACACTTTCGGAAGCTAAGCAGCTTAAAGCGCTGGCGATTGATAAAGAGCGTTTGGTATCGGTATTTCATAACCGTCGTTGGGATAGTGACTTCCTTACCGTTAAAGCGCTGCTGGAAGCCGGTACGTTAGGCCGTGTCACTGGGTTTGAGTCGCGTTTTGATCGTTTTCGGCCTGAGGTTCGTGACCGCTGGCGCGAAAAAGCCACGCCGGGAGGTGGGATTTGGTATGACCTAGGTCCTCACTTGCTTGACCAAGCCTGTGAGCTGTTCGGGATGCCCAATGCCATCATGCTGGATTTGGGCGTGCGCAGAGACGACGCTAAAGCGGATGATGATTTTTTAGCGCTGTTGGAGTACGACGGCTGTCGCGTTAGCCTCAGCGCTGGCACGCTGGTTGCTGAATCAACACCGCGCTTCCGTATCAATGGTACGCAAGGCAGCTACCTTAAATACGGCCTAGATCCTCAAGAGAATCGCTTAAAAGCGGGGGAGGTGCCAACATCTGCGTGGGGTGCCGATTCACCAGGTACGTTAATCCTTCGCGAAGGTGACGGTGAAGACGCACCGCTAGTGCGTCACGAGCATGCTACCCAGGCGGGTGATTATCTGACTTATTATCAAGGCGTGGCAGTCGCAATCCGCGATAAAACACCGCTGCCTGTTGATATCGAAGATGCGCTACGCAACATGACGCTCTTGGAAGCTGGCCTAGACAGCCACCGCCAACGCCGTTGGATACCATTGAAGCATCACTTGTAAGCAGTTGGGGCGGCAGGCGCTGGGCGTCGTTCCGCCACCTTCCGCGGGTGCCTCATTCGCTCGTTCTTCGCGAAATTCGTTACCACGCGCTACATAACTTATTGAGTTGACGAGTTTTGTAGCGCGGCGTAAGCGTCAGCGCACCCGCGACCACGCCAGCGGCGTTGAACGTTAACGCTTTACAACAAATCCATTGCGCTATTACGTTTCTCTTCGCGTAGCTTATCCCTTGCGATATAGAGCGCGGCGATGGCGCGGGCTTCGTGGAAATCGTCACGTAAGAGCAGTGCCGGCAGTTCCTCAATGGCATGGGTTTCGACAATCAACGGCTCTGGCTCGTCGCCTGGCAGGCGCTTGGGATAAAGGTCGGTGGCCATTAGTACCTGCATACGGTGGCGCATATAGTTAGGCGCAAGCGATAACTCCACCAGCGGCTCAATGCGATGCGCGCCAAAGCCGCACTCTTCCATTAGTTCGCGATTAGCAGCAGTGACAATATCTTCGCCAGGGTCAACTAGCCCCTTTGGCAGGGTCAGCACATAATCTTCAAAGCCAGCCGCATATTCACGAATAAGCAGTACGTGCTCTGGATCGGGCATGGCAATAATCATTACCGCGCCTCGGTCTGCGCCGGTTAAACGTTCAAACTGGCGCTCTTCACCATTTGAGAAGCGCAAGTCAAGTGACTCAATCTGGAATAAGCGGCTTTTGGCGACGTTGGTACGCGCCAAAATTTGCGGCTTTTTCGGGTAGTCATGGGGGGTGTTGCCTGTTGAAGCGTCGTGGAGTGACATCATGCCTCCGTGGCTGCAAAAAACGGGTTACGCTACAATAGCATGCTTACTCTTTCATACTGGAGCGGCAATGATTGATTGGCGCGAGATTGATACTGTCCTACTCGATATGGATGGCACGCTGCTGGATTTGCACTTCGATAGTCATTTCTGGCTAGAGCACCTGCCGAAACGCTATGTTGAGCTTCATCAGCTAGACGCAGCGAGCCAGGAAGCGCTGCGTGCGCGCATTATCGGCGAGCAGGGCACGCTAAACTGGTACAGCCTTGCTTACTGGAGCCGCGAACTTGGGGTGGATATCGTGGCGCTGAAACGTGAAGTGCAGCACTTGATAGGCCTGCGTAGCGATGCACTAGACTTTTTAACCTGGCTGAAGCAAGCCCATCCCCGTGTCATTCTAGCGACCAACGCAGACCGAGCCAGCCTCGCGCTAAAATTGCCGCTGACAGGGTTGGAAAACTACCTCGATGCCATCATCTCATCAGAAGATGTGGGGGCAGCCAAAGAGGAGCAGGCTTTCTGGTTTGCGCTCCAAGAGCGAGAGCCGTTCGATTCGCAGCGCACGCTGTTTATCGATGATAACGCGCGTGTACTTGAAAGTGCCCGTGAGTTTGGTATCAAACACTTACTCGGTATTAAGCAGCCAGATAGCCAGCGGCCTGAAAAAGAACTGCAAGAGTTTATTGCCCTAGACCGGTTTGCCCAACTGCTGCCAGATAACCTGCCAGGGCAGCGAGGAGAGCGTTAATGAGCGACAGCGTTCGCTTGGATAAGTGGCTATGGGCTGCGCGGTTTTTCAAAACCCGTGCCCTAGCTAAAAAAGCGATAGAAGGCGGTAAAGTCCACTATGACGGTGGCCGCGTAAAAACCAGCAAAAATGTCGAGTTAGGGGCGCTGATTCGTGTTCCCCAGGGGTGGGATATTTTTGAGGTGGAAGTGGTTGCGCTTTCCGATCAGCGGCGCGGCGCGCCAGAAGCGCGTAAGCTCTACGCTGAAACGGAAGACAGCGTGCAACGCCGAGCCAAAGAAGCAGAAGCTCGTCGTCTCACCAACGAAGCCATGCAACACCCACTCAAACGCCCTGATAAAAAACAGCGGCGTGACATCCAGCGTTTCCAGCGCCAACAGGGCGATTAAGCACACGCTTACTCGTCATGGCGGTAAGCCTTCTCTCTATTTCTCCGACGGTTTCCTTATGTCTGATCAAATCCAGCGTTTTATGTTTGACCAAACCAACGTGCGTGGTGAAATCGTCACGCTCAGCACTGCCTATCACGAGGTGCTAGACCGCCACGCCTACCCACCAGCAGTTAATGAATTGCTGGGTGAGCTGTTGGCGGCGGTCGCTTTGCTAACCGACACGGTAAAACTAGATGGCACCTTAAGCATTGAAGTGCGTGGACGAGGCTCGCTGGCACTCTTAATGGCAGAGTCCAACCCCGGTGGTGAGCTGCGTGCAATTGCGCGAATTGCGGAAGATGCTGTGCTGCCCAGCGAACATGCCAGTTTCCGAGAACTGGTGGGAGAAGGTCAAATTGTGATTACCCTCGATCCCAGGGAAGGGCATCGGTATCAAGGTATTGTTGCGCTTGATCACGCTACCTTGGGAGGCTGCCTGGAAGCCTACTTTGGCCAATCAGAACAGCTGCCAACTCGCCTTTGGCTCGCGGCTGACGGCGAGCGTGCCGGTGGTCTTCTACTGCAACGTCTGCCCGATGCCTCACAAAATCAAGATATTGATGCCTGGGAGCGTAGCGTTCATCTCGCTGACACCATTAAGACTGAAGAACTTCTAGGGTTAGAGCAGCGCGAAGTACTGTACCGGCTTTATCACGAAGAAACGGTTAGAGTTTTCGAGCCAAAAGCACTACGCTTTGGCTGCACCTGCTCGCGGGAGCGAATGAGCCATGCGTTATACACGCTTGGTGAACAGGAGCTGCGCGATATTTTGCGCGAAGAAGGCGCAATCGATACGCAATGCCACTTTTGCCATACGAAATATCACTACACAGCCGCAGAGATTGAAATTTTATTAGAAAATCCGGACGCGCCACCCCCAGTGATTCATTGATTGTGTAGTCGCAGATGATGGCATGGGTATTGAAGTCGTATGTCTACCGCACTAGTCATAGCATAGCCTATAGGATGCCTGTCGAACGATTGTTTGAAAAACTTGCTGCGATGCAACACAAAATGTAGTGTCATTGTAGTAGTTTAACTACAAGATATTTGATGAAAGCCCCCGTTTCCCGGGGGCTTTCTTTTTGCCATAATGCGCCGGACTTCAGCGCACTCAGCCCGTGGTATTGGAAACAATAAGCGGCTGAGGTGATTTCTCAAGGCGTCGTTGACGCCCGGTAAATTCGAGACCCAGGAATCGACATGACCACGACTCAAGCCGCTCCCCAAGCCCACGTTAATCTTAGCAGCGCCGAACTGATCGAGCGCGCCGTGGCCCGTGGTGAAGGCCGCCTGTCGGCTAACGGTGCGCTGGTGGTAAACACCGGTCTGCGCACAGGGCGTTCACCGAAAGATCGCTATATCGTCGACGAGCCCTCTACTCGCGATAGCATCGACTGGGGAAGCGTGAACCGCCCGTTTGATAGTGAGAAATTTTCAGCGCTGTGGGCACGTGTAGAAGACTATCTGGGTAGCGGTGAGCATTTCGTTGCTGAACTGCATGTCGGCAGTGATAACACGCACTACTTACCCGTTCGTGTTACCACAGAAACTGCCTGGCAAAACCTGTTTGGCCGCACTATGTTTGTGCGTCCGCAGGCATATAACGCAGCGGTTAAAGATGAGTGGACGATTCTGAACGCTGCGGGCTTTGAGTGCGACCCAAGCCGCGACGGCACCAACTCAGATGGCTGTGTCATTATTAACTTTGCCGAGCGCAAAGTATTGATTGCTGGTATGCGCTATGCCGGCGAAATGAAGAAAGCAATGTTCTCGGTGCAGAACTACTTGTTGCCAGAAGCTGATGTTCTGCCAATGCACTGCTCTGCGAACGTTGGCGAAGATGGCGAAACCTGTTTGTTCTTTGGCCTTTCAGGCACGGGTAAAACCACGCTTTCCGCAGACCAAGCGCGTTACCTGATTGGCGATGATGAGCACGCCTGGGGCGACGGTATCGTCTTCAACATGGAAGGTGGTTGCTACGCTAAATGTATCGACCTGTCTGAGAAGAACGAGCCGGTTATCTGGAACGCGATTAAGTTTGGTACCGTGCTGGAGAACGTTGTTCTTGACGATCGTCGCGAGCCGGATTACGCCGACGACAGCCTGACTCAGAACTCTCGTGCCGCCTACCCGCTAGAGCACGTTGAAAAGCGTGTGCCGGAGAACCTGGCCGGTGAGCCTAACGCTATCGTCTTCCTGACCTGCGATATGTCTGGCGTGTTGCCGCCCGTATCGATTCTTTCTAAAGAAGCTGCCGCGTACCATTTCCTGTCAGGCTACACTGCGAAAGTGGGCTCTACTGAAATGGGCTCGTCCGAAGGTCTGGCTGCTACATTCTCTACCTGCTTCGGTGCGCCGTTCTTCCCGCGTCCTGCACGTGAATACGCCGACCTGCTGATCAAACGGGTAGACAAAAAAGACGCTCAGGTTTACCTCGTCAACACCGGTTGGACAGGGGGTGCCTACGGCGAAGGTGGCTCACGTTTCTCTATCCCGACCACTCGCGCCATCATCAGCGCTATTCAGGCTGGCGTGCTGCGTGATGTTGAAACCCAGCACATTGACGGCCTGAACCTTCAAGTGCCTGTAGCCGTGCCGGGTGTCGACTCTAGCCTGCTCAACCCTCGCGAAACGTGGGCTGACCAAGATGCCTACGACCGTCATCTGCAAGACCTTGCCACCAAGTTTGTAGATAACTTCAAGAAGTTTGAAGGCGTTAACGAGGCAATTGTCAAAGCAGGTCCGCAGTTAACCTGATAGGTGCGGTAGGATAAAGATTGTCGAGCGTTTGGATAACGAATCGAACGCTTGGATAGTCAAGTAGTCAAAACGGGACGGTGCTAAGGCGCCGTCCCGTTTTTGTGTCTATGTGCTTGACGTATCAAAGGGGGAGTGCGCAGATGAAACGTCGTCACTTTTTGGGTCTTGCAGGACTAACGGGGTTGGCAGGTGCTTTGCCTGGCGTCTCTTTTGGCTTTCCGCGATTAGACCTTGAAGCAGCCCCTGGCCTTGAAAAGCTTGAGTTAAGCGAAGACGAATGGCGTGAGCGCTTAACTGATGAAGCATTTTACGTGCTCCGCGAAGAGGGAACCGAGCGCGCTTTTTCAAGCCCTCTGGATGAAGAAGATAGGGAGGGCGAATACCGCTGTGCTGGATGCGATCTTGTACTTTTCACCAGCGCAATGAAGTATGACTCTGGTACCGGTTGGCCCAGTTTTTACGAGCATGTTGAGGGCCACTTATTAAGCAAGCTAGATTTCAAACTGGTGTGGCCCCGCACAGAGTATCACTGCGCGCGCTGCGGCGGTCATCAAGGCCATGTCTTTGGTGATGGACCAGAGCCGACAGGCTTGCGCTGGTGCAACAACGGTGTAGCGTTGCGGTTTGTGCCTGCATAAAACACTAT
>NZ_BJUL01000013.1 GCF_007989605.1 Vreelandella venusta | reverse complement strand
GACCACACTTACCCCCTTAGCAATCTACATAGCTTTAAAACAAAAACCGAGCTTGTTCGACGGTTTTTCTGCTCGATGACAAACAGCCTCCACGCGATTACCTTCAGGATCCAGCAAGAATGCACCGAAATAGCTCTCATGGTAGTGGGTGCGAAGCCCTGGGGCACCATCATCCTTGCCACCGTGTGCCAAGCCAGCCACGTGAAAGGCACAAACAGCTTCACGGCTCATTGCCTTGAAACACCAGTGGCGGCGCGGGTCTTTATTCGCGCTCGAAGACGAAAGTATCGTCAGGTAGGTATGGCTTGCATCGGTCGCACTACAGCGGGTTCCAAAACCAATGGCATCCTCGTTGTCATAAATTTTATCGGCACCTAGCGCCTCCATAATTGCACCGTAAAAAGATCTACAGTGATCAAGATTTCTAACTGTTATAGACACATGGTCGAGCAGAAACATTACTTTCTCCATTGACATCGAACAGGTATTAGGCGGCACGCTTTATCATTGAGTGAACGTGCTAACACTTTCTAAAATCACCAACCGCCTATTACACAGGCCACTTATTACGCAGGTCGTTTGGCCAGCAGTGCCCACACGCCCGCTGAAGAAAGTAGCGTTCCGCCCACAATATTGAAACGGCGCTGGGCGCGGCGTGAGGCAAGCATTTTGCGCACGGATGAGGCAAACAGCGCGTAAAGCGTGGCATTGAGTGTTGCTAACGCCACAAAGGTGACCGCCAAAATCCACAACTGCTGCCCCGCATTAGCACCAGGGCTAACAAATTGCGGCAAAAAGGCGACGAAGAAGATGATGCCCTTGGGGTTCAGTGCCGTTACCAAATAGGTATTAGTGAACAGCTTCCAACGCGACCCTGATACCGCAGGTGTTACCGGCTGAACCGACGATATCCCGGCACGCAACAGCTTTATCCCCATATAGAGCAGATATAAACCGCCCATCCATTTGATAACGGTGAACCAAAACGCCGAAGCGGCCAAAACAGCTCCCAAGCCAAGTAGCGAAAAAACCAGCGCCGTGGAATCGCCCAGGGCAACCGCGGCGACAAGTGGAATATTAGCGCGTCGACCTTGGGCGATGGAGTAGCTGACAACCGTCAAAATCGTCGGCCCAGGAATAGCGAGCAAGGCCACGGATGCAAGCGCAAAGGCAAACCAAATTTCGATAGACATGGGACAGCACCTTAGACGTGATAACGACTAAGTTAGCATAAGCCGCAATAGGCTGGAGTCCCCCATTAGTCCCCCTGAGCCCCTCATTACTTTGACGATATGAGCGCCCCTGATGGTCGTTCTCGCACTATTTTTAACTAAATAAACACAAAACGTTGACGAAATATAAAAATGTAGATATTTTTTAAGCGTAGGTTCTCTGTTTGATTCAGTTCTTTTTCACCCTTTTGCTAAAGAGAGGCGTCCAATGAACGCTCCAGCCACTATCCCCGCACAGCAGCATCATGGTTTCACCCTTGGCCGCTCACCGCAGTCGGACCGTTTACTGCAACTGAGCTTCCCTAAGGAAACAGTGAAAGCGTTTCTTGACGCCGTGTCGGAATGGCCGGTTCAGGCACTGGAATATAAGTCTTTCCTGCGTTTTCGAGTGGCCAAGATTCTTGATGACCTGTGCAAGAACACCCTTCAGCCGGTGTTGATTGAGACCATGGTGGATCGGGATACCGGGGCATTTCTGGTGACACCGGAGGGGCTGGATCAGGTTGAGCAAGCTGATGATATGGTGATATTCGCCACGGCGGTGGCTCACCTGATGGGGCGCTCTAACTACGACGCTATGAGTGGCCAGTACTATGCGCGTTTTGTGGTCAAGAACGTCGATAACTCAGACAGTTACCTACGTCAGCCACACCGCGTGATGGAGCTGCATAACGACGGTACGTTCGTGGAGCAGGACACCGATTACGTGTTGATGATGAAAGTTGACGAACAGAACATGCAAGGCGGCAACTCGTTACTGTTGCACCTTGATGACTGGGAAGGGTTAGACAGTTTCTATTCTCACCCACTGGCGCGTCGTAACATGCGCTGGACCGCGCCACCGAGCAAGAATGTTGATCGCGATATCTACCACCCCGTGTTCGATGTGGACACCGAGGGTCGCCCGATCATGGCCTACATTGACCAGTTCGTTCAGCCGAAGGACTTTGAAGAAGGCAATTGGCTAGCTGATCTGTCTGATTCGCTGGAAGGTAGCCAACATCAGCTATCGGTTCCGGTCGCTACTGGCAGCTTCCTTTTGATTAACAATCACTTCTGGCTGCATGGGCGCGATCGCTTCACCCCGCACCCTGACCTGCGTCGTGAGTTGATGCGTCAGCGTGGCTATTTCACCCATGCCAAAACACTACGTCAGCCGCGTCAGGTATAATCATTTAGAATAAGCTGGCCACCGCCATGACGGTGGCCATTTTCCCTTGGCTACCGAGACGCCTATGTACGACTACATTATTATCGGGGGCGGCATTCTTGGGCTGTCGACTGCCATGCAGCTGATCCGCGCCTATCCTGACAAGAAGATGCTGCTGGTTGAGAAAGAGGATGGCCCTGCCCGCCATCAAACAGGCCACAACAGTGGCGTGATTCATGCTGGAGTTTACTACACGCCAGGCAGTTTAAAGGCGCGTTTTTGTTTAGAGGGTAACCTCGCCACCAAGGCGTTTTGTGACGAACATAGCATTGCCTACGACGAATGCGGCAAGCTGCTAGTCGCCACGAATGACCTCGAACTCCAGCGTATGAAAGCACTGTGGGAGCGTACAGAGGCTAATGGCTTGGAACGGTATTGGCTGACGGCAGAAGAACTGCAAGAACGTGAGCCTAACATCACCGGCGTCGGTGGTATCTTTGTTCCTTCCAGCGGTATCGTCAATTACGCTGAAGTGGCTGCCGCCATGGGCCGCGAATTTGAAGCCGCTGGCGGTGAAATCCGTTACACCACGTCAGTCACCGGCTTAAGCGAGCGCCCCAATGAGGTGGTAGTATCTACCAGCCAGGGGGATTTCTCTACCCGCTACATGGTGTCCTGCTCTGGCCTGATGGCAGACCGCGTGGTACGTATGCTGGGTATCGAGCCAGACTTCACGATCTGCCCGTTCCGCGGCGAGTACTTCCGACTGCCTGCACAGCACAATCAAATTGTTAATCACCTGATCTACCCGATTCCAGACCCTTCGATGCCGTTTCTTGGTGTTCACCTGACACGCATGATTGACGGCAGCGTGACGGTCGGCCCCAACGCGGTGCTAGCCTGGAAACGTGAAGGCTATCGAAAAACCGATGTGTCGCTATCCGACACGCTAGCCATGCTGCGCCACCGCGGCATCCGCCAGGTGCTGAAAGACAACCTGCGTCCTGGGCTTTCCGAGTTTAAGAACTCAATCTATAAAAAAGGCTACCTGCAGCAAGTGCGTAAGTACTGCCCAAGCTTAACGCTTGCTGATCTTGAGCCTTACCCGGCTGGCGTGCGCGCCCAAGCGGTGTCCAACGATGGCAAGCTGGTCGATGACTTCCTGTTCGTCAACACGCCGCGTACTGTCAACGTGTGTAACGCACCCTCGCCTGCGGCGACGTCTGCCATTCCCATTGGGGCGTATATCGTCGAGAAAGTTAAGCAGCAGGTTGGCGATAGCGCCGCCGTAGTGAGCTAAGAGCCCACCAAGCTGATTAGTAACAAGCCTATTTCGGGCGCATAGTTTGCGTCCGAAATAGGCTTAAGCAGTTACTTAACCAACGCCGCGTAACGCCATCAGCATAGCCTGCATCATAAGAGAAGAGTCCCTCCTGAGCGGCACTGGCTGCCCCATTGCCATAAATCCAGACGACCGATACAAACCAGCTGCCGCCTCATTACTGGTTGTAACGTCAAGCGCGATACGCTCACACTCTTTATCTATCGCCCAGGTTTTAATTTTACCCAGAAGCGCCTTGGCAATGCCTTGCCCTCTTGCCGCAGGCGAAACCCACATTTGATAGATGTGAGCGGTTTCCACCTCTGGTGCATGTATCACTCCCCAAGCAAGCCCCATCGCCCGGCCACCCTGCTCGGCCACTAACGGAAAAGCCACAAGCCCCCGCGCACTAAGATCTAAACGCGCCAGCCAATCAGCATCCGACAATGTAGATTCCTGCTCGTAAGTAGCGCCAAATGAGTCAGGGGAATCCTTGAGTGATTCCAGCCTAACGGACTTATACAGCGCCCAATCTTCTGGGGTTACTACTTTGATGTTGAAATTTTTCATTTAAGGGATGGGCTGCATGGTGTGGGGGTGCTTAGGCAATGAAGGCAGCAAGCCAGCGTTAAGACATTAATACACAGAAACAGGCCGCCATCAAAGGCGACCCCTGATATTAAAAGGCGATGACTTGGCCATCAGCGGGGATAGAGACGTGATCCTGGATCCCAACTTCTTGCACATAATCAGACAGCTCGTCACGGCTTAATGTCATATGGTTCACCGCGCCCATATGCACCGCGATGATCGCCGCATTAGGGGCTGCCTGATGCATACGCAGCGTATCTTGCTTCCCCATGATGATTGGGTCACCTGAGAAGCCTGTGATCTCTGCGGCGCCAGCATTCACGACAATCACCTCGGGGTTATAACGCGCCAGCGTCTGTTCAACTTCATCGCGCCAGATGGTGTCGCCCACCAGGTAGGTGGTTTTATGCTCAGGGGCTTCGAAAACCACGCCCATCACCTCACCGAGCAATTGTGCCAGTTCAGGAACTGCATAGAGGGTGTCAGAGCCATGTTGGCCGCCCGTTTTATGCAGTGTCACTCCTCCAAATTCAACTTTACCGTCCAAAATGCGCACATCATTGAATCCCTGAGAGCGTATCAGCTCAGCATCGGTGGCATTCTGTGTAAATAGCGGCAGGTCTTTGGGCAACAGCTGCTGGGCAGCATCGTCCCAGTGATCGAGGTGTGTGTGAGTAACGATAATGGCATCGACACCATCGATTATCTCCTCAACGGGCATAGGCAGCCCCACCAGCGGGTTGCGTAACTCGCTACGGTAGGTATTTTCAAAGCCAGGATAAGTGCCCTGCTCAGCCAGCATCGGGTCCACCAAAAAGGTGGTGTCCCCATAGCTAACCTTCACTGTTGCATTGCGAATCTGCTGCAGCTTTTGCGTCGCCCCCTGAGCGTTTGAATCCGCCAAGGCGTTACCGGTAATGAGCCCTGTTGTGAGGACAGGAGAACTGGATAAGGTTTTGATAGGCATCTAATGACTTCCTTCAATACGCTGCTGGATTGGTAGACAACAGTGTAGAGAGAGACAACCGTCAAAAAAATTGGCCTGAAAGTCAGTGTTCGAAAGTTTTGGGCCACCATGGTAAGGTTAAGTTAAGAACAGCTAAGGAATTACCCATGTCCTTACCCCGCGTAGGTTTAATTCTCCATCCCCGTATCACACCTTTCCATTTCTCGGTGCCCTATACGGTATTCGGCATGGCCTTTCCTGATCGCTCACTCTTCGATCTGTCCATCGTTGCAGCTTGGGAAGATTCGCCAGAGAGTGATGAAGTGATGACAATAAAGCCCAACGGCGGCTTAACGCTCTTGGATAACGTGGATATAGCCGTAGTCCCTGGCTGGCATGACCTGGATGAACCGCCACCGCCTGAGCTGGCCGAGGCGCTTGTCCGCTGCCATGAACGGGGCGCTCATGTGGTGGGTCTTTGTTACGGCACGTATGCACTGGCGTACGCTGGACTGCTCGACGGCAGGCGGGCATCAACTCACTGGGTCGCCGAGC
Organism: Vreelandella venusta; assembly: GCF_007989605.1. Lineage (GTDB taxonomy): Bacteria > Pseudomonadota > Gammaproteobacteria > Pseudomonadales > Halomonadaceae > Vreelandella > Vreelandella venusta. The sequence goes on along the minus strand of NZ_BJUL01000013.1, from coordinate 78,168 downwards.
AGGACTTTAGTGACCGATTCCCAAGGGTCAAGCTGGACACCAATGCGCTTTATGTGGAAGAGGATCGTTTAGTCACGTCCGCAGGCACGGCGGCAGGCCTAGATTGCTGCTTATTTCTGGTGCGCGAGTATTACGGCGCAACGATTGCCAACAAGATTGCCCGTATTATGGTGGTTCCCCCGCACCGCGAAGGTGGGCAAGCGCAGTTCATTGAGCACCCCGTTGCCATTTCCACTCAAGACGCCCATATCAATCGCTTATTGGATTATTTGAGAGAAAACCTAGTCGGCTCGCATCGCATCGATGAGCTAGCGGCTCGAACCTCCATGAGCAGACGCACCTTCACGCGCCACTTTCAAAAAGCAACCGGAATGACGGTGGTGGAGTGGCTTGTCAATGAGCGCCTACGGCGCGGGCGCGAGCTGCTGGAAACCACCTCCCTGTCGGTGGAAGCGATTGCGGAACAAGTTGGCTTTCATACAGCAACGTCTTTCCGTCAACATTTTAGGCAACATCATCAAGTCAGCCCACGCGACTGGCGTAAAACTTTTGGCGGCAACTCCAAGTAGGTAGAGTTTTTCCTTACACCAATATGGGTTCTTTTTAGCGTCTAAAAATGGGTATTCTCTACTAGATAGTCAATTAATAAGCGGCAATGGCGTCGAACACGATGATCGCCAGTAAAAACCATACTGATGTCTTGCTTAGGTAAACGCCAATCTGGAAATAGTTCGACGAACTCTCCGCTTTGTAGCTGCTCTTTAATAACCCATTCAGGAAGAATCGCAACACCTAAATCAGATTGAACCATGGACCTGATTGCGATGGAGGAGTTGGCGCTAAATTTTGCTGAAAACTTTAGTTGAAAGGTCTGTTTATCACCACTGTGTAGCGTCCATTGGTTGGGCGTTTTGAGATTACTGTTAGCGATCCACGGCGCTGTTTTTAAATCTTCTAATGAGGATAAAGGGTTTTGTGCTAACCAATTGGCGGAGCACACTATCATAGTAGAGAAGCTGCCAAGCTTACGACTCTTTAGGGCTGAATCATCGAGCGTTCCTAGTCTTACGGCAAGATCAATTTTCTCATTCAATAATTTATTGAGTGATGAGTCAGCATGAAAACTGATATTTAGCTCTGGATGAACATGACAAAACTCACCAATCAGCGGAATAAGAAATGCTTCGCCAAATTCGACGGTGGACGAGACCCTTAAGTGTCCGGTTAAGGAGTGATGCTTTTCAACAACATTGTCTAATGATGAGTGAATATCAGAGAAGATATTTTTAAAATCGTTATAAAGTAACTCTCCCGCCTCGGTCATAATGAATCCGCGTGAGTTACGAATAAGCAATGGTACATTGAGCGAGTCTTCCAACGATTTTATATGGATACTAACCATGGCTTTACTAATAAACAATTGATTGGCTGCCTTAGTAAAAGAGCCACTATCCACCACAGTAATAAACGTATGAATACGTTTAATCTCATTAAACATCATCGTTTACCCTGATTTAACTAAGCGTTTATTTTAAACAGCTAACAGTCCCAAGTCAAATGCTTTAAAATTCTCGTAATTAGATTTACACCAGGATCACCAATGGCTTATCGTTATCGTATCGCGCTTATTTTCTTGCTCGGATTTTTTATTGATTGTATTAATATTTTTATGTCAGCGATTGCCCTTCCGGATATTGCTCAAGAGTTATCAATTTCAGAGTCGAGCGTGACTTGGATTGCCAATAGCTACATTTTAGGATTAACGCTGATTATTCCGATTAGTAATTGGTTAGCGAGCAAGTTTGGTGCGAGACAAACGATGACCATGTCGATGCTAGTATTCTCGCTCGGCGCACTGTGTTCAGGTATGACGAATGAATTTTACTCGCTCGTCTTTTTTCGCTTCCTTCAAGGCGTCGGAGGAGGTTTACTGATACCAGTAGGTCAGGCGCTGGCTTTTAATTTATTTAAAAACAAAGAAAGAACCAAAATATCAACACTCATTATGAGTATTGCATTAATTGCTCCGACTATTTCACCCAGTATCGGCGGTATCATTGTTGATTATTCATCTTGGCGCTGGGTCTTTCTCAGCAACATTCCCTTTAGTTTATTGGCCGCTATATTGTCTGCTTATTGGATTCGCTCTGAAACCAAAAAAGCGCTACCACCAGATATGAAAGGACTTCTATTTGTTAGTACTTCACTCGCAACATTACTCATCGGACTTTCTATTTATGCAAATGCGAGTTCGAAACTATTGCCAATATTATTTCTCATCGTAGGATTGGGGTTCAGCGTTCTCTACTTACACCATTATCGTAAAACCACGCATGCCATTCTTGATTTGAGTGTATTTAAAAATACGCATATGCGTTTTTCTGTATTGGTGTATTTAGCGGTGCCGGGCGTCTTCACAGGAGTAAACTTACTGAATATCTTCTTTCTTCAAGAGGTATTAGGCTGGTCTGCTCAAAAAACGGGGATGTTGATGGTGCTTTACGGGGCTGGCTCATTAGTTGCGATTACCGTAGGTGGTAGACTCTATAATCGCATTGGCGCTCGCTCACTATTTTTGTTTGGTATGTTGGCACATTCTGCCGGTATTGCTGTGCTATTTTTTGTTGGCCACCATTCCAACATTCCGTTACTTATTATTGCGTATTTATTGATGGGCTTAGGAGGCGGTGTGAGCGCCAATACGGCACAAACTACCGCGATGATGGATTTTGACGAAGCAACATTAATCAAGGCCAGCGCAGTTTGGAACCTCAACCGTCAGATGTCTTTTAGCCTTGGCGCCGCTTTTTTCACTCTTCTGTTCAATGTACTGCAGCACTACGCCAATGATATGTCGGCGTATCAACTGACATTCCTGCTCGCTGCTTTTATTGGCGTCACTCCTTTACTCATCATAAAACAACTTAATCGTAAGCCAAACGAGGATATATCATCATGCTACCCGAAAAAGAGTTAATCGCCGTTGCCCATCGTAGTGTTCAAGATCTGCACGTATGGATTCAAGATGCATTCACAGGAAGCGTCGAGCAAGATGCTTCGTTAGAGAAACTTATCAATAGCTTTTGTCCATCTTTTACCATGGTGACAACATCGGGTAACGTAGTGGGCAAATCTCAAGTGGATGCATTGTTTCGCAACAATAAAGGTACACGACCCTCACTTTCAATCCTCATTGAACAATATGAAACCTTACTCGTCAGCGCAGACAGCGTTGTCCTACGTTATCGCGAAACCCACCAAGAAGCCGAGACAAGTTCGTCTCGTTATTCCGTTGTTATCATTGATATAAAAGATAGCAAGCCTCTATGGCGATACCTGCAGGAAACTGCTGACGTCACCCCAGACTGAGTAGCACTGCACTTTAGAATCCAACCCTATGGGCAAGCAGTTCTGTGGGAACGCCATGTTGTCATGGGTGTTTTCGAGATGAATGTTTGAATGAGCATTGGTCCACCAGTCTTCATCTTGCTCAGTTTTCAAACCCTATAGTAGGACTAACACCTGAACTAAGCCGACCGCTTGGAGCGCATGATCAAGGGGGAGCGAAAAGCGTGGTCGGCTGCAAGGCATTGTTATGTGCGTTCCGCTTTTTGGTTTATAGCTCTTGCACCAGCTGAATAAAGTTTCCACAAGTATCATCAAAGACGGCAATTTTGACTGTCCCAGCTTCCTTGGGAGGAATTGAAAACTTCACTCCTAACCCGGAAAGTCTGGCGTACTCTTTTTCAAGATCGTCAATAGCGAAAGACGTCCAAGGAATGCCAGCCTCTTTCAGCGATTGTTGATAGATTCTTGCAGGCTCAAATGCCATAGGCTCTAGCAGCAACTCAACTCCCGACTGCTCTTGCGGAGATACAACGGTCAACCACTTGTGCTCACCCAAAGGTACTTCTTTTTTCTTAACAAACCCTAAGATATTTGTATAGAAATCAAGGGCTTTTTCCTGATTTTCAACTGGGACGCTTGTGACAAAAATTTTAATCATGGCGATGAGAACTCCGACTAAACTAATGGAATGCCAACGATAGCTGGAAGCAAGTTGGAATACTTATTCTCGATTGCTCTTGTGGAGCCACTGATAGTCTCTCGGCGTATATCCAGTACATTTTTTGAAAACTGAAGAAAACGTAGGCAAGCTCTCATAACCCACCGCGAAACATACTTCAGTAACTGATAACCCGCTCCTCAATAGATTCTTGGCTTGTTTAATGCGCAAATCTCTCAGATAGCTTCTGGGCGTTAAGCCATACATGCTCTGAAAAGTACGTATATAGTGAAAGCGAGACATAAGTGCAGTTTTTGCGAGCTCATTCACCTCTATTCTCTCAGAATAGTAATTTTCCATGAGTGCTTTCGACCGTCTCACTTGAACGTACAGCTCAGCCCGAAATAGCTCCTCTGTGTATAAACGATCAACCTCGCCTTCGAAATACGATTTTGGCTTCTCAGACATATCTGAAGTCAATTTATTTTACGGGAGAGGTTTGATCCTAGCGCATATCGCCTGCAATCATGCACTTGTCGCGTGCATTGCTTTGTTAAGTGGCTTTCGGACGAACGCACGGTAACTGGACGTAGAATCACCACGCATAGTGCTTGCGCTCACAACCTCCTCGTGAAGGCAGGAAAAACCAACGAATACGTCGCGGAGTTCTGCCGGGCTACTGTAGCGCATCGGTATGCCGAGACCGGAAACAAAGCCCTTACTTTTTACGGAACAGAACTCCGACATATGAACGATACCGCCAGGCTTCAGCACGCGGTTTATCTCCGCAGACACTCTATCTCGCTCATCAAGTGAAGGAATGCACGTAAATACCGCGCAAATGACGACAACATCAAATGCATTTTCGCCGAACGGAAGATCAATCCCATCCAAATGTAGGAGAGGCACCCCAGGAAACGCCTTCCTTCCACGCTCGATCATGGCGAAGGAAGGATCAACACCCGTAACGTCAATGTATCCGCACTCGGTAAGTTCGTTGGAAATCCGTCCGTATCCACAGCCAAAATCGAGCACTTTGGCTTTTCGGCTGATCATGCCTAGAAATCGCGCTAGGTCAATTTCAAGATTAAAGTCGACGTCACTCGCCACCTTATCCCAACTGCACTGGAGCATCGAATTCCCCACTCAACATAAATAACCGTGCCTGCCACATAACACTGCTGAACCTGTAGGTCACTTTCAGCCGGAATGTTCGCTCTGGGCGTTACCTGTCATCTCGCCATCAGAGTAGCTTGAGGCTCTGCACTCGGCCAGGAGCGAATTGTTAGGCGGTTCCGATGCATGCGCTTGTTATATGCTGCTTGCACGATGCTTCCAATCAAATTTAGGGATATTAATTCTTTGATTTGTAGTGCCATCCCATTCTACGGTAAATCCCGCCTTCTCTAACGCTTGCTGGATAGTTTCAGCAACCTCAATTTTTTCAGGCACGTCACCATTAACGTGGTCATAAGCTAGCATCAACCCACCACCAGAAACAGCTCGTTCTAAATCTTGACCATGATAGAAACAATAGCCGTAGAATTCACCTTGCGGGTACGCACTCAATGCTTCATTTGAATCTTCATGCCCGTCAGACATGGTATAGCCAGCGTTATGTAAGCAAAGAATGCCATTAGCATTGAGGGCTTGAAACACACCATCTAATCGATCTAGGTCTGTAACTTGAGGCCATGATTTTTCGGCTTCTCGCTTTTTCTTAAACTCGATGCTTACGGATTCACGAAGCATCTCTTCATCAGCTCCTTCTTCAAGTAAATCAGCAATCATCTCTTGAATGTCTTCAGATGTGTCAAACCCACCCCATACATGAACCTTGATAGCATCCAAAATATACTTATTCACTTCATTCATAGCTTCTTCCTTGTATAAAGCTAGTTCACTGATTAAGTAGGGATAATAGAACGATAACTTTCAATGCAGATACCGTCCGGCTTTGGAGCGGACTTGTAGCCGCACAGCAGCGAAAGGCCATCCCAGACCCAGAGGGACGACAGCAGCCGTTTGTTATGTAATTTTATGGCAAGACTAAGCACCGGATTTAACCATATCTCTGATTTTTACTGCTTTCTCGAAATGATCCAATTCGTGAGTTTCAATCCACCACCGTGCCACCTCCATGAGAACTTCTGGCTGATCGTTTTTGTTTTTGAAAAATGCGTAAAACGATAACCCTACCTCTGATCCTTTCTGATCGATTTTTCGATCGCATACTTCAATAAGTATTTCTCTAAGCTCTTTCCGCAAAGCCATACTCCATTGATTTGATCGGATAACGTCGCCAACACGTGTAGCTTTACAGTGAAGGCGAAGCCACAACGAAAACGCTGTTGCCGTGATTGACCTAGCTTTTCGCCATTACTCGTATGCTACCAGCGTGTCAGATATTTCCTGAGATAATACGCTAAATGCACCGTGAACAGATTTAAACAGCTCTGTAATATTGTCGAAATCTGGATTAGCTAGAAGTGTCACTTCGAAAATTGAATATTCAGGCATTACTGCAGGATTGACCCACGACAAGCCTTTTAGCTTTTCCCAATAACGAATTTGGACATCCTTGGTTTGCCCAAGCAGCCACAGTTCGAAGCGTACCTGCTGGTGGTTAAACACAACGGCGAGTTTGAGCTTGTGGCTTTTTAGGAAGTCATTTTGCAAATAAAAGTATGTGAAGTCTATGTAACCATGCATTACGCCTGCTACAGAAAACTTTTCTTTGTATCTTTTTACAAATTCAGTGTGAAGGCTTTGAACGATACCGACCAATTTTTGATGCGTTTCCTGGATCTCTCCACTAGCGAAAGCCTCTTTGTAAGCGGACACCCTGTCGTTTAGGCTTTTATTTGACATAATCCGCTTCCCCTAACTATAACAACACGTAGCGCCGCGCTCTGCGGAAATTTGCCCGATAGCAGCACCTTGTTAGCAATGAACAATAGCAGTTGGCCTTTTGCTCTTGGCAGCTTCATCTAGCGCTTCTAATAAAATTTCTATGAGATCATGACCTGTAGACGTCACAAAATAGTTGGCCAATGACGTGATGTCCTGTGAAATGTCAGAACCCCACGGCGGTTGCTTTGAAAGATCTTCGATATCCCAAACCACCTGCTCTGGAGAGAATGCGGACAACTCCTCTTTAATCTGCTCTAACTCGGCTAGAGCATTTTCAGCGAACGCCGCTTCAAGTCCACCTTGATAGAGGTTAGTGAGAAGAAGAGGGAAACGACTTCCCCATCCCTTTTCGAGGTTAAAGCTTACAGTGCTGAAAAAGGCATGAAAAAAGTCCGGGGTGCCAATTTCATCTGTAATGCTCCCAACCTTAATGCCTACAGCCATACCTGACCCTCAGTATTGCTAACGTCGCGTTAAATAGCGAACAACGCCACCGCTAAACTTAACCCATTGTGCCGTAAATACTAAATCCAACTCAAACTAAAAATGCCATGCGTTGGAAATGTGCCTAAGCGCCTTGCTATATGTGTATTATTGGTTGCACTCACTGCACAAGCAATAACATATACACACTTACTGGAACAAGCTCTAACAGCCAACCCACCACAGTAAAAAAAACACCCAAGTAATTTATATTATTACTTAAAAACTGAGAGATTAGCTTAACTCTGACAATCGATGAAAACAGAAAACCTAATACAACTAACGCCAAGGCAACATCTATTAGAGGATGGTCAACACTCTCTCCATAAACAAATATATAGGTACCAACAGTGCCAGCAAAGGAAATCACTGGAATTAAATATAATATTAAAAATTTCGTAGCTGTACCCATATATCCTCTTAGCTGAATAGTCGTTTGTCACATAACATCGCGCCAAGTTGTGAACAACGCCTATCACCAAATCTAAGCCATTGCATCCTAACCACTAAACCTGATTTTGAATTCAAACCGCCAATCGTTTTGAATCCGCCTTAACCACCTTATTATGCAGCTTTCTAATACGGTAACTCATCAGCTTCAATACCAACATAATCGGGAGCTAAATATTGAGGAAACCTAACTGCTCGGACTGTATCGTGACCAAGTAAAACTGCTTTACACACTCTATGCATACCGTCCATTACCCTTCCTTTATGGCACAGAATAATTGGGTATGATAAATCAGTTTCTTGGATGAGTTTCGTATGCTCTATAATATTTCTACACGTTGGTTTTTCACCACCTAGCTCAAACCAAAATTCTTCGTCCAACTCACTGATGTCAGCTAGCGATATTTCGGTAACTGGCAAATTTTTAGCCAGTTCAATTAGCCGAAAAACGTCCCACGATAGCAGCCCTTCATCTGAGCTTCGAAAATGATACTGTTGTCTCATAATTCTCCTTGGTTGCATAACGCCGCCAACACGCACAGCTTTGTAGTGTAGGTGAAGCCACAACGGAGAAGCTGTCGCTGTGATTGATCTGGTTATACATTTTCGCTTGCATAGAACTCCACCACTTTCTGCCAGCAACGCTTTATTTCCTTGATGATGGAAGCATCTCCATGTATAGCGTTGGGGCGAACTGAAGCAGGCAAGTTTTGAAGAAGCCAAGAATCTGGCCAGCCGCCCCAAACACCGGCAACGCTTCGTAGGTTACTTTCCAATACTGGGTAGACCTCGTTCCAAAGGATGCTCTCAACTTCAGGCAAGGAAAATTCGCTCTCTGAAATTGTACGGGCAATATACCTGAACGTTACATCATCTATTTCTGTGTCAAGAAACAGGTCAGATAAAGCTCGCCATACTTTAAGCCGTTGTTCGCTACTCAATTATCGCTACCCTCCCTACTGATGCTTAACGCCCTGTTAAGGGGTGAGCAACGCAATACCGAAGCCACCGCACACCACCCTAATCACTAAAATCAACGCATAGTAAAAATGCCACGCGTTGCGAATCCCTCTTGAACAGTTTGTTATGTTGAAACTCAGCACGTGTTTTACATTAAACTTTTACCGCATTTTCAACTGCATCAAGACTTCCATGTGTCAAAGACAGCCTCAATATTATGACCATCTGGATCATGAACGAAGCAGGCATAATAGTTCTCGGTATAGTGAGGTCGCGGTCCTGGAGCTCCGTTGTCTCGCGCTCCTGCTAAAATAGCTGAGTCATAAAACTCTCGAACCTTTTTCTGACTCGCCACACGAAAGGCTATATGAAAGCTCGTTAAAGCACCCTCAGTCTTAGCGCTACAGATCTCGAATAAGAAGCCCTTACCGAGGTCGAAAGCCCAAAATTTTCCTTTTTCACCAAATGCAACTATGTACCCTAGTGGACTAAAAGCTTCTTCATAAAACTTCCGGCTTCTTTCCAAATCACTAACGGGAATTGTAACGTGATCAATCATGTATATACCTAAGATATTGCGTGGAAGATGAGATTAGCTGAATACCTGTGGGCTTTGAAGCCCTATTCAACATAACAGTGATTATACGCCCCGCTACATAACCTCAATGAACCTGGCGGCGCGCTCATTCAGGTTATACCGCCTTTCATTTACGACCTAGCTCATTGAAATAAAAATAAATTAAGTATAAATAGGCTGTATATCATAGATTATCGTGCCGGCTGCATAACACCGCTGAACCAACATGGCACCTTGACTCGATGAGCCTCTCAAAGCCGTAAAAACAGACACCCAGATAATCCTTAGCCTCGTCATTAGCCACGCATTGCGGTTTTCTACCACGTCTAGAGTCTATTGGCTGATGACACACCTTTCCGCTGCTATCACGTATACGAAAAAAGCCGATGCAGTGAACCAGGTTAGCTCGGCCAACTGCATCGGCGCGTTACGGGTTAGTTTAATACGGGGGGCTTTCCGCGACGGTGAAGTCGCTGCTTACGTCACCAGAAAGTTCGATATTATTCGGATCGAGCACTTGCACCGGCGAGCCTTCTTCTAGGTCTTGCTCAGAGAGATCAGCCCATATTACGTTGGGGCTGGTCGTCAGCTCGAAGTAGTACCTCAACTCCGAGAGGTTCATGACGGTGCGGTACTCGGTGTTATAAATGCCGAATCCCTTATACGGCGCACCGAACGGAACCGATACATTTCGGGCAATTGCCAGTGCGCTTGCCACGGCTTCGCGCTCGTTTTGTGGCTCCGGCAGCATTGACGAAAAGTAGGCGATTCGCTGGAAACGGTCGGTCGGCTTGACGTTCCCTGGTAGCGGTGTGTCGCTGCTTGGGTTTGAAAAATCTAACTCTTCCAGCAGTGCCAACTGTTGATCGTAAGGTGGATCATTGGTCATGATTCTAAATTCTCTACCGTGGTGAATCATGGGTTCACCATCGATATACTCAATGATCGCTGAATCCCCGCTAGCATCTTCAATTGCCAAGTGTACGGTTGCCTTGCTACCCCGCGCCTCCGTCATGACAATTTGTACATCTTCGAGTATGTCGAGAGCTTCTTCGACAGTGGCTGCGTTGTCGACCACATACTGCCCCCACAAGCCGGCCTGCAATCCTGGTTTAGCCGGATCACGCGGGCCAAAATCGGTGGCCGTGAGATAGAGCATGTGAAACGCCAGCCCTTTTTCGTTAAACCCATCGGCGGCGCCGATGCCATAAACCGTGGTGACCATGCTGCCGTACTTGGATGTCCATGTTGCGGCGTTCTCCTCCACAACGACTTGCGTACCCAGCATGCCCCCATCACGCTCCATGCCACGGGGAAAAATAGTAATCACCGGCTCTGTCGATTCGGGCCAGTCCATTGTGCGGGCAACATAAATGCCCCGCTCATTATCATTCCATAAGTATCTTGAGCACGCCCACGCTGCATTTGCCATTACCATCGCACCAATCACGATAGCAACGCTTCCTTTGTAATACCTACGCATGAACCCTCCCTTAGGGCGTGTCAATCGCCAGCACAACGCCCTTACGAAAAGACGCTTAAATCAAGCATCTAATTAAAGGCCGATAGCCCAAATCAGATTCGAGCAATTAGCCATTCACCCCAGCACTTACGTTAACTCTTTTACCTCGCAAAGCACTTCAAATATTAAATATAGTGAACTAGACAAGCAGTGCAAACCACCACCCAAGCACACCTAACAAGCGCCTAGTAAGATGGGAAAAGGCAGCTAATCATGCGTATCAACATTAAAAATTAACCGTGTCGCTTGCAGCATTACACTTCACCTTCATTTCCTAGTGCTGAACACGGTAAGCTTGGCGGCAACACTGATGCTAATGGCTAAAAATCAACGATGACTTCCCATTGGATACTTGGCCCCGGGGCCATTGGTCGCCTATTGGCGCATTCGCTTTCCCCCTTAACTGACACCACTTTAATTGGCCGACGTGGGCTACCTGAACAACAGCGCCTAACCTCCCCTGAAGGTGAAGAGCAAACTAAGCGACTGGCGAGCGTTACGGTTGCGGAACTGACTTCTCATCCACTGCCCGCGCCTGGGTTTGTACATATCACCACCAAAGCCATGGCCGCCGAGGCGGCACTTGCAAGCATTGCCGATAGAGTTACGCCCACGACCCCACTCGTGCTGTGGCAGAACGGTTTTTTGGCACAGCCACGTATTACACAAACGTGGCCGGGGCCGGTGCTGTGCGCGACCACGACTCAGGGTGCTTATCTGACTGGGGATGATAGTGTAGTTCACGCGGGGCGCGGGCCTACGTTTATTGGTGATTTAGACAATCAGCACGCGAGATTGGCGGAGGCGTTAGCGGCACTATTGAGTGAGGCAGGTTTTGTCGCAACGGCGGTCGGTGATATACGCCAGCGTTTGTGGCAAAAGCTGACGGTGAATGCGGCGATCAACCCATTGGTCGCGCTTAATGGCGTGCGCAATGGTGAGCTGCGCGGTAACGCTTATGCAGGCCGCGTGGAAGCGGTGGTTAAGGAAGTCGCGGCGATTATAAACCAGGAAAACATTGCACCACCGAATGGTGGTGAGGGTGAAAACGCGTGGTTGGCGCTGGTGTGGCAGGTGGTAGAGAACACCGCTAACAATAAGGCCTCGATGTTGCAGGACGTTGAGGCCAAGCGTCCCACCGAGCGCGGGGCGATTTTAGGACCGTTGATTGATAGCGCCGAGCGCCATGGCTTGCCATGTGGGGTGTTGAAGGAACTTAATAGCGAACTGGCCAAATTGGAGGCGAAGTTTTAGGGAACATTTGGTGGCTGAGTCATCGCCCACTAAAGCGCTCTCCCGTCATCAGGGAGAGCGCTTTCTAGATCAGGTTACAGGGATCATCACTACGTTCTGAAAGGCTGGGCGCTCTGCAAGCTGTTGGTACCAGCGCTCCAGACTGGGACGCCGCTGCCAGGTTAATCCAATGTTCCAAAGGTTATAGATAAACGGCGCTAGGGCAATGTCGCCGAGGCCAAACTCATCGCCGGAAAACCAGGGTTGGCTTTGGTTTGCCAACGCATTATCTAATAGCTCAAATGATCTTTCGCAGGCTAGCATTCCGGCATCAATAGCATCGTTATCACGCTCTTCCGGCGGTGTTCTTACGAACCCCTGCAAAATAACGCGGTGCCTGGGCGAAAGCGTATTGTTCGCCCAATCCATCCATTTCTCTGCCTGGGCGCGCTTGGCGGGGTTATCTACCCATAAGCTACCTTGGCCATACTGCGCGGCCAAGTAACGGATAATGGTGTTAGATTCCCATAACACGCTATCGGTCGCGTCGTCTTTAAGTAGCGGCACTAGCCCATTGGGGTTCATGGCCAAGTACGCTGAGGTATTGTTGACCCCGTGCTGCATTCCTGCCGGAATTTGTTCAAACGCCAAGCCGAGCTCTTCGAGCACCCAGCGCACTTTTTTGACGTTCGTGGAGTTATTGCGGCCCCAAAGCGTAATCATGGCAGTCCTTTTTCTGGGCATACATCTGAGAATAGTGAAGAAAATGAGTGTGCCCGCCTTTGAAGCAAGTGGCAAGGGGCGGCTATGCCGCCCGCTCACGGGTGCCTAGCGTTGCTCGTTCCGCGCAAAACTCGCCACCACGCGCCCCCCCTTGCTCCTCACCATTTTCCATTCACGCCTTACTCTCACTCCTTATCTTGATAAAACTGCAGCAGGCTGGAGAAATCGAGTTTGCCGTTGCCGCCGGCTTTATGCAGGGTGAATAACGAACGTGCGGCAGACCCCATGGGCACCGGTGAGGCGCTTTGCTGGCTAACATCCATGGCGAGGCCCAGATCTTTAATCATCAGGTCTACCTGGAAGCCGCCTTGATAGCCCTTCGAGGCGGGGGCATTTTCCATCACACCGGGGTACGGGTTGTAAACGTTTAGCGCCCAATTTCCCCCAGAGCTTTGTTTCATGATTTCGGAAAGCACCGCTGGGTCCAGGCCATTTTTCACGCCCATGTTGATCGCTTCGCAGGTGCCCGCCATCAGGATGGAAAGCAGCATGTTGTTGCACACTTTGGCCACTTGGCCTGCACCGTGATCGCCAGCGTGGAAGATATTCTTACCCATCACTTCTAGCACGGGCTTGGCCTGCTCAAATTGTGCCGCGCTACCGCCCACAATAAAACTCAACGTGCCGGCCTGCGCGCCACCTACCCCGCCAGATACCGGCGCGTCGACAAAACCAACGCCTTTTTCAGCGCCAGCGGCCGCTACGCTGCGGGCGGTATCCGCATCAATCGTCGAGCAGTCAATCACTAGAGCGCTCTTTTTGATGACATCAAACAGCGGCTCGTCGCCATCCACATACAGCCCACGTACATGCTTGCCTGCGGGGAGCATGGAAATAATAAAGTCTGCATCGGTGGCCGCTGCTTTTGCAGAGACTGCTACTTCACAGCCTTGGGATTTAGCCGTTTCCAAGGCTTGTTCAGAAAGGTCGAACGCGCGAACGTTAAAGCCCGCTTTCGCCAAGTTGGCCGCCATGGGGCCGCCCATATTGCCTAAACCGATAAACGCGACAGTGGTCATCTTTATTGTCCTTATTCGAAAATTGACGGTGAATTGGGTTGGGGAAATGGTTTGAAGAAATAGCTTAGTGAAGATCCGACAGAGGGCTCGTTTGCCACGGCGAAGCTAGCAACTCATCAATAAAGGTGTGTTCGACAGACGCGACATCTGGGTATTTCCAGGCAGGCTTACCGTCTTTATCGACCAACAGCGCACGTACGCCTTCGGGGAATTCCTGGTGACGGCAACACTGCACTGAAAGCGCCAGCTCAAACTGAAACACCTCAGCCAACGACATGTGCTTGGCACGCTTTAGCTGCTCATCAATCAGCTTCACTGATACGGGGCTGCCGTGGGAAAGCGTTTTCTGCGCTTTGCTGAACCATTTGTCGTCACTGCGAACCGCCAACACGGCATCTACGGTTTGCTCAACCGTATCGTGATCCATTAGCTCACGAATCAATGCGGCGGATTTTTGAACCGGCGACTCCAGCTCGGCAAATACCTCTTGAGAGGCTTGTTCAAATTCGCGCAGCACACGGTTAACCACACCATGGGCATCAGTTTGCTTTCCTTCACCCCAGGTGGCATCCATCAGTTTTTGCGTCAGGTCTGCGCGGTAATGGCTAGCAATCGCGCGATCGGCAAGGCCGAGATGAACGGCATCTGGGGCGTTAATTTGGCTGCCGGTCATGGCTAAAAAGCGTCCGGTGCCATTCGGCAGGCGGTTTAAAAACCAGCTAGCGCCAACGTCCGGGTAAAGACCAATCGTCACTTCTGGCATCGCCAGCCGAGAGGTTTCTGTCACAATTCGGTGGCTGCTACCGCTGAGCAGCCCCATTCCCCCACCCATTACAATACCGCTGCCCCAGCAAATAACCGGTTTGGGATAGGTGTGAAGCAGGTAGTCCAGGCGGTACTCGTGTTCAAAGAAGCGCTCAGGAAAGTCTGGTTCGCCGTCACCTTTAATCGCTTTATACAGATTGACGACATCGCCCCCTGCGCAAAACGCTTTTTCACCGGCGCTGTCCAGCAGAACCGCGACAACTCGCTCGTCGGTTTGCCACGCTTTCAAGCGCGGCAGGATCTCTTCAATCATTTCTAACGTCAGGGCATTCAGCGAACGCTCGGCGTTAAGGGTGATCTCGCCGATAATATGGCCATCTTGGGTGGCGTGTTCAGCAAACAGTACGCTACTCATTCCATTGTCCTTGTGGTGGTTGGCTACAGCTCAGAGGCACCATCAGAGAGCACGCGGCGGGAAATAATCAGCCGCATGATTTCGTTGGTTCCTTCCAAAATACGATGTACACGGGAGTCACGTACATAGCGCTCCATTGGATACTCTTTAATGTAGCCGTTGCCACCATAGAGCTGCAGCGCTTCATCACACACTTTGAAACCGACGTCAGTCGCAAAGCGCTTAGCCATCGCACAGTAGGTAGTCGCATCGGGGTGACCAGCATCCAGCTTAGTGGCTGCCATACGCACTAACTGACGAGCCGCGACAAGTTCGGTAACCATATCCGCCATACGGAACTGAAGCGCCTGGAAGTCTGCCAAACGCTTACCAAACTGCTTACGCTCCAGCATGTATTCACGGGCTTTGTTGATTGCCTGCTGGGCGGTGCCGATTGAACAGGTAGCGATGTTGATACGCCCCCCATCCAGGCCCTTCATGGCAATTTTAAAGCCATCGCCTTCGTTGCCTAACAGGTGGTTGGCGGGAACACGCACATCTTCAAAGGTAATCATGCGGGTTGGCTGACTGTTCCAACCCATTTTGTCTTCTTTGCGGCCGTAACTAATGCCGCTTGCTTTGGCATCAACCGCAAAGGCAGAAACGCCGCTGGGACCTTCACCGCCGGTACGCGCCATCACCACCAAAAAGTCGGTGCTACCGGCGCCAGAGATAAACATCTTGCTACCGTTGAGCACGTAGTCATCGCCATCACGCTTGGCGGTGGTTTTAAGCGAGGCTGCATCAGAGCCTGCATTGGGTTCAGTTAAGCAGTAAGAACCCAGTAACTCGCCGGTGGCGAGCTTTTCGCCCCACTGTTCCACTGCTTCGGAGGTGCCGAAGTCAGCCAGCATCCAGGTCACCATGTTATGAATGGTGAGATAGGCAGTGGTTGAGGTACAGCCCATGGAAAGCTGTTCAAAAATAATGCTGGCATCCAGACGGGAAAGACCCAGCCCGCCAACGCGTTCTGGCGCGTAAAGTGAACAAAAACCTAGCTCTCCTGCTTTGCGGATAACATCGACAGGAAAGAAGGCTTCAGCATCCCACTGCGCAGCGTTAGGTTCTAATTCATTCTGGGCGAATGCCCGGGCCATATCGGCAAAGGCGACCTGGTCTTCACTTAACTCAAAATTCATGGCGAATCTCCGCAGCATGCGTCGCTGAACAGCCTGTGAGCAGGTTGGGCAGCTTGGCGTTTGCTATTATCTTTATTAGCCGTTGGCGTTATTGGCAATTGTCTTTGCTAGCTATCGTCTTTACTGGCAATTATCTTGACAGGCAACGTTGACGTTTACGTTAACTTATATTCTTAACCTGACAGGTGCAACCGGCTTACCTCACTACCTTTGGCGTAGAAGCGTGATTTGGGCAGAAAAAAGGGTGCCCTAGGGCACCCAATCATCGGACAGAACCGGTTATTTGAAATTTTTGCGATACATTTTGGTGAGCTCGCCCACGATGCCACTGCGGAAGCTAAGTACGCAGACAACAAAGATAATACCTAGAATAACGCTTACCCAGTTACCCAGCGGCGACTGTGCCAAAATGTGCTGCAGGCTAACCACAATGCCCGCGCCCATAAGAGGGCCAAGCAGTGTGCCTACCCCACCCAGCAGCGTCATTAGGATAACTTCACCCGACATGTGCCAATGCGCATCGGTTAACGACGCCAACTGAAACACAACTGTTTTGGTAGAGCCCGCCAACCCCGCCAGCGCCGCAGAGAGTACAAACGCCAGTAGCTTGTAAGCATCAACGTTGTAGCCCAGCGAAATAGCGCGCGGCTCATTTTCACGAATCGCTTTAAGCACCTGGCCAAAGGGAGAATGCACGGTGCGTTGGATTAGCGCAAAGCCAAATACGAAGATGGCAAAAACGAAGTAATACATCGCCAGGTTGCTGCTCAAACTGATTACGCCAAACAAGTCACCGCGTGGCACGCCATGCAAGCCATCCTCGCCACCGGTGAACGATGACTGAACAAAGACGAAAAACATCAGCTGCGCCAGCGCCAACGTCACCATGGCAAAGTAAATGCCCTGACGTCGGATCGAAAGCACCCCGAACAACAGCCCTAACAGGGTTGCCATTAAGGTGCCCGCAATAATTCCCACCTCCGGCGTTAACCCTGGATAGCTTGCCAACAAGTAGCCAGTCACATAACCACCGGTGGCTAAAAATGCCGCGTGCCCAAACGAGAGCAATCCCGCATAGCCCAGTAGCAAATTAAACGCGCAGGCAAAAAGCGCGAAGCATAGAATTTTCATTAGAAAAACGGGGTAAGCCAAAAAAGGAGCGACTAACCCGATGGCCAAGAGCGCTATATAAAACATGTTACGGCGCATTTTGGCCCGCTTCTGCCGCTCTTTTACGGCTGATGGCGCATTGAGTGCTTGAGAGTCTGCCATGGTTATGCCTCCTTACCGAACAGCCCAGCGGGGCGTAACATGAGCACTAATATCATCACCAAGAAGATCACGGTATTGGAGGCTTCGGGGTAGTACACTTTGGTTAAGCCTTCGATGATCCCCATTCCCAGGCCAGTAAGAATCGCACCTAGAATAGATCCCATACCCCCAATAACGACCACCGCGAACACCACAATCAGCAGGCTTGACCCCATGGTCGGTGACACAGGATATAACGGCGCTGCCAACACCCCCGCAAAAGCGGCTAGCGCTACGCCGAAACCGTAAGTAAGCGTGATCAATAGCGGTACGTTTACTCCAAACGCTTGCATCAGCTGGGAGTTTTCAGTACCTGCACGCAGATAGGCCCCCAAGCGGGTGCGCTCAATCATAAACCAGGTAAATAGACACATGGCCAGTGCCGCTACCAATACCCAGGCCCGGTAGGTAGGCAGGAACATGAAGCCTAAATTCAGGCCGCCTTGCAGTGCTTCCGGAGTCGCGTAGCGCGCACCCGAAACACCAAAGAAGTTAACCAGCGTGCCTTCAAAAATGAGTGCTAACCCGAAGGTAAGCAACAATCCATAAAGATGGTCTAAATGGGCAATGCGACGCAGCAAAAAGCGCTCTATTAGCATGCCGAAACTACCCACCACCAGTGGCACCAAAAACAGCGCTAGCCAATAGTTGATGCCTAAATAGCGAAAGCCTAGCAGTGCGGCGAAGGCTCCCAGCATGTATTGCGCCCCATGGGCAAAGTTGACGATCTTCAGTAGGCCGAAGATGACCGCCAGGCCCAAACTGAGCAGTGCGTAAAAGGCTCCATTCACAAGCCCAAGCGTAAGCTGGCCCATGAAAACGGCCAATGGCACGCCGAATATCATCGTCATTGTATGACTCTCCTCGCCGTCAAGCGGTTGGTGGCAAGTTGCCACCAACCAGTTCTAACGTCACTTGCGGTTGTTATTCGACTTAGTTTTGAACCAGTTTGCACTGGCTCTCAGAGAGCGGACGGTAGGCTTCATCGGCAGGAATGGTGCTGAGGATTTCATAAAGATCCCACTCACCGGTAGACTCTTCCGGCGTTTTCACTTGGGCAAGGTACATGTCGTGAATCATGCGGCCATCTTCACGAATGGAGCCGTTACGCGCAAAGAAGTCTTCAATGGGCATATCAGCCATTTGGGCACGAACAACTTCAGGATCGTCGGTTCCCGCGGCTTCTACGGCTTTCAGGTAGTGCATGGTGCTTGAGTAGATACCCGCCTGAACCATGGTGGGCATACGACCAACTTCTTCAAAATAACGATCTGACCAAGCGCGAGCCTCTTCATCCATGTTCCAATACCAACCCGTGGTTAGCAGCAGGCCTTGAGTGGACTCCAAGCCTAGCGCGTGTACATCGTTGAGGAAGATCAGCAGGCCCGCTAACTGCTGGCCACTCTGGGTCAGACCAAATTGGCTGGCAGTAGTGATCGCGTTAACAGTGTCGGCACCGGCGTTAGCCAAACCAACAATCTTCGCGCCAGACCCTTGGGCCTGGAGGATGTACGAGGAGAAGTCACTTGTCGGGAACGGGTGGCGTACGCCGCCGACAATCTCGCCGCCATTGGCTTCAACCACTTTGGTTACATCAGCTTCCAGCGCATGGCCGAACGCATAGTCAGCCGTTAACAAGAACCAGCTGTCGCCGCCCTGCTCGACAACTGCTTTTGCAGTACCGTTCGCCAGTGGGTAAGTATCGTAAACCCAGTGAATGTGGTTGGGCGTGCAGTGTTCATTGGTAATGCTTGATGCCGCAGAGCCCGACACAATGCCCAGGCCATTGTTTTCTTCCAACACTTTGGTGACCGCAATAGACACCGAGGACGCCACTAGGCCACCCACCATGTCGACGTTACGCTGATCGATCCACTCACGCACTGTGTTAGCACCGACGTCAGCACTGTTACGATCATCAGCACTAAAAATTACAATGGGCGAGCCGTTAACACTGCCGCCAAAATCAGCAATCGCCATTTCCATGGCTGTTTCGCCGCCTGGGCCAGCTAAGTCACGATAAGTCCCTGACATATCTGCCAAATAACCAATGCGCACCTCATTATCGCTAATTTCGGCGTGAGCGGTTGAGACTGCCATAGTAGAAGCGGCGGCAACGGCGATGCTGGCGGTCAGCGTTTTTTTCATAAAGGTCATGTTCGTCTCCTGGCCCTTGAGGCCTTTGTTGTTGTGTTACGACGTACGAATGAAATGCTTATAGAGCGTTTAGTGTTGTAGTGCACCTACTGCGAAGCTGATGCTGTGTTTATGATCTAGATTGGCGTTATACCCCCAGCATGGTGTTGAGATGGTCTCGACGTGACGGAAGCTGCTCAGCGCTTATCTCTTCAACAATTTGACCGTGGTCCATTACAAAATGGCGATCTGCCAGCGGCGCTGCAAAACGGAAGTTCTGCTCCACCAGAACAATGGTCATACCGCGCTCTTTCAGTTGAATAAGCACTTCGCCAAGTTTTTGCACAATAACGGGGGCTAAGCCTTCGGTAATTTCATCGAGCAGCAAAAGTCGCGCGCCGGTGCGTAGAATGCGTGCCATGGCAAGCATCTGCTGCTCACCGCCGGAAAGCCGCGTCCCCTGGCTTCTGCGGCGCTCGTAAAGGTTGGGAAACATGGCGTAGATTTCATCTAGGCTCATTCCGCCAGAGCGAACCGTGGGCGGAAGTAATAAATTTTCGTGCACATCCAGGCTGGCAAAAATACCGCGCTCTTCGGGGCAGTAGCCGACACCAAGCCTTGGAATATGGTGTGCCTTCATATTCAGTGTTTCGTTGCCATTAATCACAATCGAGCCGGTGCGACGCCCAACCATATTCATAATGGATTTTAGAGTAGTGCTGCGTCCCGCGCCGTTGCGGCCCAGCAGGGTAACCAACTCCCCACGCTTAACATCGAAGTTCACGCCATGAAGTATGTGCGATTCACCATAGAAAGCGTGCAAGTCTTGCACTCTCAGCATTTCTAGCGTTTGGGAATCGGCTAGTTCATTGGTTTCATAGGCCTCAGCGGTATTCATACGGCAGCCTCCTCTTCAGCAGCTTCACTGCCCATATATGCCTCGCGCACTAATGGATTGCGGGAAACCTCGTCATAATTACCTTCGGCCAACACCGCGCCGCGGGCTAATACCGTAATACGATCACAAAGCCTGCTTACCACGCTCAAATTGTGCTCCACCATTAAGACGGTGCGCCCTTTTGAGACACGCTTAATCAGCTCGACGATACGATCAACGTCCTCTGCCCCCATCCCCTGAGTCGGCTCATCCAACAGCATCATCTTAGGGTCAAGCGCCAGCGTGGTGGCAACTTCCAGGGCGCGCTTACGGCCGTAAGGCATTTCTACCGTTAGTGTATCGGCGTACTCACGCAGGCCAACCTCATCAAGCAGCTCTAACGCACGCTCATTAAGGTGATCTAGCGACTTTTCTGATTTCCAGAAGTGAAACGATGTGCCTAATTGGCGCTGTAGCGCTACTCGGACGTTTTCCAGCGCCGTCATGTGCGCAAACACCGCTGAAATTTGAAATGAACGCACGAGACCCAGCTGTGCAATCTCATTGGATTTCTTGCTGGTAATGGGCTTACCGCGATAAAGGATTTCTCCACGTGTAGGCGGCAAAAACTTGGTTAGCAAGTTAAAAACGGTGGTCTTTCCAGCACCGTTGGGGCCAATCAGGGCGTGAATGTGCCCTTCTTGAACCTGAAGATTAACGTCATCCACGGCGGTAAAACCGCGGAATTCTTTGGTCAGCCCTCGTGTCTCGAGCACTGGCCCATTAAGAACATCGTCTTCACGCATGGAGTGGTAAGCCTCTTTTTGTTCTTGTGTTCGGGTGTTCGGGTGTTCTTGTATCCGGGTGTTGGGTGCTGACGTTTCACCAACCGCTTCATCAAGTAAAACTCGTTAGCCGGCAACACACCCTTACCTGAACGTAAGGTGTAGGTGCAAACTAGCAATCACTTGAGGGGTATTACAATTACAACTTTGGTCTACGCTTCTTTAACGTTTCTTCACACAAACAATCAAAAAATCTATTTTTCAACAACTTACAAAGAAACCAAGGAAATTACACAAGCGCAACTACTGCTTTACGTTAACGTAAACTTGTTTTAGCCTCATGGTCAGTGTTCCATAGGGACATTCCCCTATCGACGAGAACAATGATCATGAGCAAAACCTACACGATCAGTGAATTGGCCAGCGAGTTCGACGTTACCACTCGGAGTATTCGGTTCTATGAAGATCAGGAGCTACTCCATCCTGCTCGCCGTGGTCAAACACGCATCTACAGCAGCAAAGATCGCGTGCGACTAAAATTAACGCTACGCGGTAAACGGCTCGGATTTTCCTTAGCAGAAATTCGCGAACTCTTTGAGCTATGGGATGAAACCCGTAGCGGCAGCGAAAAGCAGTTGCATCTAATGCTAAGCAAAATCAGCGAGCGTAAAGCCGCTCTAGAACAACAAATGAAAGATATCACGATGGTGCAGCTGGAACTTGAAAGCGCTGAAATTCGCTGCCGCCAGGCCCTTGAAGAACTCAATGAAAAACCTGCTTTAACGACGAAAAGTCCCCATTAACAATGACAAGGTGATTGACCATGTTTTCACACTATTCAGAACTCAATTTCGGCCTCGACGATGAACTGAACATGCTGCGCGAGCAGGTCAATGCCTTTGCCGCTAGCGAAATTGCCCCACGCGCCGCTGAAATCGACCGCAATAACGAATTTCCTAATGATCTATGGAAGAAATTTGGCGATATGGGTCTGCTGGGGATTACCGTATCTGAAGAGGATGGTGGTAGCGGTATGGGCTATCTTGCCCACTGTATTGCAATGGAAGAAATTTCCCGGGCCAGTGCCTCTGTCGCCCTCTCCTATGGCGCGCACTCGAACCTGTGTGTCAATCAGCTAAAAATCAATGCCAGCGCTGCGCAAAAAGAGAAGTACCTGCCCAAGCTGATCAGCGGCGACCACGTAGGCGCACTGGCAATGTCTGAACCAGGTGCCGGGTCTGACGTCGTGTCAATGCAGCTGCGAGCCAAGTTAGAGGGTGATCATTACATCCTTAACGGCAACAAAATGTGGATCACCAACGGCCCTGATGCTGACGTATTAGTGGTGTACGCCAAGACCGACCCGGAAGCAGGCTCTAAAGGTATTACAGCGTTCATTATTGAAAAAGGCATGCCTGGCTTCACTACTGCACAGAAGCTCGACAAGTTGGGTATGCGCGGCTCTAACACCTGCGAACTGGTTTTCCAAGACTGCAAGGTACCGGTTGAAAACGTACTTGGCGAAGTCGGTAGAGGGGTTCGCGTGCTCATGAGCGGTTTGGATTATGAGCGTACCGTACTGGCTGCTGGCCCTATCGGCATTATGCAGGCCGCTATGGATGTGGTGATGCCCTATATCCACGAGCGCAAGCAGTTCAACCAGTCAATTGGCGAGTTTCAGTTGGTGCAAGGTAAAGTGGCGGATATGTACACCACGCTGAACGCTTGTCGTGCTTACTTATACGCCGTTGCCGGAGCCTGCGACCGCGGCCAGACCTCGCGTAAAGACGCGGCGGGCGTGATTCTTTACTGCGCAGAGAAAGCCACCCAAGTTGCCCTAGACGCCATTCAGCTGCTCGGCGGCAACGGTTATATCAACGAGTACCCCACCGGTCGCCTTCTGCGCGATGCCAAACTGTATGAAATTGGCGCGGGCACCAGCGAAATTCGCCGGATGCTGATTGGCCGCGAACTCTTCACCGAAACAAAGTAAGGGACGCGCCATGAGCACACTCTCTACACAGATCAATCCCCGCAGCGATGTCTTTCAAAGCAACGCAGCATCCATGCTGGGGGAAGTTTCCAAGCTCCGAGAATTGACCGCTGCCGTCGCCCAAGGCGGCGGTTCCAAGGCCCGTGAACGCCATGAAAGCCGCGGCAAGCTATTTGTGCGCGACCGTATCGATCACTTAATTGACGAAGGCTCGCCATTTTTAGAGTTTTCCGCCCTGGCCGCCCATCACGTTTACGATAGCGACGTACCTGCGGCAGGCGTGGTAACGGGCATTGGTCGGGTATCTGGCGTTGAGTGCGTGATTGTGGCCAACGATGCCACGGTAAAAGGCGGCACATATTTCCCGCTAACGGTGAAAAAACACCTGCGCGCCCAAGAAATCGCCCGCAAGCACCGTTTACCGTGCATCTATTTAGTTGATTCCGGCGGCGCTTTCCTGCCTCGCCAGGATGAAGTGTTCCCCGACCGCGATCACTTCGGGCGCATTTTCTATAACCAAGCCACGATGTCGGCAGAGGGTATCCCACAAATAGCGGTGGTCATGGGCTCCTGCACGGCTGGCGGCGCTTACGTGCCCGCCATGGCGGATGAATCAATCATCGTTAAAGAACAGGGCACGATTTTCCTGGGTGGCCCGCCGCTAGTAAAGGCGGCCACGGGCGAAAACATTAGTGCAGAAGACTTGGGCGGTGCCGATGTGCACGCCAAAATCAGTGGCGTAGCCGATCACTACGCTGAAAATGATGCCCATGCCCTACAGTTGGCACGCGCTTGTGTGTCACGCTTGAATTGGCAAAAGCGCGGCAAGTTAGCCATGCAAGCGCCCCAACCTCCCAAACTCGACCCCAGCGAACTTTACGGCATTGTTGGCACCGACCTTAAAAAGCCTTACGACGTCCGCGAAGTGATTGGTCGCATTGTCGATGGCTCTGACTTTGACGAGTTCAAGCGCTACTACGGCGACACTTTGGTAACCGGCTTTGCGCATATCCACGGCTATCCGGTGGGTATTGTGGCCAACAACGGCGTGCTGTTTTCGGAGAGCGCGGTAAAAGGGGCGCACTTTATCGAGCTTTGCGCTCAGCGCAAGATTCCGCTGGTGTTCCTGCAAAACATTACCGGCTTCATGGTCGGCTCTAAGTACGAGCATGAAGGCATCGCTAAGCACGGTGCGAAGTTAGTGACCGCCGTCGCCTGTGCCAAAGTACCCAAGTTCACCGTTTTGATTGGCGGCAGTTTTGGCGCAGGTAACTACGGAATGTGTGGTCGCGCCTATGACCCTAACCTGCTGTTCATGTGGCCCAATGCGCGCATTTCGGTAATGGGCGGCGAGCAGGCGGCAGGCGTGCTCTCTCAGGTTAAACGTGAGCAGTATGAACGCGAGGGCCGCGAGTGGACCAAAGAGGAAGAAGAGGCCTTTAAGCAGCCCACGCGCGACCAGTACGAGCACCAGGGTCACCCCTATTATGCTAGCGCCCGCCTATGGGATGACGGCGTCATTGATCCACTTCAAACTCGCGATGTCTTAGGGCTTTCGCTAGCCGCTGCAATGAATGCTGACATCGAAGAGACACGCTTCGGCGTGTTCCGGATGTAAGGGCGAACACTATGGCTTACTCAACGCTACTGATCGAAGAAGGCGTGGCGCGCCTAACGTTAAACCGCCCAGAGGTGCATAACGCCTTTGACGACAGCCTGATCGCTGAACTAAACGCCCATCTAGACGAATTGCATGCGCTGGCCAACGCTGGTGACGTTCGGGTGGTAGTGCTTGGCTCTGAGGGTAAAAGTTTCTCTGCGGGCGCTGATCTCAACTGGATGAAGCGCATGGTCGATTACGGCTTGGAAGACAACCTAGCAGACTCACGCAAACTGTCGGCGCTTATGTTCGGGTTAGACACCCTGCCTTGCCCCACCGTTTGCCGAGTTCAGGGAGCGGCCTTTGGTGGCGCGGTGGGCCTAGCCGCCTGTTGTGATCTGGTCGTTGCTTCGGATAAAGCTAAATTCTGCTTGTCGGAAGTCAAAATTGGCCTATCGCCCGCGGTGATTAGCCCTTATGTTCAGCGCGCGCTTGGCGAACGCCAAATGCGCCGTTACGCACTCACTGCTGAAGTGATGGATGCGCCAACGGCGATGGCGCTCGGCTTGGTTCACCAAGTGGTGGAGCACGATGCCTTGGATAGCGCTATAGACGCTATGCTTGACACCCTTCTGGGCGGCTCTCCCCAAGCCCAACGGGCAACCAAAGCCCTGCTAGCAAGCGTGGCTCAAGCACCGAACAGTGACGCCACCCGAGAACACACCTGCCAAGTGATCTCCAAACTGCGGGTGAGCCAAGAGGGTCAAGAGGGCTTAGCGAGCTTTTTTGAAAAGCGCCGCCCTGCCTGGACGCAAACGTCAGACCTTCAAGAACACAATACTGCTGCGGAGCCACGCTCATGACGCTTGATCTTACTAAATTCGACACGTTGCTAGTGGCCAACCGCGGTGAAATTGCCTGCCGGGTAATGCGCACTGCCCGTCGCATGGGCCTGAAAACGGTCGCCGTTTATTCAGATGCCGATGCCACGGCACGCCATGTACGCGAGGCCGATGAAGCGGTTCGCTTAGGCCCTGCCGCCGCCCGCGAAAGCTACCTCAATGTTGATGCGGTTATCGATGCCGCCAAGCGCACCGGCACCGGCGCCATTCATCCCGGCTACGGCTTCCTCTCTGAAAACGGTGGATTTGTTAAAGCTCTGGAGCAAGCGGGCATCATCTTTGTTGGCCCCCCGGCATCAGCGATTGCCGCGATGGGCGATAAATCTGCCGCGAAAGCACGCATGGCCAATGCCGGTGTACCGCTGGTGCCTGGCTATCATGGTGACGATCAAGATGATGCGCTGCTGCGCAGCGAAGCCGATAAAATCGGTTATCCGGTGATGTTGAAAGCCAGCGCCGGTGGCGGTGGTAAAGGCATGCGCGTGGTTGAAAGCGGCGAAGGATTTAAAGCAGCGCTTGATGGCTGTCGGCGCGAATCCAGCGCCGCTTTCGGCGACGACCGCATGCTGATTGAGAAATATCTGGTGCAGCCTCGTCATGTCGAAGTACAGGTATTCTGCGACCGCTACGGCAACGGCGTCTACCTATTCGAGCGGGATTGCAGCGTTCAGCGCCGCCATCAGAAAGTCATAGAAGAAGCGCCAGCCCCAGGCATGACGCCTGAACTGCGCAGTGCGATGGGCGACGCAGCCGTTCGCGCGGCCAAAGAAATTGGCTATGTCGGCGCAGGTACTGTGGAGTTCCTGCTCGACGCCGACGGCTCGTTCTACTTTATGGAGATGAACACCCGCCTGCAGGTTGAGCACCCTGTTACTGAAATGATTACCGGCCAGGATTTGGTCGAATGGCAGCTGCGCGTTGCGATGGGTGAACCACTCCCCTGCACACAAGACGAGCTCACCATCACCGGCCATAGTTTTGAAGCGCGCCTGTATGCTGAAGATCCAGAGCAAGACTTCCTGCCGGCCACCGGTTTGTTAACTCGCTTCGCACTGGATTTAGAAGGTGCCGACTTAGATAGCGATCAGGTGCGTTTAGACAGCGGCGTAGAAAGTGGCGATGTTGTTTCCATGCACTACGATCCTATGCTGGCTAAACTGATTGTTCACGGCGCTGACCGGGATGCAGCACTAGCCACTCTCAACCGCGCGTTGGCGGCGTTGGATGTCCAGGGCGTGGTGACGAACCGCGCTTTCCTGCAGCGCTTGGCAAATCATCCCGGCTTTAAAAATGTCGAGCTCGACACGCGTTTTATCGAACGTAATGAAGCCACCCTGTTTGCGCCGCGTAGCTACTCTACCGAGGCTTACGCCAGCGCCGCGCTGATCGGTTTAAACCAACTGGCCAAAGAGTGCGAAAGTGACTCTCCGTGGGATCGCCACGACGGTTTCCGCTTGAATGCTCCCCATACCATTCGTATTGCGCTGTGTGACCCGGCAAGCGCCCAAGCAGCCGACAGCGATGCAGCAGTGGTGATTGTTGAAGGTAAACGCGAGAGCGGCGAATCGCTGTGGAACTTGACCATCGGCGATCAAACGTTGACCGCTAGCCTACAATCACTGACAGGTGATGCGGTAGCCGTCACGCTAAACGGCCACCGCCGCCGTCTACAGGCACGCCGCGATGGTCATATCGTAGTGATGGCTGAACCCAGTGGTGAAACACGCCTCTTCTGGCGGCGCATCGATGCCATTGACCACGGCCACCATGAAGCGGAATCCACCCTCACCGCCCCCATGAATGGCACCGTTGTCGCGCTGCTGGTAGAGCCTGGCGCGGCGGTAGAGAAAGGCATGCCGTTGATGGTCATGGAAGCGATGAAGATGGAGCACACCATGACCGCGCCTGCCGACGGTAGCGTGGAGACGTTCCACTTCCAGTCGGGCGATACCGTGAGTCAAGGTGACGTGCTACTCGACTTTGCCCCCAGCGAATAGGAGCTAACCGATGGCACTGCCGACATCTATTAAACTGTTTGAAATGGCCCCACGCGATGGCCTGCAAAACGAACCGGGCACCCTGGTGCCCACCGCCACCAAAATCGAACTGATCGAACGGCTGGCAAACGCTGGCCTTACCCATATTGAGGCCGCCAGCTTTGTCTCGCCAAAATGGGTGCCCCAAATGGGCGATGCCAGCGAGGTAATGCATGGCATTGCCCGCAAGCCCGGCGTGGTTTATTCAGCATTAACGCCCAACCTGAAAGGCCTGGAAGGCGCACTCGCAGCCGGCGTTGAGGAAGTCGCGGTATTTGGTGCAGCCTCTGAAGCGTTTTCTCAGAAAAACATCAACTGCTCGATTGCTGAGTCGCTGACGCGCTTTGAGCCAGTGCTGGCGCGCGCCAATGAAGCAGGAGTACGGGTACGCGGCTATGTGTCTTGTGTGCTGGGCTGCCCCTATGAAGGGGCTATTTCTCCGCAAAAAGTTGCCGAAGTCGCCAGCGCACTTTATGAAATGGGCTGCTATGAAATTTCTCTGGGTGACACCATCGGAGTGGGCACGCCGCTAGCCGCTAAGCGGATGATTGAGGCTGCCCGCCAGCAGGTGCCCATCGAGCATTTAGCGGCCCATTTTCATGACACCTATGGCATGGCGCTAGCTAATTTATATGCCGTAATGGAAGAAGGCGTGAGCGTGATTGACGCCGCGACTGCCGGACTTGGCGGCTGCCCCTATGCCAAAGGTGCATCCGGCAATGTAGCCACAGAAGACGTACTTTACCTGTTGGAGGGGCTGGGCATTAACACCGGCATCGACCTCCAGGCAGTGATTGATACGGGCGTCTGGATCACTCAGCAGTTGGGCCGCAAGCCCAGCTCTAAAGTCGCGTTGGCCAAAAGCACGGTTAGTTAATAATAACTATAGAAGCCAACTGCTTTCTTCCCGTTGAGACAAAAAAAATAGTTCGGAGAGACATCCATGGCATCACCTGCACACACCCTACCTAGCTACACCAGCAGCACCGCAGACAAGCCGCTGCTGGGCATGACCATTGGCGATAAATTTGATCAAATTGCCGCACAGTATCCCGATAACGACGCGCTGATCGCCCTTCATCAGAACATTCACTGGAGCTACCGCCAGCTTCAGGAAGAAGTTAACCGCTGCGCCCGTGCGTTGCTGGCCATTGGGGTAAAAAAAGGCGACCGGGTTGCCATCTGGGCACCCAACTGCTGCGAATGGACCCTAACCCAGTTTGCCACCGCCAAGATCGGTGCGATTTTAGTCAACATTAACCCCTCTTATCGCACCCATGAGCTGGACTACGCGCTGAATCAATCCGGTGCGCGCTTTTTAGTCACTGCCGATCAATTCAAAAGCTCTGATTACACCGCCATGCTGTTTGAGCTCGCGCCTGAACTCAATAGCAGCACAGAAGGCCAGCTAAAATCGCACAAGCTACCTGATCTTGAGTGCATCATTAATCTGGGCTCTGACAAACAGAGTGGCATGTGGCGCTGGGCAGACTTCATTAACGAAGCCAGCAAGATCAGCCAGACGGATGTTGATGACTTGCAGGCGACGCTACAGTTTGATGACCCGATCAATATTCAATACACCTCGGGCACAACAGGCTTTCCGAAAGGCGCGACGCTCTCTCACCATAACATCCTCAACAATGGCTTCTTTGTTGCCGAAAGCATGGGCTTTACCAGCGAAGACCGCTTGGTCATCCCCGTACCGCTCTACCACTGCTTCGGCATGGTGATGGGTAATCTGGGTTGCATGACCCATGGCGCGGCGATGATTTATCCGGATGAAGGGTTCGAGCCCGGTAAAGTGCTAAAAGCGGTACACGAGCAAAAAGCCACCGCGCTTTACGGCGTACCCACTATGTTCATCGCTGAACTAGAGCACCCCGACTTTGCCACGACTGATTTTTCCACGCTGCGCACCGGCATTATGGCGGGTTCTATTTGTCCTGCAGAAATCATGAAGCAAGTCATCGAAAAGATGAACATGAAAGGCGTACAGATCGCCTACGGAATGACAGAAACCAGCCCGGTTTCCACCCAAACCGGCGCTAACGACACCATTGATAAGCGCGTTTCTACCGTTGGCCGTACCCAACCCCACCTAGAAAGCAAGATCGTCGATCCTGGCAACGGCGGCATTCTGCCCCGTGGTGAAATCGGTGAGCTATGCACCCGTGGCTACAGTGTGATGCTCAAGTACTGGAACAATGACAAAGCTACGGCTGAAGCCATTGACGAAGCCGGTTGGATGCACACAGGCGACCTTGCCACGATGGACGAGGAAGGCTACATCCAGATCGTTGGCCGCATTAAAGACATGGTGATTCGCGGCGGTGAGAACGTATACCCGAAAGAGATTGAGGAGTTTTTATACGCCCACCCTGCGATTTCGGAAGTACAGGTCACCGGTGTTCCGGATAAGAAGTATGGCGAAGAGCTAATTGCTTGGGTGAAAGTCAACAGCAGCGCTGGAGAACTCACTGGAGAAGACCTTCGCGAGTACTGCAAAGGCAAAATCACTCACTTTAAGATTCCCCGCTACTTTAAATTTGTTGATGAGTTCCCGATGACAGTAACCGGTAAAATTCAGAAATTTAAAATGCGCGAAATTTCTATCCAAGAGCTTGGGCTTGAGGATCAAAAATAACCCTTTAATCAACGCCGGCCTGTGGTCGGCGTTAATTTTTGTAAGGTATTGAGACACCGATATGTCCACACAGCAGCGGCTAGCCGAGCACTACCACCAAGGGTTACGCGATGACGCTATCCTTAACCAAATTCGTACCCACTACCCTGATGGCCCAACGCTTCACCAACTTGCCCCGCTAGACCAGCTGCATATCGGAGGCATTGCCGCCTCTAAAAAATTGCTTAACCTGCTTGATCCTTCCCAACATACAAAGGTGCTTGATATAGGCTCAGGCTTAGGCGGATTAATGCGTCAAGGCGCAGCGCTTGGTTTTCAACTTACCGGTTTAGATATTACTCACCGCTTTAACGTACTTAATCAGGCACTGACTAACTTAGCGGCTTCTCCGACAAATCCGTCGCTTAGCTGGGTTACCGGAGATGCCTGCGTACTCCCTTTTCCTGAGCACACGTTTGATGCCGTGCTATTTCAGCACAGCCTGATGAACATGCCCGACCCCGCCCGCGTTATTGCCGAAAGCCGACGCGTGCTTCGCCCAGGTGGCAAGCTTGTTATGCATGAAGTCGTTAGTGGTAAAAACCTGGCCGAATTGCGCTACCCGGTTCCTTGGGCCGCATCGCCAGAGCATTCACACTTACTTTCGATGACAGAACTGACAAACTTGCTGGCAGCCAATGGCTTTCAGCTTCAGCACAGTGAAGATTGGAGCAGCACTGCGCTTGAGTGGCGTCAGCGGCAGCGCCAAAAAGAGCAAACTAACACCGTCGCTGTGCTCTCTCCCCAATGGGTATTTGGCGAGCGCTTTTTGAAAATGGGTAAAAATCTGCTAGAAAACTTATCAAATAACGCAATTAATGTGGTAGAAATCAGCGCCCGTTGCTAGGCTGATTAAGATAACTTCCTTAGCCAGGGATACGAGGAACGCCAATGAAACGCTTGGCAAGCACCCTGTTGTGTAGTTTTGCTGGTTCCATGCTGCCATTGATGGGCTGTTTAGCCAGCGACGGAGACACCGACCTCGCCTATGCGTCTCCCAACAGCGAATTTATGTCGCTGCGCAACGGTGTCGTTTTAGAAGGCAGTGACTTAAGCAGCCTCGATAGCTACACAACAGGCTTCCGCTTCTCGGCAGGTTTTAGCCCATTGCAACTACCACAGCTGGATATTGGTGCTGAAATTGCCTACCGCGAAAGTGAAGAAGTCCCTATCGCTTCCAGTGCTGACCCCCTCATCATGGACACCCTCAGCTTAGGCGGTGCCATCGTCGCAGGCGTGCGAATGGGTGCCTTTAGTATTTACGCTAAGTCTGGCCTTACCGAGTGGCGTGGCGAAACCGATCAGCCACTGGCCGACGACGGCGGCACCGCTTTCCTACAAGGCTTTGGCGCCACCATGACCATTAATCGCCTGGTAAGCCGGGTTGAGTATGAGCGCATCGACGCGCCTACCCTCAGCCACCTCAATATGTTGAGCGCATCCCTGCACCTGCCGTTTTAGCGGTTTTCTTCGGCTGCCTGTTCCGGCGGCGTCCATACGTGCTCTTCAGCTTGATTTGGCTCATCCCAGCCGTGCCGCATTGATCGACTCAGCGCTTCCTCCAGTTTCATAAACAGTTCGCCGTAACGCGGGCTAAAGCTAATCCCCTCCTCAATCTCTTTCCAGGCTTCAAACAGCTCATCTTCATGGGCATTTTCGTGTTGCTCAAACGAGTCGATCATCTGCTTGGCACGCATTGGGTGTACCCCCATGGCCGTCAACGTATGGCCGCCAAGCTCTAGCGCAGAGTGATAGACCTCTCTGGTTATATCGTCAGCCCCTGCTTCGCGAAGCTGATATCCATGGCCACGGTCAAAGGCACGCGCTAATACCCAAACGTTGGGATAGTAATGCTTAACATGCTTCACCATATCAACAGCACGATCGCGATCATCAATCGCAACCACCATCACTCGCGCATTCGCAATGCCCGCTGTTTCTAAAAGGTCTGAACGACTGGCATCGCCAAAGTAGCTTTTAATCCGAATATGGCGAAGGAGTTCAATTTGCTCAATTTCGAGGTCTAACGCTACGATGGGAATGTTATTAGCGCGCAACAAGCGACATACAATCTGTCCAAAACGACCGACACCAGCAATAATCACCGGTGCTTGTTCTTCGATCTTATCGGCATCCCGCGTAGCATTTTTAGCTGTTTGGTAGCGCGGCAGCACTAAGCGGTCGTAGGCAATAAACAGCAGCGGCGTCGCAAACATGGAAAACGCAACAACCAGCGAAAGTAATTGCGACACATCAACAGGAATAACGTTACTTTGCACGCTGTAAGTTAACAGCACAAAACCAAATTCCCCTGCCTGCGCAAGGCTTAACGTAAACAACCAGCCATTGCTATTTCGAACCCGGAACAGCATAGCTAACCCGAACAGGATAGTGCCCTTTACGGCAATAACGCCAAGCACTAATAGCAATACGGTTGGCCACTGCGCCGCGAATACCTGAAAGTCGATGCCAGCTCCAACCGTGATAAAAAACAGTCCGAGCAAAAGTCCTTTAAACGGTTCGATGTTGGCCTCAATTTCGTGCTTGAATTCGCTGTTAGCAAGTACGATACCGGCTAGAAACGCCCCAAGCGCTGGGGATAAATTGACAACCCCCATCAACGCAGCAATGCCAATGACCAGCATTAAAGCGGCAGCTGTAAACACCTCTCTCAAGCCAGAGGAAACGACGTAGCGAAACAGCATCGGCCCAAGATAATGCCCACTAATAATGACGACTCCGATAGCCCCAACTACCACCAGCCCGTGGAGCCATGCAGGCATATCCTCAACAAGACTTAGGCTACTGTGCTCAGCATAACTACCACCTTCTTCCGTTAGTTCGGGAAGCGCCAACAGTGGGATCAACGCCAGCATCAGGATCACCGCGATGTCCTGAAATAGCAGCACCGAAAACGCGCTACGTCCGCCCTCTGTTTTCGTGAGTCCTTTTTCGTTTAGGGTTTGCAACACAATCGCCGTTGAGGAAAGCGCAAAAATTAAACCGATGGCCAAGGATGTTTGCCAAGCAAGTCCCAGCCACAAAGCAACAGCGGTACCTGCAGCGGCGGTGATCAGCACCTGTAAACCGCCCATCCCTATCAAGCTCACCCGCATGGCCCACAACCCTTTTGGGTCAAGCTCCATACCGACCAAAAACAGCATCATCACCACACCAAACTCGGCGAAATGCTGAATCGTTGTAGTTTCCTGGCCGACTAGCCCCAGCATGGGTCCTATCACCACCCCAGCGACCAAATAGCCGAGCACCGAACCAAGTCCAAACCGCTTGGCAAGGGGAACGGCGATTACCGCTGCAATGAGATAGATAAACGCTTGAATAAAATAGTCGGTCATCGGGCTTCCTCAAATTAACACGAATGGCTTGACTTCATTGCGCAATAGGATACCGTACTAGTACGCTAGTACAGCAACTTATTTCCTTAATTTTGTGGCAATACGGTGAACTCACTTTATGTCATTTGATGATGACCATCAGGCTGATTTAGTACGCTATTTACTCGCCATTGATTCGCCGGAAGCAATGGACGAGGCACTGGCCAGCTTGTTAACGCCTGCAGAGTACCAAGAAATCAGCAAGCGCCTACAGATTTTTAAGCTTTTGCGCGAAGGAGTCCCCCACCGCAAAATCGCTGAAATCCTGGGCGTCGGTATTGCCACGGTATCCCGCGGTTCGCGCGCTTTAACCACGCTACCTTCTTCAACGTTACCTTCATCATTACCGTCACCCACTTCACGGACCGATTAATCATGACGACGACTACGCCTGCTTCATCAGGCCCACAGCCTTTTACGCTGTCGCGCAAGCCTCACTACGTCACCCTGGCAGCGGACTGTGACTTTTTTGCTCTGTTTCAAAAAATTGAACGCCAATTTGATACCTGTTACATGCTGGAATCACTAGGCGAAGATAGCCATATGGCGCGCCACTCGATTATTGGCTTTGACCCCGAGTACACGCTTTACGCCAATGGCGGCTTATTAACTATTGAAGATCGTGACGGTAATGCAAACCACTATCCAAGCGATAACCCTTATGAGCTGCTGCGCAGTCTGATTCCGCAGAATATTATTTCTCGTAAGTATGCGGGTGGACTAAGCGGTTACCTTGGTTATGACGCCATGCAATACTTTGAGCCTTCGTTATCGTTGAAAGCTAGCGACGATTTCGACACGTTTCGATTTGGCCTTTATAAAGACGGTTTGATCCTCGACAAAATGACCGGGGAAGTGACCTATTTTTACTACGACAACAGTCGATACGAATTTCTACAAACCTTGATCGACGCCGATGATATTCCCCCGGGCGCGTTGCATATTACTGCGCTGGGCGACACCATGAGCCGCGAAGAGCACGCCGAAGCGGTGGCCAAGGTGAAGCAGGACATCATCGACGGTAAGGTTTTCCAATGCGAAGTCGGCTTTAAAAAACGCTTTAGCATTAAAGGCGATACGCTAGCGCTCTACGATCAGCTACGCACCATTAACCCATCGCCACAGATGTACTACGTAAAATTTGGCGAGCAGAAGCTGATTGGCGCAAGCCCCGAGCTTCTATTCAGGCTTCGCCAAGGCGAGATGGAGACCTTCCCACTGGCAGGCACCACTACACGAGGCAAAACCCCGCAAGAAGACACGCAGCTAGCTCGTGCGCTACTCAACGATCCAAAAGAGATTGCCGAGCACAATATGATTGTGGACCTACACCGCAACGATATTGGCCGAGTGGCGCAATTTGGCACGGTGAAAGTACGTAGCCTGATGGACATCAAACGCTTTAGCCACGTACAGCATATCTCCAGTGAAATTGTTGGCATTATTGCCGAAGGCGAAGACATGTTTACATCGCTTGCCAGCAACTTCCCTGCGGGTACGCTGACGGGCGCGCCAAAAATCGAAGCGATGAAAATTATCGATGACTTGGAAACTGACGGTCGCGGCCCTTACGGCGGCGCGGTTGGTCAATTCTCATTTAACGGCGATTGCACCTTTGCGATTCCGATTCGTACGGTTTTTGTAAACGGTGAAAGTGCTTACGTGCAAACTTGTGGCGGCAACGTGTTTGATAGTAACGCCGAAGATGAGTACGAGGAAATACGCCGCAAATTTGCAGGCACCCGCAAAGCCCTTGCTCCTTTTATGAGCGCGGATATGGACATGGAGAGCCAAGCATGAAGGTGCTAATTATCGATAACTACGACTCCTTCACCTATAACTTGTATCAGTTTATTGGTGAGATTTTAACCACCGAGAAGAACCGCGGCGAACTGCCTCATTTCGAGATTATTGTTAAGCGCAACAATCAAATCGACTTCAAAGCGATAGAAGCCATGGCGCCTGATCGGATTATTATCTCGCCGGGCCCAGGCTCGCCGGATGATCCGCGTTACTTTGGCGTCTGTGCCGACGTCATCGAGAAACTCGGCAAAACCATACCACTGTTGGGCGTGTGCCTGGGCATGCAGGGTATTGTTCACGTCTTTGGCGGCAAAGTGGTGAAAGCGCCTCTGCCGATGCACGGCAAAATCAGCCCGATCAACCACAACAATCGCTCGGTATTTAATGGCGTCCCCGATCAGCTTGAGGTGATGCGCTATCACTCATTGATTGCCGACGCGTTAACCCTGCCTGACTGCCTGGAAGTAACCGCAACAGTAGGCGCGCTAGGTGCTGACAAGTTTGAGCAACGCAGCCACTGGCAAGCAGTAGGTGAGTTTGAATTGATGGGCGTAAAGCACCGTGATTACCCCATTCACGGCATTCAGTTTCACCCCGAATCGTTTGCCACAGAAGGTGGCAAAGAACTCATTGCTAACTTCTTATTTGCCTGACCCATCAGGCTTAGCATTGAGATAACTTAGTGTTGAAATAACTTAGCGTTGAGATAACTTAGCGACTAACGGCGGGCACTCAGAGCTGCCCGCCCTACTCTCTAACGCTTCCCTTTCGGGCGACCAACACGGCCTTTACCCACCGGCTTGGCCCCTGACTTAGCGTTTTTTCCTGCGCCAGCGGTTTTTCCCCTGGGCTGTGGTTTACCCGAAGCACTGGCTTTTGGGCCAGTTCTCACTTTACCGCTGGCGGTTCTTTTACCCTTGGGCGGCGGTTTATTGCCAACCGTTTTAGCACCCGGCTTAGCCGGTTTCTGGCGCTCCTGTTTCTGTCGCGCCTTGGTGGCTGTTTTTTTCGGTTTGTTAGCGCCTGCCCCCGAATTGTAATCCGGCCGTGCCGTCTGGCGCTTTTCAGGCACTGCCTCAGAGCTTTCTGTCAGCGCAACAATCGTATCAATCTCTTTAGGAGTTAGATCCCGCCAATCGCCCAGAGCCAACCCTTGCAGGGAAACATTCATTATCCGGGTGCGAACAAGCTGGGTGACCTCGTAGCCAAAGTACTCGCACATACGGCGAATCTGGCGGTTCAACCCTTGCACCAGCGTAATAGTGAACACAAACGTCGACGCTTTGGTCACTTTACACTTTTTAGTCACCTGCCCAAGGATCGGTACCCCCTTTTGCATGCCGGCAACAAATTCATCGGTAATCGGCTTGTTGACTGTCACCACATACTCTTTTTCATGATTATTATTAGCGCGCAGGATCTTATTAACCAAATCGCCATTATTGGTTAGAAAGATCAGTCCCTGGGAGTCTTTATCCAGGCGCCCGATGGGAAAGATGCGCGTGCCGTGCTTCACGAATTCAACAATATTGTCTTTTTCGCTGGACTCAGTGGTACTGACTATTCCCACCGGCTTATTCAGCGCAATTAGCACCAAATCCTCTTCTTCCTGAGGCTCAATCTCTTGACCGTTGACCTTAACCAGATCACCCGGCACCACTTGGTCGCCTGTCGTTGCCCGACGCCCATTAATCCAAACGTTGCCTTGCTCAACATAGCGGTCAGCCTCTCGGCGAGAACACAAACCGCTTTCGCTGATGTATTTATTGATGCGGGTAGATTTTCGTAACGACATAAAACGCCATAGGCAAAAGTGTGGTGAAGTGATTAAGCAAATTCAAACGCTAACGTTAAAAGCCTAACTAGAACCCGGAGCCAGGCTGTTTAAGAAACTCTATTTCGTCTGGCGTAGATACCCGCCCCAATACGTCGTTGCGGTGGGGATAACGACCAAAGCGGTCAATGATCGCTTTGTGGCGAATCTCGAAATCCAGGTTATTTTCTAACCCAGGCTGATCGAACAGCTGCATTGCTACCTTATGAATAGCGGCAGACTCACTGTGCATATACGGCATGTATAAAAAACTACGCTCGACGGTAGCCAGTTGGTTATCCACCGCTAAGGCAACCGCTTCCTGTGCAAGCGCTAAGGCTAACGCGTCACTGGCAAAGGCTTGCGGGTGGTCACGGTAGATATTGCGAGAAAACTGGTCCAACACAATAATTTCAGCCAGCCTACCCTGGGCGGTACTGCGCCACTCATAACACTCACAGGCGGCCGCTTTGGTCAGCAATGAGCCAAACCGCTGGGTAATCTGCTGATCCATCGATGTGTCTTTTTTAAACCACTGCTCTGGCGTCAATTCATTGAACCAAAACGACAGTACTGATTGAGCATCCTGTATCATCGCGCCCCCCAATTCCTAGTAAGGTGATGACGACGCCGCCACACGCGGTGGCGGCGCACTCTTTGTTAGCCTGTATTGCGTAACCCTGCTGCAATACCTGCCATGGTCACCATGAGCGCACGTGAGAGATCTGCGCTAATGGCACCATCGGCGTCCCGATTACGCTGCAGAAGCTCCGCTTGCAAGCCATGCAACGGGTCGATGTAAGGGTTGCGCACATCAATTGCTTGGCGAATAAGCGGGGTGTTTTCAAGCAGCTCCTCTTGCTGAAGAATATCCAGCACGACGTTTTCAAGCCGTTCAAAACGCTCACGTAGCTTCTTGCCCAGCGCTTTCAGCGAAGGCTCATCGACTAAGCGATGCTCATAGTAGGCCGCAATCGCTACGTCCGCTTTGGCCAACAGCATCTCTAACATATCGAGATAGGTGCCAAAAAATGGCCACTGGCTGCGCATTTCTTGCAACACTTCACGGCCACCTGGCTGCTCTAGGCGTCGCGAGAACGCCTCACCACTGCCCAACCAAGCGGGTAGCATCAAGCGAATCTGGGTCCAGGCAAAAATCCACGGAATCGCTCGTAAGGTTTCCACGCCACCATCCTGGCGACGCTTGGTTGGTCGCGAACCGAGCGGCAGCCTGCCCAGCGCCCCTTCCGGCGTGACAGCACGGAAGTACGGGACAAAATCGGGGTCTTCACGCACTACGCCAACATAAGCGGCATGGGCCACTTTCGCCAGCTGGTCCATCTCTTCACGCCACTGAAGCTCAGGAGCGGGCGGTGGCAATAGCGTCGCTTCCATCACCGCGCAAGCGTAAATTTCCATAGAGCGCAGCGCGATATCTGGCTGGCCAAACTTAAAGCGAATCATCTCACCTTGCTCGGTCACCCGAAGACTGCCATTCACCGAGCCAGGCGGCTGGGAGAGAATCGCCGCATGCGCAGGGCCGCCACCACGACCAACAGTGCCACCCCGGCCATGGAACAGCGTCAAATCTACGCCATGCTTGTCACATACATCGACTAACGACTCTTGGGCACGGTACTGTGCCCAGGCAGCAGCAAGCTGACCGGCATCTTTAGCCGAGTCTGAATAGCCAATCATGACCTCTTGGCGGTCTTTCGCCAGAGCGCGGTAACCCGGTAGCGCCAGCAATTGATCGATGACATCGCCTGCATGGTCAAGGTCGTTGAGGGTTTCAAACAGCGGCGCGATGGGCAGTGTGACTTGCCCCCCCACCTCTTTCATCAATAGCGCAACGGTTAATACGTCCGAAGGCTCGGCAGCCATTGAAATAATATAAGTACCCAACGCTTCTGCATGCTCTTGAGCAATCACTTTGAAGGTATCGAGTACTTCGCGGGATTCTGCCGAACACTCCCAACGGCGTGGAATTAGCGGCCGCCTTGATTCAAGCTCTGCGAGCAGAAACTCTTGGCGCTGAGCTTCGTTCCAGTCCTGATAGTGTCCCAAACCTAGTGCACTGGTGAGTTCTTCCATTACCTGGGCATGGCGACTGGCCTCTTGGCGCAGGTCAAGTTTGGTCAGTGTGACGCCGAACACCGCCACGCGGCGCAAGGTATCAAGCAGCGCACCGTTAGCAATGGTGTCCAGCCCGACATCACACAGCGAGCGGTAGCATGCCAGCAGCGGCGCGTAGAGCTGGTCGCGGGTTTCAATAATTGGCCCGCCATCATAGTTACGGCCATCCAACTCTGCTTTGGCCCAGTCACGTGTGGCTTCCATTTTATTCAGCAGACGCTTGAGCAGCTCACGGTAAGGCTCAGCAACTTCTCCTACCTCTGCCTTCAAAGCGCTGTTGGCTTTCCACATTGAAAGCTCGGTTTTCAGCTGCTCAAGATCGCGCAAATAGAGATCGGCGGCCATCCAACGGCCTAATAACAGTACCTCTCGCGTCACCCGCGCGGTGACATTGGGATTGCCATCTCGGTCACCGCCCATCCAGGAAGCATAGCGAATGGGCGCGGCATCCAACGGCAAGCGTTCCCCGGCAGTATCGAGGAGTAAATTATCCAAATCGCGATGGAAGTCTGGCACCGCCTGCCATAAGGAGTTTTCGATAACCGCGAAACCCCATTTGGCCTCATCAACAGGGGTTGGCCGCTCGTGACGAATCTCATCGGTATGCCACGCCTGACTGATTAACTCTTCCAAGCGCCCCTGGGCACGGGCTCCGCGCTCAGGGTAGTCCTCAGAGCTTTCAATCGCGGTTAGGCACTCGTCGATCGCGTCATATTTCTGAATCAACGTGCGGCGAATAACTTCTGTGGGGTGGGCAGTCAGCACTAGTTCAACACGCATACTGGCCAGGGTTTCTACTAACTTACGGGGCGAATTACCTGCCTGCTGTGCACGGCTTAGCAGCTCACCCAGCACTGGCTGGGTGCCTGGCTTGTAGTCTTCCACGCGGCGAAAGCGTGCCCGATAGTGCTGCTCAGCAATATTGGCAAGGTTCAAAAACTGATTGAACGCGCGCGTCACGGGTAGCAGGTCGCGTTCGGGCAACTGGCGTAGATACTCAATAAGCTCACGTTGCTGCAATGAATCGCCCTGACGTCCCCGCTTGGCATGGGCACGAATTGTTTCAATTTTATCAACAAACGACTGGCCTAAATCATCGGCAATCGTACGGCCCAGGCTATCACCGAGAATACGTACGTTATCTCGTAGCGATTCGTGTAGGTCGTGACTCATTGGCATGGCCTCCTTACGGGGTCGCATTAGTTGTTAAAAGTCAGTTATTAAAAATCAGTTTTTAAGGGGTAAGCGTTTTTTCTTGTGCTTTAGCGGCTTGCCAGTGGCTTTCCATTTCATCCAGCGAGGCGTCGGTTAACGGACGCGCATCAGCAGCAAGCTGACGCTCTACGTAGCGAAAGCGGCGCTCAAATTTACTGTTTGTGGTACGCAAGCATTGCTCAGGGTCGGCACCCAGTGTGCGAGCTAAATTAGTCACTGCAAACAGTAAGTCACCGACTTCTTCTTGAGCGTGCTGGCGATTACCCTCGGCAAGGGCTTCTTCAACTTCAGCGAGCTCTTCACGGATTTTGTCCAGCACACCGCTGGCATCCGGCCAATCGAACCCGACCCTGGCGGCACGTTTCGAGAGTTTCGCGGCACGACTGAGCGCTGGCAGCGTACGTGGCACATCGTCAAGCACAGAGGGAGTGCTTTGCAGCGAACGCTCAGCACGCTCATCGGCCTTAAGCGCTTCCCAGCGCGAATTAACGTGCTGGGTTTGTACGTCCTCGGCACTCATCCCAGGTGGACGCCGTGATGCTAGCGTGCCATCAGGAAATACATGCGGATGACGGCGCAACATCTTTGCAGTCAATGTATCAACGATATCGTGAAAGTCGAAGCGCTGCTCTTCAGCACCAAACTGGGCGTAATAGACCACTTGGAACAGCAGATCACCCAACTCGCCGGGCAATTCATCAAAAGCGCGCCGCTCAATAGCATCAGCCACTTCGTAAGCTTCTTCCAGTGTATGGGGCACAATGCTGCCCCAATCTTGCTTAATATCCCAAGGACAGCCCTGTTCCGCGTTGCGAAGCACCGACATCAATGTCAGCAGATCCTCTACGCTATACCGCATCAGGCGCCTCCTTTACGGACGTTTTTCTCTGGGTCAGCATTGCGCAGACGACGCACTTCCGTCACGTTGGGCAATTGCTGGATACGGGAAAACAAACGGCCTAGTGATTCAAGACCATCAACTTCCAGCGTGATGCGCAGTCGCGCAATCCCCTCATCGGTGTCTGTCAGTGTATTCACTGCTAACACATTGACCTTCTCGTTGCCCAGCAGGCCGGTCACATCGCGCAGTAAGCCGGAGCGATCCCAGGCTTGAATTTCAATAGTGACGGGGTAGCGCGTGAGAGCACGTTCGCCCCACTCTACTTCGATAATGCGCTGGGGCTCTTCCATGCGCAGTTGCAGGATATTGCTGCAATCCTGGCGATGGACGGTGACCCCGCGACCTTGGGTAATAAAGCCAACAATTGGTTCGCCAGGCACTGGCCGACAGCAATTCGCCATGCTGGTTTTTAAGTTGCCAACCCCCAGCACGGTGATGTCGCTTTGAGTCGCTTTGCTTGGCTGACGGCGTGGCTTCGCCAGCAACCGATCTAACTGCTCTTGGTCGTCCGTTTCACCAAATAACTGTTGCGCCTGATGAAGCACTTGCCCGATACGCAGGTCGCCCGCGCCGAGCGCTGCATACATATCATCGGCGTTTTGGTAGTTAACAGCAGCAGCCAGCTTAGCAAGATCAAGCCCTTCAACATCCAAGCGGCGCATCTCTCGCTC
Source organism: Vreelandella venusta (assembly GCF_007989605.1). GTDB lineage: Bacteria > Pseudomonadota > Gammaproteobacteria > Pseudomonadales > Halomonadaceae > Vreelandella > Vreelandella venusta. Next base: position 35,604 of record NZ_BJUL01000013.1, on the reverse strand, counting down.
GAACAACGCCCGCCCTTCGTCTAGGTTCTGGTCTCGTGCTTGGTACTTAAACCACGCCTGGATTTTCGCCCGCGCGCGTGAAGTGCGCACATAGCCCAAGCTGGGGTTTAACCAGTCGCGGCTGGGGCCGCCTTTGGTGGCCGTTAAAATCTCGACTTGCTGGCCGGTTTTTAACTTATAGGTAAGCGGTACTATCCGACCATTAATCTTGGCACCACGGCAGCGGTGACCAATTTCGGTATGCACGCGATAAGCGAAATCGATGGGGGTCGCAATACGCGGCAGGTCGATGACATGGCCATCGGGGGTGAAAACATAGATGCGGTCTGGCGCAACGTCGCTGGAAAGACCTTCGCGCAGGTCGCCAAAGCCACCCACTTCATCCTGCCACTCAAGTACTTGACGCAACCAGGCAATCTTTTCTTCATAACTACGGCTTTTGGCGTTGGTATCATGCCCTTTATACCGCCAGTGTGCACATACACCTAATTCTGCTTCGTCGTGCATAGCAAAGGTGCGAATCTGGATTTCCAGCACCTTGTTTTCTGGCCCCATGACCGCGGTATGCAACGATTGGTAGCCATTCTTCTTCGGGTTGGCAATATAGTCATCAAACTCGTTGGGCACATGGTGCCAACGAGAGTGAACAATTCCTAATACGGTATAGCAGTCAGCTACATCAGGGACCAAGATGCGCACTGCGCGCACGTCGTGTACCTGAGAAAAATCAATCCGCTTACGCTTCATTTTGCGCCAGATTGAGTAGATGTGCTTGGCTCGCCCATCGACATCGTAGTGATGAATATGCTGGGCTTCCATCAAGCTCTTGATGGTTTCCACCACGTCATGAATATAGCGATCACGATCTAAGCGCTTTTCAGCTAATAGCTTAGCAATCGCTTTGTACTCATCTTCATGCAGATAGCGAAACGATAGGTCTTCAAGCTCCCACTTGATTTGACCTATCCCAAGTCGATGAGCCAGCGGCGCATAAATATCAGCCACTTCACGCGCGACTTGTAAGCACTTTTCACGGGGGGCATCTTTTACTTGGCGCAAGGCGCAGGTGCGTTCAGCAATTTTGATCAGTGCAACGCGTACATCTCCGACCATGTTAACCAGCATTTTGCGCAGGTTTTCCTGCTGGTTATGCTGGCTCATACCATGGTTGGGCGCTAGTGGGTAGCTAATGGCTGCCATTTGCAAAACGCCGTCAATCAGCTTAGCGACTTCTTCGCCAAACCGTTTGGTAACGGCGTCTATACTCAGCAGCCCTTCGCGAACCGCGCGATAGAGTACGGCAGCCTCAAGGGTTGCTTGATCAAGCTTGAGTTCGGCCAGGATGTCGGCCATCTCTAGCCCCATTCGAAAACTTGAACCTGGCGAGAGCCACACACGGTGGGTTTGCGGCGCCTCTCGTTCCAACTGTTCAGCAAGCTCGCATGCTTGCAATAGTCGTTCGGGGTCGCGTAGGCGCACATCCTCTTGAAGGCGCGCTAACCACTGCTGTATGTCCACCTTTCCGCTTTCGGTAAGCGGCTGGTCTTCACGCACTTTCACCATGACAATTATTCATCCTTTCAGGGTGACGGCTAGCCATTTTCCGTCACCGAGGCTTGATGCAGTGGGCAGGCTAGCCCTGGTATTCAAATAGCATCAGCGTTTCCAGGTGAGCAGTGTGTAAAAACATATCGGCCACTGCTACTTGCTTGACGCGATAACCTGCATGCACAAGGTGTGCCGCATCGCGAGCAAGCGTTGCCGGGTCACAAGAAATATAGGCCACCCGAGGTACATTGTAACTACCTAATACTTGGCAAACTGCTTCTGCACCGCTGCGCGGCGGATCTAGCACAATCGCATCAATTTGCTGATGCTCGCTCAATAGCGTTTGCACCTTTTTGGCGTCGCTTAAGTCTGCTTGCTGGGCATGCACATCCAGTAGGTTAACATTAGCGTTAGCGGTAATTCGTTCGACCATCGCAGGGTTGCCTTCTACAGCAAGCACCTTGGCTCCGGCAGCGGCCAACGGCAAACTGAAATTACCAATCCCAGCAAAGAGATCTATGAGCTGTTGCCCTGGCGCTGGCTTTAGCCATGCTAACACCTGGGCTACCATCTTTTGGTTTACCTCAGCATTTACCTGTAAAAAGTCGCCTGGTGAGAAACCCAGCGTCACTCGGCTGGATGCTTTATCACCCGCCACACACTGTTCACTTGTTGGTGGGTTAGCTCTTTGAATTCCGAGCTCCTTGAGATTAAGCACTTCCTGTAGAACGGATGTGGCCCCACCCTGCGCACCATTCCAGTGCAATACAGGCGTTTCACGCCCCAACCAAGTGCCGAGCAAGACCTGCTGCTGCGCCGCGAACTGCTGCCAGCGGGCCCTATCTTGATCATGGGCTTTTAACTGACGCACTAGCACGACTGTTGCCTCATCGGTCGCCAGTAATTCGACATGGCCAACGAGGCGTGGCGAGGCGAGTGTTGCCAGTAATTGCCGTAATGGACGAATTAATTGATTCAGCGCTGGCACCAGCACATGGCACTGCTCAATATCCACTAAGCGGTGGCTGTTGGGTGCTCGAAACCCCAGCAGTACATTACCCTGACCGTCTACCCTTACCCCCAGACGCGCGCGACGCCGATAGTGCTCGCTGCTACCATCCAATGCAGCAATAGGGCCTAGCGTTAGGCCCTGACGGGCCATTAGCTCAGTGACAACGTCGCGCTTATGCTGGCGTTGTGCAGTCAGATTAAGGTGCTGTAAATCACAGCCGCCACACTGGCCAAAGTAAGCACAGGGAGGCTCAACCCGCTGCTCTGAAGAGCTGAGCCGGTTTTTTATATGTGCTTCGTCATACCGCTTACGCGTGACGTGGATCGCTATATCGACATGCTCACCGGGAAGCGCTTGGTCAATAAAGACTGTTTTTCCCTCGACATTATGCGCAACACCACGGCCATCATGAGCTAAACGCTCAACCACCAACGTTGTCGAGGTAGCATCCTTTGACTCAGTTTTACGGCTTGGTTGGCGAACTAGCCCTGAGTGTCCCGAGGCGGGGCGAGATGGCCGCCGCTTACCCAACATGGCCATCTATAACTCCGGGGCAAATAAGCCTGTGGAAAGGTAGCGATCACCTCGGTCACAAACGATGAAGACAATGACTGCATTCTCAGTTTGTTCTGCGATACGCAATGCGCCAGCCAAACTGCCACCTGACGACACCCCTGCAAAAATACCTTCTTCACGAGCCAGGCGGCGCATATGGGCTTCTGCTTCTTGCTGCCCAATATCCAGGGTCGTATCGACCCTCGGTGATTCAAAAATCGACGGCAGGTACTCTTTTGGCCAACGACGAATCCCCGGTATGCTCGCACCATCCGCCGGTTGTAAACCGACAATTTGGATCGCTGGGTTTTGTTCCTTAAGATAACGAGACACTCCCATAATGGTGCCCGTTGTCCCCATCGAACTGACAAAATGCGTCACTTCACCGCCGGTTTGCTGCCACACTTCAGGCCCCGTTGTGCGATAGTGCGCAAGCGGGTTATCTGGATTGGCAAATTGGTTTAGCGGTTTACCTTCGCCTCTTGCAATCATCGCATCGGCAATATCTCGCGCCTCTTCCATCCCGCCTTCTTTGCTCGCTGACACTAATGTGGCACCGTAAGCCGCCATAGCCTGCTTACGCTCTTCAGAAGCGTTTTCAGGCATGATTAGCGTCATTTTGTAACCTTTGATAGCCGCGGCCATGGCCAACGCAATACCCGTATTACCCGAGGTTGCTTCCACCAGCGTATCGCCTGGAACAATATCGCCCCGTGCTTCAGCTTCACTTAACATAGAGAGTGCCGGGCGATCTTTCACCGAACCAGCAGGGTTATTGCCTTCTAGCTTGGCTAGAAGCGTGTTATTACGCCCCGCCGTTATGCGCTTTAAACGAACCAGTGGCGTATTACCAACCACATCTTCGAGTGTCGGATAATTCATCGTACATTCCTTATCATCACCATTATGCTGCATTATATCGGTGCTGCCGTTAGCTTGACAGGCAACCTTATTGAATCAACGAGCTTCTCTCATGTCTTTAAACACGCGCTTACTCTTTGCGTTACTCGGGCTTCCGCTTCTTGTCTATGCCGTCATGGCAATATTGCTGGTGGTGCAAAGCGAGACCACCGGCCGTGACATGCTAGAAGAGCGCTTAGTTAGCGCTGGTGAATTACTGGCACCAAGCCTGGGTAACGCTATGTTAGATGGCGACTTGCCTCGTTTGGAAGCCATTGCCAGACAGCTTCTGGAGCACAAAGGGTTACGCGCGGTGACGCTTTTTGACGAGCAAGGGAGCCGCTTATTGGTACTGGGGCATTCGATACCTCCCCCACCTCGCCTAAATATCCCCAATGCCACGTCACTCACCAAAGATGAAGCTATTTGGCGTTTACAGGTACCTTTAACCACGTCTTACAGCCAACCATTTGGTCTTGCTAATACTGGCTGGCTTGAAGCCGAAATGGACATACGCACGCTCAAATTAGAGCGCTATAAGCTCATTGCCAGTCTTAGCTTAGGTGGCATGTTACTGGGGCTGCTGCTTTTTTTGGTCGCATTTGCGATCAGCCGCTTCGCTACGCGTCCAATTGAAGAAGCGAACCAAGCGCTTTACCGCCTATCCCGAGGGGACTACCGGCCTTATATGACGGCTGCTCGCCCTAGCGAGTTTCTCCAACTGGCAGAACATATCAATGGGTTAGCGGAACATTTTCGGCAAGCTCAGCATGATATGCAAAGCCAAATCGAGCAAGCGACCAGCGAATTACAAGAGTCCATGGAGACGATTGAAGAGCAAAATATCAAACTCGATCTTGCTCATCGAAGCGCGCTACGCGCGAATGCAGTAAAGTCCGAATTTCTCGCCAATATGAGCCACGAGATTCGCACCCCTTTAAATGGCATCATCGGTTTTTGCCGCTTATTAGGCCGCTCATCTCTCGACGCTCGGCAGAAAGAATGGCTGGAGCATGTCCACCGTGCTTGCGATAACCTGTTGATGCTAGTCAATGATGTGTTGGATTTCTCGAAACTAGAAGCCGACCGGCTGACGTTAGAAGAAGTCGATATCGACTTGGTGTCGCTAATGGATGAAGTTGTCGGACTCCATGCGCCTGAAGCTCAACGCAAACGACTGCATTTAGTAGCGATGGTTTATGAAGACGTACCGTCAGCGCTGTGTGGCGACCCGCTACGCATCCATCAAGTCCTCAATAATTTAACCAGCAATGCTCTGAAGTTTACCCAGAAGGGAGAAGTTATCATTCGTGTCATGCTGGACAGTCAGGAGGGTCAGCATGTTGTGTTGCGTATTAGCGTTAGTGACACAGGCATTGGCTTGAGCGAACAACAACAAAAGCAGCTATTTAGTGCCTTTTCCCAGGCAGATCCTAGTCACTCCAGGCAATTTGGCGGTAGTGGTTTAGGGCTGACGATTTGCAGACAATTAGTTCAACGCATGGGGGGCGAGATTACAATTGATAGCGAGCCGGGAGAAGGTGCAACCTTCTCATTTACGTTGCCGCTACTTGCCGACATGAGCAAGGAACGGCCGCCGGAACTCTCACTCGACGGCTCAATTATTCGTTTACATGAGCCCCACCTACCCACTCGCAATGTGTTGGAACATTTAATCGAGCGCTGGGGCGCCACTGCCGTCTCTTTCATTGAATCTGGCGACGAACAACTGCTCCTGCTAAGCCTAGATAATGATGACTTCAGCGGTGAACGAAAGACGTATTGGCAGTCGGTTATTGCTCAAGCGCCCTGCCCAACGCTCATTCTTGCAAGTGCCACTAGCTTTGAATTGCCTCACTGGGAGCTCCCTAATGGGGGGGAGATACTGTGCAAACCATTTACCAGAACTCAATTGGTTGCCACGTTCAAACAACTATTGGAACCGGCTACAGCCACTATTTCCGCCAACGCACAAACGATTAAAGCACTTCCGTCGTCAACATTCACGGTGCTGATCGTTGACGATAATGCGCCCAACCGTGAACTATTAAAAGCCATGCTCGAAAATGAGCACATCAACATTGTATTAGCGGCCAGCGGCCAGGAAGCGTTGGATTACGCGCGTCAGAACGAAGCAGACATGGTGCTAATGGATATTCGTATGCCTGATATGGACGGTGTTCAAACCACCCAGGCGTTACGGCGCATTAATAATAGCTGGGCGCGCTGCCCAATTATTGCCGTAACCGCACATGTGCTTAGCGATGAACGTCAGCAGTGGCTCGCGGAGGGTTTAGATGACGTCTTGGTGAAACCGATCAATGAAACTCAGCTGCATCAGCAGTTTCAACGCTTCTTGGGCATTACACTGCCAACCAGCCCGCTTCTACAGGCGTCCCCAAAAGCCCCTGATCTTGGATATACCCCGGCTATTGGGTATACCCCCACCTCGTTATCAGTCATTGATCTTGAGCTCGGCACGCGCCTTGCAGGTGGCAATCCCGAGTTCGCCAAACAGCAGCTAAAGCGCCTGATCGATAGCCTGAGTGAATGCGAACAGCAAATTCGCAGCGCTGTCGAAGAAAACAACCTAACGGTGTTGCTCGACCATGTTCATGCGCTCAATGGTGCCAGCCGCTATTGCGGAGCGCCTGAGCTCGCGTTAACAGTAGAAACCCTGGAGACACGTCTACGCACTGGGGGCTTGGAACAGGCTGAAAATTTACTTGATAAGTTGTACACCGCTATCAAGCGCCTCAGGGAGCAGCGGAGCACGTTAAATCAGCGCTAGTCCGTTAGCGCTCAAGTACTAACGTCAAGCACTAGCGCTCAAGTACCACAAATGCTACTGCGTAGTCCGCTTCATCACTGAGCGTTATATGAGTCGCTGAGGCGCCGCTAGCTTGAAATAGACGAAGCGCCTCACCACTTAGCTGCAGGCTTGGCTTGCCCAGCGAATCATTGAGGATTTGAATATCGCTCCATTGCATACCGCTTCTCAAGCCAAGCCCGAGTGCTTTGACATACGCTTCTTTCGCTGCAAAACGCTTTGCCAAATAACTAGTTGGCTGACCTTTTGCTTGCCATACAGCCTGCTCTTCAGGGCCTAAAATGCGCAGGGCAAAGCGTGGCCCATGACGTTTTACGGCCTTAGCAAAGCGCTCGACACGGGCGATATCTGACCCAATCCCAACAATCATCTTAGTGGCTACAGCAACCGCTATGCGTATGTTCATCTTCGTGCTCATGTTCATGAGCATCTAATGCCGCCATTAAACCAGCTTCCTGGCCAGCAATGATCAAGCGTTTCATTTCTTGAATAGCGTCTTTCAGCCCGACAAACAGTGCACGAGCAATAATGGCATGACCAATATTGAGCTCATTAACGCCCGGCAACGCAGCAATCGCCTCAACGTTATGGTAATGCAAGCCATGCCCAGCATTAACCACTAAGCCAGCAGAAACAGCGTGAATGGCCGCTGCACTTAGACGCTCATACTCAGCAATAGCAGCCTCACTGCCAGGTTTTGCTTCTGCATAGGCACCTGTATGCAGCTCAATCGTTGGCGCCCCTGCACGAAGGGCAGCATCAATTTGCGCGCTATCAGGGTCTATGAACAAAGACACGTCGCAACCGGCTGCGCGTAAACGTTGGCAGGCCGAGGCAATAAGATCAAAACCACCCACAACGTCCAAGCCACCTTCGGTGGTTAGCTCTTCACGCTTTTCTGGCACTAAACACACGTGCGCCGGGCGTACTTCCTCAGCCAGCGCTAGCATCTCTTCAGTAACAGCCATCTCTAAATTCATGCGTGTATTGAGCACTTCTGCCAACAGGCGAACGTCCCTTGGCTGAATATGGCGACGATCTTCACGCAAGTGAACCGTGATGCCGTCAGCGCCCGCCTCTTCGGCTAACAGCGCCGCTTGAACTGGATCAGGATAACGAGTACCACGCGCTTGACGCAGCGTCGCAATGTGATCGATGTTGACGCCTAACAAAATCCGCGGAGGATGCATCACGTGTCTCCAATAAGTGGTATCAAAATACCCGCCTAGCGCTGTCGGCGGCGGGCCAAATCGAGCATTAGTTCTCGCGAGCGTAAAGCCGTCGCGCCCAAATGAGGTGCAAGCGCTGCCCGCATCAGCGCTTTTAAAGCACTTGCTAACCCAGCGGGTTGCCAATCGCCTTGATCAATATAGCGCAGCGTCCGGCCTTCTATGCCTTGCTCGGCAGGCACAAAAGCACGACTTGTCGCATCAAACCGATAGCGCGCTTGGGGATCGAGTGCAGCGCCATCGTAGGTACAAAAACGCGGCGTTGCATCTAGCGTTTCCAGCAGCGCCCATTCAAAACGTCGCAGTGCCAAGGCGCGATCCGCCGGTATTGGCAAGGCGTCTAATAGCGCGCTATAAAATGCAAAAACCTCTGGCGCTGCAAGCTCCAAAGGCAGTAGGCGCGTGGCTATTTCATTGGCATATAAACCGCAGAGCAACCCTTCTCCGGCTAGCAATGCCGTCTGGCCACGCGACTCCATCAGCACTAACCGCTTTAGTTCACGTTCGCCGCGCCACGACACAAACAAGGGGGTAAAGGGCTGCAGCCGTTGACGCGACTTAGAGCCTGGCCGCTGCCCACCATGGGCAACGGCGCGGATACGGCCATGGTTAAGGGTTAACAAATCCACCAGCGCACTGGTTTCACGGTAAGGCCTGCGGTGCAGTAAAAACGCTGGCTCTGCCGACATGGAAGTACTCAATCGAGATCGTAACCCAAGCTCTTTAATGCCCGCTCGTCATCCGACCAGCCGCGCTTCACTTTCACCCATAGATTGAGCATTACCTTGTTACCCAAGGCTCGCTCCATATCTAGGCGTGCCTCACGACCAATGCTTTTAATACGCTCACCATTCTCACCAATCAGGATTACCTTTTGCCCCTGACGCTCGACAAGAATTAGGGCACTGATATGGGTCACACGCTCGGTTTCACGGAACTCTTCGATTTCCACGGTCATTTGATACGGCAGCTCATCACCCAGCTGACGCATGACTTTTTCACGCACCAGCTCAGCCGCCATGAAGCGCAAGCTCTTGTCGGTGATTTGATCTTCCGGGAAAAAGTGAACGCTCTCGGGCAAGTATTTGGCAACTTCCTGCTCGAGGGTATCAACCTGGGTGCCATGCTTGGCAGAAATTGGCACAACCGCAGCAAATTCCCGACGTGCACCCACTTCAGCTAACCAGGGTAGCAAGTCACCTTTATCGTTTAAACGATCTACCTTGTTGACTGCTAAAATCACCGGTGCTTTCACGTGCTCAAGTCGCTTTAGCACAGCTTGGTCTTCATCCGTCCAACGGGTGCGGTCAATAATAAACACCACACAGTCAACGTCTCGTAGCGCCTGTGTTGCCGCTTGATTCATAAAGCGGTTGATCGCTTTATTACGGTCTTTTGACATGATGTGCATGCCGGGCGTATCAACATAGATGAACTGCGTCTCGTCGACCGTCTTAATGCCCATTACCTGGTGCCGCGTGGTTTGAGGGCGACGCGAAGTAATCGAGATCTTTTGCCCTAGAATCCGGTTCATGAGGGTTGATTTGCCTACGTTGGGCCGTCCAACGATGGCCACGAAGCCGCAGGTTTGACTCATGACTTGTCTCCAGGTGTTTTTTCAAGGTGGAAAAGCGCTTCTTCAGCTGCCTGTTGCTCAGCATGGCGGCGGCTGGGCCCCTTACCAGTGGTATGCTCGGTTAGCAGATCAATGTAGCACTCCACGGTAAAGGTCTGGGCATGCGCTTCCCCCTTTACAGAGACTACTTCATAGCGTGGCAACGCTGCCTGACGCGACTGCAAAAATTCTTGCAAACGTGTTTTGGGATCTTTCTGGGTATCTTGTAGCGAAATATTTTCAAGCCGCTCAGCGTACCATGCCAGTACACGTTGACGAACGACATCCATGCCTGCATCTAAATAAATAGCGCCAATCACTGCTTCTACCGCGTCAGCCAAAATGGATTCGCGGCGATGCCCGCCACTCTTCATCTCTCCTGAGCCAAGCCGCAAACATTCGCCGAACTCCATTTCTCGAGCCAACTCAGCCAATGTTTGGCCTTTTACCAAACGCGCCCTAAGGCGCGATAACTGCCCTTCTCGAGCCTGAGGGAAACGTTGAAAAAGCGCCTCAGCGATTACAAAATTGACGATAGAGTCACCCAGAAATTCCAGGCGCTCATTGTTACGACCACCGTAGCTACGATGGGTCATGGCCAGTTCCATCAGCGTCGGGTCACCGAAGGTATGGCCGATTCGTCGGCAAAAAGCGGTTAAGGAATTACTCACAGTGCTCCTACGTCGTTGACGTTAACTAATATGATCGCATTAACAATTTCTAAACTATTTTTCATTCAATACGCCGCACGCTGGTAAAGCTAGGCAAGCCACCGTCCCAATGCATCCAAACGGCAAACGCTCTTCCCACTATATTCTCTTCAGGAACAAAGCCCCAATAACGGCTATCGTTGGAGTGGTCACGGTTATCACCCATCGTGAAATAGTGTCCATCTGGAACAACCACCTCTCGCATCTGGGGCCCAGGATCACGGGGATTATTATATATATAGTGGCTAACGCTACCTAATTGCTCTTCCAATAATAGCTGCTGTGGCGAAAGCTCGGGGCCTTCTTCAATCAATGCTTTAACAACTGGCTCGCCGTTAATATACAGCTGCTTTCCCTCATAGCGAATACGGTCACCCGGCAAACCTACCACACGCTTAATAAAGTTAACCGAAGGCTCCTCTGGGAAGCGGAACACCATCACGTCCCCGCGCTCGGGGTCATCAACTTCTAAAAAACGGTTGTGAAGTACCGGTAATCGCAGACCATAGGCAAACTTATTCACCAAGATAAAGTCACCCACTTCAAGCGTTGGCTTCATTGATCCAGATGGAATTTGAAACGGCTCAATGATAAAACTACGTACAACCAGCACTACCAGCAGAACCGGGAAAAATGAGCGGGAGTAGTCAACCGGCCATGGCTCTTTTAGCAATGTCTCGCGGGTAGTTTCATCCAGGCCTTGCGTGGTAGCTGCTTCAGCAGTGGCTAATCGCTCACGTCGCTTAGGTCTTAGCCACAGCACATCCAGCAAATATACGGCTCCAGAAAGTGCAACGGCGATCACCAGTAATAATGAAAAATCCATGTGGGGTAAGTATCCCTAGTCGTTTACCTTGAGCACAGCAAGGAAGGCATCCTGGGGAATTTCAACACGCCCCACCTGTTTCATCCGTTTCTTACCGGCCTTCTGTTTTTCCAAGAGCTTTTTCTTACGGCTTACATCGCCGCCGTAACATTTGGCCGTCACGTTTTTACGCAGCGCTTTGACTGTTGAGCGCGCGACAACCTGGCCACCAATCGCTGCTTGAATAGCCACATCAAACATTTGCCGTGGAATCAGCTCTTTCATTTTTTCCACTAGCAGGCGACCTCGGTTATGGGCATGGTCTCGGTGGATAATGACGGCTAGCGCATCAACTTTATCGCCGTTGATCAGTACGTCCAGGCGAACCAATTTAGCCGCTTCAAAACGTTCGAAGTTGTACTCTAGTGATGCATAACCACGAGAAATAGACTTCAGACGATCAAAGAAGTCCATGACCACTTCTGACATCGGCAGCTCGTAGGTTAACTGGATCTGATTACCCAGGAACTGCATATCTAATTGTGTACCGCGGCGCTGCTCGCACTCGGCAATCACGTTACCAACATACTCCTGAGGGACCAGAATGCTGGCACGCACGATGGGTTCACGCATCTCATCAACGTCTGCCATATCCGGCAATTTCGAGGGGTTCGATACGTATTGAATATCGCCGTTTTTCATGGCGAGTTCATATACCACTGTCGGCGCGGTGGTCAGTAGATCAAGATCATATTCACGCTCTAAGCGTTCTTGAATGATCTCCATGTGCAGCGTACCCAGGAAGCCGACGCGGAAACCAAAGCCCAATGCATCCGAGTTCTCCGGTTCATATTCAAGCGAAGCATCGTTGAGGGCAAGCTTCTCAAGCGCGTCCCGAAAGTCTTCATAGTCATCGGCACTAACCGGGAACATACCTGCATATACCTGCGGTTTCACTTTTTGGAAACCAGGCAAGCGGGGAACATCAGGGGTCTTGGTGTGGGTGATTGTATCGCCCACCGGCGCTCCATGAATCTCCTTAATGCCAGCGACAATAAAGCCTACTTCGCCAGCACGCAGAATATTGGTTTCTTTACGCAGCGGTGTAAAGATTCCTACCTCGGAGGCTCCCCAATCACGCCCGGTGGACTTGATGCGGATTTTGTCGCCTTTACGCAGAGTTCCATCGAACAAGCGCACTAGCGAGACAACTCCAAGATAGTTATCGAACCAAGAGTCGATAATAAGTGCTTGTAAGGGGGCTTCTGGGTCACCCTTAGGAGGCGGAATATCCCGCACTAGTCGCTCTAACAAAGCATCGATGCCGATACCGCTTTTAGCCGACACTTGGCAGGCATCGGTGGCATCCAAACCGATAATTTCTTCAACTTCCTGCGCAACACGATCGGGGTCAGCCTGGGGCAAATCAATCTTGTTAAGTACTGGGAGCACTTCCAAGCCTTGTTCAATCGCGGTGTAGCAGTTGGCTACCGATTGAGCCTCCACGCCTTGTGCGGCGTCTACCACCAACAGCGCCCCTTCACAGGCATAAAGAGAACGCGACACCTCGTAAGAGAAGTCCACGTGCCCAGGCGTGTCAATGAAGTTGAGCTGATAGACTTCACCGTCTGCGGCGGTATAGTCAAGCGTAACGGACTGCGCCTTGATGGTAATACCACGCTCGCGCTCAATATCCATGGAGTCGAGCACTTGCTCCTTAAGCTCTCGCTCGGTCAAACCACCGCAGGTCTGAATTAAACGATCTGATAGCGTCGATTTACCATGATCGATATGCGCAATGATGGAGAAGTTGCGTATGTGCTTGAGCTTTCCGCTGGAAACATCTTGAGACATCGAGTGTGTTCTGCCTTATAGGTATGCAAGGTGTAGCTGGCTTTATAGAGCCCATGTTCGCTGGCAATAAAGGTTGCCGCACGACTACTTTGCCAATGTTCGTCAAAAGGATAAGCGCTATTGTAGCGATATGCGCGGGATAGGAACAGCAGTCCGGCGAGAACCGCCGGACTGGAGAGACAATCAGTGGGTTACTCTAGACGTAACGCCACAAATAGCGAGCGTCCATCTCGATACAAGCGAAGTGGAATTGCACGATCATTTGGCAGCTCTTCAACAATTCTCAACAGCTCATCCGCCGAAGAAACGCTGCGATGATCAATGCTGACTAATACATCACCCACACGCAGCCCCGCTTGAGAGGCAACACTGTCGGGTTCGACCTGACGCACTTCTACGCCACCACCAATATTCAGGCGATCACGAGTTGCCTCGTCAATTTCGACCACGGCTACCCCTAGACGAACCTGATTATTACTGCCCGAATCGCTATGAGCAATGTCTGAATCGGGCCAGCTGCCCAGCTCAAGCGTTTCGGTTACCTCTTCGCCATCGCGCATCAGTGTTAAATCCACATCGCTGCCAGGCGCAACACGACCAATCAAACGCGGCAAAGTGCTAGAACGATCCACCTCTTCGCCGTTCACTGCAATAATAACGTCCCCCGCTTGAAGGCCACCTTGCGCCGCGGGCCCCTCCGGGTCGAGATCAGCAATCAGCGCACCAATAGCTTCTTCCATGCCAAACGACTCAGCTAGATCACGAGACACAGGCTGAATCATTACGCCCAGCCAACCACGGTTCACATGCCCGTCTTCACGTAGCTGATCAGCCACATCCATGGCGACATTAATGGGAATAGCAAACGAGAGGCCCATGAAGCCACCGCTACGCGTCAGTATTTGTGAGTTAATACCAACAACTTCACCCTCAAGATTAAATAACGGGCCACCGGAATTACCTGGATTAATGGCAACGTCGGTTTGGATAAAGGGTACATAAACATCACGGGGCAACGTGCGGTTAATAGCACTCACAATGCCAGCAGATACAGAGTGGTCAAAACCAAAGGGTGAGCCTATGGCAGCCACCCACTCACCGACTTTTAATTCGTCAGAGTCGCCCAGATCAAGCACTGGCAAGTTGTTAGCATCAACCTTCAGTAGCGCAACATCTGTTTGCGTATCGCTACCCACTAGCTCTGCGGTTAGTTCTCGACGATCGTTTAATCGCACCAGAATTTCATCAGCATCTTGAACCACGTGGGCGTTCGTCAGCACGTAACCATCCGCACTAATGACGAAGCCAGAACCTAGCGACTGACGCTCTTCACTGCGGTTTGGCCCTCGGCTGGGGGGAGGCGTAGGAAAACTATCGCCAAAAAAGTGACGGAATATTTCGGGAATATCCTGGCCACCGAACCCTTGAATAGAGGGCCCAGAGCTACGCTGAATCGTCCTGCTAGTAGAGATATTAACTACACCAGGGGCAGCGTCTTCTACCAACTTGGTAAAGTCTGGCAAGTTCTGGGCGTGGGCATTTTGCCCAACGACCAAAAGCACTATAAAGCACAGCCAAAATGCGGAAGGAAAAACCAAGCGCTTCATGCAACAGCTCCTAATCAAGCAAAAGTACTAACCACGTACTAAACACAAGGGAGTGCAACTCTCAGCGAGTTACAGGAGTATTAACTGACCAGTCGCGGACGGAAGCGTTCCATTCGTCCGCGCAGTAGATATTTCAGGATAATGACAGAGTTAATTAACGTACTAAAAAACAACACTGCACAAACCCAATCACGCGCCCCCACTCCTGACGCCGCACCCGTAATGATGAGGGCCAATACAAGAGGCAGTGCATAAACGAGCAGCGCCAGAGTATTGACATCACTTTTAGGGACGGTGAACGAAACCAAGCTACCTATTGGATAAAGGTTCGAATATTGCGAGGGTAAAACGCCCGGATCAATGACAGTGCGTGGCCGACGGCGAGCTAACAACCCTACGCCACACCCACGTCCTTCAGCACACTGCTGGCAGGCGACACTGCTTGACGCATCGACCACTAAACCTGCTCCAGAGTGAGCAATGACAGTGCCTGAACGTACGATAGCATTGCAATCTGTAGTGTTCACAACGATGTGCCTAGTTATTCAAATTCCACTGACTGAACAATCCGCTGCACCAATTCAGCAGGCAGTTCGCCGATGCCGACTAATTGCCAGCTCTGATCTTCAACATCAATCAGCGACACAGCAGCGTTCGATACACCGATTCGTTGAAGGCCTTCCTTCAACGCTGACTGGCGAACGGGCGACACAAACACGCTTACAGTCGCTAACCCATCGCTATACACGCGCTGACCACTCTGCTGCCCCGGCTCCAACGGTTGCTCAACAAAACCGTCGGGAAGCCAAGTTACTTGCCAAGGTTGATCAAGCATTCTCTCGTCAGTAGGACCAGGCACTTCCCCCCTATAGGCGGCAGGAGAGCGAAGCTGGGTAATCTGGAAGGTTTCAAGAACACGGCCTTGAGCATCGCTAAGTACATGCTTAAGCAGTAATCCTGTCGCTTGATCGATCCACCAGGTGTGGTGATATCGCTGGCTATCAATAGGTGAAAATTGAAGCTCTACGGCATCACGCTCGGCTACACGTGTTTTATCCTGAAGCGTAATATCATAGTACTCGGCAACATGCTCCGCCCATGCGTCTGCTGCGGACGCTGAGTCGGACTCGTCAGGTGGAAACCAAGCTAAATGCCCAGCGATGGAGCGGCGTTCAACGCTAACGGACGGACCATCTAGGTGTTGCACAACTTGTTGCCGAACGCCATTTCGAACGCGATGGGAAAGCGCCAGCGTTCTCACCCCTATCGCATCAATGGAAACAGCACGCGCTTGAAACTCAAAGCAGTGTCCAGCATAAACGCTAGACACTAACCACTCATGAGCAGTAGTGAAAGAAGCTTGACTGGGTGCATCTGCGCAAGAAAGCGATGGGTAGCTATCAGCTTTCAGCTGGAGAGGCAGCAAACTGGTGCTCAATAGGCACAGACCAACTGCCAACTTACCTCTCCCGTAAAGATATTTACCTATCACATTTCCAGCCACGCGGGCCCTCACTTGGTTAAAAAAGCCGGCCAACGCACCTAAGATTAACGTTGCCCTAAAGGCTCGGTTACTGAAGAAGAGCGCATTAATGGCATCCAGCTATCGCCACTTCCACCGGCAGCACCTTGCGCGTGCTGCTCAAGGTAGGTCTTAAGCAGGCGGATCTGATCTGCATCAATAGCGAGTGTTTGCTGGGCCATATCTCCTTGGGGCGCCTGGAGTGTTGAGAACCCAGCCTCGCTGACATTCATAAGGCCACCCTGTCCAAACTGACCATTCACACGAAATGGCGTCTGCTCAAACATCGGCATTTCTGCTGGCGTCATAGAAGCGGGCTGAGAAGCCGCGAGGGTAACAGGCTGAACCTGCACACTACCGCCAGACTGGGCAGCAATGCTACCGCCGGCACTCTGCGTGCCACCAGAGGTTGTGCTGCCATTGTTAAAGAACTGCACCCCGGTAATAACCATCAGTGAAACGGCAGCCGCCACCCCGGCGCCACGGGCAAAGGAAAGCCCACCTGAACGAACGGGAGTAGCTACCGCGTCGTTTTCAAGGGCTGGAGCAGGTTCATCGCGCAATCGATCCATAATGCCAGCAGAAAGATCAACGCTCACATCAACATTTCTCTCACGCTGCATCATGCTGCGTGCTAAATGGTAGCGCCGCCATGTCTCCGCCGCATCAGAATCGTCAGGCAATGACTTCAACACTCGGCGCAATTCAAGCTCGTCACTCTCGCTATCCATCAATGCTGAAAGCGACTCCCGTGTGTTATGACTCATACTTCACACCCTCACACTGTGTTATTAGAAGCGCTGCGATGACACTGCTACCAAGTGTTTACCACCGCAGCAACTCCACAGGCCAAGACCTCGTTTCAAATCGCCAACTTCTAAACGCTTAATTATCAGCAGATTAAACTATTTAACTACTGAACACTGAGCGTCTACTTGGCGCTTACTCGACCCAACTAAGATCGTCAGGTTCTATGACGCTTCACTTTCCAGACAGTTCACAAAAAATCTAAAAACGTAATCAAATGTGAATTTAGCGCCCTAACTCTACCGCCATCCGCTCCTTACTCATCACGACTGTTCCGCGCGGTTGTTACTAGTGGGCGTATATGCTCATCAACCGCCTCACGGGCGCGAAAAATACGTGAACGCACGGTGCCTACGGGGCATTGCATCACTTGAGCAATGTCCTCATACGCAAGACCGTCCAGTTCACGCAGCGTGATCGCCGTGCGTAAATCATCTGGCAGATTTTCAATAGCTTCGTAAACGGCTGCCTCTAATTGATCGCGAGCAATCGATGCCTCTGGTGACTCAGCGTCAGCCAATCGTCCACTCTGGTCCACTATTTCAGCATCGACAATATCTAGATCACTGCCGGGCGGTCTGCGCCCACGAGACACTAAATGATTTTTGGCAGTGTTAATCGCAATACGATACATCCATGTGTAAAACGCACTTTCCGAGCGAAATTTCCCTAGTGCTCGATACGCTTTGATAAAGGCTTCTTGCGCCACGTCCTGTACTTCGGAGTGATCGTGAACATAACGTCCGATCAATCCAATAATTTTGTGCTGATATTTTTTGACCAGTAGATCGAAAGCGCGTGTGTCACCTTTTTGGGCACGTTCAACCAACTGCTGGTCTGTTTCACGAGTGCCCATTCACACCCCCCTTCCGCTCGTGCGACGCACGCCGAGCGCTATTTCTCTTTGCCCTTTCATATGGGCCTTCACAGCAAGCAGCATAGTGTCCCTTGGGCATTGGTTAATCTTAATGATGACAGATAATAATGAATGATTCGCCTACCACATTCAGTGTAAAAAAGTATTTCTGTGGTACTTAGTGTTACGCGTTCTTAACGGAGCATCAAGCGCTTACACACACTCCCCCGCTCGTTCCTCTCAACGTGACCCGCAGCCCCACAAAATCTTGACCGCGACACTTTTCGTCTAGATCAAGTTCCGTAACAATTGATTTTTACCTGCCTGACACGCCATAGTAGAGCCACTTTTTAGTCCATAGCGCACGCACAGGTAGCACGATGTCAGATCTGCAGGTTAGTAATCTTAACGTCCTTGCACAGGATGTTCTCACCACCCCCGAAGCTCTTAAAGAGGCTATTCCGCTCACAGAAGCTGCGGAACGCTCTGTTATTGAGGGTCGCCATACCATTCAAAACATCCTCGATGGTAAAGATCACCGGCTTCTCGTCGTTGTAGGCCCATGCTCCATCCATGATGTCGATGCCGCACTAGACTATGCCCGCCGCCTGCGTCAATTGGCAGACCAAGTGAGCGATAGCCTGTACATTGTCATGCGCGTCTACTTCGAAAAGCCCCGTACCACAGTCGGTTGGAAAGGGCTGATCAACGACCCTCATCTTAACGACTCTTTCGAAATTGATGAAGGCCTGCATATCGCGCGCAAGCTACTTGTCGACCTGGCTGAACTTGGCCTGCCACTGGCAACAGAGGCGTTAGACCCGATTTCCCCCCAGTATATGCAAGACTGCATTAGCTGGTCTGCGATCGGCGCACGCACCACAGAATCGCAAACCCATCGTGAAATGGCATCCGGGCTCTCCTGCCCAGTCGGCTTCAAAAACGGCACCGACGGCAGCCTCGACGTCGCTATTAATGCCCTGCAGTCTGTTGCCAGCCCGCATAACTTCCTGGGTATCAACAACGCAGGCCAAGTTGCCATTATTCGCACGCGGGGCAACGCTTACGGCCACGTCGTGCTGCGCGGTGGTAATGGCAAGCCAAATTACGATAGCGTCAGCGTTGCGCTGGCTGAAAAAGAGCTTAAAAAAGCCAATCTTTCAGCCAACATTATGATCGATTGCTCTCACGCCAACTCTAATAAAGATGCTGGCCTACAGCCGCTGGTGCTCGAAAACGTCACCAACCAAATCCTCGAAGGTAACAGGTCCATTATCGGTTTGATGGTTGAATCGAATATCGGCTGGGGCAACCAGAAAGTCCCGGCCGATCTTAGCCAGCTAACCTATGGTGTCTCCATCACTGATGCTTGCATCGATTGGGACACAACGGTTGAAACCTTTACCCGCATGAACGAAAAGCTTGCGCCAGTGCTCGCTCAGCGCATCGCACAGTAAAAAGCCAGCCCCTAAGCGCCCCGCAAGGTAATTCGCCTTAGCGGGGCGTTTTTATGGCTATCTTTTATTACGCGATGATTTCTCGTTTGAATGGCGGCAGAGCATCTAGCAATGCTTGGCCATATCGACGCGTAATCACCCGGCGGTCCAGCAGCGTGATAACGCCACGGTCGCTCTCCTTACGGATCAACCGCCCGCAGGCCTGCACTAGCTTGATTGACGCATCTGGAACACTAATTCGCATAAACGGATTACCGCCTTGGCTCTCAATCCACTCAGCAAGGGTGGCTCCCACCGGATCATCGGGCACTGCAAATGGCAGCCGGGTAATCACCACATGGGTAAGATAGTCGCCAGGTAAGTCGATACCTTCAGCAAAGCTGGCCAAACCAAAAATGATGCTCCCATTACCATCATCGACAGCCGCGCGATGACGTTCAAGCAATTCATGTTTAGGCAGCGCATCCTGCGCTAACACGCGCCCTTTAGCCTTCACAGGCAAGGCTTTTTCCACCGCTCGCAATTGCGCCCGGGAAGAAAACAGCACCAGCGCAGCTTCGTCGTCTCCCAATTGGGCCACGAAATTGACGATGGCGCTTTCATGGGCATCGCGATCACTGGGATCGGTCGCTTCCTTAGGCACGCGCAAAACGGCATTGGCGTAATCAAAGGGGCTCGGCAACGCCTGATAGCGATAGCGGTTTGCTAGCCCAGCGCGTTCTTGGATTCGCTCAAAGCGCCCCAGCGCGGTAAGTGTTGCTGACGTTACTAGCGCGCCATGGCAACGTCCCCACAAATGTTTCGCAAGGGTATGCGCCGCGGATACGGGGCTTGCCGAAAACTCAATTTCCGGCTCTCCCGCCACACGACTAAGCGTAATCCAACGCGCACTAGGCGGCGCATTGGCAGCATCTTGCTCACTGAACGCTTGCCATAGTGAATGGGCATCAAGCGAGCGCCCATGAAGTAGTGCAATCAGCGGTAACCAGGTGTCGGCCTGATCCCGGTCCAAGCCTGTTTGCTTATCAGGATCGAGACTTTCGCGCAGAATATCGCTTATGCTCTCCAGGCTGCGTGACAGCGTGGCAAACATAACTAGCAGTTGCTGTGCTTGTTCGCGAAGCGCTTCTGGCACCTGGCCTTTTTCAAAACGCAGCTGATGGTTCGCCTCTTCATCCGACAAGCCGTTTTCCCGCCCCGCCAGGTGGTGCCCCATGCTAAACACATCGCCCAAAGCAGGCTCTAAGTTATGCAGCAGCTCAGGTAGCCCGGCGAGCAAACGCGCAATCGTCGGCTGAACTGCTAATCCTTGATGCAGATCGGTTAGACTGCTTTTCAGTGTTTTTAACCAACGCAGGCAGCCATGTACCGCAAAGCGATGGGCAAAGTGGGAAAGCGCCTTATCGGGCAGATGGTGGCCTTCATCAAAGACAAAAATGCAGTCAGCCGGATCAGGGAGAATCGCCCCACCACCCAGCGCCAGGTCAGCAAGAACTAAGTCATGGTTAGCCACGATTATATCGGCATCTTCCAGCTCACGCCGGGAACGGAAAAAGGCGCAGGCACCGAAATGACCACAGCGACGCCCAGTGCACTGGCGATGGTCTACCGTGAGCTGTCGCCAATGACCGTCGTCGATCGACGCCGACCATGTATCACGATCACCAGCCCATTCACCTTTGCCGTAAGCTTCGGCCAGATCCGTAGCTAATAGAGAAAAGTCACTGCTGTGGGATTGAAGTGACTGCTCAAACAGCGATAGCGTCGGGTTTGGCTCAGAGCCTTCCAACGCCTGATCAAGGCGCGCAACACATACGTACCTGCCGCGCCCTTTTGCCAAGGCGTAACGAAAGGCAATACCGCTATGACTGGCAAGCGAAGGCAAGTCCTGATTAAGCACTTGCTCCTGCAGCGCCACCGTTGCGGTGGAAACAATCAGTCGCTTTCCCTGCGCCTTAGCAATCGGCAATGCGGCAATCAGGTAGGCAAGCGTTTTACCGGTTCCGGTACCCGCTTCCAGCACACACACATGATTATCGTTTGTGCGCTTGCCTTCGCTATCCTGCTCAATGCCACCTAGCGTACGGGCGATTTCTGCGATCATCAGACGCTGGCCATAGCGTGGTGTCAGCTCAAGCTTTTCCACCACGCGACGATAGGCGTCTTGAATATCGCTTTTTAGCGCATTATCGAGCATGCGCGTTACAGCATGCCTTCCGGCGGATGTTCGCAGGGCAACTTACCGTTAATGTAGCGCTCAATCTCTGGTAGCGAGAATGCATCTTCTTCGCCAACAAAACTAATCGAGACGCCTTTGGCCCCCGCACGTCCGGTACGTCCAATACGGTGAACGTAATCTTCCGGATCTTCCGGCAGCGTGTAGTTGATCACATGGCTGACATCTTCAATATGAATACCACGTCCTGCGACATCAGTTGCCACCAGCACTTGGATATCTCCCTCACGGAAGCTTTCCAAGGTTTTGATGCGCTGATTTTGTGGCACGTCTCCTGATAGCATAGCGACACTGACACCCGCTTTTTTCAGCAAATCATCTAGCTTGCGCACGAGATCACGGCGATTACCAAACACCATCACGCGCTCGAAGCTCTCCTGTGTCAGCAGGTTCACCAACAGCCGCTGCTTGTCGTCATCAGATACTAAATAAACGCGCTGATCGATATCGGCCTGATTCTCAACGGTAACTTCAATCTCTACATGGGCAGGATTGAGCGTCCATTGACTCGCTAGGTTCAAGATATCATCGGTAAAGGTTGCCGAGAACAGAAACGTCTGGCGCTGCTCTTTTTTAGGCGTATAACGGATGATGCGCTTCACATCGGGAATAAAGCCCATGGAAAGCATACGGTCCGCTTCATCCAATACCAACACTTCAACTTCGGAAAGGTCGATATCACGCTTCTGATGGAAGTCCAGCAAGCGGCCTGGTGTTGCCACCAAAATATCGATCTTCTTACCCAAACTGTCGCGCTGCTTTTGATAGTCCATGCCGCCGACAACACTGGCCACATTGAGCTGCGTGAAGCGAGCAAGCGCTTTAGCATCTTTTTCAATTTGCAGTGCCAATTCCCGGGTAGGCGCAATAATTAACGCACGGGGTGCACCCTGCTTTTGGCCATCGGGGGTCGGCTCTTCCAGAAAATAAGCCATTACCGAGATCAAAAAGGCGGCGGTTTTTCCGGTGCCTGTCTGCGCCTTGCCGACAATATCGCCACCCAGCAGCGTGTGTCGCAGCGCCTCTGACTGAATAGGCGTGCAGTATTCAAACCCCTGGGCATGAATGGCACGCATCAAAGGCAGCGGCAGATCAAAGTCATGAAAGCGCCACTTGCCGGCAACGGCGGGCACCTGAAACTGACGAAGATCCCAGTTTGATTGACGACGACGCGGCTTCCGACGGCGGCGTTTAGGCTTGCGGTTCTGGGCCGATGCTGTGGTCTGTTCCGGCTCGCTCATAGGCTGTGTATCTGTCCATTGCTGTGGATGTTAGGCATCACGAAGTGCGCATTGTACCAGGGGTTGGCGATAAGAGCGCGTCCTGCTGTCGAAGGAGTGCGCTTGCCTGTTAGAATGAGGCATCAATTAACCCAAGGAGCGCGACATGACGCGTAAGAAAAAAACTCGTTCGCTAGCGGATAAGGTAACTATCCGCACTGGTCGCCGCAAAGATTACAAAAAATGGCGCCATGACAACCCTGATGCCGTGGCTCCTTCACGCCGTTTTGTGGCTAAAAAGCAGCAACAACGCAAGCTTCAAGCCGTGCGTAAACTGGCACGCCAGCAAGACGGACAGAATATTGCCATCCATCCTGATAAAGAAGGAGACAACCCTTCAGGAGATCGTTCGTAATGCGTTTGGTCTCGTTTAATATCAATGGCATTCGGGCGCGACTTCATCAGCTTCAAGCGCTGATTGATACGCAGCAGCCAGACGTCATTGGCCTACAGGAAACCAAAGTACACGACAGTGAGTTTCCTCTGGCTGACGTTGAAGCCATGGGCTATCACGTTTTTTATTACGGTCAAAAAGGCCATTACGGGGTTGCCTTAATGTGTCGGCAAAAACCCCAAGCGGTATTTTATGGCTTTCCTGATGATGAGGAAGACGCCCAACGCCGGATGATTGGCGTGCAGTTACTGGCCGATAACGGCGAAACAGTCACTGTTTGGAACGGCTACTTCCCCCAGGGTGAAAACATTGAACACCCAACTAAATTCCCGCACAAAGCGCGCTTCTATCAGCAGCTGGCAAACCTGCTACACAACCAGCACCATCCTGAAGAACAGCTGGCGATCATGGGGGATTTCAACATATCCCCGGAAGATCAGGATATTGGCATTGGCGAACCAAGCCGCAAACGCTGGTTGCGTGAGGGCAAAGCCAGCTTTCAGCCTATCGAGAGAGAATGGCTTGAAGGTATAAAAGCGTGGGGGCTTAGCGACAGCTATCGGCTGTGTCACCCAGATAATAGTGAGTGGTTCAGCTGGTTTGACTACCGCTCAAAGGGCTTTGACCGCGAGCCAAAACGCGGCCTGCGCATTGACTACATCCTGGTGTCTAAACCGCTTGCCGAATGCGTCACCGGCGCAGGCATCGATTATGAATTGCGCGGCATGGAGCGACCTTCTGATCACGCTCCTACCTGGAGCGATTTTGCGTTGACGCTTTCCCAGACGACTGACTGAGTAAAAAAGCCAAGCACATGTACGCCCCTAAGGTTGTTCGAGGGGCGTTTGTTGAGGGTTTTGCACGTCACTCTTCAAAATTTGCCAACCACTGTCCTGCCTGATCATCGCCAAGATTTGCCGCCCTGATAAGAGCCTCCTCGGCCTGATCATCTTGCCCCCAGCGGTAAGCCAGCTGCCCATATTGCCGCCAGTCTTCTGCTTGTTGAGTGCTTTCAGCAAGCGCCCTCCAAGCATTTAGCGCCTTATCAACATGCCTAGCCTGCTGCCATGCCCCCGCCAGCAGCCGTAACGTTTCCTCATCACGCGCCAACAAACCTTCTTGAATAGCCGCTTCTAAGTGCTCACCTGCCCTGGCTGGCGTGCCACCCGCCAAATGCAGACGAATTAACGTTAAGCGATCTTCGAGCGTAGTGAACTTCCCCAGCTGCCATGCCATCTCCCACACGCCAGCCGCCACACCCGCCTGACCTGCTTGCTGGGCAAGCCCTGCCGCCTGACGCCAAGCATCAGGATCGCTCTGCGCATTCAAATCCCCCACCAGCCAACCGAGAGCCTGCTCGTTTTGATCCGCATTGCGTAACACTAGCGTGGTTAGTGTCTGCTGCGTGTCCGTCAATCCACCTTTTTGTAGTAACGGAGTCAGCCATTTAGCAGCATCATCCCAGCGCTCTACTTCCACTAACAAACGAATCAGTCGCCATGCTGATTCATCGTAGTGTGGACTGCCTTGAGATTGAGTTAGCCACTGTTCATACAGCGTGATGGCTTCGGGCCGCTGGTTAGCGGCGCGACGTAGCGACGCCTCATCACGCAGCCAACGCAGAATTTGACTGTTAGGCACGCTAGGCCGCTGTCGCGCACTGGCTAGCTCATCAGCAGCCGCAACGTGCTCACCTTGACGCACCAGCGCACTCGCGGCGAGCTGATGATAAAGTGCACTTGCCCACTGGTCCGCACGATTGCCACCCGCGAGGCGCGCCGCCTGGGATCGCGCATGGCGCGTAATACGCTCGAGCACATCGCTATCAGCCTCGCCGCTGGGCTGCTCAGCTAATTGGCTTTGTAAGCCATTAAGATCGCGAACAATATCACCCGGCAGCGGTTCGTTCGCGTGCGCCATGACGCTTAGCGCGCTTAATACGACGATTCCCACCCAACGCTGCATACTCTTTCCTCGACTGGCATTTTCAATGGGCTGACTCAACGAACCATTCCAACAGACCATTCCAACAGACCATTCCATCGGACTAACTCAACGAACTATCTCAACGTACTATCTCAACGGACTATCTCAACTGGAATTCAATGCGCTGCGTGGCGCGACGAAGCTGCTGACCGGGTTCGAACTGCCAGCGCGCGATCGCTTCGCGGGCAGCGTCTTCAAACACTCGCCTCGGCTGTGCCCGCGTCACGCGGATCGTGCCGTTATCGACACTACCATCCCGACGAATAACAAATTCCACTTCAACAAAGCCCTCCATGCCCCGCCGCTGAGCACGCGGTGGATAAGAAGGGTCTACGCGACTTGTCGGGGCAACTTGCCCAACACTGACAGGCTCATTCGATGGCGCTGGCTCTACCGCTGGCGCGGCGGCACGCTGCACTGTCGACGGCGCGGGAGAAGGCGCGACTGTTTCTGCCGGCTGTGGTGCGGGCTCAGGTTGCGGCGCCGGCCTTGGAGACGGCTTCGGCGCGGGCTGCGGGGTCGGCTCGGGCGTTATTTCAGTCAGCTCAGGCAACTCACTCTCCAACTCAACCGGCTCCACTGGCTCTTCCGGAAGCTCTACCTCAGGTAGCGCAATCGCACTATCTGCGATAGGTGCCGGCGCTGGCATCGGCATCGGCGGCGGAGTTGCTGGCGCCGCCTCAGAAGGCGCAGGCGGCGGTGCCTCTTGCTCAGGCGCCACTTCTGGCGCTTCTATCATCGTCATCGACATTGACATGATCGGTGTTTCCGGCGAGCGCTCTGGGGGCGTCACCAGTAGCGCTAACATCCAAAACAAGCCAACGGCTAAGGCAATGCCACCGAGTATCGAGAGGACATGACGAATCATGATGCACTCCGGCTCGCTGCCACGGCGATCTGATCAACACCCGCTTGTTTGAGGCGATCCATCACTTCAATCAGCAAGCCCGTCGTCGATTCCCGGTCAGCCTGGATAACAACGGAGCCATCATCACTCAGCATATCGGCAACCTGCTGGCCAATACGATGCACATCGACTGGTTTACCATCGACCCAAACAGCTCCCTCCGGCGTCACAGCAATCAGCACCTGTGCGTCAGGGCGTGGGCTTGCCGCTGCCGCTTCGGGGCGTTCAATCTCAACACCACTCTCTTTAATGAAACTGGTCGTCACAATAAAGAAGATCAGCATGATAAAGACAACGTCCAGCATCGGCGTTAGGTTAACTTCATTGCTATCAGCCGTGGCGTCTATGGAACGGCGTCTACGCATCATTCTCCTCCAAGGCACGGGCTAAGCGGTCGTGTAACCGCTGGTCTTCGCGACGAATCACGTGCTCTAAACGACTAATAAATAGCAATCCCACCACAGCAATCGCCATGCCGGTTAGCGTGGGCAGCGTGGCACGGGCAACCCCATCGGCCATGGCTCGCGCCTGATGGGTATCACTAAGAGACAGGCTATCGAAAACGGCAATCATACCGGTAACAGTGCCCAGTAGGCCTAGCAGTGGGCATAGCGCTACCAGCAGTTTGATCCATGGCAGCGGGCGGCGTAGCTTAGCAACCAGTGCCTCTGTCCAGACATTGCGTAGCGTGCGTGCACTCCAGCTACGGTGGTCACTGCGTGCCGCCCAGCGGCGGATCAATTGGCGACGGGCACGCCGCCAACTAAAGCGGTAATACCACCAGCGCTCAATTGCCATCCCAAACACCAGCACGGCAACGAATGCCAGCACTACTAAAACGGCACCACCGGCATCAAGCAGCCGCTCAACGGGCTCAAGCCAAAGAGGTAACGTGGGCATATTAGGTCACCGCTTGCGCATTAGCCGTCGACTGCGCTTCAAGATGGTCAGCTAAGGTGGCACTGGCTTCACCTTCAATGGCCTGGGTAATCAAGCGACTGCGGCTCGCTAAGGCTGTCTGAGCAAATAGTAGCGGCACGGCTGTTACAAGACCCAACACCGTTGTTACCAGCGCCTGACTAATACCACCCGCCATTAGCTGCGGGTCGCCGGTGCCAAACACGGTAATCGCCTGAAAGGTAACAATCATGCCGGTCACTGTGCCCAACAGACCCAGCAGCGGTGCCACGGCTGCCAGCAGCTTAACAATCGGCTGGCCACGCTCAATGCGCGGCAATTCAGCCAATACTGACTCATCTAACCTTGCTTCCAGTGCTTCCGGTGTTTGGTGCTTATCCAATTCCTGGAAGCGTTGGAGCACGCGCCCCAGCGGGTTATTAGCGTTCGGCTGATCCAGCGTCTTACGCTGACGGCGCACCCGCGCACTGACGACCACTAGGTAAAGGTACTGTGCCAAAGCCACTAAGAGACCAAAGCCACCCAGCGCCACCACGACGTAACCGACATAACCGCCCTGCTGGAATCGCTCCCAAAGGCTTGGCTGCTGAGCGAGAGCTTGCAGCACGCTACCTTGGGTAGGATCAATGGCAAATACTCGGCTTTGACCCTGATGATAAGTCGCCAGCACATCGCTGATTTCGGCCGGAGTATGCGGCACTTCCGCCAGGCCACCATCATCCTGGCCTTTGCTGAGCAGTGCGGTATCAGTAAACGCTGCAAAATCACCCAGGCGCACGATATTTCTCGATTCAATCTCGCCACTGGCATCGGCCACCGGTAATTCAAGTCGCTCGGCACGCCCAGTACTCAGCGTTAGCAGCGCTAAACTGTCCACGACAGTTTCGATTTGTTGACGCTCCAGCACCTCGATCTCATTAAGACGCGGTGGTAACGCATCAGCATCCAGCGTTAACCAGCTGTCACCACCTAGCTCGTTACGTACCTCTTCGCTGTGCCGTGACAGATCCGCCAACAGCGAAGTGAGTGCTTCGCCCTGTTCTTCCTGGCGCGCAGCCAGCGCTTGAGCCTGTTGCGCTTGTTCCTGTTGCTGCGCGGCTAACGCGACTTGCTGTTCTTCTGCAGCTTGATGTTCAGCCCGCGCCTCTGCCAGTGCCTCATCCAACGCTTCTTGATCATCAAGGAACGACTGCAAGCGCGCTTGGTCACGCGCCTCAGCGGCTTCGCGAGCTTCACGTAACGAACCAACGCTGTCAGTTTGCGCCATTGCCATACTGCCGCCCAAAAGGCTTGCCAGTAGTGCAAAACAAATGATGCTTCTGCGCGCGCCTCGCTGGCGTGTTAACAGACTCATTGCTGGCCCCCTGCGTGGTCATTGGCACTAATGGAAAGTGGTAGACGCAGCAGCTCTGGCGTGCGCTGATCGTCAGCAATACGTAGACCGTTACGCACCTCGCGGCGAGCGCTTTCATCAAGCGCCTGCCACTCACCGCCCGCCTTATCCCACACACCCCCTTCTCGACCATCAGGGGTTAGGTAATAAAAGCCGATTCGGCCAATGCGCAAATAGTCCACTTCACGCGGATTACCTTCTGCTAATTGCAAACGACCACGCCAGCTATCCACTTCACGGCCATACGCCAACTCGGCACGCCAAGCTTCCAGCAAATTGGCAATCCGCGTCGCACTTGCTGAAGCCTGCTGTTCAGTAGGCTGAACACGCGCTAGACGCTCGTCTTTCAGAAACGGCAGGTCAGATTCGATCCAACTAATTAGCTGCTCTGTCATATCCTGTTCAACAGCAGGCAGCGCGGCGCGCGTGTCGCTTAACGTATCGAGCGCCTGACCGAGGCGCTGCAGGCGCTTGGCTTCACTGGCCAGGCGGCCACTTAGGGCAGCATTGGATGCTTCCATCTGGCGGGTTTCCCGCTCTAGGCGGCGCAGCTCTTCAATCGCTGAACGCGTAGCGTCATCAGCCTCATCAATTTGCTGCTGAAGTGCGGACTGCGCTTGCTGGGCCTCGACACCCTGGGCCGCTTGATCGACTGTCTCATCACTTGCCATTAGCGTACCACTGACCAGCACTCCGGCAAGCCAGCCTCCATGCAAGGCAAAGAAAGGCCTTTTCAGCACGTTACGTCTCCGT
Source organism: Vreelandella venusta (assembly GCF_007989605.1). Taxonomy (GTDB): domain Bacteria; phylum Pseudomonadota; class Gammaproteobacteria; order Pseudomonadales; family Halomonadaceae; genus Vreelandella; species Vreelandella venusta. The sequence goes on along the minus strand of NZ_BJUL01000013.1, from coordinate 6,430 downwards.
TACTGATTAGCACGTCGCCATTAACGGCGCGCTAGAAACTCATTAGGTATAATGAACGATTTGCGTTTCGTTTAAGCAGTGCATAGCCTAACACTAATAGAATAAATGACAATATTTATCATTAGCATTCAATGGCGTTTCGCTGCTGACCGTCACTCCACCATAAAAAAGGGCGCCAAGTGGCGCCCTTCAGTAAAGACATGGGTTTAAAGACATAGGTTTAACAACACAGGTTCAGCAAAAACACAGATTCCGTAAAAATACAGCAAAAGCGTTTCTAAGCAGCAACCACAACATGCTGCTTGGTCAACGGCGCCAACGGCAGCTTTAATGCTTCTTCGCGGGTTACCCAAACCGCTTCGGCAATCTCCGCCCCTGCATGGACAGGCTGATCAATCACCAGACTGAACAACTGCGCTTCAATCACAGTGTCCGGCTCATTGGCTGCTAAGGCATGCTGCATGCCCAAAGGACGTAGCTGATCACTTGCTATACGTAAGCCAACTTCTTCCTCCAACTCACGGCACAGCGCTGCGATGGCCTCCTCTGCTGGCTCAATTTTACCGCCTGGCTGCATAAAAAAGCGCGTGCCCTGCTTGCGTACTAATAGCAAACGCCCCGAAGGGTCACTCACGACTGCCGCTGCTATTTTCAGCAGCTTGTGCGTCTTTTCGGTATTGCCCAGCACTGCCCCCTCCTTCCTTGCCTCATCAAACTATCAACGGCGCTGAAAAGCCGCCGACGATAAGCTTAAAACGCCCAGTCGTCGTCTTCGGTGGCAACAGCCTTACCAATCACGTAGGAAGAACCAGAGCCGGAGAAAAAGTCGTGGTTTTCATCTGCACTGGGCGAAAGCGCGGCCATAATCGTTGGGTCAACGTCGGTGACGCTGCTGGGGAACAACGGTTCAAACCCGAGATTCATCAGTGCCTTGTTGGCGTTGTAGTGAAGAAATTTCTTCACGTCTTCCGTTAAACCCACCTCATCATAGAGCGATTCGGTGTAGCGCACTTCGTTGTCGTAAAGCTCTAGCAGCAGCTCATAAGCATAGTCTTTCACTTCTTGCTGGCGCTCGGGCGTGGCTTCTGCCAGCGCTTGCTGGAACTTGTAGCCAATGTAGTAGCCGTGCACGGCCTCATCACGAATGATCAAACGAATCAGATCAGCCGTGTTGGTCAGCTTGGCGTGGCTCGACCAGTACATCGGCAGGTAGAAACCCGAGTAGAACAGAAATGACTCAAGGAAGACGCTAGCCACTTTACGCATTAACGGATCGTCGGAGCGGTAACGCTCAAGAATCAACTCAGACTTCGCCTGCAGCGTCGGGTTTTCTTCACTCCAGCGAAACGCATCATCCACATCCCGCGTCGCGCACAGTGTTGAGAAAATTGAGCTGTAAGAGCGCGCATGCACCGACTCCATAAAGGCGATATTGGTGTAAACCGCCTCTTCATGGGGTGTGCGTGCATCTTCCATTAACACTGGCGCGCCCACGCTGCTCTGAATTGTATCGAGCAGCGTCAGGCCAGTGAACACGCGTATCGTCAGCTGTTTTTCCTGCTGCGTCAGGGTGTTCCACGACTGAATATCGTTGGAGAGCGGCACTTTTTCCGGCAGCCAGAAATTGCTGGTCAGGCGGTTCCACACTTCCAGGTCTTTATCGTCCTGAAGGCGATTCCAGTTGATCGCATCGACCCGCGATAGGCGTTGCATAGTGGTCATCAAAATTCTCTCACCAACATGATCTAATAAAAGCGATATACGATTACAGCGAGCAGGAGACGCAGCCTTCTACTTCCGTACCTTCAAGCGCGCTCTGGCGTAAACGGATGTAGTAAAGCGTCTTGATGCCCTTGCGCCACGCGTAAATTTGCGCTTTGTTGATATCCCGCGTGGTGGCGGTATCAGGGAAGAACAGCGTTAACGACAGCCCCTGATCGACGTGTTTAGACGCTTCAGCATAGGTATCGATAATTTTCTCAGGGCCAATTTCATAGGCATCCTGGAAATAATCGAAGTTCGCCTCATTCAAGAATGGCGCCGGATAGTAAACACGCCCCAGCTTGCCTTCTTTACGGATCTCAATTTTCGCTGCCACCGGGTGAATACTAGAGGTGGAGTGGTTGATATATGAGATAGAACCCGTTGGCGGCACCGCCTGCAGGTTACGGTTATACAGCCCGTGTGCCATCACCGATGCCTTTAGCGCCTGCCACTCTTCCTGGGTCGGTAGTGCAATACCGCTACGCTCGAACAAATGACGCACTTTCTCGGTTTTCGGCAGCCACGCTTGATCGGTGTACTTATCAAAGAAAGCGCCCGATGCGTAGGTGGAGTCCTCAAACCCTGCAAAGGCTTCGCCGTGCTCGATCGCCAGCCGGTTAGACGCACGAATCGCATGGAATGCCACGCAGTAGAAGTAGAGGTTGGTAAAGTCCAGCCCCTCTTCCGAACCATAATAAATGTGTTCGCGCGCCAGGAATCCGTGCAGGTTCATTTGCCCAAGGCCAATGGCGCGAGACTTGGCATTACCTTCAGCAATGGAAGGTACACTGCGCAGGTTGCTCATTTCAGAAACCGCGGTCAAACCACGAATAGCAATCTCAACGCTGGTGCCAATATCGCCTGAGTCCATCACCTTCGCGATGTTCATCGAACCAAGATTACAGGAGATGTCCTGACCGACCTGGCGATAGCCAAGATCGTCATCGTATTCGGTGGGCGTATTCACCTGGAGAATTTCAGAGCAAAGGTTGCTCATATTGATACGGCCGGCAATCGGGTTCGTACGATTAACCGTATCTTCAAACATGATGTACGGATAGCCCGATTCGAATTGCAGCTCGGCCAGGGTTTGGAAGAACGCACGGGCATTGATTTTGTGCTTACGAATACGCGCATCCGCGACCATCTCATGGTACTTCTCGGTTACGCTGATATCTCCAAACGGCACGCCATAAACCCGCTCAACATCGTAGGGCGAGAACAGGTACATATCGTCGTTGCGCTTAGCCAGCTCAAAGGTAATGTCTGGAATCGTTACGCCCAGCGACAGCGTTTTAATGCGAATTTTTTCATCGGCATTTTCACGCTTAGTGTCGAGAAAACTCAGGATATCCGGGTGGTGAGCATTTAAATAAACCGCACCGGCGCCCTGGCGTGCACCTAACTGATTAGCGTAGGAGAAAGCGTCTTCCAGCAGTTTCATAATCGGGATAATACCCGAGGACTGGTTTTCGATACGCTTAATAGGTGCGCCGGACTCGCGGATATTAGTCAACAAGAAGGCAACACCGCCGCCGCGCTTAGAGAGCTGCAACGCGGAGTTAATCGAACGGCCAATCGACTCCATGTTGTCTTCAATACGCAGCAGGAAGCAGGAAACCAGCTCACCGCGCTGCTGTTTACCGCAATTTAGGAAAGTCGGCGTAGCTGGCTGAAAACGGCCGCTAATAATTTCATCAACCAGCGACTTGGCCAACGCTTCATCGCCACGCGCCAGCGTCAGTGCCACCATGCAGACACGGTCTTCATAACGCTCAAGGTAACGCTTACCGTCGAAGGTTTTCAGCGTGTAGCTGGTGTAATACTTGAAAGCGCCTAAGAAACTCGGGAAACGGAATTTATAGGCGTATGCCTGCTCAAACAGCGCCTTAATGAAGGCAAAGCTGTACTGAGCCAGCATTTCTGCTTCGTAGTACTGTTCTTCAACTAAGTAATCGAGCTTCTCTTCCAACGAGTGGAAGAACACGGTGTTTTGATTAACGTGCTGCAGGAAATACTGGCGAGCGGCTTCGCGATCTTTATCGAGCTGCAATTCACCATTGGCACCGTATAGATTCAACATCGCGTTCAGCGCATGGTAATCCAGGGTACGCGCCTCGGACACCCCCGCAGTCGGCCGTTTTGTTTCTGCCGAATTCGTTGTAGCGACATTGTTAGCAGCTACGTTGCTAGAGACTGAGCTTGACGTTTCCAAAACTCTTCTACTCCTTTGCGGACCTTGGCGACATCGTCGTCAGTGCCAAACAGTTCAAATCGATAAAGCAGCGGCACCTGGCACTTTTGAGCAATAATTCGCCCTGCCAATCCGTATGCCTCACCAAAATTCGTATTACCAGCAGCAATAACACCCCGTAAAAGGTGACGATTGTGCTCATCATTTAGAAATCGAATCACCTGCCTCGGCACTGCCCCTTCGGCATAGCCGCCACCATAGGTAGGTGTCACTAATATGTAGGGCTGCTCTACGCGTGGCGTTGGTTCTTCACGGTTTAATGGCAGCCGCTGGGCGCTTAAGCCAAGCTTTTGTATAAAACGGTGGGTATTGCCTGACTTAGTGGAAAAATAAACTAATGAACGATTGCGCCCAGCTTCCACACCAGCGTTTTGCATAGCGATGTTTTACGCTAGTGCTTGAATGCGGTCAGGACGAAAACCAGACCAATGATCTTCACCTGCAACCACGACAGGTAACTGGCGATAACCCAGTGCTTCCACTTCTTCCTGGGCACCGCTTTCTGCAGTGATATCGATAACGGTATATTCTAGGCCCTGCTTATCCAGCGCACGGTAGGTAGCAGTGCATTGAACACAAGCAGGCTTGCTATAAATTTGGATATCCATGGCTATTTTTTCCTTTTCATAGCGGTGTTTTTCGGGTAGAGCATATCTTGTGCTCGCCCTCTCTGGAAGACACTACGCATACTATATATAGACCATGAGAAAATCAATTCAAGCATATATGGTATTTTTTAATCCACAGGTTATTGACAGCTCGTACCCAATATCATACCCAGCAGCCCCCCAATAGCTGCCTACGACGCAGCTCCCAGAGCCGCCCCAGGAGCGCTCTTAATAGCCCTCATGAGAGCCGCCATAAGCACTGCTTCAGAAACGGTCAACCTGCTCCAAAACAAAAAAAAACCGCTCCCAATGGAAGCGGTTTTTTCCAAGGCGCCAAGTCATATCGCTTGGCACCTCTACTTATCGATGTAAGCTTAGGCGATAGCCGCCTGATAACGACGCTCAACATCTTCCCAATTAACGACGTTAAAGAAGGCTGCTACGTAATCAGGACGCTTGTTTTGGAACTTCAGGTAGTATGCATGCTCCCAAACGTCCAGACCCAATACCGGCGTGTTGCCATGCATTAGCGGGCTGTCTTGGTTCAGGGTGTTTTCAACAACCAGCTTTTTCTCAGGTGTCACGGAGAGCCATGCCCAGCCGCTACCAAAGCGACCCAGCGCTGCCGCCTTGAACGCTTCCTTGAACGCGTCCAGACCGCCTAGCTCGGCTTCAATCGCCTTGGCCACATCACCCTGGGGCTGGCCACCGCCATTAGGTGACATCATTTGCCAGAACATAGAGTGGTTGGCATGGCCGCCGCCGTGATTAATAACGGCTTGACGCTTCTCTTCCGGTACACGATCAAGATTAGCAACCAGTTCTTCTACCGGCACGTCTTCAAGGCCTGTGCCTTCAAGCGCAGCATTCAAACTAGTGACGTAAGTATTGTGGTGACGAGAGTGGTGAATCTCCATCGTCATCGCATCGATATGCGGCTCAAGCGCGTCATAAGCGTACGGTAATTCTGGAAGTGTATGTGCCATGCTAACTTCTCCTTAAGTGGCTTTTGTTACGTTCACCTAGCTAGGTGTGGTCTTACCTCACCTTTTTCAACCATCACGGCTATAATTAATTACCGCGAGTAGCGATTATTGGCAACCGGTACGTTTTATACCCCAGTACCTTAGTCAACTATTGGCAGTTTATCGAATTCATCGTCAATAAAAAAGCCGACTTCTGATGAAGTCGGCTTTTAGCCAGTTTAGATTCAGTGGCTTATAGCTTACTTTCAAGCTCCGGCAGAACCTCGAAGAGATCCCCCACCAAGCCATAATCAGCGACTTGGAAGATCGGCGCTTCTTCGTCTTTGTTGATCGCTACAATCACTTTTGAGTCTTTCATGCCCGCTAGGTGCTGAATCGCACCAGAAATACCCACGGCAATGTATAGCTCAGGGGCTACGATCTTGCCGGTTTGACCAACTTGCATATCGTTGGGCACAAAACCGGCATCTACCGCCGCTCGTGAGGCACCAATGGCAGCACCCAGCTTGTCAGCAATGCCGTCAAGCAGCTTAAAGTTTTCGCCGTTGCCCATACCACGACCACCAGACACCACGACTTTAGCACCACCAAGTTCAGGGCGGTCGGATTGCGCCAGCTCTTGCTTAACAAAGCTAGACTGACCATTTTCAACCACTACGTCTACCGCTTCGACAGAGGCGCTACCCGTGCTCTCGACCGCATCAAACGCGGTGGTACGCACGGTCATCACTTTCAGCGCGTCGTCGCTTTTTACTGTGGCGATGGCGTTGCCCGCATAGATGGGGCGCAGGAAAGTGTCAGCACTTTCAACACCAATA
>NZ_BJUL01000012.1 GCF_007989605.1 Vreelandella venusta | reverse complement strand
TCTGCATCTGCGTCAGCATCTGCATCCGAGTCGCTATCAGAATCCGAGTCGGCATCTGCGTCTGCATCGGCATCGGCGTCAGCGTCGGAATCAGAGTCGCTGTTTGAGGAAGACGAAGAGGAGGCAGCTGCAGCAATGCCAACTAAACCAAGCATTCCTAATGCAGCTGCCAAAGTTGGGGAGCTACTATCTTGCATTTGCCCGCCTGCTGCCACTAGGGTTTCAGAGAACTCAAATCCAGACCAAGGTACCTCGTACTGCCCCCACCAAATCACCTCTTCAGAATCCTTGAGAAGTAATTCCGTGCGCTCCCCCTCTAGGGTATTAAAAAAGCCAGCGATGACAATTTGCTCACCGGATTTCAGGGTGATAATCAGATCCATTCCCGACTGATCAAAAGCGGCAGTTTCTTCAGGTCCTACAGAAATCGTAACGACGCTCGGTTCCTGCAAATCAACAACACTGCCTCTTGGTATTTCAACCGAATCACCACCCGCTTTAGGAGTAATGACAATGAGTGCATTGTCCATGCTTCACCTATTTTCGTTTTACTTCCAAAGGGTTACCTTGACGAATTCGCTTTCCCCAAACATCCTGTAGAACACTGGTGCATCTCGGCCAGAAAACTCTCAAGGCTGGAAAGAACTTTCAAAGTCAAAACCAATTATTGTTGGATTAGGCCCTCCTTTAATTAGAAGTGTTTGGCAAACTTGAAAAAGCTAGCCACGCTCAGTTTCAAATACTTTCTGGTGAGAAAATCTCGACGCGGCGGTTAAACGCCAAGCACTCTTTTGATAAAGCAACTGCTTTTTTCCGCTGTTCAAAAAGCCGCAAGTTGTATTCTGCCGAACCAATTTGGCCTTTCTTCCCAGCCACTAAAATCTTGGAAACTTGAAACCTCGCCTGGGCGCCTTGAATAACACACTGATGTTCTGATAGGCCTGACGAAAGAAAGGCATAGCTATCAAACTCAAATAAAAAATCAGCTAAAAAGCTGACTTTCTGAGACTGGGCTGACGTTGAGAGTTCAGCATCTGCGTGAGATAGTTGAGCACTAGGAAACGCCTCTACATAAGCAGAACAGATAGTACTGCTTGATGCTAACTCCCCCCCACCTACCGATAGCACAGCCCTTGGTTGATTATATTGTTCCATAGCTTTTCCGTTACACGTCATCGCTACCGATACGATTGGAAGAGCGCCCCCACCAATGCTCGAACCTTGCTAGCCAGTAACAGTAGCTTGTTTGCGAAACGTCTCACGTGCGTGGAGCATGTCATCAACTCGGCCCCGACGACGTAACCTTATTTATTATTCATTACGAAACTCACTAAAATTAGATCACATTAATAATACGCGCCACTTATGCCACTACACTTTTTGAGCAGTGCCAAATTGACGTATTTAAGTAATAGTGCTACTAGAACGACCTACTGTGCTAGCCCTAGTGATCTGCTCCAGTAGGCAAGGAGAAAGTTAAGCAGTTAATGAGGAAAGGGAGGAAGATTAACACCAATAACTCTCAGCCAAAGAAGCTTATCGATGAATTATTACTAAAGATAACTTACGAAGCAGTGAAAAAAATGGCGGCAATCACCCAAAATTCGCCACCACTTACTTGTAGTATTCACTACTCGCGACACATACTACCTGTTATCTTTCTCGCATCGCGTTCTGTGCGCGATTCAGTGGTTTTACCAAGTAATCAAAGACAGTTTTACTGCCCGTGCGTATATCCACTGTCGCCACCATACCAGGCACAATATCAAATGTTGTGCCTATATCATTTTCTAACGAATCCTTCTCTGTTCGTACAAACACACGGTAGTAAAAAATATTAGGGTCGGCTTCATCCTGTACCGTATCCGGTGAAATCGTCACAACCTCACCTTCCATGCCACCATAAGTACTATGGTCATAAGCCGTTATTTTAATGTTAGCCATCTGCCCAGGATGAATAAACGCGATATCTCGTGGCGAGATACGTGCTTCGATCAGTAATTGATCATCCAAAGGCACAATAGTCATTAACCGACCATTAGGTGGAATCACCCCTCCCCTGGTTGTTACCTCCACATCTTTTACCACCCCCCTTACTGGAGAAAGCATAGTAAGCCGGGAAAGCGTATCCGAGCGCCCCATAATCACAGAAGAAAAAGCTTCTATGTCAGCGCGAGCCTCAGCAAGTTCTTCCCTAGCCAACACAAAGTACTCTGATCGGACATCGGCAGCTTGGAGCTCCAACTCAGCTTCCTGGCGGCGCAGCCTGAGCACTTCCACGTTACTTGCTGCCCCCACCTGAGCGAGTGATCTTGTTAGCCCTAACTCTTCTCGCACTATTGCTAACGTATCTTCGATACCTGAAAGCGAACTCTCTAGTGCATTGGTTCTTGTTGCGTACAGTGACCGCTCTCCGGCCACTAAACCTGAATAATTATCTAGTTCTTCTGGAAAAGTAAGAGGCTCTTCATTTACCTCAGCCTCCAGTCTGCTTGCCCGTGCTAAGGCCGCTCTGTATCTAGCTGCTGTTTCTTCAACGATAGATTGAGACTGGGTTGGATCTAGTTGAGCCAGCACTTGCCCAGCTTCAACAATATCTCCTTCTCGCACGTTTAGCTGGGTCACGATCCCACCTTCAAGCGACTGCACAATTTGTTCGCGTGAAGAGGGAATCACCTTGCCCTCGCCGGAAGCCACTTCGACCAGCTCTGCGAAGTAGGCCCAGACAGCGAAGCTCAAGAAGCAGGCTAATACCCACCAAATAATACGCACCGAACGGGTCGTTTTAGCATCATCGGAATGTTGATCCTGGCGTTGCCTATCTTGTTCAAAATCAAGAAAAAGCAACCTTTTCGAATCTGCTTTATGATTGTTTGACTGACTCATGATGCCCCCTCCCCACCTTTCCGATGCAGGTTTTGCGACGAATTTACACCACGTTTAACAGTCGTAGGGTTACGTTTAAGTTTAGCGAGCACGTCAGCTTTTTTACCATCCATCACAATACGGCCATTATCAACCACGATAATACGCTCCACTAAGCTCAATAAGGCCATGCGATGCGTGGAGACCACTAAGGTTTTATTAGCCGCGAATGCAGCTAGTGATTGAATGATATGTTTCTCTGAACTGTCATCCAGTGACGCGGTAGGCTCATCAAGCAGCAAAACATTGGGCTGGCGAAGAAAGCAACGGGCTAACAATAGTGCCTGTTTCTGCCCTCCAGAAAGGCCGCTGCCACCTTCTAAAATAACGTGGTCGAGCCCATCTGCAAGCTTGCGAATGAAACCTTGGGCACCTGACATTTCCAACACCTCGATCAAGTCCTGGTCGGATGCCATGGGTTTAGCCATCAATAGGTTTTCACGGATAGTGCCGTGAAATAACCTTGCGTTCTGGCTAAGGAAAGCCACATCACGCCGAACATCAGCAGGGTCAATGTGTGAAAGGCGGATACCGTCCAGCGTTACTTCACCCTCCGAAGACTCCAACATCCCCGAACACGCCTGTAACAGCGTCGACTTACCCGCACCATTACGTCCTAAAACAGCCACTTTCTCACCCAGTTTTATTTGTAGCTGCTCAATCTTAAGTGATGGCGTTTTAGCGTCGGCACTGTATTTAAACGTTGTATCGCTAAATAGATAATCACCGTTGATAACTGGACGATGAACACTTTTTTCTGTTTCAGGATAGTCCGTCGAACGCTGCATTAATTTATCAAGACCTTCAGCAGCCACCTTGGCTTGTTGCCATTTGCTAAGCACTTGCGTCAAACCTGTCATTGGCGACAACATTCTGGACGATAGAATAGAAGCCGCTATCAACGTACCGCTTGTTAGGTCACCAGACATCACCATTGGAGCCCCAACCAGAACAACCGTTGCAAACACCCCTGTGATAATGGTTTGGCTCCAGACACTTAATGTGTTGGTAATGTATCTTAGCCTAAGACTTGAGTCGGCAACTTCGGACGTATAATGATTCCACTGGCCTTGAAACCTAGGTTCAGCCTGTAGCGATTTTATATCATCCATACCTTGTATAGACTCAACTAACATTGCATTACGCAGCGACGACTCTCGCATTGACTCAGTAGCTAATTTCTTTAGTTTCCCCTGTATCAAAATAGCGGGCAACAGCATGAGCATCACCGCCACCACTGGCACTAACACTAAAGAGCCGGCGATATACCAAAAAACAAAACAGAAAAGGATAAAAAAGGGCATATCTGAAAACGCAGTAACCGTCGTTGACGTCATTAGCTCTCTAACGCGTTCTAACTCGCGAATTTGCGATATAAATGTGCCTGTTGACGTCGGTCTTTCTGAGTTTTTAATTCTTAGCGCATGACCATATACTTTATCAGACATGCGTAAATCAGCACGTTTGCCCAGTAGATCTGTTACCCGAACCCTTACCCTTCTCAAAATAAAGTCAAAGATCAGTGCAACCACAACGCCACTAAATAACACATAAAGTGTTGAGTAGGATTCAGCGGGTATCACACGATCATAAACTTGCCGCGTAAATACAATTCCAGCCAGCGCTAGAATATTAGAAATTAAAGCGGCCAACATAATGTGTCCATACGGTTTCCAATCCCGCAGAACAATTTTTCTTAACCAGTGCTTATCATGAGGTTTTATATATTCATCGACGCGTGAATCAGGCACCGAACGTGCTGGCCGAGCCATATAAAGACCTACAGCGTGCTGTTCAAGCACACTTATATTAAGCCTGCTTTTTACTCCCCCATCACCACAATAAACCAGTCCAACTTCATTCTGACTGCTTATTGTTTCAATAACAGCTAGCTGGCCATTGTCAAACTGCACAACAATGGGCAACCGCCAGGGCGTCATTAATTTTTTATTGTAAGGCTCAATCGTCAGTGTCATGCCCAATTGATGAGCAATACCACGAAACGCATCAGAAAGCGCCGCCCCTTGGCTCCAAGCTGAACGAATTTTAGCGTTTTCAGCAGAGTAATCTAATCGATAGTGGCGGGCGACTATTGCTATTGCCTCTATCCAATGATCAAATATGGCGTTTTGAGCCTCACCATGCTCTACTGATTCTTCATTTGGCATATTTATACACCTTATATTTTATAATTAAATCATAGTAGACAGTTGTGCGAGAAAAAGCGCATCTCATAAACACATAAAAGCCTCACGGAGAGCACTCAAAGAAAAATCATGAACAAGAGGCGAGCGCAACTACAACGGAGATAAACTAACACCTTGAACAGTTTCATTACTTATTTCAAACATATCGCGAAAACCTGAAGATGCATAAAGGCAGTCAAGTTGAACCGCATACATATCGTAACGCGCACTCTCCATATTAATCCTAGCCTGCTGTATTTCTTCCTCTGCGTTCAACAAGTCAAGCAATGAACGCGTCCCAAGTGATAAATACTGTTGTCGATATAGCTCCTGAGTGATCGCCATGTCCTCTACTCTTTTCCTTAGAATATCAATTTGGCTCATAGCACTACGAGCTTGCTCCTGGGCATCCTGCACTCTTCTTTGTAACTCAATTAAAATATTATCTTTTGATGCCTCTAGTGCTTGCAGTACATAGTCAGCAGATCGCCGTTGCGCAAGGGTGGCTCCACCTTGATATAGGCTGCTGGATACATTAAACCGCAGCGATACATCTGTATCATCATTGTTGCCGATCTGGTTAACAAATTGATTAAAGCCTGCCTCTGCGGAGATCGTTGGGTAAAAATCTGCCTCACGCCGAGCAATTTGTGCTCGTGCTTCTTCGCGCTGGGCATCAGCCACCATGATTTCCGGTACATTATGAAACTGATCAGAAGCTGCCTTACATACTTGTAACAGGCCATCAGGAAGTGTGTCCGCAACGCTAACTGGCCCTTGCGCTCCGATAAGCCGACTTAAGTTATTTTGACTAATCGTCAACTGTGACTGGTACTGCTCACGTATTGCTCTAGCCGCTTCCACCCTTGACTGCGCCTGCACCTCATCAGAGCGTGTACTAGCGCCAAGTTCTGAACGTCTTTCCGCTAACAACTGTATATCGGTGACACTGTTAATTTGATCATCTGCAATCGCTAGCAAAGCTTCAAATCGCTGAATATCAATCACCGCTTGAGCGACTTCAAGCGCTAGCTGATCAATTGCCAATAGAACTCTTGCCTGATCGCGCTCTACTCCAAATAATTCGGCTTTTACCTCATTTTCAACTTTGCCAAAGTCATAGAGCATCTGGGAGGCAGTAATATTAAACGCCTCTTCCGTTTGGCTACTGGATGTTCTGTACTCTGATGAGAGTCCTGCATTGACTTGAGGTAGCGCCCCTGAACGTGCCACCGCCACCTGCTCATTTTGCTGATATAAGCGTCCCAATGTTTCCGCAATAGAAGGGTACCAGTTAACCGCTTGTTGCACCGCGGCTTGCATGGTTAGCTGTCGAGCCTCTTGCACTGGCTGATTAGTGTTACCCTCCAATGTCGACGGTTCACTCACCTGCGCCCACGTCGTGTTAATCCCGCCCCATGACAAAAAACTGGCAGCCAATGCCCATGCTACGTAGGGAGTCTTATTTTTAAGTTTGTCAGCACTGAGGTTTCTCATAGTTAGCTTCACTCCATGTCGCGATGATCACTTGAGTGACATGACGGCTTTCCTTGCAGCATCTATTCCAGTATTTAGCCATCAATACCACTAAGAGTGGCCGCATCGATTGCAAAAAACTGCGTGCCAATATTGGGCTATCTTTGTCTAAAAAACGTACAAGCCCTTCGGACTCGGTTCTTTGGCAATAATGCCAACGTTAAAGTCTTAATCAAGTCACATCTGTATTTTAATTAAGCTCATCTAAAGTGGATTCTGCAACTCAGAGCCCGCTACCAACACCTCGCCAAGGGTTTCAAAACCATTTGGTACTTTACCTTTCTCGTTACTGCTGTCTTTAAACTCAGGTAAAACCAAGGCTCCTTCAACCATAACGATTAAATTAATATGGATGACAAGGCTTCGGCTGACGGCTAATCAACTTTAGAATTACGCTACAATTTTTAACTCAACATCACCTTCCATATACACGCATTGCTTTACAACAATATCTTCCACAACTGCTATAACATCATGCTGTCAAAGAGGGCCTACCTGTAGTACTAGCGCTGTGGTTAATATAGACGTCCCATTGCGTCAAAATCATATCTCTTTCAACCAATTACCACCTGTCGGTGTTAAGTAAAAAGAGCCCCAACTAGTATTCTTATTGAGCAGACGGGCCACCTCACAGCTCCCAATTATTACCGTTTGACCTGTCAGCGCATTACTTTTATTGATTGTAGATACGGCATTAAATCGCCGCATCTCTGGTGAGATAAATCCACCTTGCAGTAAATCTTTCTCACTTGATGAAGTTCAGAGGCATTAGAGAATCAACATTGATCAAAGAGAGGAAATACACGCCCACCGGTTGGGCTTAATCGCAACTCGGTAACGTAGATGGCAAAAAAGCAGCACAGGAACGGGGCCACACCACTGGGCATTGCTAGTAACACAGTGGCTGAAAACACAAAAGGGTCCCGAAGACATTGATGCCTACGGAGACCCTCATCGAATTACCAGAGAGGCACTACTCGTTATAGTGCCGATGGTGTTGATCGTTATTAGCGACGCTTAGGCTTGCGCATAGCTTGAACCGGGCGGCGTTTGTGTTTATCACGGCTCCAGCGGTTTTTCTCATCGGGTGTTAGTGCAGGTACCTTGCGAGTTTCTAGATTTGCTAACGTAGCTAGGTCGTCGACCTCATCTTGGGAGAGCTCAACCCATTCGCCGGCTTTAGCGCGCTTATCAAGGAAGATGTTGCCGTAGCGCACCCGCTTCAGACGACTAACCGTTAGCCCCTGAGATTCCCACAGGCGGCGTACTTCGCGGTTACGACCTTCTAAAATCACCACGTGAAACCAGGTATTAATGCCTTCGCCGCCAAATTCTTGTACATCAGTAAAGCGCGCTGGACCATCTTCTAGCATAACGCCATCAACCATGGCGACAATATGCTCGCGCTTGACCTCACCCATCACGCGAACCGCGTACTCTCGCTCGACCTGGGTCGAAGGGTGCATTAGTCGGTTTGCAAGCTCACCGTCTGTGGTGAATAGCAACAAGCCACTAGTGTTAATATCCAAACGACCTATGGCAACCCAGCGCTCGCCTTTCAGGCGAGGGAGACGTTCAAACACCGTGCGCCGCCCTTCTGGGTCTTTACGCGTGCACAACTCTCCTTCCGGCTTGTTGTACATAATCACACGGCGCGGCACTTCCTCTTCGGGGCGCAGCGACACCGGGCGATCATCAAAACTGACCTTATCGCGGGCTTCTACTCGGTCGCCTAACTTGGCTACCTGGCTATTAACCTTTACCCGACCATCGGAAATGGCAGTTTCCATTTCACGGCGTGACCCTAGCCCTGCCCGGGCCAGTACTTTTTGCAGCTTTTCACTGGCGGGGGGCGTGGTGTTATTACTCTGACTCATGGTCGTCTGACCTCACATCGTTAGTCTGCGTGCGCGCATCATCATCGTTACGCTGCGCACGTGTCGCTAAGCGAGCCTCTAAATCGGCAAAACTCAGCGGCTGGGTTAACGCCGTCTCGGCGTGTTTATCAGCTATCTCTGCTGCAACAATCTCAGCTGAAGCTATCTCTTCACTCTGGGGTGGCGCATCCTGCACGGTTTCAGGCATTTCGTCCAGTGCTGGCTGCGTTTCATCTTGCTCAATAACCGTATCGCTTTCATCGGCATTGACCAGTTCATGCATCGGCGGCAATGCATCCAAGGTTTTCAAGCCAAAATCATCTAAAAAGCTGCGGGTGGTGGCATAAACGGCTGGTCGCCCAGGCACATCTCGATGGCCTACCACGCGAATCCACCCTCGCTCCATTAGCGTGCGGATAATAGAGCTACTAACACTCACACCGCGCACGTCTTCGATATCTCCCCGCGTCACCGGCTGGCGATAGGCAATCAGCGCCAGTGTTTCCAACAGTGCCCGGGAGTAGCGCTGTGGCCGCTCGTCCCATAGTCGCGACACCCAATGAGAGAGCCGCGGGCGAATACGCAACTGGAATCCTGACGCGGTCTCTACTAGCTCCAGCGCTCCTTCTTCATGGCGCAGGACAAGGCGGGACAAGGTATCGCGCAGCGCTTTTTTAGACGGGCACTCGTCTGCTAAAAACAGCGTTTCAAGCCGCTCTAAAGAAAGCGGCTCGCCAGCGGCCAGTAATGCCGCTTCAATAATATCGTCTAACGTGGTGTCTCTCACGGCGACTCCTCGTCAGGCTCAAATGCAGATTCCTCAAATGCAGACTCTGAGGCGCCATCGTCTGAGTCAGCCTCTTCAAATGCGCTCTCCTCTCCATCTGTGAGGGCTGCACGTCGCGCACGCACATGAATGGGCGACAATGGCGCGTTCTGTACAATTTCGATCATGGCTTCTTTGGCTAACTCTAAAATGGCCATAAACGTCACCACTACTCCGGCGCGCCCTTCCTCCAACGTAAACAATGCTTCAAACGGGGTATAGCGCTGATGGTCCCCATCGTGACTTAACTGCTCCATAATTTTCAGCATGCGTTCGCGGGTAGAGAGCACCTCGCGGCTGATTTGGTGAGCTTGCGCCAACTCAGCGCGTTTCAGAATATCCGACAGCGCCCCAAACAGCTCATCCAATCCAACATCGGGATGAATTATCCGCGCCTCTAACGGGGGCAGGCCCGCCTGTACACTAAACCAGTCACGCCCTACTCGAGGCAGCGTGTCCAACGTTTCGGCGGCTTCCTTTAAGCGCTCATACTCTTGCAGACGGCGAATCAGCTCAGCCCTGGGATCTTCTTCCTCTTCGCCTTCTGCCTTCGGTGGGCGCGGCAGTAGTGTGCGGGATTTAATTTCCGCCAGCATAGCCGCCATTAATAAGTACTCTCCGGCCAGCTCAATCTCCATAGCTTTCATCAATTCCACATACTCAATGTATTGATGAGTAATGGTCGCCACATTGATCGTCAAAATATCCAGGTTCTGACGGCGGATAAGATAGAGCAGCAGATCAAGCGGCCCTTCGAAGGCCTCTAGAAACACGCGCAGCGCCTCTGGCGGTATATAGAGATCCTCCGGCAACTGCATGATGGGCTCATCAAACAGGCGCCCAAGCGCTTCCGCTACCGGTTCGGCAGTTGGCTCAATAAGTTCGTGATCAACATGGGCGTTTGGCGTCTCGCTCACGCGGGGCGTGTTCCTTGTTAGTTAAACATCCATGGTTAGCTGAGCGCCCATGGTTAGTTAAATGGCTATGCTCGCCAGTGTAACAGCGTGTCACCTATCGAGGTATTGCTAGCCTGCCTCAGCCGCCTTGCGATAACGCCCTTGGTAGTCAAACAGCTTATCGCGAAGCTGCCAGTGCCGTCCGACTTTACGCCCCACAACAAAATCGGGATGGCGCAGGCGGCGCTGCTCTTCGACCACTTCGACCGGCGAAACAGGCTGCCACTTAGCGCCTGGCGCACGCAGATGGTTACGTAAAAAAACAGCATAAAATGCCCGCCGCTGAGCAGGCGTTTCCAGCGCAAACCACTCTGCCAAGCTCGCGCTATCTTCATCGTAATAGGTCACTTTTAGACGTGGCAGCCCCCGCCCATTGGTCGTGGCCTCTAACTGCATACCGCTGACTCGCAGCACTTTGGCATCTTTTAATTTGAGTGCGTCTTTGAGCTTATCGTCGGCATCCACCAGCAGTTGCTCACAACCATGACATCGGCGAGCGGCAATATCATTCTCAGCGCCACACTGCTCACAAACTTTAAAGCGAAAACGAAAATCGCACTGTTTTTGATAGATGCCCTGCTTACTCTTGCCCGGCTTAGTGGGCGGATTGGGGTTGTCTACCAGCCCCTGGCAGCGGCGGCCAAAATGCTCAATCACCAGCTCTCCATCACGCTTACCCCAGAACAGGTTGGCATGGCCACACGCGGGGCACTCAACCTGGACCGGTTCGCTGTCGCTGTCTGGTTTTGGCTCACCTACTTCTGGCGCATAAAGATCCCAGGGGTTGCCTGCAAAATCCAACACTAGGCAGTTGGTTTTATCCGGTGATAAACGCAGCCCTCGACCAACAATCTGCTGGTAAAGGCTCACAGATTCCGTGGGCCGCAGAATAGCGATTAAATCCACATGAGGCGCGTCGAACCCTGTGGTTAGCACGGCCACATTAGCTAGAAACTTAAGCTTACGCGCCTTGAACGCCTCAATCAGAGAGGTGCGCTCTTGGGAGGCCGTCGCACCGGTAATCAGCGCCGCTTGGTCCGCGGGTAAGTAGCTGACAACTTCTTCAGCATGCGCGACCGTTGCGGCAAAAATCATCACCCCTTGGCGTTCTTCAGCGTACTCAACCACCTGCTGAATAATCCTTGGCGTAGCACGGCTACCAGCAACAACGCGATTGAGCTCTTCCTCACGAAACCAACCGTTAGAGGCAGGAGCCAAGGCGGAAAAATCGTAGCCTTCAATGGCCATATCTAGCCGTTTAGGATCCGCCAAAAAACCTTGTTTCACCATCAATCGTAGCGGCTGCTCAAAGACGCATTCGGCAAAGAAGCACGCTTCATCGCCGCGTACCATGCCGTGATGATGGCGGTGGTAGATAAACCCCTGCCCTAACCTATACGGCGTGGCGGTTAAACCGAGAATCTTTAGCTGCGGATTCTGACGCTGCAGATGCTCAATCACTTGGCGATAGCTGGCATCTTTTTCCAGCGACACTCGGTGGCATTCATCAATCACTAATAACGTAAAACTGGCGTCACTGAAGCGCTCTAGATTACGCACCACTGATTGCACCGAGCCAAACACTACTTGTCGGCTGGCCTCTTTACGTTTGAGGCCCGCGCTAAAGATATCTGCCTCAAGCCCGTAGGCTTGGTACTTGGCATGATTTTGCTCAACCAGCTCACGCACATGGGCCAGTACCAGCACACGGCCACGAGCTAGCCTGGCCAGCTCAGCAATCACTAACGACTTACCGCTCCCAGTGGGTAATACCACCACTGCAGGCGCGCTGCTGGCACGGAAGTGACCGACTACACGCTTTACCGCCTCCGTTTGGTAGGGGCGCAAACGGGGTGGTGAGCCAGAAATGGGATCGCTGGAAGGATTGAATTGGGGCATGTCAGTCGAAACGCGGGGCGCGACGCTCCATTCGTGCACTTACCGCCTCACGCTGCTCAGCACCGGCTAAAAGCTGCCGCTGCAGCTGCGCTTCGAGGGCTAGTCGATCGCGAGGAGCCAGATTCGGACCATGAGCAAACAGTTCACGAGCCGCAGCGACGGCACGAGGTGAGCGCGAGGCAATAAGCGCTGCGGTTTCTCGGGCAGCACCCTGAGGCGTATCGCTCAGGCGGCTGCCCAAGCCAAGCTGATAGGCTTCCTCCCCTGACACCTTGCGTCCACTTATCGCCAGCTCCTGAAGTACATCCTGGCGTAGCCCCACGCCCGTCACGCTAATGGCCATATCGGGGATGATGCCCCAATCAATCTCCAGCAGCGCCAATTTTGCGCTGGGGTGGAGAATACGGATATCGGCACCCAGCGCTATCTGCAGGCCGCCACCGTAGACATGCCCATGCAAGGCAGCTACCACGGGAACCCCCGCTTCACGCCAGCCTAGAGCCAAGCGCTGAACCGGGTTGATACCCGCTTCGTCGGGCGCCAGCAGGGTGGGCAGCCGTTCCGCCTCGCTCATGATCGACGCCATATCGAGCCCCGCGCAAAAGCTGTCACCATCGCCGCTCAAGACCACTGCACGCAGCCCAGCGAGTTGGGTCAGGCAGTGTTGGGCTGCCAACAGACCATCAATCATGGCCCAATCCAGACCATTGTGGTGATTAGGTCGCGACAACATGACCTCAGCCACATGATCAGCAAACGTCAGAGTCACACGTTCATTGAGGAGTTGATGCATTCGAGCTCCCGAAGATTCCTTTGGCTCGCCACCGGTGGGCGATCGCCGTGCTGGTAAAGTAGTGCGCTTATGGCGTGATAAACGCGCCTGTGAACTGAGTGTGGCGCGTAGACGAGGCATTTTCAAACAAACGTTTCATTTTATCGCCACCACTACCAAGATCACTTCTCCACCACAGGAAAAAAGCGGCCCGCAGGCCGCTTTTGTTTAGCATGACAGGGTATATCAGCCCAGCCACACACGGGCGTTACGGAATAAACGCAGCCAAGCGCCATCCTCAGTCCATTCGGCCGGACGCCAGGAGTTGGTGACCGCGCGAGTCACCCGCTCTGGGTGAGGCATCATAATGGTCACACGGCCATCCGGTGTGGTGAGGCCGGTGATTCCTGACGGCGAGCCGTTAGGGTTAGCTGGGTAGCGGGTTGTTACTTGACCGTAGTTATCGATATAACGCAGCGCTATCTGGCTGCTGGACTGCATACTGCGCAGGTGCGCGGTATCACGGAACTCGGCACGCCCTTCACCGTGGGCCACAGCAATCGGTAACTTAGAGCCTTCCATACCCGCCAGCAGAATCGATGGGCTTTTCTCTACCCGCACCATCGCTACGCGTGCTTCAAACTGCTCAGATTCGTTACGCTCAAACGCAGGCCAGCTTTCAGCCCCCGGGATCAGTGTCTTGAGCTGCGAGAGCATCTGACAACCATTACACACACCCAGCGAGAAGCTGTCGTCACGGGTGAAGAAGTTGGCAAACTGCTCACGGGCACGCTCATTGAACAACACCGACTTTGCCCAACCGCCGCCAGCACCCAGCACGTCACCGTAAGAGAAACCACCGCAGGCGACTAAGCCTTTGAACTCATCAAGCGAAACACGTCCTTCCAGGATGTCACTCATGTGTACATCCACAGCGTCGAAGCCCGCTTTATGGAACGCCCAGGCCATCTCGACCTGACCATTAACGCCTTGCTCGCGCAGTACAGCAACAGCGGGCTTGGCCGTGTTAATAAACGGCGCGCTAATATCATCGTTGATATCAAAGCTAGGTGCAGCGCTTAGGCCAGGATCACGCACATCCAGCAGGCTATCGAATTCGTTCTTGGCGCACTCTGGGTTATCACGCAGTGCCTGCATGCGGTAGCTGGTTTCTGCCCAGGTGCGCTGTGTCAGTTGGCGAGTAGTTTCCAGCAGCGGTTCTTCAAACAGCGTTACCCGCACTTGGTCGTCATAACGGGGACGCGCAATAACACCGCATGTTTCGATACCTGCCATGGCGAACTGGGTGAGCACTTCTTCAGTGTGCTCACGGCTCACCTGAATCACCGCACCCAGCTCTTCAGAGAACAGCGCATTGAACGCTTCCACCGGCTCATCAATCAGCCAGTCCAGCTTAATCTCAAGACCCGCATGGGCAGCAAAGGCCATTTCCAACAGCGTGACCAGCAGGCCACCATCACTACGGTCGTGATAGGCCAGCAGCTTGCCATCACGGTTGAGGCCCTGAATGACCTCGAAAAATGCTTTCAGGTCTTCTGGGTCATCAACATCTGGACAGTCATTACCGACTTGCCCATAGACTTGCGCCAGCGCAGAACCACCTAAGCGGTTTTGTCCATTTCCCAGGTCGATCAGAATCAGGTCTGATTCGTCCTGCTCCAGATTGATTTGCGGTGTCAGCGTCGCCAGCGCATCGGTGACCGGCGCAAACCCAGTGACCACCAGCGAAAGCGGCGATGTGATGCTCTTTTCGTCAGCACTGTTTTCGCCCGAACTGTCGCCTTCCTGCCAAGCGGTACGCATTGACATGGAATCCTTACCTACCGGAATGGCAATGCCGAGTGCCGGACACAGCTCCATACCGACGGCGTGTACCGCATCATAGAGCGCCTGGTTTTCACCAGGATGGTCGGCAGCGCTCATCCAGTTAGCTGAAAGCTTAATATCTGACAGTTTGCCAATTGGCGCCGCCGCTAAGTTAGTAATCGCTTCGGCAACCGCTAAACGGGCGCTGGCAGCAGGGTTAATTAGCGCCACTGGCGGGCGTTCGCCCATCGCCATGGCTTCACCAGCGTGGGTGTCGAAGCTAGCCGTGGTCACGGCCACATCAGCCACCGGCACCTGCCAAGGGCCAACCATCTGATCGCGGGCGACTTGGCCGGTAATTGAACGGTCGCCAATGGTAATCAAAAAGCTCTTCGATGCCACGGTGGGCAGGCGCAACACCCGATCCATCGCTTCGCGCAGATCCAGGTTATCAAGCATAACGCCAGACAGCTCTGGAGTCTGACGTTCAAACGAGCGCGTCATCTTTGGCGGCTTGCCAAATAGCACGCTCATCGGGAGATCGACCGGCTTGGTATCAAAATGGCCGTCGCGAACCTCCAGGTGGTGATGCTCCATGGCCTCACCGACCACTGCATAGGGGCAACGCTCACGCTTGCACAGTGCGTCAAAGGTAGCTAAGTCGTCAGGGGCAACAGCCAGCACATAACGCTCTTGGGCTTCGTTACACCAAATTTCCAGCGGGCTCATACCCGGTTCAGCGTTAGGCACGGCACGCAGGTCAAACAGGCCACCGCGGTTACCGTCTTTGACCAGCTCCGGCAAGGCGTTGGATAGCCCGCCTGCACCTACATCGTGAATAAAGCGAATCGGGTTTTTATCGCCCAGCGCCCAACAGCGGTCGATGACCTCCTGGGCGCGACGCTCAATTTCCGGGTTTTCCCGCTGCACCGAGGCAAAATCCAAGTCCGCGCTGGACTCGCCTGATGCCATGCTAGACGCTGCGCCACCACCCAGACCGATCAGCATGGCCGGGCCACCCATCACGATGAGCTTGCCACCTACGGGAATCTCCCCTTTCTGCACATGGTGAGCACGAATGTTGCCATAACCACCGGCCAGCATAATCGGCTTGTGGAAGCCGCGACGCTCGATACCATCGTCGCTCAACGTATCCTGTTCGTAGGTACGGAAGTAGCCCGTCAGATTGGGCCGACCAAATTCATTATTAAACGCTGCACCACCGATGGGGCCGTCCAGCATAATTTGCAGCGCTGACTGCATGCGCTCTGGTTTGCCGTAGTCAAACGCTTCCCAAGGCTGTACGAACTCGGGGATACGCAGGTTGGATACGGTAAAGCCCGACAGGCCGGCCTTCGGCTTGCCGCCGATACCGGTCGCCCCCTCATCACGAATTTCACCGCCGGAACCGGTCGCCGCGCCTGGGAATGGTGCAATCGCTGTAGGGTGGTTGTGAGTTTCCACCTTCATCAGAATGTGGATAGGCTCTTGGTGGGCGTCGTAGCTAGCCCGCTCCCCCTCAGCGCCAGTCAGTGGCGTGGGGAAGAAGCGCCCTCCCTGGCTACCTTTGATCACCGCTGCGTTGTCGCTATAGGCCGAGAGCACGTTATCCGGCGAGGTCGCGAAGGTATTCTTAATCATCTTAAACAGCGAATGGCTCTGGGCCTCACCATCAATAACCCAGTCCGCGTTGAAGATTTTGTGGCGGCAGTGCTCAGAGTTCGCCTGGGCAAACATCATCAGCTCGACATCACTAGGATTGCGACCCAGCTCAATAAACGCAGCTACCAGATAGTCGATTTCATCGTCGGCAAGCGCCAGCCCTAATTCTCGGTTGGCCGTCGCCAACGCATCGCGGCCGCCTTCCAAGATATCGACACTGCCCAGTGGCGCAGGCGCGTGATGAGCAAACAGCTTGACCGCATCGGCAACGTCAGACAGCACGTTCTCCGTCATACGATCGTGCAGTAGCGCGCTGATTGCGCCTAACTGTTCAGCGCTAGGCGCTCCGCGCAGTGCTACCCGATAATCGACACCGCGTTCGATGCGATCAATCTGGTGCAGCCCACAGTTATGAGCAATATCAGTTGCTTTAGAAGACCATGGCGACTGAGTACCTAAACGCGGTACAACCAGGAAGCGCTGGGCGTTGTCAGGAATGTCTTGGCTCGCATGGCTGCCATAATCAAGCAGCTTGGCCAAACACTCCTGGGCAGCATCATCCAGTGTCTCGCGGTGGTCTATGAAGTGGACGTAATGGGCGGACAACGCCTCCACCTCGGGAACACGTTCACGCAACACCGTTAACAGCCGTTCATGGCGGAAGGCAGAAAGGGCAGGTGCGCCTCGCAGTTCGAGCATATCTGGGAGCCTCTAAAGCAGGAAGAGTTCGTGCGGGAAATCAGTGGGCCGCAGCGCGGCCCTCTTTAATGACACTAATAGGCACTATGATACTGGAAAGCGGCGCCCACACGAAATCAACAAGGTGACAGCATCTCTCAGGCTGGGTATCGTGGCAGCTTGTTTCATGCCGACAAGACGCCATGCTGCCGTTGATTTGCCGACATTTTATAACGCGTTATCGCGCCTATTTTGCAGTTATTGTTACGCTTTTCTTAGCGTTAATTCCGCGTGCCACACCGATACCGCAAGGTGAACACCTCGCTCAGATCATCGCGAAAGACTTTATTACTATTCATACCCGCAACACACCAACTACTTACTATGAAGGCCGCCAAGGCCCCACTGGCTTTGAATATGAGCTGATGCATCGGTTTGCTGACCACTTAGGAGTTAGCTTAAATCTCAATACAAGCCACCATCCTGAAAGCGTGCTACCTGCCGTACGAGAACAAGGAGACCTAGGTGCCGCAGCGCTGCCCTTGCTGCCAGATTCACCAGGCATTCATTACACCCGCTCGATTATCCAAATGCAGCCACTGGTGGTTTATCGTCGCGGCTTGAACAACATAGACGAGCCAAAAAATTTAGTTGGCTTAGAGTTAGGCACGCTTAGCGAAGCAGGTACCAGCCAAGCACTTCTCGCCCTTCAACGCGACTACCCTAGCTTAAGCTGGAAAGAGTCTCACGAGCTAGAAGTAGCAGAACTGTTAGCCCAGGTGGAAAACGGCACGCTGGATGCTGCGATTATTTTTGATCATCAGTTTCGCCTCAATCGGCTTTTTTTTCCTAACGTCGAGCGCGGTTTCTTTTTGGGAGAGCCGCTATCGTTAGCCTGGGCGGTACCTAGCGGGCGCGGGCTGGGGCTATTGGAAGCTGCCAATCAGTTTCTTCAAGAACTGCAGGAAAATGGCACGCTGGAGCAACTGGTTAGCCGTTACTTTGGCCATGACGATTATTTGGAGTACGTGGGAACACGCACGTTTTTAGCCCACCTTGATGAACGTCTGCCAGCCTATACCGAGCTTTTCAAAAAGGCGGCTCGAGACACGGGGTTTGACTGGAAACTGCTGGCTGCCGTGGGCTATCAGGAATCTCACTGGGACCCTAACGCAGTATCTCCCACCGGGGTGCGCGGCCTAATGATGCTCACCAACCCAACCGCCAGCGAGATGGGTGTCGCTGACCGCACCAATCCTGCTCAGAGCATTGACGGCGGCGCCCGCTATTTACGCAGTATTAAAGACCGTCTGCCAGAAAGCATTGTCGGCAATGACCGGCTTTACATGGCAATGGCAGCCTATAACGTAGGACTCGGGCACCTATACGATGCCCGCAATATCGCCGAAATGCGCGGTGGCAATCCAGACAGCTGGCAAGATGTCCGTGCAGCGCTGCCCTTACTTCAGCAACGGGAGTGGCATAGCCAAACTCGTCATGGCTATGCACGCGGCGGTGAGCCTGTGATCTATGTACGCAACATTCGCCGCTACTACGAGATGATTGAGTACGTCGAACGCAGTCGCCAGCAGTTTTTTCAGCTGGGACAAACGCTGGTAAGCGAGGAGCCTCTGTTACTTTTTGATATTATTCCTCCCGTGGAATAATGATCGACGGCTACCCCCAACGCCGCCACTCGTTGGCGATAGTCGCGGGCTAGCGTTTCGTAGCAAAAAACTGTTTTAGCAACTTTTTTGCCGGCGCTGCCAGCACGCCACTAGTGACGACCACTTGATGATTGAACCACGGCTGAGCAAGCAGGTTAGCTTTTGATTCGACCATCCCGGTGCGCGGCTCTGCCGCACCATATACCAAGCGTGTTAGACGGGCATGGACCATGGCACCCGCACACATCATGCACGGCTCAAGCGTCACAAAGAGTGTGCAGCCCTCTAAACGGTAGTTAGCTAATTGCTGTCCCGCTGCTCTCAGCGCGCAAATTTCCGCGTGGCCGCTAGGATCGCAGCTAGCTACCGATGAGTTTCGCCCTGCTCCTATAATGGTTCCCAAAGCATCCACCACTACGGCGCCCACCGGCACCTCGCCCTCTTTAAAGGCAAGGTGTGCCTGGTCAAGCGCTCGGTGCATGTAAAATTCGTCGCTGCGTATCAAGGCAAACTCCGCTAAGGTAGCAAAACGATCGTTTTAATTGTGCCATAGCCGCATAGCTACTTCGGCAAACATTAGCGGCCAAACGGACAGCACTAAGGATACCGAGAATGAACGATGCGCTGAAGTTACTGGTAAGCTTACTAGAGCTGGAAACACTTGAAGAGACGCTATTTCGTGGCCAAAGCCAAGACCTCGGCTTCCCGCAGCTCTACGGCGGCCAAGTATTAGGCCAAGCATTAGCAGCTGCGGCTCGCACCGTGCCCGAAGATCGTCGCCCACACTCACAACATGGCTATTTTCTGCGTCCCGGCGACCCTCATCGCCCGGTCGTCTACCAAGTAGATACCATTCGCGATGGCGGTAGCTTTACGACTCGACGCGTGACCGCTATTCAAAAAGGGCGCCCGATCTTCTTCTGTAGCGCCTCGTTTCAAAGCGCCGAAGAGAGCATTAGCCATCAGCGCGCCATGCCACACGTACCTACGCCAGAAGCGTTAATCGACAGCGGGGATGTCAAGCACGCGCGCTTTCCAGGTCATCCTATCGAGTTTCTGCATTTAAAAGGCAATCCAGACAATGCCTCGCCTGCAGGCCAGTGCCTATGGTTTCGCCTAGCGGGCGGAACGCTGCCCGATGATCCAGCCCTGCATCGCCACTTGCTTTCCTACGTATCGGATTTCAATCTACTAACAACCGGGTTGATCCCTCACGGCATCAAGTTTACCGATCCTAAACTGCGCATCGCCAGCCTAGACCATGCGCTGTGGCTGCACGAAGATACCCGCCTGGATGACTGGTTACTTTACGTGATTGACTCTCCCTGGGCTGGCGGCGCCCGCGGTCTGGCACGCGGGCATATTTACCGACGCGACGGTCGCTTGGTGGCATCTACCGCTCAAGAAGGACTGGTGCGTTACCCGCAACAGCACTAAAGCGCACCAATCAAGCGACTGGCAAAAACACCAACGCCCGCTATCAGCGGGCGTTGGAGGTTACATCAACCTGCGCAGTACCGTTTACGCGCCGTAAACGTCATTAACCGTTTTGAGCGGATAGTGCGCCGGATAAGGCTTACGCGCCACACCTGAATCGACTGCAGCCTGAGCCACCGCCGAAGAAACTCGCTCAAGCAGGCGAATGTCGACCGGTGTCGGGATAATGTACTCACGCCCAAAACTCATCTCAGTACGCTCATAGGCGTCTAAGACTTCCTGGGGTACCGGCTCTCGAGCCAGATCCTTCAAAGCGTGGACAGCAGCCAGCTTCATGGCCTCATTGATACGTGTCGCCCGAACATCCAAAGCACCTCGGAAAATAAACGGGAAACCTAATACGTTATTTACCTGATTAGGAAAGTCCGAACGGCCAGTGGCCATAATCACATCCGGACGTGCCTCGCGGGCCACAGCCGGGTGGATTTCCGGATCAGGGTTAGTACAGGCGAAAATAACTGGGTCTGCGGCCATTTTTTTCACTTGCTCGGCAGAAAGCAGCCCTGGACCTGAAAGACCAATAAACACATCAGCGCCGTCGATGGCATCGTCTAGCGTGCGCATATTGGTATGGCGGGCGAATTCAGCTTTATACTCGTTAATGCCATCGCGATCAGCGTGAATAACACCGCGACGATCAAGCATCACCAAATTCTTTTTACTAGCGCCACACGACACTAGCAAACGCATGCAGGCAATTGCCGCTGCCCCCGCGCCCATGCAGACAATCTTCACATCTTCAATACGCTTATTGGCAATATCCAGCGCATTAAGCATACCGGCAGCGGTCACAATGGCCGTACCATGCTGATCATCATGAAATACTGGAATACTGCAACGATCAATCAAGGCTTTTTCGATTTCAAAGCACTCGGGGGCTTTGATATCTTCCAGGTTAATGCCGCCCCAGGTATCCGCAATACGCGCCACCGTATCGATAAACGCCTGTGGGCTTTCAGCATCCACTTCAATATCAACTGAGTTAATGCCTGCAAAGCACTTAAACAGTACGCCCTTACCTTCCATAACCGGCTTACTGGCCAGCGGACCAAGGTTACCAAGGCCTAAAATGGCAGTTCCGTCAGAAATGACAGCGACCAGATTTCCTTTACCAGTGTAGCGATACGCATTTTCCGCCTCACGGGC
The DNA here is from genome assembly GCF_007989605.1 of Vreelandella venusta. Taxonomy (GTDB): domain Bacteria; phylum Pseudomonadota; class Gammaproteobacteria; order Pseudomonadales; family Halomonadaceae; genus Vreelandella; species Vreelandella venusta. The sequence continues at coordinate 90,403 of NZ_BJUL01000012.1, read as the reverse complement.
GATTTCGCGAACCGGCTCAGCAACGCCAGGACTATACGCCAGCGCCAGATCACGCGCGGTAGCCGTGGGTTTAGTTAACTCCACAGATAGCTTACCGGGAATCGGTTTAGCGTGATAATCCAAAGCCGCTTGCTTATTTGCATCCATCATGGTCAAGGTCCAATCAGCCTAAAGTAGAAAAGTTGCTTCAGAATATAGAAAAAACTCATGCGTCTCAAGCACGTAGTAAACTTTGCAGAAAAACAGTTGTTTCATTCCTATTTCCAACATGTTCGTAACTTTTCAACACCATTTACTGCAACTTATAAATAAGCTCAACAGCCATAAAGGTTTACTTATTGATGCAATGCGGCATTTATGAAAATAAATTCCATTAAAAATTATAAAAAACCAAATTTTTCCACAGGCCTGCTTGTGTAGAAGCGGCTGTGGAAAAGTATCTACTTAAAGCATCTGCTAGAAGCATCCATGGATGCATCATTACTTGGTAGAATAAGACCTCAAAGGCCCATCAGGTTAAGAAGGGAATGGAAAAAGCGTGCCTCTGAGAATAAAAAGCCCACGCCGTAGCGTGGGCTTATATTGCAAACACATTGTGTGTTTGCAGCAGCGCAAATCCGTTAGGATTAGCCGCGCTTAACGGCAGCGCCGAAACGCTTGTTAAAGCGTTCTACACGGCCACCAGTGGTCGCTTGCTTCTGCTTACCAGTGTAGAACGGGTGGCAGTTGGAGCACACGTCCAGAGAGAAGTCCTGACCAGAGGTAGAACCAACCTGGAAGCTTGCACCGCAAGAACAGCTAGCGGTGACCGTGTTGTAATTCGGGTGGATACCTTGTTTCATCTTGAGCCTCATGAGCTGTATGCCGCCACCTGATCCATTGCCAGGCACCGCATACGGGTTTGAAAAAACTGCTAACCGGTTACCCGCTCCATTCTATAGATTCAGAGCGGCCGAGCATTCTAGCAAACTAAACGCCGGAGGCCAATTGTCCGACTCTGTTTCTAACCAGGCACGCCCTCAAAGCGCTTCCTCAGCATCTTTTCAAGTGCTAAAAGTCGCTCTACCATCACCGCTGCGGCGTTTATTTGACTATTTACCAATACGCCAGCCACCCGCTTGTGGCTGGCAGGTAGGCCTAAGAGTGCGCGTCCCCTTTGGCCGCAGAGAAGTGGTCGGCGTGGTGGCAGAGCTTGCCAATGGCAGCGAGCTTCCCCATGAGAAGCTGCGCGCCATTAGCGAGGTGCTTGATGACGCTCCCCTGCCCAACGACTGGCAGTGGCTATGCCATTTCGCTGCGCGTTATTATCAGCACAGCTTAGGCGACACGATGCAACTGGCCATGCCTGCTAGGCTACGCCAAGGCCACCCGGTAGGAGGACGAACACAAACCCTGTGGCTACCGCTATCACCTGGAGACGACCTAGCACTTCAGCGAGCACCCAAACAAGCTGAGCTGTATGCCCTGCTGCGCCAGCATCCACACGGACTCGCTGGTCGAGCCATCACTGCTCACGGTTTCACCCGTGAACAGCTGCTAGCCTTGCAAAAAAAGGGCTTCGCCCGTGCCCAGGAAACCACGCTAACCGCCACACCGCCCGCTGGCGGCAATCTGCTGGCCTCACCATCACTTGCGCTAAACAGAGAGCAGGCCTCGGCACTTGCCGCACTGCATGAAAAGCTCGAAAGCTACCACCCCTGCCTACTTGAAGGCGTGACCGGTAGTGGTAAAACCGAAATCTACCTTCAGCTAATTGAAGCCCTTGCCGCTAAGGGCAAGCAGTCCCTGGTACTGGTGCCAGAAATAGGCCTCACACCTCAAACCCTGGCACGCTTTAAAAGCCGCTTTAGGGTACCGGTAGTGGCGCTACACTCAGGGCTTACCGACCTGGAGCGCTTGGATGTATGGGAAGCCGCAGCCAATGGCCGCGCGCTAGTCATTATCGGCACCCGTTCGGCTATTTTCACGCCACTCAAAAACCCAGGCGCCATTATCGTCGACGAGGAGCATGATGGCTCCTATAAACAGCACGACGGGCTTCGCTATCACGCCCGGGACTTAGCCGTTGCCAGGGCGCATTACCACAATATCCCCCTGCTGTTAGGCAGCGCCACACCTTCTTTTGAGAGTTTGCAGCAAGCGCTTTCCGGCCACTACCGTCATCTACGCCTCACCCAACGCCCCAGTCGGCACCCGCCAGCCAAGCTTGAGTTGATCGACCTACGCCATCAGCGACGCCAAGGCGGGCTTCTGCCCAGCGCCATCACCGCTATCAAAAACACTTTAACGTCAGGCAAGCAGGCGCTGGTTTTTATTAACCGACGGGGGTTCGCGCCAACGCTGGCTTGCCATAGCTGTGGCTGGATCGCTGAGTGCGGGCAGTGCGACTCACGCATGACGCTGCACCGTCAGCCTGCTCTTTTGGCCTGCCACCATTGCGATAGTCGGCGCGCACTACCAGACGCTTGCCCCGAGTGTGGCAGCGGCGACCTGCGCGCTCTGGGCAGCGGCACCGAACGAACGGAAGAGACATTGCAGGGATTGTTCCCAAGCGTCACCGTTCATCGAATTGACCGCGACAGTACGCGTAAAAAAGAGAGTTTTGAGCAGATACTCAAAGAGATTCAGCGAGGCGAACCATGCTTGCTTGTTGGCACCCAGATGCTGGCAAAAGGCCACCACCTGCCCCATGTCACGCTGGTGGTCGTCGTTAATGCCGACGGGGGGCTTTACGCTGCTGATTTTCGCTCGTTAGAACACAGCGCGCAGTTACTGGAACAGGTCGCCGGCCGCGCAGGGCGTGCCGCTCATCCTGGGCGAGTACTGGTGCAAACGCTGCATCCAGATGACCCGCACTTGGGCCAACTTGCGGAGCACGGTTATGGCGCACTCGCCCGCAGCCTTTTGGAAGAGCGCCGCCTCGCAATGCTGCCGCCTTTTTGCTTTATGGCCTTGCTACGCATTGAAAGCCCCCATGAGCAAGCCGCCACCGCATTGGGCCAGCAGGCTGCTCAAGCGCTCCGCCAATGGTTAACAATTGTAAAACTGCCGGTGCGCTGTTTGGGCCCCGTTCCAGCTCCCATGGAGCGCCGACAAAACCGTTATCATGTGCATATCATGCTGGCAGCAGACAAACGTAGCCAGCGCCATACCGCCGCTAACTGGCTGGTACAGTGGTTAGAGGCCAATCGTGAGGCGCGCAAAGTCCGTTGGTCAATCGACATTGACCCGCAAACGCTCGCGTAGAGACAGGGATATCACGGGCCATTGGCTCGCCCTGTAATGTAATACGGCTTTGAAACTGCGCGCCAATTGCCGATAATGGCCGCTTTGCCGCTGCCTAACATGAGCGCATGCACACGCCGCCACTGACGACATTCGGATATTTAAATGAAAGACACAATTGTTACTTTGCTAGAAGGCGCGATTGACGCGCTTAAGCACCAAGGCGTGCTGCCCGACGATCTACAGCCGACGATTAAAGTTGACCCCACTAAAGATAAAGCGCACGGCGACTACGCCACCAATCTAGCGCTTATGCTGGCGAAGCCAGCAGCGAAGAAGCCGCGCGAGCTAGCCGATCTACTGGTCGCCGCCCTCCCCGCGAGCGATGCCATTCAAAAAACCGAGATTGCTGGCCCCGGTTTTATTAATTTTTTTGCTGCCACAGATGCGGCCGCTCAAATTGTTGCTCAAGTGCTCGATAGCGGCGACGCCTTTGGCCGCAGCCTGATTGGCAAGGGCGAGAAGGTCCAAGTGGAGTTTGTGTCTGCCAACCCGACAGGACCTCTTCATGTTGGCCATGGCCGTGGCGCAGCCATAGGCGATTGCATTTGCCGCCTGCTAGAAGCCACCGGCTACGATGTGACGCGCGAATTTTATTACAACGATGCCGGTGCCCAGATCAAAAATCTGGCGCTTTCTGTTCAAGCTCGCGCCAAGGGCCTTGGGCCAGACGATCCCAGCTGGCCAGAAGACGGCTACCGCGGTGAATACATCGTTGATGTGGCTAATGACTACATGGCCGGCAAAACGGTGGCAGCCGATGACCGTGAAGTCACCGCTAAAGCAGATGCTAATGATCTAGATGCCATTCAGGCCTTCGCTGTCGCTTGGCTACGCCGAGAACAGGATTTAGATCTGAAAGCGTTTGGCGTTGAGTTTGACGTCTACTTCCTTGAGTCATCGCTTTACCAAGACGGCAAAGTAGACGCGACCGTTGAAAAGCTCGTTGCGAATGGCCATACGTACGAAGAAGACGGTGCCATGTGGCTACGCACCACTGACTTTGGCGATGATAAAGACCGCGTGATGCGCAAACGCGAAGGCGGTTACACCTACTTCTTACCGGATGTGGCCTACCACCTGAACAAGTGGCAACGCGGCTTTAAAACCGTGATTAACGAGCAAGGTGCTGACCATCACTCCACGGTTACCCGTGTTCGTGCAGGTTTGCAGGCACTTGAGGTCGGCATTCCAAAAGGCTGGCCCGACTACGTTTTACATCAGATGGTGATGGTGACCCGCTCAGGTGTCGAGGTAAAGCTTTCCAAACGTGCTGGCAGCTATGTCACCGTGCGTGACCTAATTGACGAAGTTGGCCGCGACGCCACTCGCTTCTTCCTGGCCGCACGCCGGGCGGATTCACAGCTTACCTTTGATATCGATTTGGCGCGCTCGCAGTCGAACGATAACCCGGTGTATTACATTCAATACGCCCACGCGCGGGTAGCTAGCATGCTGCGCAAAGCCGAGGATGCTGGCCAGCCATTCAGCCACAGCACTGCTCTAGCTAACCTCGCATTGCTCGATAGCGACCAGGAAAAAGCGGTACTTAATCGCTTGGCGCGCTACCCAGAAGTGGTTGAGAACGCCGCTAAAAATCGCGAGCCCCAGCAGGTTGCTCAGTATCTATTGGACCTTTCAGGTGATTTCCACACCTGCTACAACGCCGTTAAAGTCATGGTTGAAGACGATACCCTGCGTAACACACGCTTAGCTCTTGGCTTAGCCACCAAGCAGGTGCTTCGCAACGGCCTTGACCTTATGGGGGTCAGCGCCCCAGAGGAGATGTAAGCGATGGCCAGCCCAAAAGAGAAGCCCGCCCGCCGAGGAGCCACCTCTCAGCGCAAAGCCAGCAAAAGCTCAGGCGGCGGATTCAAAATCCCTGGTTGGCTTTGGGGGATAGCAGGCTTAGCGGCAGGCTTCTTCCTAGCACAACATCAACATGGCACCGCTCCTTGGCAAGAGCAGGAAGACACGCCCCAAGCAACTGTCTTACCTAAGCCTGCCGACAGCGATGAGCGCAGCGCTGCGCGTCAAACAGAAAACGTCACCGAGCCAGCAATGCCGACGTTTGAGTTCTACACACTGCTGCCAGACACAGAAGTCATCGCTCCAGGCGTGTCGCTGCCATCAACTGTGAATCGCCCTGAAGCAGCAACAACGCAGCAGCAAACAACCGCAAGTAACAGCGCGACAGCAAGTGCAACAACAACGAGCAGTGAAACAACGACAAGCAATGCCAGTGCACGCCAGAACGATGACCCTATTGCTCAGGTGATTGCGGCAAATATGCGCCCTGAAGAGCAAGTGGCCGCGGCCCAGCAAGCACCTGCCAGCAACACGCCTAACCGCTACATGCTACAGGCCGCATCGTTTCGAGAGTTAAGCGATGCCGAGCAGTTGCGTGGCCGCCTGCGCAACTTGAGCCTGCTGGCCCAAGTTAGCGAGGTAAAGGCTAATGGCGATACCTGGCACCGTGTTCAAGTAGGCCCTTACGAAGATACCCGGGAGCTTAACCGCGCCCAAGACTTAATGGCCACACAGGGCATTGAGCCACTGCTGATCCAGCTACAGAACTAATCTAACCACAGACGACGTTAACCAACGGGCTAGGCAGGCTTTTATCGTCATAAGCCCCGTTAAAAAACACTTTATCTAACAGCTTTATTTAGCGGGCGGTTGATTTTTTATCAGCCGCCCGCATTTTGTTGTGAATCGCTTTTTATACGGTCTTTTAAAATGGCCGATCAGTCATCGGGAGCATGTGCCTCCCCCAAGGAGTTATCTCCATGACCACTATTGTATCCGTACGCCGCGGTAATCAGGTTGCCCTTGCAGGCGACGGCCAAGTATCACTAGGCAACACCGTAATGAAAGGCAATGCGAGTAAAGTGCGCCGCCTGTATCGAGGCAAAGTGCTCGCGGGTTTTGCTGGCGGCACCGCCGATGCCTTCACCCTGTTTGAGCGTTTTGAAGCGCAGTTAGAAAAATACCAAGGACACCTCACCAAAGCAGCGGTTGAGTTGGCCAAGGATTGGCGCACCGATCGAGCGCTGCGCCGCCTGGAAGCACTACTGGCTGTAGCTGACCACAGTGCATCACTGATTATCACTGGCAACGGTGATGTGGTTGAGCCTGAACGCGGCATTATTGCTATTGGCTCTGGCGGCAACTTTGCCCAGGCAAGCGCCCGCGCACTATTGGAAAATACCGAGCTTTCTGCTCGTGAAATCACTGAAAAGTCACTCGAAATCGCCGGCGACATCTGCGTATTTACCAATCACCACGTGACGCTCGAAGAGCTGAACATCAACGACCGTTGAGGCCCCTTTTTATGACTCAGATGACACCCCGCGAAATCGTTCACGCCCTGGATCAATACATTATTGGCCAGCAGGATGCCAAGCGCGCTGTGGCCATTGCCCTACGTAACCGCTGGCGGCGCATGCAATTAGACGACGAATTGCGTCCGGAAGTAACGCCCAAAAATATTCTGATGATTGGCCCGACCGGCGTAGGTAAAACTGAAATTGCTCGCCGCCTTGCCAAACTAGCCAGAGCGCCCTTCATCAAGGTCGAGGCGACTAAATTTACCGAAGTAGGCTATGTAGGCCGGGACGTTGAGTCGATTATTCGCGACTTGATGGAAGCTGCCATTAAAATGGTGCGCGAATACGCGAAGGAAGAAGTTGGCCATCGCGCTGAAGATGCTGCTGAAGACCGCGTTCTAGACGCGCTGCTACCCCCGCCCCGCGGCCAGGAAGATAAGCCTCGGGAAGATAGTGGCACGCGTCAAACCTTCCGCAAAAAGCTTCGGGAAGGCCAGCTGGATGATAAAGAGATCGATATCGAAGTTTCCTCCCACGGGCAAGGCATCGACATAATGACGCCGCCGGGCATGGAGGAGATGACCAACCAGCTACAGAGTCTGTTCTCCAACATGGGCCAGCAAAAGCGTGAGCAGCGCCGTGTAACGGTGAAAGAGGCACTGGTTCTACTGCGCGATGAAGAAGCTGGCAAGCTGGTCAATGAAGAAGAGATCAAAGCCCGCGCCGTCGAAGCCGTCGAGCAGCATGGGATTGTCTTCCTGGATGAGATTGACAAAGTTGCCAAAGGGAGCGGCCAGTCTAGCGGCGGCGAAGTCTCCCGCGAAGGCGTTCAGCGAGACCTATTGCCGTTAATCGAAGGTTCTACCGTGTCAACCAAGTACGGCATGGTCAAAACCGATCATATCCTGTTTATTGCTTCGGGCGCTTTCCACCTATCGCGTCCCTCGGACCTTATTCCAGAGCTACAAGGACGCTTGCCGATCCGTGTTGAACTGGACGCGCTGACCCCTGGCGATTTCCAGCGAATTCTCACCGAGCCCTCCGCCTCGCTCACCAAGCAGTATCAAGCACTGCTGGCTACCGAAGGGCTGGATATCGAGTTCACTCCAGACGGTATTGAGCGTATTGCCGAAATTTCCTGGCAAGTCAACGAAGGCACCGAGAATATTGGTGCTCGCCGTTTACATACAGTGCTGGAACGACTGCTTGAAGAAGCCTCCTTCAAAGGCGGCGACATGAATAGCCCGCTGGTCATCGATGCCGATTACGTCAATGCCCAGCTGGGTGAGCTAGCAGTGGACGAAGACCTATCGCGATACATTTTGTAAACGCGCTTATATCGGTATAGCCCGCAGCAGCTTGCCCGCTTTTTACGCACGCAAATGCTGCTGTTCAGGCTGCGCTGCGTCTAACGTCACGCACGAAAACAACATCCCTGTTGCTCGTGCTTGATCGACGTCCTGTCGATCAAACGTTAGCCGTGGCGCTTGCCTTCACGCATTTGCTAAAGCGCAAATAGTCGGTCAATCCGCTTTAGCTCAATATCGTAAGAGGTGACGTCATCAATGAACGCCCCTGTTTCTACGAATGCCCCCACCCCAACGCGGGTTCACTACCATAAGCAGGCTCGCGAGCTAGAGCTCGGCTATGCCACGGGTGAAAGCTATCGGCTACCTGTCGAATTTTTACGGGTCTATTCACCCTCAGCCGAAGTGCGTGGCCACGGCGGCGATACTGCCGTACTACAAGTGGGTAAAAAAGATGTCGGCCTGCAAAACATTACCCAAGCAGGTAATTACGCTCTGAAATTGCACTTTGACGACGGCCACGACAGCGGACTTTACAGCTGGAACTATCTTTATGACTTAGCTCAGCATCAAACAGAGTATTGGCAAAACTACCTACAACGCCTCGAAGAGGCTGGCGCCTCCCGCGAACCAACCGGTATCCAATTCAAACAGCTGTGACGCTTGACCTCAGTTGAAGCGCAGACAAGTTGGGGGTGAGAAGGCTACAATGTCGCTAACCATTTATTGCGACGACCTTTTGGTCGATTATTACCGCCTCGAACCCGGGAGCTAGAGCCCCATGAGCCCCTCTGAAAAACGCACCACCCATTTTGGTTACCAGGAAGTCGCGGTTGACGAGAAAGCGTCTCGTGTTGCCGATGTCTTTCACTCGGTCGCTACGCGCTATGACATCATGAATGACTTGATGTCCATGGGTATCCATCGCATCTGGAAACGCCTTGCGATTGAGCGCGCAGGTGTTCGCCCTGGGCACCATGTGCTGGATATTGCTGGCGGCACTGGCGATTTGACGCTCAAGTTCTCTCGCTTGGTTGGCCCGCGTGGCAAAGTGGTATTGGCCGACATTAACGCCTCCATGCTCAACGTTGGCCGCGACAAACTGATGGACAATGGCGTTGGAGGCAACGTTGAGTTTGTACAAGCCAACGCCGAGTGCCTGCCATTTCCGGACAACAGTTTTGACTGCATTACAATTGCCTTCGGGCTGCGCAACGTCACCGACAAAGACGCTGCGCTGCGCTCTATGACACGCGTGCTAAAGCCTGGCGGACGGTTGCTAGTGCTTGAATTTTCGAAGCCAAATAGCGCCCTGCTGTCAAAAGCCTACGATGAGTACTCCTTCCGCCTGCTGCCTAAAATGGGCGAACTAGTAGCCGGGGACGGTGAGAGTTATCGCTACCTCGCCGAATCTATTCGCATGCATCCCGACCAGGAAACCCTGAAAGGCATGATGGAAACGGCCGGGCTTGATCGGGTCGAATATACCAACCTGACCGGCGGTATCGTTGCCCTTCACCGCGGCATTAAATTATGAATTCACCGACAATGAGGTCAGCATGCTAGTCACCCCGACCCTGTTGCTGGCCGGATGTGAACGCACGTTGAATGCCTTGCTTGCCCGTGATCCAGCCGCGCCTGCGCGCTTATCTGCGTTAGCAGGGAGTCGACTACTGGTAAGGCTTGAAAAGCCTCACCTTCAGCTGGTGCTGCACTACCACCATGCAGGGATTGATCTGCTGCGTGGCGATGATTTAGACGAAACTGACGTCGATGCCATCGTCGAACTCACTCCTGAAACACTCTCTGAGTGGTTAAGTGGTGCCTCCATTGAGCGGCTGATGTTTGACGGCAAGCTTTCTGTGCGCGGCCGCATCCACCTTCTGGAGGCTACCCGTGACCTGCTGTTTGATCTGGATATCGACTGGGAGGGCGAGCTAGCTCGCTGGCTGGGAGATATGCCCGCTCATTCACTGGCCGAAGGCGTCCGACGCGCCGCGCGCTGGGGGCTAAGAGCAAAAGATGAGCTGTTACAAGACGTTTCTGAATACGTATTTGAAGAAGCCCGCATACTCCCCGGCCGCCAGCAGCGCGACGTGCTCCGCGACCACTTGACCGAACTTGAGATCGCCACCGACCGTCTGGAAGCCAAGCTCAATCGCTTGCATAAGCGTTTGACACAGTTAACGACCAGCCAGTCGCCCAACAAGCAACCACACCTTGAGGAGCCGCGCTGATGAGCCTGCGGTTATTAAAAATCTCTTGGATAGTGGCTCGCCATCGCTTAGATACGTTGATACCCGTTGAGCGGCTGCCGTTCTGGCTACGTGCCTTAATGACGCTTTCGCCCCTAAAACTGCTCCCTGTCGGGCAGCGCAGTCGCGGCGAGCGGCTGCGCCTAGCCCTGGAAGCACTGGGGCCGATTTTTATTAAATTTGGCCAAATGCTCTCGACCCGTCGAGACCTACTGCCAGAAGACATCGCCGATGAATTAAAACGGTTACAAGACCAAGTGCCGCCCTTCCCCGGCGAACTAGCCGCTGCACGGGTCGAGAAAGAGCTTGAAATGTCGCTGGTAGAGGCATTTGCCGCCTTTGATCGAGTGCCTTTGGCATCAGCTTCAATTGCCCAGGTGCACGCGGCCACGCTGCATAGCGGTGAAGATGTCGTCGTCAAAATTATTCGCCCCGGCATCGAGCGCATTATGCGCCAAGATATGGCGTTGATGTACCAAATCGCTAAGTTGCTGGGTAAGGTGCCTGACGCAAAACGCTTACGCCCCGTAGAAGTGATTCGTGATTACGAAGCCACCCTATTTGACGAACTTGATCTCTACAAAGAAGCAGCAAACACATCGCAACTTAAGCGTAATTTCAAAGACTCACCGCTGCTGTTTGTACCGACAATTTATTGGTCATACACCCGTCGCCATGTCATGGTTCAGGAGCGTATTCGCGGCGTGCCTGTGGCTGATTTAGACACCCTCAAGGCGCGCGGAACCAACCTTAAGAAGCTAGCTGAACGCGGCGTAGAAATCTTCTTTACCCAGGTCTTCCGAGATAACTTCTTCCATGCCGATATGCACCCCGGCAATATCTTTGTTAATTGCGATGATCCTGAAGACCCACAGTATATCGCCATCGACTGCGGCATCGTGGGGAGCCTTACCCGAGAAGATCAAGACTACCTTGCACGTAACCTACTGGCATTTTTCCATCAAGATTACTACGAAGTAGCCGCGTTACATATTGAGTCCGGTTGGGTAGGCGAAAACACCCGCGCCAACGAGTTCGCAGCCGCGATTCGTACCGTATGCGAACCCATTCTTGAAAAACCGCTCAAAGATATTTCGTTTGGGCAGGTGCTGTTAGGGCTGTTTCAAACGGCACGGCGTTTTAATATGGAAGTACAACCACAGCTAGTATTGTTGCAAAAAACGCTGCTGAACATCGAAGGGCTGGGTCGCCAGCTCTATCCTGATCTAGATCTGTGGAGCACCGCGAAACCATATCTAGAAAAGTGGATGAAACAGCGCGCGGGTATCGGCGGTCTTTGGGAGTCGCTCAAACGCCAAGCGCCAGAGCTTTCTCATCAGTTGCCTGAACTCCCCGTGCTAGCGCATCAAGCGCTAAACCGAATGGAGCATGAGCACCGTCAGCGTCATCAGCAAGCAACGTCAATTGGTGCGGTTCAGCAGCAACTGACGCGCCAGCATAAACGTCATTACCGACTGCGTATCGGGCTTATTTTGCTTGCTATTGCCCTGGCCTGGCAGCCGCTGAGCGGCTGGGCATCGGCTCAAGAGTGGCCTGTTTTAGCAGCGGCGGGCGTCGGCTTATTGCTGCTGCTATGGCAATGAAACAATCAGGCAGTAAGATAAAGCGCCTCAGTGTCGCTTTTGGCGAAAGCACTGACCTTTGGTGACCGCGCGGTGATGATTGATAAAAGGATGCCTATGACTGATTCTACCCAGACGACGCAAGTGCTAGATGCACTCGCAGAGGTCTTAAAGCAGCGTCGACACGCTTGTGCAGAAGATTCTTATGTTGCCTCCTTGCATCATAAGGGTTTGAACAAGATACTCGAAAAAGTCGGCGAAGAGGCGACCGAAACAATTTTGGCTGCTAAAGATGCTGAGCACGGCGGTGAACAGGCGCATCAAGCGGTGATCGCTGAAACCGCCGACCTGTGGTTTCATAGCTTAGTGATGCTGTCGCACCTTGAACTGGATCATCAGCGCGTTTTAGATGAGCTAGCACAGCGGTTTGGTATTTCGGGTCATGAAGAAAAAGCGTCCCGCACACAACGTTAACCTGCACTGATGAGGAAATGCATATGTTAGGTGGTATCAGTATTTGGCAGTTGCTGATTGTTCTAGGCATTATCATCCTAATTTTCGGCACCAAGAAACTGCGTAATGTGGGCACCGATTTAGGCGGTGCAGTCAAAGGCTTTAAAAAGGCCATTAACGAAGAAGAGAAAGACGGCGACAAAAAAGATGCTGACCAATCTCAGGCGAAAGTCAGCCACGAAGAGACTGGCAACACCTACGATGTTCAAGCAGAAGAGAAGCGTGCCGCCGAAGAACGCCCCACAGAACGTAACGAAGAGCGCAAATAACCCATGCTGGATATCGGCTTTCTTGAACTGATGCTGATTGGTATCGTCGGGCTTCTGGTGCTTGGCCCAGAGCGCCTGCCTAGAGCCGCTCGCACAACAGGTATGTGGATTGGCAAAATCAAGCGTACGGTATCCGGTATGCAGCGCGAAATCAGCGCTCAGTTGGAAGCAGAGGAGCTGCGTCAAAAGCTCAACGAGCAGCAGAAAAAGCTCGATGACAGTCTCAAAAAAGCCAAGCAGGATGTTGAGAGCATTGCCGACGCACCCTCTTCTTCCAGCTCTTCAAGCTCATCGACACAAGCGGCCCAAAATGACACCGAGCAGCGGGTTGCCAACGCGAGTGCTCGGTTAGACGACGCCCTGCAAACGGTACGCGAAGACACGCCAGCAGCCTCTTCCCCAACGCCTCATCAACCTGCTACCGATGAACTGCGCGCGGTGAACCCTAGCGGCAAGCATGAACCTAGCAAGGCAAATGCTGAGCAGGCGGATGTGGAGCATGATGCCGCTATTCAAAAGGCGGATCTTACAAAGGATAGTAATCACCAATGAGCATGTCTGGCGATTCCCAGGAGCCACATAAAGACCAAAGCCAAGCGCCTCTTATTGAGCACCTGATCGAGTTACGCTCGCGGCTTATGAAAGCGGTCGTAGTGGTATTAGTCGTGTTTCTTGGCCTTTATGCCTTTGCTAATGACATCTACAGCTTTGTAGCCGAACCATTAATGGCCCTGTTGCCAGAAGGTTCACAGATGATCGCCACCGAGGTGGCCTCGCCCTTCTTAGCCCCCTTTAAACTAACCCTGGTAGTCGCTGTCTTTATCGCTATCCCCTTCGTACTGCACCAAGCATGGGCGTTTGTAGCACCTGGACTTTACGATAACGAAAAAGCGCTGGCGATCCCGATTCTGGTCTCCAGCATAGCGCTATTTTACGCTGGAGCGGCCTTTGCTTATTACGTGGTCTTTCCGCTGCTATTTGAGTTTTTCACCCAAACCGGGCCGGAAAATGTGGCGGTAATGACCGACATTAATCAGTATTTGAACTTTGTACTTAAACTGTTTTTCGCCTTTGGTGTTGCGTTTGAAATCCCCATCGCAACATTTCTGCTGATACTGTCTGGCGCAACCACGGTCGAAAGCCTTTCTAAAAAGCGCCCCTACGTTATTTTAGGCTGCTTTGTGGTGGGCATGCTGCTTACTCCTCCCGACGTTATTTCTCAAAGCCTGTTAGCGATACCGATGTATCTACTTTATGAGGTGGGCCTACTGTTTGGCCGATTGGTACGCCGTAAGGCCAAGGCGGATGACGCTGAGGAACAAGAGACCTAAAAGCACTGTTAACGGCGCTGCACTGCTTAAAAAAAGCCTCTGCCATTGAAACATGGCAGAGGCTTTTTGCTCTTCATACGAGAGGCTGTTTGCCTTTAATACGAATAGCCGATTACCGAGAAAATATTAGCCCATCATTTCATCAATGCGGTCGACCAACTTAAAGATACCTGTGGCGGCCTCACTGATACGGGTCGCCAGCATATAAGCAGGCGTGGTTACCACCCGGTGCTCATGATCCACCACAATATCTTCTACGCCACAGCTGCGGTGCAGGCCACCCATCGCACTAATGGCACCAGAAACACCGGGATCATGACCAATCGTCACGGCCACCCCTTCGCCAAGTAGGCGCGGGACCAAAACAGGAGCAATACACATCAGGCCAATGGGTTTTGCCTCTTCTTTAAAGCCTACCAGCGCCTCTTTGACACTCTCAAGTACCTGCATACTGTCGCTCTTGTCGGCAAAATCAGACAGGTTTTTAGCGACACCAAAGCCACCAGGAACAATAACCGCATCAAAGTCGTCAGCATCTAGCTCCGTAATCGGGCTAATATCACCACGGGCAAGACGCGCCGACTCCTGTAACACATTGCGCTGCTCGCCCTCGACAGGCTCTTGAGTTAAGTGGTTAATCACGTGGTGCTGAGCGACATCCGGCGCAAAGCAGCGATAGCCAATCCCTAACTGATCAAGGCGCAGCAGCGTTAGCGTTGTTTCATAGATTTCTGAACCATCAAAAACGCCGCAGCCTGCTAATACGATTGCTACCTGTTTGGTCATGCTTATCTCCTTGTTGTAGCGCTTATTATCGCTGTTAAATCGTCGCCACTTAGCGTCGCTGAGTGACTCACTTTAGTCAGTCTATAAAGCCACTACAAGCCAGCTATCACAAGCCCGCTTTCGCTGCAGTGCAAGACTGATATACTCACGTTAGGCCTTTTAAGGCATCCACTATTCGATTGACTATGCGATTGTTTGGAGAAAGCCGTTGAACACCTCTGCTCCCCGCCATTTCCCTGCTACTCGACTTCGCCGTATGCGTCGCGACGATTTCTCCCGTCGCTTAATGCAGGAGTCAACGCTAACACCCAGCGATTTAATTTTGCCGGTTTTTGTACTGGAAGGCGAAAATCAACGCGAAGCGATTGCCTCAATGCCCGGTGTTGAACGCCTTTCCATCGACCTGCTGATTGAGCAGGCACGTGAGGCCTATGCGCTGGGTATTCCCGCCCTGGCGCTCTTCCCAGTTATCGATACTGAGCAAAAAAGCGAGTTGGCGGAAGAGGCTTACAACGCTAACGGTCTTGTCCAGCGAAGTGTACGGGCGCTAAAAGAAGCGCTACCCGAACTTGGCATTATTACCGATGTCGCCCTTGACCCCTATACGAGTCATGGTCAGGACGGCATTCTTGATGAGCATGGCTATGTGCAGAATGACCGCACAGTAGATACGCTACTCAAGCAAGCGCTCTCACACGCCGAAGCAGGCGCCGATGTCGTAGCACCTTCCGATATGATGGATGGTCGCATCGGCGCCATCCGCCAAGTGTTAGAACAGGAACACCTGCATAATGTGCGCATTATGGCGTATAGCGCTAAGTACGCCTCTAAGTATTACGGTCCCTTCCGTGATGCGGTCGGGTCTGCCGCCAATCTTGGCAAAGCAGATAAACGCACCTATCAGATGGACCCCGCCAATAGCGATGAAGCGCTGCATGAAGTGGCTATGGATATCGCCGAAGGCGCCGATATGGTGATGGTGAAACCCGGCATGCCTTACTTGGATATCGTACGCCGTGTAAAAAGCGAACTCCAAGTACCGACATTCGCTTATCAAGTTAGCGGTGAATACGCTATGCATCGCGCCGCGTTCGATAACGGTTGGCTTGAGGCCGAACCGGTGATTCTTGAGTCACTAATGTGCTTCAAGCGCGCAGGTGCCGATGGAATTTTAAGCTATTTCGCGTTAGAAGCAGCACGCTTGTTACAGCGCTAGTTTAATAGGTCAGTCCTTAAAGATGACAAACCAGTGACACTTGTTTGTCATCTTTCCCCGGCATACTGCTCCCAACAGTCGTAATCACGCTATGATGAGTATGAACCACTACTGGGGGCAACCATGGACGATCAATCAGCAGATTCCACGCCAGCATTCTCTAGCGAGTCAACAAACGCTACACACGAAACGGTAACTGGCGAGGGAGAGGCTTTGCCATTGCGCATCAATCGTACCCCCACCGGAGTTCACGCGAAAGAGTCTCATTTGGAGGCGGATCTTGACGACCCGCAGCTCTACTTCAATCGCGAGCTTTCTCATCTGCAGTTCAATATCCGAGTGCTTGAACAAGCCTTGGACGATGCGCATCCGCTACTTAACCGGCTGATGTTTCTGCTGATCTTTTCATCCAACATGGATGAGTTTTTTGAGATAAGAGTCGCCGGGCTTAAACACCAAATGGCATTAGGCGACGACACTACCGCCGCCGACGGCCGCTTGCCCAAGGCGGTGCTGGCAGAAATCTCGGATATCGCGCATCAGCAAATTGCTCGTCAATATCAAATATTGAATGAGACGCTACTGCCCGCGCTGGAAGCTCAGGGGCTACGCTTTCGTCGGCGCGATCAGTGGACCGACGAGCAAAAAGCCTGGGTTAAAGATTTCTTTGATAACGAGATCATGCCGGTCATCAGCCCCATTGGCTTAGACCCCTCCCATCCGTTCCCGCGTTTAGTTAATAAAAGCCTAAACTTCATTGTGGAACTCGAGGGAAAAGACGCCTTTGGTCGGGCTGGTGGTATGGCAATACTGCCCGCTCCCCGCTCATTGCCTCGCTTAATGGCACTGCCTAAAGCGCTATGTGCAGAAGGCTTCTCCGAATATATTTTCTTATCGTCAATGATTCACGCACATGCAGAGGAACTCTTCCCCGGCATGCGTGTGCGTGGTTGTTATCAGTTCCGGCTGACCCGTAATGCCGATATGACCGTCGATCCTGAAGAGGTCTCAGATTTGGCCTCAGCGCTACGCGGCGAGCTATTAGCCCGCCGTTATGGCAGCGGTGTGCGCCTTGAAGTCGCTGATAACTGTCCTGATGACTTGACCAGTTTCTTACTGCGCCAGTTTGAGCTAGAAAGCAGCGACTTATACCGTGTTCAAGGGCCGGTAAACTTGACCCGCATGATGGCGGTTCTCGGCGACGTTGACCGACCAGAGCTGCTCTATCGGCCCTATTCACCTAGCGTGCCAAAAGTATTAAAAGGCGGTAGCCTGTTCAGCGCTATTGCCAAAAGCGATATTCTGCTTCACCACCCGTTCCAGTCCTTTTCACCTATCGAAGACCTACTGCGCGAGGCCGCCCGCGATCCAGACGTACTGGCAATCAAGCAGACGCTGTACCGCACCGGTGCAGACTCTACGATAGTGAGTGCTCTGGTCGATGCCGCCAGCCAAGGTAAAGAAGTCACCGTTGTTATCGAGCTACGGGCGCGCTTTGATGAGGCCGACAATCTTCAGTTAGCATCACGCCTGCAGGAAGCCGGCGCCATCGTGATTTACGGCATCATGGCCTATAAAACCCACGCCAAGATGCTGCATATCGTGCGACGCGAGAAGGGCGAGTTGCGCCACTACGCACATTTAGGCACTGGCAACTACCACTCTAAAACCGCCAAGCTATATACCGATTATAGCCTGCTGACTGCTAATACTGCGCTATGCGCGGACGTGCACAAAGTGTTTCAGCAGCTTTCTGGCATGGGCCGCGCGCGCAAGATCGACACCCTACTTCACGCCCCCTTTACGCTTCACGAGCGCCTAGTCGAAATGATTGATCGTGAAGCGCAGGTAGCGCTAAAAGGTAAGCGTGGCCATATCATTATTAAGTGCAATTCGCTAACAGAGCCCAAGCTTATCAAAGCGCTTTATCGCGCCTCGCAAGCAGGCGTAGAGTGCGACCTGATCATTCGTGGCATGTGCTGTTTGAAACCCGGTATCGAGGGTGTTTCAGAGAATATCCGTGTTCGGTCGATTATTGGGCGCTTTTTAGAACATACCCGTGTTTTCCACTTCCACAATGACGGCAAGCCAGAAACATGGTGTTCAAGTGCTGATTTTATGTCACGCAATATGTTCCATCGCGTAGAAACCTGCTTTCCGCTATTGGATAAAAAGCTTGCCACCCGAGTACGTAAAGATTTGGAGACCTACCTGGTCGATAACTGTCAAAGCTGGCTTCTACAAAGCGACGGTAGCTATCAACTGCAGAGCCCTGGCAATGGCGACCCGATCAGTGCCCAGGAAACACTGCTCTATGCCTACGCTTCAAAAAGCTAGCCATCACCGCTAGAGAAACAATAAGCCCCGCTGTCTGTTGCAGCGGGGCTTAAATGACAAGTACCTGTGTTTAGAAGTACTTATATTTAGAAGCACCTATATTTATAAGTACCTATGTTCAGAAGTGCCTATATTTATAAGCACCTATGTTCAGAATTAACTTTTATCACCCTTACTTGTCTAGTGGGTAATCAGCTAATTACCCGTAACGCTGACGCAGTTGATTCGCCGCTTCCACCATATTCGCCAATGCAGGCTCTACTTCTGCCCAGCCACGAGTTTTCAGACCACAATCAGGATTCACCCACAGCCGATCGGCAGGGATTTTCTCTAGCGCTTTTTCCATCAACGCCACCATCCAGGCAACATCCGGAATATTGGGCGTGTGGATATCATAAACCCCTGGCCCAATTTCGTTCGGGTATGCAAAATCCTGGAAAGCGTCCAGCAGCTCCATATCGGAGCGAGACGTTTCAATAGTAATCACATCCGCGTCTAGTGCAGCAATGGCACCAATGATGTCGTTAAATTCCGAATAGCACATATGGGTATGAATTTGGGTGCTATCCTTAACGCCAGCAGCGCTTAGCTGGAAGCTTTCTACCGCCCAATCTAAATAGTCTTGCCACTCGTGCTGGCGCAGCGGTAAACCTTCACGTAACGCAGGCTCGTCAATTTGAATAATTTGAATACCGGCTTTTTCCAAATCCAGCACTTCGTCACGCAGCGCTAGGGCGATCTGGCGACAGGTGGTTGCGCGAGGTTGGTCATCACGCACAAACGACCATTGCAAAATCGTCACGGGCCCTGTCAACATGCCTTTCATGGGCTTATCAGTAAGCGATTGGGCATATTCGCTCCACTTCACCGTCATTGGCACCAGTCGGGTGACATCACCAAAAATAATCGGTGGTTTCACGCAACGGGAGCCATAACTTTGTACCCAGCCAAAGCGCGTAAAGGCAAACCCCTCTAACTGTTCACCAAAGTACTCCACCATGTCATTACGTTCAGCCTCACCATGGACAGGCACATCCAGTCCTAGTGCTTCCTGGCGCTCTACGACGAAAGCAATTTCTTCCCGCATACGGCCTTCATAATCCGTTTGGCTCAGTTCACCGGCTTTAAATGCTCGACGGGCAGAGCGTATCTCACCCGTTTGCGGAAAAGAACCAATGGTGGTGGTGGCAAACAGCGGCAATGCAAGTGCTCTGCGCTGTGCCGCTGCGCGGGCAGCATAAGGCGACTGACGTTGGCTATCTTGAGCCGTTATTGCAGCTAGACGTGAGCTAACAGCAGGCTGATGAATTCGCGTTGACTCACGACGCTGATCCAAAGCATGGGTTGCCTCGCTCACCCGCTGTTCATCAACAGGCGTTGTGCGGTTATCAATGAGCCGAGTAAGGGTCACCACCTCATCTAGCTTTTGGCGTGCAAATGCTAGCCAGCCGACCAGCTCGCTATCCAGCTCGGTTTCTTGGGACAAGTCTACCGGTACGTGTAGCAATGAGCAGCTGGGCGCCAGCCATAGCCGCTGGCCTAAACGCACTTTTAAAGGCAGCAAACGCTCACGTAGGGCTGCCAAATCAGCACGCCAAATATTGCGGCCATCAACTAAGCCAATTGAGAGCACTTGATGAGGGCCTAGTCGATCAATCACGCTCTCTACCTGACCCGGCGCACGCACAGCATCAATATGCAAGCCAGCTACTGGCAGGCGAGTGGCTAGCGAAAGATTATCACCCAGCGCACCAAAATAACTGGCAACGAGTAGCTTCAGCGGCGCCGATTGCAGACGATGATAGGCGCGCTCATACGCTTGCTGCCATGCCAACGGCAGGTCTTGTACCAAGGCAGGTTCATCAAGCTGCACCCACTCGATACCTTGAGTGGCTAAGCGTGCCAGAATCTCGCTATACACATCCAGTACGCTGTCCAGCAGGCTCAGCCGGTCAAAATCGCTACCTTTGGTTTTACCCAACCATAGCCAAGTAAGCGGGCCGGTTAGCGTTACTTTAGGCGTAAAGCCTGCCTGTAAGGCTTCATCTACTTCATTAAATAAGCGCTCAGACGCTAGCGTAAACGACTGCCCCTTATGCAGTTCAGGTACTAAGTAGTGGTAGTTGGTATCAAAGTACTTGGTCATTTCGCAAGCAGCTGCGGGCGTGCCGCTAGGGGCACGGCCACGAGCCATGCGAAACACAGTATCCAAATCGACATTGCCTGCGCTAACCTCATGCTGAGCATTGAAGCGTGCGGGCACCGCTCCTAGCATGACGGAAACATTAAGTACTTGGTCGTAAAATGCAAAATCGCCAACACTGATAAAATCGAGGCCAGCGTTTTGCTGGATCTGCCAATGCGAAAGTCTAAGCGCTTGCCCTGTTGCTTCAAGGTCTTCCCGCGATATATCTCCTTTCCAGTAGGCTTCGGTGGCTTTTTTAAGTTCGCGCTGAGCGCCAATTCGGGGATAGCCGAGAATATGAGAAACTGTCATGATGAAACCTTCCAACGTGAATGATTTCGCACAGTCTGCTCACCCCAAAAAAATGAATCAAACTAAAGTTTTTAATAGAAAACATGAAAAATACTCACAATGATTGAATTACGTCACCTGCGCACGCTGCTCGCCCTCCGGGAAACCGGCTCTCTCGTGGAGGCTGCTGATCGGGTTCACCTAACACAGTCGGCGCTTTCTCATCAGCTAAAAGACTTGGAAGGTCGCGTTGACAGTGCGCTGTTTGTACGTAAAACGCGTCCCGTAGAATTCACAAGAGCGGGGCTTCGCCTTTTAGCCCTAGCGGATGAGATATTGCCCGAGGTGCGTAAAGCTGAACGCGACCTTGCTCGCTTGGCAGGTACCGAGCAGGGGCGATTACACATGGCTATCGAGTGCCACAGCTGTTTTCAGTGGCTGATGCCAACGGTGGATTATTTTCGCGACCATTGGCCAGAGGTGGAGATCGATATTCCCAGTGGCCACCACTTTGACCCATTGCCTGCCCTTGCTAGAGAGCAGTTAGACTTGGTGATTACCGCCGATCCCCAGCCACTGGAAGGGGTTCACTACGCGCCACTATTTCGTTATGAGGGACTGCTGGCGGTTGCTCGACAGCATGCTTTTGCTGGCCGTCCGTTTATCGAACCACAAGCGTTAGCCGAGGAGACACTGATCACCTATCCGGTCGAGCACTCTCGGCTGGACGTGTTTACCCAGTTTTTGTCTCCCGCCAATGTGCGACCACAGGAAATCCGCACCGCAGAGCTCACCATCATGATGATGCAGCTTGTTGCCAGCGGTAGAGGCGTCTGCGCGCTACCCAACTGGGCGCTCACCGAGTATTTAGAGCGGGATTACGTTAGCGCCGTAAAACTGGGCGAGAATGGTATTTGGAGCACGCTTTATGCAGCCATTCGCGAAGAAAATAGAGAAGCGCCTTGGATGCAGGATTTTTTGCGCACCGCTAAAGAGACGTCATTTGCGGTGCTATCAGGGATTAAACCGGCAACTCGCGACGAGGAATCAGCAGCGTAAAGCGCGCACCGCCCAGTGTAGGGCTGGTATCCACAGTGACGCTACCGCCATGGCCTGCCATAATTTTTTGCACAATGGATAAGCCAAGCCCGTAGCCCCCAGAGCTACGGGCACGACTGTCATCAAGCCTGGCAAACGGCTTGAAGATATCGCTACGCGCCTCGGGTGGTATGCCAGGCCCATCATCCTCAATATCAATCCGTACAAGGTGAGGCTCATCCCATAGGCGAATCACTACTTGCGACTTGCCATAGCGACAGGCGTTGCTGACAAGGTTCTGCAGCGCTCGTTGTAAATAGCGGGGTTCGGCGTACAGCTCAACTTCAGCACTACCATCCAGCGTTAACGATAAGCTTTGGTGCAACGGTGACAGCGTGTCGATGACTCGCTCAGCCATTGCCCGGCATTCAACCAATGCCATCTCTAATTCAACGCCATTGATCGACTCTCCCCCCAAACGGGCATAGGTGAGAATTTCGTCTACCAATTCGTCTAGCTCGGAAATATCAGCATCGATCCCCTGAAGCTGACGACGAATCGCTGGTTGGTCGGTCATATCTTCGACCATTTGCACTGCAAACCGTATACGAGCCACCGGCGTGCGTAATTCATGAGAGACCGCGCGAATCATTTCTTGCTGACCTCTTAGCAAACTCTGAACTTGATTCGCCATCCCATTGAATGCCATGCCCAGACGGCCTAAAAAGTCTCCGCTTTCCACCTTTACCCGGGTTTCTAAGCGCCCGCTGGCGATTCTAGTCGCGGCAAGCTCCAAACGCGCCATACGCGCTTCAATGCTGCGCATAATTAAATAAATAATTAGGCTCAGCACCACCATTAACCCCACCAGTAAAGGCAGGTGCAAATTGGCTGGCAGCGTATCGCCACGCGAGGTAGGCCCCGCTTGTAACCATTGATTATCATCCGGCAGCCGATAAAGCAGCATCAGTGAGAGCTTATCCGACACCAGCCGAGTCAACACGCCTCCCTGGGCGAGTTGAAACTGCTGTTCTGGAGTAAGGTCAGAAGGCGGCGCAGAAAGCAAAACAAGTGGCCAACTACCCGCGTCTAGCGAGGCGATGGCGTCAGCCCTCGCCTCATGAGGCATACTAGCAAGCCACCCCCCGAGTAGTATCATGCTGCCCTGCCACTGACGCTCGCTCCAGGCGGCAAATGTTGCCTCCAGCAGCCACTCATCGTTAGGTATACGTTGCCGTAACCGCCAAGGATCTTCAGCAACTAATACCGTGCCTCGCTCGACGCGAGCTTGCTCAAAATAGTTAAGCCCTACACTCTCAATACGCTTAAGTGAGAGCTGCATCCCCAGCTGTTCCGAGAAGCGGGCAAGCAGGCTTTCTCTTCCCGCCAACGGACTTGATGCTAACTGCTGTGTCATTAATGACATCGGCAATGCGGCAAGCTGTTCACGATAATCTTCGCGACGAATCTGCTCAATAAAAGAGCGCCCGCCCAATGCAATAAAGAATACTACGCACAGTGCAAGCCCCAGCAGAAGATAAAACCTTAAGAAAGAACCGTGGCCCAGCACTCGCCGCATGCGGTTAGCCTCTGTTAGTTAACTGTCTTTGACGAAAAGGTAGCCTTTGCTCCGCACTGTTTTGATTCGGTGCGGTTGGTTAGGGTCGTCGCCTACTTTGGGGCGAATACGCGAAACCCGCACGTCAATCGAACGATCCTGTCCATCGTATTTAATGCCACGCAGCTCATTAAAAATTTCTTCTCGGGTTAATACACGCCCTGCGTTGCTCGCCAACAGCCACAGCAGATCAAACTCTGCGCTAGTGAGATCTATACGCTCACCGGAAAGCCAGGCCTCACGCGTTGCGTTATCTATCTCTAGATTTTCGAAGCGCAGGCGCATCTCACCACCCGGCGCTGGTGCATCGGCACGACGCAGTAGCGCACGCATACGCGCAAGAAGTACACGGGGTTGAACCGGCTTTGGCACATAGTCATCGGCCCCCATTTCCAAACCCAGTACCTGATCAAGGTCATCTGTGCGGGCCGTTAACATCATAATAGGACCAGCAAAGTTAGGCCTAACACGACGGCAAATAGCCAAACCATCCTCGCCCGGCAACATTAAGTCCAAAATCACCAAGTCAGGCTGAAGTGTTAAAATACGATCCACGCCCTTTGCACCATCTGCCTCTAGCGTTACTTGAAAGCCATTTGCCTCCAGGTAGTCGCGGGTCAGCTCTGCCAAGCGCTGGTCATCTTCAATAATCAGCACGTGATCTTGATCGGGATAGCCAAGTGTGGCGGCGTCTTGAGTCCCAAGCGCCTGAAATTGCTGTTCCAAGTGGTCTACCATCCTTTATATTCACTCCGCTTAGGCAGTTTGTGTAATCACCCGCTCACCCTATGTAACCGCAGGTTGCAATATCTTCCAGGATACCTCAAAACCGTTCAAACGCCTGCCTTCTTACCTCTTTCCCATATTCCGAGTACTGGTTTGCCTGCTAGTCACCTTGATTCTCACACCGCCAAACGCTAGTGTAGCTTTGCTAGCTGTCGACAATTTGACAGAAGGAGGACATTATGGGAAACAGCAAAACTAAAAGTGTTATTAAACGCGTTTACGTACCCGCTCAAGTGCGTGATCTACCGAATGGAGAGAAGCTGACCATTCCTGGACATTATAAAGCGCCGCCTAGCGAGTAACACGGCTTGTGTACTTAGCCACTGAGCACTCAGTACGCTAACCTAAACAGCTAGGTTACCAAAAAGGCAGGTTTGAACACTGCCTGCCTTTTTTCACCAGACAATTACTTGTTGGCCAGACTCTTCAGCAAGATCTACTCCGCAGGCAGGCTCAACACCATTTCCCCAGCGCGTATTTCAATCACCAATAAGTTAAGAAAACTCATGCCAAGCAGTACGGTATCGTTTTCCATACCAGGGCTTATAGACCCTTGCACGCCCTTCATACGTATATTGCCCAACACAACCTCATCTAGCTTTGTTAGCGCGCCCTCTGCACGACCATTCGCGGTATTAAACCAAGCGCTGCGCCCCGGCTCTAGCCCCAACTCACTAGCTAAATTGCGCGGTACTGCAACATAAGTCGCTCCTGTATCTAATAAAAAGGTCACCGGCTTTCCGTTAATTTCCCCAGGTGCTTCAAAATGACCAGCACGATTTCGTGTCAAACTGACAGGCCCATCATCGGCGGAGGTGTACATCACATGGGCATTCGGCGTCATGACCTTCGCGAAACCACCATCTAATAGCCATGTGCCAGCAGCCAATAGCAGCACCCAAAAGAGTAGCACTGTGACGATACCACCTCGTTGCATAGCGAGGGTTTTCATACGCCACCTCCAAACTAAGCGCTCCTTTTCCAGGCAAGTGCAGCCTCACGTCCACGCTGCTCATTCACGCCAGCGCATATCAACATCGCGATAACAAACAGCGCTACACATAATAGGATAGACGCTTGCAAACCAATTAACGTTTGCAAAATGCCCAGCATGACAATGCCGAACACGCCAGCCAATTTATTAGCGAGCCCCCAGAAGCCAAAAAACTCAGCAGACTTCTCCAGTGGTGAAAAAACGCCGACCAACGCTCGGCTAGCTGATTGGCTAGACCCCAGACTAAGACCTGCCAAGCAACCGACCACCAAAAAAACGTACTGTGCTTGCCACTGCACGGCGTAATGGCTGTTAACCCAGCCAGTCAGCTCCGGCGTCGCCCATATCGATACAATAGCAATGACCCACAGCGCTAGTGTCATTTGATATGTGCGCTTGGCACCCAATTTATCTTGTAAAAAACCAAATCCCAGCGCGCCTGCCGCTGCCGTTATTTGCACAATAATAAACATAATATTGCGCACGCTCTCTTCCCAACCAATCACCTGAGCGCCATAAATAAATGCAAACGCAATAATGATATAGACACCTGCCATTGAGAATAACAGTGACACTAAAAAGACCGTTAAGTCTTTAAAGTAGCGCAGCTCAGTAAATGTTGAGCGAACGCGTTGTAACGCAATCCGGCGATAGGAAACAGCATGGGGTTGAGGCACACCGCGCTCTTTCATCCATAGGAAGGTGGGAAGCGCCGCTACTAAGAAAAAGCCAGCCGCAAAAGGACCTACCCAACGTATGCGCTCAAAGTTATCGGCCGTCGCCTCCCCTAGCACCACTAGCGTAAACCCAGCAGCAAAGAGGCCGCCAATATAGCCAAGTGCCCAGCCAAACCCAGAGATCTTACCCAGTGCATTAGGCGGGCCTAGCTCCGGTAAAAAGGCGGCAATAAACGACTCGCCCATCGAATAAGCATAGTTTGAAAGTATAATTAACAGCAGTCCCGCGACTACGTAACCAGGCTCGACAAAGTAAAGCATGGCAGTTGTCGCCACCGTTGCGAGATAGCTGATAAATAAAAAGCGCTTTTTTTCTGCTCGATAATCCATCACTGCACCGCAGAGTGGAGCAGTTAATACGACCATGAGATAGCTCAACGCTAGCGCGAGGCTCCACAAGAAATTGGCTAGGCGAAAGCCATCGCCTCGATCACCTACGATTACCGTTGTGAACAGTTCTCCAAACACGACTGTGATAATGAGCAAGGTGTAAGCCTGGTTGGCAAAGTCAAACATTGCCCAACCAAATATTTCACGTCGCGATGCGTAGGTGGGAGCAACCTTGGCGGGGTTAGCAGACAGCATGCTGGCTCTCTCAAAAAAGTGTGTAGTAGCGTCATTGCCCTATTAACGACAGCTAATTCATGACGATCATAGGGCAGGTGATTATTCAAAACAGCGGCGTCACCGCGGATGGGGCCTTGAAAAGCAAACGCCCGGCATAGCCGAGCGCGACACACTGATCATGGTTGCTTTTGCCATCTTTAGCGTTGCGATTCATAGCAACCAGTGCGCTACCACAGCCGTGATCCCTACCACCATCGCCGTAATAACAGCAACGGTGACAAGACGATCTAACCAGCGGTCAAAAACCTCCCTTTTGGGCTGTTTTCGCGTGGCACCGTGGTGTCCTTGCCGGGCCATCAGCACGCTTTATCCATGTGTGCATTCCCCATAAATCAGCGAATAATTTAACTATTAATGCGGCGATTGACGACACTTGGAGCACGGCGCAGGCGCTCTTCCTCGCCTAACTGTTCGGCTTCAAATGCATCAGCACCAACCGGCGTTTCCCCGTGGCGACGATATAGCTGCGTGAGCATCGCCTTGCGGTCAGCACGCAGCTCACGAACCAGCACGACAACCATCATATACAAAATAAAAGTAAACGGTAATGCCGAAAGCACCGCCGCTGACTGCAGGCCAGAAAGCCCACCCGCCACAATCAGTGTTAAACAAATGGCGGCGATCAATACTCCCCAGATAATACGCTTATAAAGTGGCGGATTGATGGAGCCATTGTCGGTCATTTGCGCCACGATGTAGGAAGCAGAATCTGCAGACGTCACCAGGAAAATAAAGATGAGCAACATAGCGACGACCGATAATGCACCGGTAAAGGGCATCAGCTCAAACATCTCGAACAACGCCACAGTAATATTGGCTTCAGTGGCGGCCGCTAATCCTGCATCGCTGCTCGACATTTCCAAATTAAGTGCAGCACCGCCAAAAACACCTATCCATAAACAGGCTAATAGAGGCGGCACAAACAATACACCAAAGACATACTCTTTAATCGTGCGGCCGCGGGAAACACGCGCTACAAAGGTGCCCACAAACGGCGACCAGGCAATGACCCATGCCCAGTAAAATATGGTCCAACTACTCGCCCATTGATTATCGCTATAGGGCGAAATACGTAGGCTCATGCCGATAAAGTTTTGCAGGTAATCGCCAAGCCCCAGGGTAATAGTCTCTAAAATTGCAATAGTCGGGCCGGTAATTAATACATACAGCATCAAGCCAATACATAAAATCATGTTTATGTTCGATAACCGTTTAATACCTTTATCCAAGCCTGACCATGTCGATGCCATGTAAGCACAGAACATGACAAATAGAATAATAAACTGCCAAAAGCCATTTTCCGGCAAACCAAATACTGCATTAAGGCCACCGTTCATTTGCAGCACACCTAAGCCAAGCGAGGTAGCAACCCCCATAACGGTGGCGACCACGGCAAAAACATCCAGCCAGGATGCGTAAGGACGAACGCGGGGATGTTTGGCGGTCACCGAAGAGAGCACGGAAGACACCAGCCCTGCTTGCCCTTTGCGAAATTGAAAGTAGGCAATAATCAAGCCCACAACAGAAAATGCCGCCCACTGATGGATACCCCAGTTAAAGTAACTGTATTGGATTGCATAGCGCGCAGCAGCGTCTGTTTCAGCAGGCACGTCACCATAAGGCGGATTGATATAGTGCGTCATTGGTTCCGCCATACCGTAGAACACCAGCCCAACGCCGAATCCAGCTGCCAGCAGCATGCTAATCCACGAGAAAAAACTGTAGCTGGGCGTACTATCCTGAGGGCCAAGGCGTACTTTTCCATACTTACTCAATGCTAAGCCAACCAGAAAAACCACAAAGCCAAACACTGAAAACAAATAGAACCAGCCGAACAATTCCGTAATTGAGGTGAGCGCCGCCTGGGCTGCATTACCAAAGCCTTCTGGGAATGCAGCGCCAATAACAACCAAGCCGAATATAATCACCGCAGAGGCGACAAATACCGACTTACCGCCATGATTTGCCATATAACCATCCTGTTAAATGAGCATTGTGTATAACAGCGTAATAATGTACTGATAAATGCAGGCTTTTTGAAATATATAACTAAACATTAAACAGCATGGCCTTTAAACTAACATATGCGTATAGAATTTCTTCGCGGCGTCAATCAAGAAATGTTAGTCCAGACCAGGAACTTGATACCCAGCCTGTGTTCCAATGAAACGCATATGAACGATGGAGGCTTTCATGCCGCAAATGAATCGTGATCAACGCAATGCCGCGTGGCAAGCTGCTAACCAGTGGCGTGCTCGGGCAGCTCAGACCCAGCCAACTGGTCTAATGGGCAGCATTAAACTGTTACTGACGTGGCTAGCGTTTGGTGCGCTGATGATCGTCGGTGTTGTACTAGGACTTTTTTTCCTGCTCATTGGCTGGGCAATGATGCCCTTTGTCCGCCATAAAATGAAAAAGCGCATGGAGCAGATGCGCGCTGACAACGCTCAAGACGTTGGTGGCGGCTATGCTTACAGCGACACCTCCACGAGCCAGCACGATGCAATAGAAGGTAGTTACGAAGTTAAAGACGACCACCACCGGTCCTAACCAGTCGCCCACTAACGCCGCTGTTAAAGCGGCGCTTGAATCCAGGCGAACGCTGCTGCTAACGTCAGCGGCATTACGATTAAGCTCCCTAAATTGCCGATGAGCACCAACGAAGCGACCTTCTGCGGCGCCAGTTTATACTGCTCGGCCACTAAGTAATTCAATACCGCTGGCGGCAGTGCTGCAAATACCAGTAGCACAGCTGTCTGTAGCGGATTCAATGGTAGTAACCACATGAGTGGTAGTGCGATCACTAAGCCAGAAAGTGGGCAGAGGAGCGCGCCCAACAAACCCGTTCGCCAGTCATTAAAATCAATTTCCAGCAACCGAACACCTAATGCAAAGAGCATCAGTGGAATACAGATTCCCCCTAACATATGCATTGCTTCTAGCAGCCAGCTCGGCAACGGTACATCTCCCACGTTTATGACTAGCCCTGCTAGGCTCGCCGCTACAATGGGCATTCGCAATAGTCGCCAAAGTGACGTGCGTGGGTCCAACATATAAAGACCTACTGAGAAATGCAGCAGCATTTCAACAATAAACACGACCACTGCAGCCGGTAGGGCTTCTGGCCCAAAGGCGAGCACCAATAGCGGCACTCCCATATTGCCAGAGTTATTGAACATCATCGGTGGCAAGAACACTTTTGTGTCCAGAGACAGCCATTTAGCGATCGGCCAAAGCACAACACCAGACCCTAGCACCACGGCCACCGCCGCAGTGGCAAGCCACGCATAGTCTGCTAACGGCGCTTGGCGATCAGCCAACACGGCAAATACCAGCAGGGGAACAAATAGCTCCATATTAAGCGTGTTAAGGCTGCGAATATCAGGGTTTCGGTAACGCCCGTAAACCGCACCACAGCCAGCAATTAAGAACACCGGTAACAGCGTTGCGAGAATATGACCGATCATACGCCCTCCGCCGAGCGGCGGGCGCAGAGACAAACTGTTGCATACATAGGGAGCTTTTCCTTATTGTTATCAAGCTATCTTCCCTATCGATGCTACTTAAAAACGCTCACTTCGCCAATCAGGGTTCAAGAAAACGCTGCCAAAGTGCAATAACCACATCGCGATGGGCCTTGAACGCCTGTGCATCCACGACGGTTTTCTCACCGGTTAACGCCGCACGATGGGTACGGCTACGATAAGCGAGGTACGCTTCCCGCAACTGCTCCGCTTCTGACTCGCTAATATGACCACACTTGGCGAGGGTTTCTAAAATGCGGATATTATCGCTATACGTGATTAATGCAGGCGTGTCATGGGCGAGCGATAGCACCGCGTATTGGCAAAGAAACTCAATATCGACCATGCCACCCACATCGTGCTTCAGACTGAATACCTCCCCGTCCGCACTATCTGATGGCCCTTTAGAGCTCTGTCCTTTAGAACCAAGGTGATCACGCATTTTATGACGCATGCTGACAACGTCGTCTCTTAAGGCTTGCGGGTCACGCTCGCGACACAGCATCTCGCCACGGATCGCATCAAATTTACTCGCCAGCGCATGACTACCGGCGACAACGCGCGCGCGCACCAGCGCCTGATGCTCCCAGGTCCAGGCATTTTGGCGCTGATAATCCGCAAAAGCATCTAAAGAGGTCACCAACAAACCCGCATTGCCTGAAGGCCGAAGGCGCATATCAACCTCGTAGAGGCTGCCAGCAGGCGTTATTGCGGTTAAAAGATGAATAATGCGCTGACCTAGACGGGTAAAAAAGACCGCTGTATCGATTGGCCGGGCACCATCGGTAGTGCCTTTCCCGTCACTATCATGAAGGAACACCAAGTCCAAATCAGAACCATAACCAAGTTCGATGCCCCCAAGCTTGCCGTATCCCACAATCAAAAACGCTGGTTCTCGTGGATTAAGTCCTTCTGGCACGCCATGTTTTCGCGTGACATGTTTCCAAGCCATCGCTAGCACGGCATCCAGAATGACTTCAGCGATATACGTTAAGTAGTCGCTTACCTTCATCAAGTGGCGTGTTCCAGCAATATCCGACGCTGCGACGTGCAGCATCTGTGCATGCTTAAACACGCGAAGCGCTTCCAACTGCGCCTCATCATCATCTTCTGGCAGTCTGCTTAAGGTCTGGCGTAACTCATCGGCAAGTCGTGATTTATCAGCGGGGGTGTAAAGCGTATCCGGTGTTAGTAACTCATCAAGCAGTATCGGGTAACGCGCAAGCTGCTCTGCAATCCAGTGACTGGCCGAGCACAGCTTCATTAAGTGCTCAAGCGCCTGGGGATTTTCACGCAGCAGCGCAAGGTAAGCGGTTCGCCTAAGCACCGACTCGATCAACGGCTGGACACCATTAAGCGCGTTATCCGGCAATTCACTTTCAGCAACGGCAACCAGTAGTAGCGGCATCAGTGCATCTAGCCGTTCAAAGCCGATACGCTGCATGCTTTGCACTTGGCGGGAATGGTAAAGACTCTGCAGTCGTTTAAGTGCTTTCCCTGGTTCTATAAAACCAGCCTCAGTAAGCAGTGCTTCCGCTTCTTCCTGCTCTAGCTCGCCGCGCCACAGTAACCGCCACTGAGACAGGCCAAGGTTATCGTCGCAACTCTCTGTATCGCTATCCTCTTCTGGGTCGGCGATCACCGCATCAAAGTGCTGGCGAACGCGTTCGCGCACTTCCTCCAGCCGCGCGATGAGTCCAGGCCAATCGTCATGCCCCAAGGCAAACGCGACCCGCTCCCGATCTTCATCGTCAACGGGCAGCATTTGGGTTTGACGATCTTCTAGTGCCTGAATCACGTGTTCCATGTCGCGAAGATACGCATAGTCGGGTAGCAAGTCATCGACAACTGCTTGGGGCAACAGTCCTAGTTCAGGCAGTCGTTGAAGGGCGGTCTTGAGTGAAGTCACTTGAAGCTCGGTATCACGTCCACCGCGAATCAACTGAAATGCCTGGACAACGAACTCAACCTCCCGGATTCCACCGGGCCCTAGCTTGATGTTGCTTTGCATGCCCTTGCGCTTTACCTCGCGATTGATCATCGCCTTGAGCTCACGCAGCGACTCAATCGCACCAAAATCCAGGTAGCGGCGGTAAACAAACGGCCTGAGACTTGCGAGCAGTTCATGCCCACCATCTATGTCTCCTGCAACGGGGCGCGCTTTGAGCATGGCATAACGCTCCCACTCACGGCCCTGATCCTGGTAGTAACTGGAGAGCATCGAGAAACTGCCCACCAGAGGGCCACCATCACCCAGTGGGCGCAGCCGCATATCAACGCGAAATACGAAACCGTCGGCCGTCATGGCATCTAAAGCGGCAATCAGTTTCTGACCTAGTTTGGTGAAGTACTCTTGGTGCTCAAGGGATTTGCGCCCGCCTTCGGTTTCACCTTTTTCAGGGAAGGCGAAGATCAGGTCAATATCTGAGGAAAGATTCAGCTCACCCGCGCCGAGTTTACCCATACCCAGCACCACCAACCGCTGGGATGAGCCATCTCTGCGGGCCGCAGGCAATCCCCAGCGCGGGGCGTAAAAACGCTCAAGCCAGCTTAGCGCGGCCTCAAGACAGACTTCCGCCAGCCACGAAACTGCCTGAGCAGTGTCCCACATGGTGTAGCCATCAGGACGATTAAGATCGCGCCACACAATCCCGAGCATGCGGGCACGGCGAAAACGGCGAATAGCGCGATGCATTGCCTCTTCATCATCGGCATTTTCCAGCACTTCATCTAACCAACTCGCTTGCGACTCCTTGCTTGCTGTCGCATCCAGCTCGCCAGCCACATCTAGATCAATCAGCCAGTGCGGAAAGCGTGCCAAGGTATCTAGGGCAAAGCTTGAAACAGTTATCACGTTGGCTAACGCTTCACGGCGCGTATCAGAAAGTGCCTCCCAACTACTGGAAGGCAACGACTGTTGGGTCATTGAAGCAAGATTATCTGCTTGGCTAAGTGCTTCACTTAAGCGCTGCCAGGCTCGCTGTGCGGCAGGCTTAAGCGCTGTTGGCAGCCCAGTTTGGGGTAAAAACGCGCCGTCTAACTGCATAACCACCTCTCTGCCAAGCGTCTATTATGTTTGTTGATAAAGCGAATCGCTGTATGAGCTGAATAAAATCAATTTAGCCTACTAGTTTTTGCCAGCCTAACAGCCCCCAGGTTAAACCTGCCATGATCAATGACAGCATAACCGCCGCCGAGCCAATATCTTTAGCCCGCCCTGAAAGCTCATGATGCTCGGTGCCAATACGGTCAACGACGTTCTCTATAGCACTATTAAGCAGTTCCACAATCAGCACAAGGCACAGGCTGCCGACCAGCAGCAACCAACTAATAGGCCCTTCTCCAATCCACCAAGCCAGCGGTAGCAACACCGCTGTAATCCCCACTTCTTGGCGAAACGCAGCTTCATTTCTAAAAGCGGCCTTTAGCCCCTTCCATGAATAGCGCGTTGAGTGCATTAAATGGGTTAACCCCGTATGTCCTGGCTTCATGCCTGTTGCCTCGGCGGTAAGATTAAGATTAATTAGCCAATATCATCGCTTCTAAATCCAGCGACAGCGGATCTAACACTTCCGGCCAGCTAAGATAAGGCGTACTGCCAGTGCCGTTAACTAGCACGCTAAAAACGCCCCAGCGCCCCTGAGCGGTACGGAAGTAGCCCGCCAAGGCGCGAACAGCAAATGGCTGATTGAGTGTGCCTGTTTTCAACATGACATTATTTTGAAACGTTGGAGAACCACGGCGAATAAAGCGCATAACCCCATTGGCTGGCGACTGAAAAGAGGCGACAAAACTGGGGAACAAGGCGCTCTGGTGGAACATATCCTCTAACATCACATTGACGCCGTGAGCGGAGGTACGGTTATCAGTCGTCAGCCCGCTGCCGCTGTGTAACGTTAACGGCCCGTGTCCCGATAAGCTGTTCACATAGGCTTCTATCGCTTCCCCCGCTTGGCGCAGTTGCGCTTGTGGCGTTTCCACCAAGTTCAGCGCCAGCACATCAGCCATGTAATTATTGGAGTAGTTCATTGTTCGCAGCAGTAGCTCCTGCAGCGGTTTGCTGTCAACGGCTGCCAAACGCTGTGCACTGCTGGGCGGACGCGTTGAGCTAACCCGCCAGGTATCTCGCACACTGATACCTGCCTGATTTAGCATGCTTAACAATACTTGCGCCGTTTTTTCTGCCGCATCACCAGCGCCACGGTAAACATCACGAGCCGCGGCATTGGTTGAAATTTGTCCGGTAAGGCGCAGAACATCCCCGCGCTCATCGGTAATCCGCTCAGCACTAATGTCAGTGCCACTATTAGCCGGGCGCGTGATAACTTGGTTATCAATCACAATTAACGGCGTGGGGCTATCGCACAAGCCAACGCGAGCAGGCTCGCCCGCTGCTGCAGCGGGGGCTATATTGGCGCACCAGCTACCAAAGTTGACACCTGCCGAGGTGAGCGGCGCACTGTAAGCATTGGTGACTCGGGTACGCGCATTACAGCGGTCCGTGGTAATACACTCAACAGGGCCAAAGCGCCACTGACTAACCACCAGTGCGCCATCCACCTCGCGTACACCAGCTAACTGCAGACGCTGCACTAACCGCCAAAGGTCTTCAGTTGTGAGGCCCGGATCGCCTCCACCTTCAAATACCAAGTCGCCACTTAATACACCATTTTCCACACTACCGGTGCTGACAAGTTGGCTAGTAAAGCGATGCTGAGGCCCAAAACGATTGAGCGCCGCAGCAGACATATAGGCTTTGGTGACAGACGCTGGCGACAACTGACGCTCAGGATTCAGACTACCCAGCAATGCATTACTGCCAGCATCCCCATCCAGTAAGCGTGCTTCAGCGCTAATTGAGAAGCCTTTGCTTTCCAACTGCCCCAACTGGCTGAAATCGGCATACAGTGCAGGGCTTGCGCACATAGCGGCACCTACCACGGTTGTCATCAACGCCCGATGCCAGCGGCGTAGGGATGATTTAACCGCATGATTGAACGCTGAGAATGCCACCGTAGAATAGCTAACTTCTGAACACTTAATATCTGAAGACCCAATATTTGAAGACCTAGTATTTGAAAACCTAGCATTTGAAAACCTAGTATCTGAGCACGTCACGCTTACTTTCCTCAATGCACGTTCATTTTTGAAAAGACTTGAAGTATGACTACCCCAGCCACGATTAAACTAATGCCGATGACGGCAGGTAAATCAGGTTTCTCACCGAAAACTACAATGCCAACCAGCGTGACCAACACGATACCCAGACCTGCCCAGATGGCATAAGCAATACCAACCGGCAATGTCCGCAACACCAAGCTCAACAGATAAAATGCCACACCGTAGCCCACAACAACCATGATGCTTGGAAGTGGTCGAGTGAACCCCACCGAAGACTTGAGGGCGCTTGTAGCGATAACTTCGGCAACAATCGCCAACACTAGATATACAAACGTCATGCCCGCTCCAATTCGATCTGTAACTGCCAAAGCGGCTGGCCGCTTTGATCATACTTTGCTTCAAATGGCGTTAAATAGCTGCCGTTAGGCGC
Source organism: Vreelandella venusta (assembly GCF_007989605.1). GTDB lineage: Bacteria > Pseudomonadota > Gammaproteobacteria > Pseudomonadales > Halomonadaceae > Vreelandella > Vreelandella venusta. Next base: position 54,841 of record NZ_BJUL01000012.1, on the reverse strand, counting down.
CAACGCGGCAATCGTTGCCTGCTTTCCCGTTGCTAGAGCAATTGCCAGAGCAAACTCTTCAACATACAGCTGCCAATTGGAGCGAACTTCTAAATGCCCTCCAAGGGCTAGCAGTGTGGGGAAAACAGGATGCCCATGCCAGCGCATTTTTAAATGCGCAGCTTTTGGATAAGGATTGGGGTAAAGCAGAAAATGCCGCTCGGGTGCCCACTCCGCCTGTTCAGCTAGTCGCCAGAAATCGACAAGGTCAGCCCGCACCAACCGTGCATTAGTAGGCAATTCACCATGGTCTCGGCTTAACCGATCTTCGCTTCGATCGACGCCGATCACTGCGTGTGCTGGAAACTGTTCTGCCAAACGGCGTGTCGAAAGCCCTACACCGCAGCCGGCATCGAGAATTAACGGCGCTTGCTGCTTTTGAAGCCACGCATGCGCGCCTTCAAAAGCCTGTTGCGTATGCGCAGCGATTGGCTTTCGCAGTGGGTTTTCCAAGGCACGTGCTACCCGGCGCGCCACATCGTGATGCGGGCCAGGTTGGTTGGAAACCACGGGTCGTGAAGTATGCTGCATGCCATTCCCTGCTTAAAAAAAACGTGATTCTATCAGTCTACCGCGCACGCGGCATGACGCCGTTGCACGCCCGGTGCTATGATCACGTTCAAGAGTATTATTAAGCGCAGATGAGCAGCACTTTTTTGCTATGCCTCTGACAGTAGCTGTTACTAAAAACCACCGCACCACGAGGAACCCGGCTTGTCACACTTACCGGTGATTGTCGGCATGGGCGGCATCAATCCCGCCGGCAGAACCTCGGGCCACCAGGCCTTCCGCCGCACCGTGCTTGATGCTCTTCCAGCTGACCAGCAGCGCCAAACACTGGAAGGCTTGGCAGCGCTTATGCGCCTTGCCGAGCATTCCGCTAACGGCTGGCATAATAGCGCCGGCCAGCCCATTGATTCCCCTGCTCAAACCTTGCGCGATCATGTGCTTAACCACACATTGATTCGGCGCAACGAGGATCCACGCTTTCTCGCCCCGGGCTTGCCAGCCAACCGACGGGCAGAAATGACCCTGTCTGAACCGGTACGTTTTACACTGCGCCGCCGCCAGCTGCCCGAACAGCTGCCTGAAGGATGGCAGGTGGAGGACATCGACGCGAAAGTAGTCGCCGTCACTGTGCCCGCAGGCAACTTTAGTGCTCTGCTGCCTGACGCCTTAGAGCCCAAGGTGCGCGCAGCCGCCCAACTGCCGAGTGGCTTCGATCCCGCTAGCCTTTACCGTAGCGTGCACCATCCGCGCGGGCTGTCGATGGCAGTCTTTAGTGCCAGTGACTGCCTAGGTGCCAGCGGGCTCGCTTGGGAAACAATTCGCCAGCGGCTTGACCCTGACCATATCGCTGTATATGCGGGCAACTCTATTGGCCAATTAGATGACCAAGGCTGGGGCGGCTTACTAAAGAGCTTGGTGAGTGGCCAACGCGCCACCTCTAAGCAGATGCCGCTGGGTTACGGGCAAATGCCCGCTGACTTCCTCAATGCTTACGTATTAGGCAGCGTGGGAAGCACGGGGGCAACCTTAGGCGCCTGCGCAAGCTTTTTATACAACCTGCGCCTGGGGATTGATGATATTCGTACAGGGCGCTGCCGGGTCGTTATGGTAGGCACCGCAGATGCGCCGATTACCCCCGAAATCATCGAAGGCTTCCGCGCCATGGGCGCACTGGCCGATGATGCCAGCCTGAAGGCACTGGATTCTTTAGCGCTACTTACCGACGCTGATTACCAACGCGCTTGTCGCCCATTTGCACGTAACTGTGGCTTCACCATGGCGGAAGCAAGTCAGTTCGTCCTGTTAATGGACGATGCGTTAGCGCTTGAGCTAGGGGCGGATATTCTAGGTTCAGTGCCCGATGTGTTCGTCAATGCCGATGGCTTTAAACGCTCTATCTCTGCACCCGGTATTGGCAACTACATTACCCTGGGCAAGGCAGCCGCTTTGGTAAAAGATATGCTTGGTGAGAAAGCGCTAAAAGAGCGCACTTTCCTGCATGCCCATGGCACCAGTACTCCCAAAAATCGCACTACCGAATCCCATGTTTTTGATGAGATTGCCCGAGCAAATGGCATTGAGAACTGGCCAGTGGTCGCCATTAAAGCGTTTATCGGTCACTCTCAAGGGTCTGCAGCAGGCGATCAATTGGTAAGCGCTTTGGGCAGTTTTGCCCATGGGTTACTGCCAGGTATTCCCACCTTAGACGCAGTCGCAGACGATGTATTCGCTAAGCGGCTGCGTTTTTCCACTACTCCAGTGGCATTTAGCGCCGATGCGGCGTTTATTAATGCAAAAGGGTTCGGTGGTAATAACGCTACTGGCGTTGTGCTCTCCCCTCAGGTCACCGAGCGATTGCTCACTCAGCGCCACGGTAGTGCTGCCATTAGCGCCTGGAAAACACGCCGAGAAGCTGTGCGCGAGAATGCCGCCGCTTATTTAGCCGACGCTGACCATGGGCACTATGCGCCTCGTTATCAGTTTGGTGAAGCCGTTCTAGAAGGCCCTGAACTTGAGATCTACGCCGACCGCATTCATATTCCGGGCTATGATCACGCCGTTTCGCTAACGGCGGACAATCCTTTTGGCCAGCTTGACGAGCAGGAGCCCCCCGAATGAACGATCAACGTGTGAATGTTGCCGTCTACCCCGGGACCTTTGACCCTATCACCAACGGCCACTTTGATCTTATCGAACGCGGCGCCCGGATGTTCGATAAAGTCGTCATTGCCGTCGCGGCGAGCCCCGGCAAGCAGCCTAGCCTTGAGTTAGACACCCGTATCGCGCTGGCCAAAATGGTGTGTGCTTCACTACCGAACGTAGAGGTCATCGGCTTTTCAACACTTCTGACCACTATGATGCGTGAACAGGGGGCCACCATTATTCTACGTGGCCTGCGGGCTGTCTCGGATTTCGAATACGAGCTACAGTTGGCCAATATGAATCGGGCGCAAAACCCTGAGCTTGAGAGCGTATTTCTCACTCCAGCGGTGGAAAACTCCTATATTTCGTCGACCATCGTGCGAGAAATCGCCAAACTGGGCGGCGATATTTCACCGCTCGTTCACCCGCAGGTCGCAGAGGCACTGCGTAAGCACTACACTATCTAGCGATCGATATTGTTGAGTAAAACGCTCAGGTATATAGCTACCTGGGCGAAAAGCCATTCGTGAGGTACGCCCATGGCCCTGATGATCACCGACGAATGCATTAACTGCGACGTCTGCGAACCTGAATGCCCCAATGACGCCATCTCTCCTGGCGAAGAGATTTACGTTATTGACCCCAACTTATGCACGGAATGTGTCGGTCACTTTGACGAGCCACAGTGCCAACAAGTGTGTCCAGTGGACTGCATCCCTCTCGACCCAGAGCGTCCCGAAACCCACGAGAAACTCATGGAGAAGTACCGCATCATTACTGCTGCTTAGGCTCACTGAAACGTGCGTATTTGGACTCTTGCCTGGCCAATTATTCTTTCGAATATAACAGTGCCCTTACTAGGGCTGGTCGATACCGCAGTGGTCGGGCACCTGCCCGATTCTCGCTATCTGGCGGCCGTGACTCTCGGTGCGACACTGTTTAGTTTCCTCTATTGGGGGTTTGGCTTCCTACGTATGGGCACCACGGGGTTGGTTGCCCAGGCAATCGGCCGCGAAGCGCATAGCGATGTGCGCAACTTGCTGGGCCAGTCGCTCATTATGGCGGCCGTCATCGGCGCGCTACTGATTATCTTTGGCTCGCCGCTGATTTCGCTCGGTTTGTGGCTATTAGACGGCAGCGAAGCGGCGACACCACTAGCACGTGAGTATGCCGAAATACGCCTCTGGTCGGCACCAGCGGTGCTGGCGAACTACGCTATTCTCGGTTGGTTTTTGGGTCAACAAAACGCCCGCGTTACGCTGATGATTTTAGTACTGACTAACAGCGTCAATATCGTGCTCGATCTTTGGTTTGTCGTAGGACTAGGGATGACCAGCGGCGGCGTCGCCCTGGCCAGCGTGATTGCCGATTACAGTGCGCTGACTTTTGGCGGCTATTTAGTACTGCGCCAGCTTGGCCACTTGGAAGGCGGCTTTCAACGCCAGCGGCTTTTGGTAGTGTCAGCCTACTCAGCCCTGGTTAATGTTAACGCCAACCTGTTTGTACGCACCTTAGGGCTGCTGTTTGCCATGGCCTTTTTTACCGCTCAAGGGGCACGTCAGGGCGACACCGTGTTAGCCGCTAATGCTGTGCTACTGCAATTTATTATGCTCACCAGCTACGCACTTGATGGCTTCGCCCACGCGGCGGAATCGCTAGTAGGCCGCGCGTATGGCCGGCGTGACTGGCGTGAGTTTGCAGCGACAGTTCGGGCGACAGCACAATTCTCGTTCTGGACAGCCACTGTCGCCACCGTTGCCTTCGCATTAGCTGGAAATTATCTAGTTGCCATGCTGACAGGGCTGGCAGAGGTGCGTGCCACCGCCGCTAGCTACCTGCCTTGGATGATTGTGATGCCATTAATAGCCGTATGGAGCTATTTATTTGATGGCGTTTTTATCGGCACCACCGCTGTGCGCGAAATGCGCAACAGTATTTTTATCGGTTTAGCGGTTTACCTACCGACTTGGTGGCTATCTCAAGGGCTTGGCAACCATGGCCTGTGGTTAGCCTTAACACTCTTTATGCTCACTCGCTCAGTGGTACTGATCGCCTACTACTACCGCTACCGTCAGCGCTACTGGCGCCCTCAGGGCTAAGCCCACATTGCTGAAATTCGCAGCGCTAAACCCATCGTGCCCTCCCACCGTTGAATCCCACCACGCTTAGCGACTGCCAACCGGCCTATCGTAAGAATGATTCTCTGAGTCAGTCGTTGAGCAAGCACTTAATCAAGCCGCTAACAATGGATGAAAAATACGGAGTACCGCCGTATATTAGCCACGCATATCTTAATAACGAATAAAGAGAGCACTCATGTTAAAACTCATATCGAAACCGGCCGTTAAGCTGGTCGAGCGCTATTTGCCTGACCCCTATATCTTTGTTCTGCTGCTTACGTTGATTGCTTCCGTGGCTGCCATCGCCGTTGAGCGCCAAACACCGCTTGCCGTGCTGCGCATGTGGGGCGATGGTTTTTGGGGGCTACTCACCTTCTCAATGCAAATGCTACTAGTACTCGTCACGGGCTTTATGCTGGCAAGCTCACCGCCAGTCAAACGCATTCTGCAGAAAATCGCTAGCACTGCGAAAAGTCCTGGTGGTGCGATCATTTTAGTCACGCTTGTTTCACTCGCGGCTAGTTGGATTAACTGGGGGTTTGGCCTGGTTGTTGGGGCGCTTTTTGCCAAAGAGCTCGCTCGCCTGGTGCGAGTGGACTACCGGCTTCTGGTTGCCAGTGCTTACTCAGGCTTCGTGGTATGGCATGGTGGGCTTGCTGGTTCAATTCCGTTGACCATTGCCACTGAAGGCCACTTCTCCGCTGATCAGATCGGCGTTATCGGTACTGGCTCAACTATTTTTGCTTTCTTTAACCTTGCGATTGTTATTTGCCTGTTTATCGCCGTCCCGTTAGTTAACCGCTTCATGCTGCCGGACGAAAAAGACAGCGTATATGTCGACCCCAACCTGCTAAACGATGAACCTGAACAGCAAGGTCGTATTACCCGTCCAGCCGAAAAGCTCGAAAACAGTATGCCTCTCGCCCTGCTAGTGGGTGTTCCGGGGCTGCTATTCCTGCTCGACCACTTTCTACTCCGCAGCGGCGGCCTGAACCTAAACGTGGTTAATTTCCTGTTCCTATTCTTAGCTATTGTGCTGCACCGGACGCCGCGCAACCTGCTCAACAGTTTGAACGAAGCCATAAAAGGCGGCGCTGGCATTGTCATCCAGTTCCCCTTCTACGCGGGCATTATGGCCATAATGGTGCAATCGGGATTAGCCCAGAGCATGTCTGAATGGTTAGTCTCTTTCGCCACCGCTACGACGCTGCCATTCTGGTCTTTCCTAAGTGCTGGCATCGTAAACTTGTTCGTGCCTTCCGGCGGTGGCCAGTGGGCTGTGCAAGCCCCGGTTATGCTACCTGCCGCAGAAGCGCTGGGTGCTGATATTCCACGTATTGCCATGGCAGTCGCCTGGGGCGATGCCTGGACAAACCTATTGCAGCCTTTCTGGGCATTGCCGGTTCTGGCTATCGCAGGCCTGAAAGCGAAAGACATTATGGGCTTCTGTCTTATCCAGCTATTGGTTACCGGCATTATCATTTCTGTTGGCCTAGTATGGCTCTAGCACTCATGTAGCGGTAGCGTTAGGGCACTAGTTTTAGCACACTAGCCTGACAACACTTGAGACCTGCATAGCGCCCGCCCTCTGGGGCGGGCATTTTAATCTCTAAAGGCTATTATTTATGTCTGACACCCAAGTTGAACATAGCGCCCTGCCCGGCCAGCGAGAACTCTCCATGACGGTGTTAATGACACCCGACATGGCTAATTTCAGTGGCAAAGTACACGGTGGTGCTATTCTTAAAAAACTCGATGAGGTTGCCTATGCCTGCGCTAGTCGTTATTCAGGTCACTATGTCGTCACGCTTTCCGTCGATCAGGTGTTGTTTAAACAACCGATTCACGTCGGCGAGCTGGTGACCTTTCTTGCCAGCGTCAATCATGTGGGGCGCTCTTCTATGGAGATCGGCGTTAAGGTGGTGGCCGAAGATATTCGTGAGAAGCTGATTCGTCACACCAATAGCTGCTATCTCACCATGGTGGCAGTAGATTCAGACGGTAAGCCCGCGTTAGTACCGCCGCTAGCATTGGAAACGTCGCTACAGAAGCTGAGGTTCGAAAAAGCCGCACTACGCAAAAAACTGCGTAAGCAGGCAGAGCAGGAAGAGTTACTAACGCATAAACATCACCATCAGCAGCACTCTTAACGCCTAACCCACACTCCAGAGCAAGGAGTCCTCATGCCCGTTAGGGAGCGCTACCCACAGCTACCTAAAACCGTTGAGTATGCGCATATCGGCTGGGATTTTTTTATTCTCGCCGCGGTTATCATCAACCTTGGCCTACTACTGTTTGACTCGTTATTTCTGATTGGGCCAATTAACGACGCCCTTGCCAGCCTCGCACCTGGCTTTCACGCTTTTTACGACACAGTGATCCACCGCCGTTTTATTACCATCGACTTATTTTTCGTGGGTATTTTTATAACGGATGTGCTGCTGGGCTGGGTGGTAGCGATTGCCGAACGACGCTACCACCGCTGGTTTTTCTACCCGTTTGTTCACTGGTACGACGTGCTTGGCTGCATACCGCTCAGCGGGTTTCGTTTATTACGCGTGCTGCGTGTCGTATCACTCTTACACCGACTGCACCGGCTGCGTTTGATTAATGTAACTCGCTGGACCAGCTACCGTTTTTTTGCCAAGTATTACGACATCCTGTTAGAGGAACTTTCCGATCGCATTGCACTGCGCTTACTAGGTAATGTGCAAGAGCAAATTGTCGCTAGCGATTCGCTTACAGAGCGGGTTATTGATCGCGTTATCCTCCCACGCAAGGCTCAGCTAATTCATGAAATTGCTCAAAGATTAGAAACAACGGTGGGGCAAGCCTATCAACAGAACCGCATCGCTATTATGGCGGCGATTGACGACTTAGTTAGCCGAACACTGCGGGAAAGCCCAGAAATTCAAAAACTACACCGCCTTCCCATGGGAAATACCGCCTCAAATGCTATGCAGGCGTCACTTAGCGGAGTTGCCCAGCGGCTCGTGGATGAACTCGCCCAAGGCATTCACTCAACGGAGTTTCGCCAACTGGTTGAGCGTACAGCCGAAACAGGCCTCAACAGCTGGCTAACCGTGGATGAAACAAGCGCGCATGTCACCGAACAAGTGCTTTACGACATTCTCGAAATGCTCAAAGAGCAGGTACGCCATCAAGGATGGAAAGACCGTTATGAGTAGCTTGGTTACCAATCGCAGGGCTATTCATAGTCCTGCTATACGGTAACGGTCGCCAACGGAGGCTGAGCCAGGCACTGCTTAATAACGTTCAGTGCCTGGGTTAATGCCTGCCTATCAGCAGCAGCGCCAATACAAATCCGAATGGCCTGGGGCGCCGGCGTACTTCCCACACAAAAAGGCTCCGCATTTGACACTTTAACGCCTTGCAGCTGCAAGCGTTCACACAGCTCAATGGCACGACTCCCTTCCGGCAGCGTTAGCCAAACATTGCTGCCATTGTGGCTTCGACCCAGCCTGTAATCAGCAAGCACCTCTGTCACTATTTGCTGTCGCGCGGCCAACTCCTCGGTTTGCCATGCAAGCAGCGATGCTGCCTCGGGCTGAGCGATCCAATAACAGGCAATATCAACCATTAGTGGCGGTACCATCCAGCTCTGCGCCCTTAACCCAGCGGCTAGGCGTTCAAGCAGCTTATTAGGTGCCCGCAAGACTCCGATACGCAGTCCACCTGCCAACACCTTTGCGGTGCTGAAGACAAACAGCGTTCGTTCTGGCGCTAACTGATACAGCGGCGTGCCACGCTGTTCTGCAGGCAAATACTGCACACCATCTTCCAGCAACCAACTATCGTAGCGCCTAGCGAGCGCCACCAACTGCTCTCGCCGCGCCTCGCTGAGACATGCCCCGGTAGGATTATTCTGATCAGGTGTCACATAGATCAACCTGGGTGGCTGGCGGGCGCACTGGGCCTCCAGCGCTTCCATACACATCCCCGACTCATCAAAAGCAATGCCAACCATTTTTAGGTGTGCTTGCTGGGCAGCGCTAATGGCACCTGGATAGGTCAAAGCATCGGTTGCAATCAGTTCACCAGGACGCAGCAACGTACTCAGCACTAAACTAATGCCATGCTGTCCCCCCTGAGTAACCAGTAGCTCATCCACATTCAGCGACATACCTAACTGCGCCAGCCACCCTGCCAACCTTTCGCGATGACCTTCGGTGCCCCTGGCATCAAGATAGGAAACTCCTCGCGTGACTGCAGAAGGCGATTCGCTTATTGCCTTTAATGCAGCACTGAACGCCTGCAAACGAAGCGGATGAGGCGGCGGCAAACTTAAGCTTAAGTCGATGATATCACTATCATCACTGTCGTCACTCGCCCGCCATGCCATATCAAAAACGGTTCTTGGTGCAGGTTGTTTGACGAAGGTTCCACTGCCTACTCGCGCGGTTACCCAGCCATGGTGCTCTGCCTCAGCATACCCCCGAGTAACGGTGCCTACGGTTACCCCTAGCGCATCCGCTAAGCGCCGCTGAGGTGGTAAACGTTCGCCTGGGGAAAGTTCGCCGGCCGAGATGGCTGCGCCAATGGACTGGGCAATCGCGCGATAGCGTGGCCCAGAAAAACACTCAAGTGAAGGCACCCAAATTGTCATGATGACAATAAAACCTTTGACGTAGATTTACCCGCCATTATGCTTACAAAAGCGATCAAAAAACAATTTAAACCACAGAATTGTATGGGTACAAAAATGAATAACGAATGGCTACTGCTTGGCCCGGCTGCGCTGTATATGATGTCAATGACGCTTACCCCTGGGCCAAACAATATTATGCTGACCGCCTCTGGGGCGAATTTTGGGTTTCGCAGAACCATGCCTCATATGTGGGGCATTTTAGGCGGCTGTTTTCTGCTGTTTTCCGGTATCGCGCTGGGGCTAGGCGTCTTGTTTGAACGCTTTCCTATGGTGCAAACGACACTCCGCTGGGTAGGTAGCGCCTATTTGTTGTATTTAGCTTGGAAGATAGCCACTGCGCCACCGCCAAATCTCAACGGAACTCAACACGGGGTACCGCTAACCTTTTTCCAAGCCGCGATGTTTCAATTCGCCAACCCTAAAGCGTGGGTAATGGGGTTGGCGTTGATGGCTGGGTTTCTGCCCGAAAATGGCCAACCGGTGGTAAACGCACTGGTGTTAGCAGGCTTTGCGGAGTTGGTCGCGCTGCCGTGCATTGCCCTGTGGGCAGCGTTTGGCAGCGCGATTGGACAGTGGATCAAAAGTGACCAAGCATGGCGGGCATTTAATATCACTATGGGACTATTAACGGCCGCCTGTGTCGTACTGATTTTACGCTAGCCGCAGCGCAGCGCTTCAATCGTGTCATTAAGTTCAAGAAGAATATTTAAGCGGTCTTCGCGATAATCCATGGTGGCAGCGCCGTTAGGCCTGAGTACCCTAACCTGCTTGGCACCACTCTCACTTTGTAGCGCGGGTACATTGACTTCATCAAAAGGCGTGCCAATGGCGTACTGAACCGCCTCAGCATCGCATGTGGTGCGCATTTCGGCAGAAGGCTGACCAACAGCTGGAGGCTCTGGAGCAGAGACATTATCGGGTGAGCCTGCGCATGCCACCAATAACACCGAGACAGGTAATACCGATGCGAGTAATACCGTGAGGCTGGCCAATTTTTTCTTCGCACAGCGGAATGGATGATTCATTGTGGTGCTTCCTTGTGTTGGCAAATAACTGCCCTGAATGCAAAACGGGCTAGACAACTATGCCTAACCCGCTCATTCACGCCAAGAAACAGGGGAAATAAAGCGTATTAACTCGCCGCATCCTGAACTGCTTGGCCACCTTCTTGAACGTCTTTTCCTGCACCTGCAATGGTATTGCAGCCCGTTAGAGCGCCCGCCGTCATCAACAGAATAAAGCTAATACTTAATAGTTTTTTCATCTGCGTTCTCCTTAACAAATCCTTCAACATCGGGATGCTCCGACGGCAGCCTTGCCGTATGGGAGTGTTTTTAGCGTAACATATTTTAATAATTTCGCCTGTTTTGCCTCCGCCTTCCCAAGCCCTTAACAGGCCTTTGATAAGGGGCAAGGCGAATCATCAACTGCTATGATGATTTTCATTATGTAAAGGAGTACTTACTTGAAAACCTTTGAACTTGACCCACGCCTAGAAGCAGATACCTTGCCACTCGCCGACCTTCCTCTGTGCCGTGCGCTGCTAATGAACGACGCACGCTACCCTTGGGTAGTTCTGGTGCCCAGGCGTGCCTCGGTCAGCGAAGTGTTTGAACTAAGTCAGGATGAGCAAGCCCAGCTATGGCGTGAAACGATAGCGCTAGGCGCAGCGATGAAGGAGATATTTCACGGTGACAAGCTCAATATTGCCACTTTAGGCAATGTGGTCAGCCAGCTGCATATGCATCTAGTAATACGTTATACAGATGATGCCTGCTGGCCAGCGCCGGTATGGGGCAATGGTAGCCCAGAGCCTTATGAGCTAGCCCTACAGGGCAGTCGCCGCGAACAGTTACTGGCCCAAATTGAAGGGTTAAAGCTTTAACTTAATTCCCCAGCAAAGAGCCCTGCCTTGAGGGTGGCTCACTAAGTAATGGACCACTAGCAGGTTGGGCGGCGCCAGCCATAAAAAGTGATACGCCTAGTGCAACAATAAGAGCACCGCCGGCAAGCGCTGCCCAACCCGCCGCTTTTTCGACCACCTGTCGGCTGCTCTGTTGCTGCAACCGCTTAGCGGCCCAGCCTCGAGCCACGATGCTTGCCAGCGCCAGCACAGAAACGGTAATACCGGTACCAAGCGACATGGCAAGCACCGAAGCGACACCGACGTAAAACTGCCCAAGCAGGCTAGCAGCCCCCAGCATCAGCACCGCCCCAGTGCATGGGCGCATTCCAATCGCACCAACGGTCATCAGCGCTGTGCGCCAATCCAGCGCTTGCTGCGGCTCAATATGATGAGCCCCACCGCAGCAGTGGGAATGATCATGGCTGTGACTGTGACCGTGGCCGTGGCCGTGACCGTGACCAACAGCATCACTAGCGCGGCTTGAGTAAGCGTGGCGCAATTGGGTTATCGCCCGCCAGCATAACCAGCCACCTAACAGCGCCACCAATATAAAGCTGGCTTGCTCCACCCAAACCGCGCTCCCCATCGCCTGGCGGGTTACCCAGCCTAGCCCATGTACGAGCACTGCCACCATGGCAATCGCCGTTATTCCCTGCAGCAGAGCTGCCGCAAAAGAGAGCCCCAAGGCGCGACGGGTAGCACCGCCGTGAGACGCTAAATACGTCGCCAATACCGCTTTGCCATGTCCAGGCCCCGCAGCATGGAAAACGCCATAAGCAAAACTTACCCCCAGCAGCGTTAGCCAAGTGTTAGTAGAAGGCGCACGAGAGAGTTCGGTAATAGCAAGCGTTAGGGTGCGGTGTAAATCTCGCTGCCAAGCCAGCAGTTGAAGACTAACCTCCTGAAAATTAGCCTGTACGATGAAGACCAACAGCAGCGCTCCCGACACGGTAAGCGCTCCCCATAACAGTTGTTGCCGCGTTAAAGGCATTGTCCCTCCACCCAAAAGTTATAAAGTAACACTTTATACACGACCTTCCAGGTTTTCCGCTAGTCGCATTCAATCCGCCCTGTTTCTGCAAAATAGCGGCCCAATCCTGGCTCCCCCGTTTCATCCACATCTAACAGCGCGGCTTGCATAACGAGCTCAGGGTCAGGATCAGCAGGTAACACGCTTAAACGGCAGTCAGGCTTGCCGTAGAGAATCAGCGCTTGCTCAGAGGGTGCCCCGTCCTCTTCTTCGTGCACCACTTCGATATAGTAGGTTGGGTCAAAGACCTGATACTCCAGTATTTTCCCGGCTAATGGCTGAGGCGTTGCCAACGGCAGAATAAACATAAAGGTTAACCGACCATCACGCTCTAACGCCGTGTATTCAGACACCTCACCCAGTGCTTGCGGTTCGCCATTGATACTCACTTCGGTAAAGTAGTGCTGGCGCGACAGGTTATCGCGGATGTCGCTGCCTAGTTGGTCAAGCCCTTCTTGCAGGCTACTACCTTGCACCTGCTGTAACTCTTCGAACACCACCAAACTGTAAAAAGGGTCCATTCGCCATGCTTGATGAAGCCCTGTTGCGACCCCTTCATCGTTTGTTATCACCCGCACACTGAGATCAATCCAACCATGGGGATGAGCTAACACAGGGCTGCTGTTTAGCGTGCTACCAACGCCTATTGCCAACACCACCCAGTAAGGACGGAATCTATTCAATAAATGACCGAGTGGAGGGGGGACTCCTATCACGGTAACTCTCCTAATTTATGCTGCAGCTCAACTAGCCAGGGATCTAATACATACGGTGGCAGCGGCTGGTTCCCACGCAATGCCGACAAGCTGACACGGCTACCGCCAACAACGTCACTTATCTGCAGTTGCAAGCGATACTCTGGCCAGCGGGCTAACGTCGCATCTGCTCGCCCTAACGCTAAATCAGCGTGCCGAACGACATAGCCTTGCTCGATCATCAACTCAATGGCTGCGCGTAACGTTTGCTCTGAGGAAGCGCTATAACGTAGCTCTCGCGGCTCTAGTGGCTGCGTGGAGGCACAGCCTGCCAGCATAGTCATCATTAGTACTGTGGCGGCCGTTAAAAAGTGCTTACGTAGTGGTTTCATAACGTCCTCGGGGTAGCTACCGTTTGCTCAAATGCAGTTTGGAAACGTCGACAAAAATCATCATTGCTAGCGCTATAAGATTCACGCAGATCCCCTAAGTGATCAAAGCGGCGAATATCTCGGGAAAGCCGAATATGCCCATCACGTGCCAGTAGCGAGACTCGCTCTACTTCAACAGGCTGATGGTGGAAACCACCTCCAAACCCACTACCAATCCCCAGGCCAACGCTGGAACCGCCACGCCCCAAACCAAAACCACCAAAGACCCGCATGCTTCGCCCATACCCAAAGTCGTTATCATAAGGGTCGTAGTAGCCAATCAAGTCTCGCTGTCGACTAGCGGTCACCAGACCTAAAGCGGTGTCGGTGGTTTCAAGCTCAAACCCCCATGCTTCCAATACATCAATACTTTGCGTCAACACCTCCAACGGCGGTGTCGTTTGGCCAGACGCCCCAGTGGGAAAATAACAGGCTGCAGAAGGCGCAGGCTCGGCTTGCGGAAGGCGCTCTGGCACTGCTTGGCAGCCTGTCAGTATCAACAAGCACGTCATGCTAATCGGTAGTATTGCCTTCATGAGTGATCCTCTCATCTCAGATGCGGCTGGTGTGTCATCGAACGCCGCGCTAAGCTCGCCAGCAGCGATTCATTAAGATAAATGATAAAAAACCACGATAAACAATTATGACAACGCGTTAGGGAGGTTGTGCGATGAATGTTCTGCTTTGCCCCGATAGTTTTAAAGATGCGCTTAGCGCTGAACAAGCAGCAAGCGCCATGGCAGACGGTATTCAACGGGCTGCGCCAACCGCCACGATCCACCTTTGCCCGCTGGCTGATGGCGGTGAAGGCAGCCTGGATGCGCTTATAGCCGCCACCCACGCCGAGCGACGTCACCTTACGGTACAAGATGCCTTGGGGCGGCCGCGCCAAGCATCCTGGGGCTGGCTTAGCGAGCAGCGTACCGCGTTTATCGAACTGGCAGAAGCCAGCGGGCTGCAGCACCTATCCCCCCACCAACGTAATGCCCTGCATACCACCACTTACGGCGTCGGAGAGTTATTTCATGCGGCGCTTAATGCTGGCGCCACGAAAGCGCTGCTCTTTTTAGGTGGCAGCGCCACCAATGACGCAGGCGCAGGCATGCTCCAAGCACTGGGAGCCAAGCTATTAGATGAGCACGGTAATTCGCTTCCCCCTGGTGGCGCAGCACTCCAGCAGCTTGCAACGTTAGACCTATCCACGCTGGATCCTCGTTTAAACAGCTTAGCAGTTGAAGCCGCCGTGGATGTAGATAACCCACTGCTAGGGTCACGCGGGGCGAGCGCTGTCTTTGGCCCGCAAAAAGGCGCATCATCTGACGATGTCGCCACACTTGATCGCGCGATCGGCCACTTTGCTGAGCTAAGCGCCCAGGTGCTGGGGCGCGATGAAAAAGAATTGGCTGGCGCAGGAGCTGCGGGTGGTATGGGATTTGCCGCTCGCAGCTTTCTGAACGCCACTCTCACGCCTGGTATTGAGATAATGATGCAGCAGGCCAAGCTACCCAGCCTGCTTCCTGATATTGACGTAGTGATTACCGGAGAAGGTCGCTTAGATGGCCAAAGCCTTTCGGGTAAAACGCCTATTGGCGTTGCCCGTACCGCCAAGCACCACGGCAAGCCGGTCATCGTACTGGCCGGTAGCCTGGGTGAAGGGTGGCAAGCCTGCTTAGAAGAAGGTGTTACCGCTGCGTTTGCCCTTGCCGACGGGCCGATGACACTTGAGGATGCTTTACCACGCACCGCTGAACTACTCGCTGACCGCTGTGAGAGTATTGCAAGGCTTTGGCTCGCGCGATAAGCGGGTCAGCAGACCGAGGGGTGAAAAGTACTCCCCCCCTTGAAAAACACGCTAGGCGCCTACACCTCTTTTACTAGGTATACATGCAGCGGCAGATCAGATCTGTATACGTTGCGTGAGCGATGAGTCAGCCGTCGCCAGCTCACCGCCAAGGTAATGTTATGACGCTATTGCCGCGATGCAAAAAACTTGTTTTGCAATGCTCGCTAAGCGTCTTAAGCTAAATCAAACGATTTGATGACCGTACTGTTTTCGGAACGGTGACAACCATGGAGGAGCACTACATGAGTGATACAAATAGCATTGGCTTACACGAAGGCAGCGCCAGCCAACTTGCCGAGAAACTTAATCACCTGCTGGCCAATTATCAGATTTTCTATATGAACGTTCGTGGCTACCACTGGAACGTGCGAGGTAGCGACTTCTTTGAGCTACACGCGAAATTTGAAGAGTTTTATACCGACTTGCTCACCAAAGTAGATGAAGTGGCAGAGCGTATTTTGACGTTAGGCCACAAGCCCATTCATGCGTATAGCGACTATGTGAAGATTTCGCGTATTGAAGAAGATAAAGACGTTCATGATGGTCAAACCTGCGTGAAAGGCGTACTCACCGGCTATCAAACACTGATTGAATTACAGCGGGAATTGCTGGCAATTGCATCGGACGCTGACGATGAAGGTACCGCGGCACAAGCCGGTGACTATATTCGCGAGCAAGAAAAAACCGTATGGATGCTCAATGCTTACCTGAGCAAATAATACGATGCTTACCTCGCTGACGGCTAACGTAAGTAGAGGTAAGCACTAACAAAAACGGCACCCTATACGGATGTCGTTTTTTTATGGCAATTTGCCTAACGAGAATTCGCCAGGGTTTCAATGAAATCGCGTAGCAGCACCCAGAACTCGGCCACCGAGGCAATCTCCACTCGCTCGGCTGGCGAATGCGCACCACGAATCAGCGGGCCAAACGAAATCATGTCCAACTGTGGGTATTTACTTCCCAGAATGCCACATTCAAGGCCTGCATGAATCACCTTGACCTCAGGCTCACGACCCATTAGTGCGGCATGCCGAGAGTTAAAGGTAGCCAGTAAGGGGCTTTGTGGATTAGGCGCCCAGCCTGGATAGCCATTTTCCACTTTTACTCTAGCGCCCATCAGGCCAAACAGCGCCTGAAAGCGTCCCGCCATGGCGTCAGTGGCACTGTCATGCAACGAACGCACCAGCGCACAAAGATGGAAACGTCCGTTTTCGACGCTTAATACACCTAAATTGTTCGAAGTTTCCACTACTCCCGGCACATCAGCACTCATGCGTTCGACCCCACAGGGAGCCGCATGCAGCGCAGCCAGCAGCATCGCACTGGCGTCTCGCGTTAGCGGCTCAGCATCAGTCCGTTCCACGCGCTCAGCCGTTAGTACCATAGTGCTATCGCCACTACCCAATTCAGCTTTTAGCGTATCAGCAAGCGTTCCCACCATCGCCAACGCGGCGTCAAGCTCATCAGCAGGCAGGGCAATTTGCGCAAACGCCTCGCGGGGGATGGCATTACGTAGTGTGCCGCCATGGTAATTAATCAGCCGTGCACCAAAAGATTCCAATGTCCACAGTACACGGACCAACAAGCGATTCGCGTTGCCCAGGGGCTTATCAATATCCACCCCCGAGTGGCCGCCTTTTAGCCCCGTCAGCGCCAGCGAAATCACTTGCTCATTATCTTGCAGCGCCGTACTGGGAAGCTGAGCATTTACTACTACGTCTGCGCCTCCCGCACAGCCGATATAAACTTGGCCGCGATCTTCACTGTCTAAATTGAGCAGCAATGACCCTGCCAGCCAATTTTCAGCAAGATTGAGCGCGCCCCCCATAGAGGTCTCTTCCTCTAGCGTAAACAGTGCTTCTAACGGGCCATGAGTAAGCTCTGGGTCTTCCAATACGGCCAGAATAGCGGCGACACCAAGGCCATTATCAGCCCCCAGTGTGGTGCCATCAGCGCATAGCCAACCATCTTTCTCATACGTCTGAATAGGGTCGCGGGTAAAATCGTGGTCATGGCCTGCGTTAGCTTGCGCCACCATATCTAGATGGCCCTGCAGCACGATGCCTGGCTCGCTTTCACAGCCGGGCGTGGCTGGCTTACAAATGCGCAAGTTGCCAAACTCATCACGGTCGTGGGGTAGCCCCTGGGCGTCGGCCCAGGCCTCCAACGTCGCCACCAGCGCGGCTTCATGACCAGAGGGGCGCGGCGTATTACACAGTGTGCGAAAGTGCTGCCACACCAAACGTGGCTCGAGGGCTTCTAGATGTGCGTTCATGGAAACTCTTCATTATCGATAACCAGTTTACTTTACCCGCCTGGGCTACTGGGGAAAAGCGTGCGTTGTTCAATAATTTGTTGAGTCGCGCGACGAATCAGCCGTACTGACTCACCGTGCGCCTTTGCTAACGGTTGGTTTTGGAAGGCCCAGGTGATCAACTGCTGGTGAGCTATTTGTGCCTCTTGCGCTAATGACCAATGGCTAGCCTCTCTGGCCAGCGCCTGAAGCGACGCCCTTGCCAAGGCAGGGTCGCGGTGCGCATACGCCACATCGTCCACCGCCTGAATCTCAGCGTTGCTAAGCGGCAAACGAGGCAAGGATGGCAGCAGTAACGCGACGATCGGCGCAGGCAGTGTCGCTAACTCAAAGGCCAATAGCGTTATCAACGAGGCCGCAAAGGTATCACGCAGCGATGCTAGCACGGCCTGCCCTTCGCTGGTCAGCGCGCGAGCCACCATAATGGCGTACTCGCCGGTAGCCGTTTCTCGGGTGATGCCTAAACGAACAGGCGTAAACCCGAGCGCCAGCCAAAAACGCAGCAGCGATGCTTCGGCACCAAAGGTAGCCCCGTAAAGCGCGACACCCTGCTGACGAGCGTTGGCTATATCCTCTTCTAACAACCTGCGCCCTAATCCTTCACGCCGCCGCTCTGGATGGGTAGCAATGCGTGCTACCCGCCGCCAGCGCGAGGTTAACGCCTCACGGCTACCACTGTGAGCCGCCAACGATTGGGCCAGCAGATGGCCTTGAGGGCGTCGCTCGCCGCGTGCCACTTGCTCAGCAAGTGCGGCATTAAAGCCGCCCTCTTCACGGGTCACCAAAACGGCCTGGGGCTCTTGTGCTGCAATGATTGTACGAATGGCGGTACCAGGGCCATCTAACAGTTGGCGTAAATCACTAGGCGTGGTGCGATAGTGGGACTGCACCAGCAAGCCAAACAGCTTCGCTAACAACTCACGCTGCTTGGCTAACTGGGCCTGAGTCAACAGCATAGAGGCCGTCGGGCAATGAGTACTGGCGTGTGCCTCAGGCAACGGAGCGTTGAGCAGTAGCAACGTTTGAATAGTCGCTTCTAAAGGGTCTCCCACTGACCAGCGAACAGGGGTATCTAACGGTAACTCTCGCCATTGAGGAGCGGTTCGATTGAGCACCTCGCGAAAACGTAGTGCAAAACCGCGCCCTGAGCCTTCATAGCCATGCACGGTAGTTGCAAACGCGATACGTGGAAAGGCAGCAAGCCAGTGGGCTAACATTGCCGCAGGAATGGCCGCTGCCTCATCGACGAGTAAATAGCTGCCGCTACCACCGTGTCTTGCCTGATCAACCTGTTCGTTAAGCGCATCAGGTGCAAGGAAACACAGCGAGCTGCCGTTCGGCAGTTCAAACCGCGCAGGGCTGAGGCGTTGACCTTGCGGACATAGCGCTACTACGCGCGCAAACAAGCTTTCCACGGCACTCAGCCGAGGTGCCGTCACCACCAGTTGCGTTACGCTTTTTTGTAGCAGTCGAGCACAAGCAATACCCAATGCAGCGCTTTTACCCCGCCCACGATCCGCCGTAATAACCAATGGCCGGCGACGCTTTAGTTTTACTAACGCATTCACTGTACGAGCCTGGTCAGCCGTCAAACAGTCTGCATCGTCAAACGGAGTCGCACGCAGGTCTCGAAGCGACAGCCTGGGCAGCGAGAGGCTACCGTTTACCTTCCAGCGAACAATAGTGCTCTCACCCGTTAGTTGAAACGCTAACCGTTTAAGGTAATGGGCACTCAGCGAATCCCATTGCCACGGGTAATCAGCAAAACGGGCATAATCAGGATCAGGCTGTTCACCCCAATTGTCTGGCGTGATAATGACCAATAACCCACCAGCACTGACGGTACCTGCTAATGCGCCGAGCGCATCTGGATCTAACCCTTGGCTACCACTAGCATCTAGGACGATTAGCTGATGCTCCGCACCTAGCCGTGTACGAGCTTTACCGGCTGGTAAACACGCCGCCACTGGCGTCTCATGCTCAGCGCCCACCCACAGCGGTGCTTGCCACGTTTGCGCTTCCCACAACCGTTGCGCCTGCTGGCGGGCCTTATCAGGCGGCCCATATAGCCATACGAGCGCCCGCCAACGGCGGCGCTGCAATCGGATGGCATGATGAACCAAGGCTGATACCTGCTTAATGGCAGCGTTGGGTGTGTCAACGCGGCAGCCTGCTCGCATAGCAACTCCTGAGCTTGTGTTTTGCTTACAACTTTGGTTGTAGATTCGCGTAATTTTCAACGCTCTTAGAACTAACCATAAGGTTAAGAAAGTTACTAAAAAATATACAAATAATTGTTTTTAATGAGCTAAATTTCCCAACAAAACTTCTGCTACGACGTTAAATTCCTTGAGTTACTGATATTGCGCTGCAGCGGGGGGAGTGTGCTAGCTTAGCGAGGCAGCCTAGCGCCGTTTACTTTACGTAAACGTAAGCCACACTCACTGCACTTTCCTGCTTTCAGGTAATAAACACTAATAACGCCAACCGCCAAAGTACCAGGAAACATACAATGAAAAAGACCACTAAATTCGCACTAACCAGCCTCGCCGCTGGTGTCGCTTTCGCCGCCCTCACCTCCACTGCTCAAGCGCAGGAACAGTGGACAATGACGACTACCTGGCCCGAAAACCTTGACCTGATTAAGGTTGATCAGCACTGGGCAGAGCTTGTCAACCAGCTTGCAGGTGACGAAGTACAAATTAACTTCCGTGCAGGCGGCACGCTCATGCCTGGCACTGAAGTGTTCGACGCTACCGAAACCGGCGCTATCCAAGCCTCTGGCGATTGGCCAGGCTACTGGGCCGGCTTGAATCCAGCATTCTCTCCTCTGGCCACCACTACCAGTCTGTTTAACGGCGTGGATTACTTGAACTGGATTCAACAATGGGGCGGTTTTGAGCTCTATCAAGAAATCTACGGCCAGTACAACATGGTGTACTTGCCCTACGGCATTACCAACAACGAATCTGGCTTTATGGGCCGCACACCGATTGAGAGCATCGCAGACCTTGAAGGTAAGCGTTTGCGTCTATCGGGACGCGATCAGGGCCGAGTGCTCGAAGAGCTAGGCGGCTCCCAGGTCACCCTGGCTGGTGGTGAAGTGTATCAAGCGATTGAACGCGGCGTAATTGATGCCGGTGAGTTCTCGACTCCAGGCGTTGATTTTAAAGCCGGTTTTGCTGAAGTTGCTGATTACTGGGCGACACCTGGCTGGCACCAGTCGGCAAGCGTTTTCGGCGTTATGATTAACAAAGACGCTTGGGATGCCCTGTCTGAAGAAACCCAGACTAAGCTAAAAATAGCTGCTGAAGCCACCATGGCTTGGTCACTTTCCTGGTCGGAGCGTGAATCTACCGAAGCGACCCAGAAGTTTATTGATGCGGGCGTCACCATCAACCAATTCTCAGAAGAAGACTTGGCGCGCATCCAGGAAATCACCAACGATGTCATCGTACGTGGCGCGTGTGAAAACTCCGACCACGCGAAGGTCTATCACTCCATGAT
Organism: Vreelandella venusta; assembly: GCF_007989605.1. Classification (GTDB taxonomy): domain Bacteria; phylum Pseudomonadota; class Gammaproteobacteria; order Pseudomonadales; family Halomonadaceae; genus Vreelandella; species Vreelandella venusta. The sequence goes on along the minus strand of NZ_BJUL01000012.1, from coordinate 33,632 downwards.
TACCTATCTACAAGAGTACGCTGTATGGCGTGATGTTACTGCGCCATTCAACATGAGTCGTACGATGGACAACCTGCCCTCATTGGAAGAGATCGAAGCCTGCCTATAAGGCGTTTAAGTGCCGCCCCTGCGCTGTGGGGGCGGTTATTGCTTAGCTGCGGAGACCTTCCATGAACGCGATTGCCAAGGCGATCGATGCAATTAACGAGCTGCTGGGCCGCATCATTGCACCGTTAATTGCCATCATTACTCTAATAGTGCTTTACGACATTGTGTCGCGCTTCTTCTTTGGCCGTCCTAGCGACTGGGCGTTTGATGTCACCAAAATGCTGTTCGGCGCTCACTTTATGCTGATGGCCGCCTATGGGTTGCGCCACCACGCCCACGTGGAAGTCGACGTTATTAAACGTCTGCTATCACGTAAAAAGCAGGCCGTACTAGAGCTACTCGGCTACTTGATATTCTTTGTACCCTTTATCTGGCTGTTATTGACCTACGGCTGGCGCTTTTTCGAGCGTTCATTCAGTCGAGGCGAAACGACCTACGGAATGGTCTCAATCCCGGTGTATCCGGTAAAAGGCGTTATCGTAGTCGCTGCTGTGCTTATCTTGTTGCAGGCGGTTGCTATCGTTCTGCGCGCCATTATGCAGCTGCGTGAGGAGACATCCGCATGAGTGCAGAACTACTGACGCTGATAATGTTTGGTGGCCTTTTAGTTGGCCTGTTTATGGGTCATCCGCTTGCCTTCGTATTGGGTGGCATGGCTGTCATCGGCGCATATTTAGGGCCGGGCATTAATACCTTGGGTATCATCATTAACAACGTCTATGGCAATGCTATGGACAACTATGTACTAGTGGCGATACCACTGTTTATTCTAATGGCGCGTTTCCTGAACGACTCAGGCGTCACCGAAAAAATGTTTGATGCCATGCGCTTGCTGCTGGCGAATCTACGTGGTGGGTTAGCGCTTACTGTGGTGGTTGTCTCTGTCTTACTTGCGGCTACCACCGGCATTGTCGGCGCGTCGATTGCCGTTATGGGCATGATTGCCTTAGTGCCAATGCTTAAGTATGGCTATAACAAAGAGCTAAGCGCGGGCGTCATCATGGCTAGCGGCTGCCTGGGCATTTTAATCCCTCCCAGCATTATGCTGATTTTGATGGCAAGCTACTCGCCTGTCTCAGTGGGCGCCCTCTTCGCTGGTGCGTTAGTCCCTGGCCTGATGTTGGGGGTGATGTATGCCCTATATGTGCTGGTAATCTGCTGGCTCAAACCTAGCTACGGCCCTAAAGTACCGGCAGAAGAGCGCGCCGAAGTCAGCACAAAACAGCTACTGATCATGCTGGGCAAATATGTTGTTCCCCCCATGTCGTTAATTCTCGGCGTCTTGGGGGCACTGTTTACCGGTGTGGCCACGGCGACAGAGGCATCCGCCATTGGTGTTTTTATCGCGTTCCTGCTGTTTTTAATTTTCGGCGACCGCAAACTATCAACCTGTTACAACACGCTAATTGAAGCTGGCAAAACCACGACGATGGTCATGTTAGTGCTCGTCGGGGCCACAGCATTCACTGGGGTATTCTCGATTGGCGGCGGGATGACCGTGATCAGTGACTTTGTACTGGCCATGCCGGGCGGCACCATTGGTGCACTGCTATTAATGCTGTTCCTGGTATTCATTCTCGGCATGTTCCTTGATTGGACTGGCATTGTATTACTTAGCTTCCCTATCATGCTGCCAATCATTTCGCAGATGGGCGTGGATGTACTGTGGTTCGTCGTCATGGTGGCGGTGGTGTTACAAACCTCCTTCTTAACACCGCCTTTTGGTTATGCGCTGTTCTATTTGAAAGGAGTGGCTCCACCAGGAGTCGAAATCATCGACCTATATAAAGCCGTCGTGCCATTTGTGGCCATCATCCTTTTCGCCTGCGTACTAATGGCTCTTTTCCCTAGTTTGATTACGGGATTACCTAGCATGCTGGTGGGCTACCAGTGATACCAAGCGACTGATGCCAAACGCACAACCTCCCCCCGCCTTGCGGGGGGATTTTTTTGATAGCCACAATGTTGGCTGCAGCAGCCTAACGCAAGTGATACTATTTGCAGCCGCTATTTTTTCGCATTGACGAGCCAAGCTGCCCCTCATCCAAGGAGACAACGACGTGTCTACGCCAGCTCGCCGCTCACCATCGGCTCTGCTTTCAGGTTTTGCGTCACGCATTTCACTATCGCTCAACCCTTGGTCAATCGCGCTTTTTTTGATCGCCCTTGTTGTCGCCCTGCCGATTATTGTGGTCCTCAGCCATATTTTTGTGCCGACAGAAGGCGTTTGGCAGCACCTTGCAAGCACGGTATTGCCACGTTATCTCTCTAATACTTTCTGGCTGGTGCTATGGGTTGGCATTGGCACTCTGATTACAGGCGCCGGGACTGCGTGGCTGGTGGTAATGTGCCGTTTTCCAGGCAAGCGCATATTTGAATGGGCGCTGCTGTTACCCCTGGCGGTACCAACGTATGTCATTGCCTACGCCTATACAGACTTTTTCCAAGTAGCCGGACCGCTACAAAGCATGTTACGTGAATGGTTTGACTGGCGAGTGGGCGATTACTATTTCCCCAATGTACGCTCACTCGGTGGCGCGGCCACACTGATTACCTTTGTGCTTTACCCGTACGTGTATTTGTTAGCTAGGGCTTCTTTTCTTGAGCAGTCGGTATGTGTATTAGATGTAGGCCGCACTCTGGGGCGTGGCCCCTGGCGCTTATTTGCCAGCGTGGCGCTGCCCCTCGCCCGCCCGGCATTAGTAGGCGGCGTTTCACTGGTACTGATGGAGACACTTAACGAATTTGGCGCAGTGCAGTTTTTTGGAGTAGATACCTTCACCACGGGGATCTATCGCACTTGGTTTGGCTTAGGTGAACCCGTCGCTGCCGCTCAGTTAGCCGCTTGTCTGCTGACCTTTGTCATTGTATTGGTTCTTCTAGAGCGCTATTCGCGGGGTAAACGGCGCTACTTCCATACCACTAACCGCTATCAGCAACTACCGGAATATCCGCTGCGTGGCTGGCATGCACTCGGTGCTACCCTGGCGTGTTTGCTGCCCATTGTTATCGGCTTTTTACTGCCCAGCGGTATTTTGCTCAATATGGCCATTGAAACGGGCGATAGCTTGTTTGGCACACGATTTATTGGCTTTGCTATGAATAGCCTGAGCCTCGCGACCGTGGCTGCATTGATTGCGGTAGGCTTAGCCGTACTCCTGAGCTACGGGGTTAGGCTCAACAATTCACCAAGCGCACGATTTTTCACCCGTATCGCCGCAATGGGCTATGCCATTCCTGGCTCGGTGGTTGCCGTGGGCATCCTGATTCCGTTTGCCTGGCTGGATAACTCGCTGAACATGTGGCTTCACGAACACTACGGAAAAATCATTGGCCTAGTATTTAGCGGTTCAGCGTTTATTTTGATTTACGCTTATGTCGTACGCTTTCTGGCCGTCTCGTTCAATGCGGTAGAAGCAAGCCTTGGCAAAGTAACACCGAGCATGGATGCCGCATCCCGCACCTTGGGTCAAACCGCTGGCGGTACACTGCGCCATATTCATACGCCGTTGATGCGTAGCAGTCTCCTGGCAGCAGGGATTCTGGTATTTGTCGATGTGATGAAAGAGTTGCCTGCCACGATCATCCTGCGCCCCTTCAACTTTGACACGCTAGCAGTACGCGCTCACAGCCTCGCCTCAGATGAACGCTTAGCTGAAGCGTCAACCGCCTCTCTGACCATTGTGGTCGTCGGCATCTTACCGGTGATTTTACTCAGCCTGGCAATGCGCCGGGCGCGCCCTGGTAGCCAAGCTGAGTAATGGAGGCGAGCAAGCGCTGAACAGCGAACACTTAACGCGGAAAGATAAATACCTGGGAGTGGTCCAAGTCGATATCAATCGGCTGGCCCTCCTGGGGTAAAAACACGCCTGGCACGCGGGCGTGAAGGTGGGCTTCCTGACCATCTTCTCCATGCGCACATAAGTGAATAAGGCTGGAACGCCCTAGCAGCTTGGCCATAACCACATGGCTGTGACTATGCGACTCGACGGGTAAGTCACGCTCTTTAATGCGCAGTGCTTCGGGGCGAATCATCACCTGAACGTGACTACCTTCTGGTAACCAGCTGGCATCTACCGGCCCAACGGGCGTAGCGACAAAGCCCCCTTTCACAATACCGCTTAACTCATTCACCTCGCCAAAAAACGTCACCACAAAGGGAGCCACTGGCGCACAATAAAGCTCACGGGGAGTGCCCGTCTGCACAATTTCGCCATCCCGCATTAGTGCGATGCGGTCCGCCATAAACATGGCTTCTTCAGGATCGTGGGTCACGAGCAGAGTCGCTGAGCCGAGTTTTTTCAACACGTGTAGCGTATCGTCTCGGATGCGATCACGTAGCCGCGCATCAAGGCTCGAAAAGGGTTCATCCAACAACATTAATTTAGGCGTGGGTGCCAGCGCTCGCGCCAGCGCAACGCGCTGCTGCTGTCCACCTGACAACATGTGTGGATAGCTCTCGGCGTAGTCGGCCATGCCAAGTTGAGCCAGCAGTTCCAGCGCACGCTCCCGGCGCTGGCTAGAGGGCAAATTTTTCAGACCGAAGGTAACATTTTCTAGCACGCTAAGATGTGGAAACAAGGCTGAGTCTTGGAAAGCGAGACCAACATTGCGCTTTTCTGGTGGCACATGGCGCTTACCGGGTGCCGCAATGGATAGGCCATCAAGACTAACCGTGCCTTCCTGCACGACCTCTAAGCCCGCAGCAATCCGAAGCAGTGTGGTTTTGCCGCAGCCAGAAGGGCCCAGTAAACACACAACCTCGCCTGGAGCGATATCAAGATCAATGCCTTTCACCACTTTATTAGCCGCGAACGTGTGCTGAATACCACGAAGCGACAGTGCTGATGCAGGCGCCGACACATCGGAAAGTGACACAGTTGCCGTCATTATTTCACCATTGTCTCGTCCACCCGCGACATGATAAACGCATGCCGCTGCGAACACGGTTGAAAGTTATTTGCATTCTATTTTCTATTGAGTAGAGATGCACGTTTCTTGCTAAACAGCGGATGCGTGTCATTAGCATTTGACTTGACGCCAACCAAGAGAAGCGTTTCAATACGTCACGTCGCTAATGCAACTTATTATCATAAACATTCAGGGTATTTGTTATGAACAAAGCACGTCTTACGGCTACCGTAGCTGCCATTATGGCAGGTTCTGCTTTTGCAGGTAGCGCGCTCGCTAACGAGGTCAACATTTACTCCGCCCGCCATTACGACTCTGATGAGATTCTCTACAAAGCGTTCACTGAAGAGACTGGCATCGAAGTTAATGTGCTGGAAGGCGACTCTGACCAGTTGATGGAGCGCATGCAGCGTGAAGGCATTGCTAGCCCTGCCGACGTGATGCTTACCGTTGATGCAGGCCGCTTATGGCGCGCCGAGCAGGACGGCCTTTTTCAAAGCGTAGAGTCTGACGTGCTTAACGAGCGCCTGCCAGAATCAATGCGTCACCCTGAAGGTTTGTGGTTTGGCTTTAGCCAGCGCGCACGGGTTATTTTCTACAACCGTGAGAACTTTGACCCCAGCCAAATCACCTCTTATGAAGACCTGGCCGATCCGCAGTTTGAAGGCCAAGTATGCATTCGCTCTTCCAACAACATTTATAACCAGTCGCTGCTAGCGTCATTGATTGAGCACCACGGCGCAGAAGGTGCGGAAGAGTGGGCCCAAGGTGTTGTAAATAATATGGCGCGCGACCCAGAAGGCGGCGATACCGATCAGATTCTTGGTGTTGCCAGCGGTGAGTGTGACTTAGCGGTTGCAAACCACTATTACTATGTTCGCATGCTGCATTCCGATGAAGATGCCGACCGCGAAGCCGCACGCAAAGTGGGGGTGATTTTCCCCAACCAGGATGACCGTGGTACTCACGTCAACGTTGGCGGCGCTGGCTTAGTAGCGAACGCGCAAAACCCAGAAAACGGCATTCGTTTCCTGGAGTTCTTAGCCTCTGACGAAGCTCAGGAAGTGCTGGCTGACCGTAACTACGAGTTCCCCGTTGTGGAAGGCATCAAGAAAAACCCGGTGCTTGAATCTTGGGGTGATTTCGCTAAAGACGATATCAACATCAGCATCTTGGGTGAAAATAACCCAGAAGCGATCCGTATCTTCGATCGTGTAAGCTGGCGTTAAGCTCTGCGGCTCTTAAGGCTCAGGACTTAAGGGCTTCAAGCCTATCGTTAAAAAACCCCTGCAGCTCAGCTGCAGGGGTTTTTATTGGGTTGTCGGTCACGACCCCGTAACGCCGTTTAAACCTTACCCAGCTTAGTCGGCTTCATGCTAGTGGTTAAGACTAGTGGGCTTCATCCCAGTTGCTGCCGCTTTCGGCTTCAACAATCAGCGGCACACTAAGCGTGGCAGCGGCCTGCATGCGCGTTTGGACCTGCTCAATAAACGCTTCAACTTGCCCTTCAGCCACCTCAAACACTAGCTCATCGTGCACCTGCATAACCATAAGGGCATCAAACTCCCCTTCAGCAAGCCAGGCATCGACATCAATCATCGCCTGCTTGATGATATCCGCCGCCGTGCCCTGCATAGGCGCGTTAATGGCAGTGCGTTCAGCGCCCTGACGGCGGTTGCGGTTTTGCGAGTGGATCTCTGGCAGGTACAGCCGTCGCCCTAGCACGGTTTCAACAAAACCATCTTCCGCGGCTTGGGTGCGAATACGATCCATATAGCGAGCAACGCCAGGATAACGGTCAAAATAGCGGTCGATGTAGGTTTGCGCCTGATTGCGATCAATATGCAGCTGGCGTGACAGGCCCCAAGCGCTCATGCCGTAAATCAGGCCAAAGTTGATCGCTTTAGCGCTGCGCCGCTGGTCGGCGGAGACCTTTTCAAGCGCAGTACCAAATACTTCGGCAGCGGTCGCTGTATGGATATCGCGCCCTTCCGCAAACGCTTCCAGAAGTCCTTTATCTTCAGAAAGGTGCGCCATAATACGCAGCTCAATTTGCGAGTAGTCTGCCGCCACAATGCGGTAGCCTGGGCGCGCCACAAACGCTTGGCGGATTTTACGTCCTTCTTCCGTACGAATCGGGATGTTTTGCAGGTTGGGGTCAGACGACGAAAGACGCCCTGTCGCCGTTACCGCTTGGTGGTAGCTAGTATGCACCCGCCCAGTGGTTTTATTGAGCAAGCGCGGCAGCTTATCGGTATAGGTGGATTTTAGCTTCGCCAGTCCCCGGTGCTGCATAATCACCTTGGGCAAGGGGTAATCCAGCGCCAACTCCTCTAGCACTGCCTCTGCGGTCGAAGGTGCGCCTTTGGGCGTTTTCTTGATCACCGGAATTTTCTGCTCTTCGAACAGAATCTGCCCCAGCTGTTTGGGCGAACCAAGGTTAAATTCACGACCAGCTAACTCGAAGGCTTCGCTTTCAAGCTCACGAATACGGCGCTCTAGTTGCTGGCTTTGCTCGTGCAGACGTTCGGCATCCAGCGCAACGCCATTGCGTTCAATCCGCGACAAGACGTTAATCAGCGGCAGCTCAAGATGATCCAACACGTCCGCCAAACGCCCTTCCCGCTCCACCTGAGGGCGCAGTATTTCTTGCAGCCGCAGCGTGATATCGACATCTTCACAGGCATAAGGAACCGCTTGCTCTAAGGCGATCTGATTAAACGTGAGCTGCTTGGCACCCTTTCCAGCGATCTCTTCGAAAGAGATGGTTTTTTCGCCCAAATACTTCAGCGCCAGCGAATCCATATCATGACGCGTGGCGGTGGAATTCAACACGTACGAGGCTAGCATAGTGTCGGCAAGCGGCCCCACCACGCGAATATCATAGTTTGCCAGCACGGAAATATCGTACTTAAGGTTCTGACCAATTTTGGTTTTTTCAGGATCTTCCAGCAGCGGCTTTAATGCCTGCAGAACCTGTTGACGATCAAGCTGAGCGGGGGCATCCAGGTAGTCATGGGCCAGTGGGATATAGGCGGCTTCACCAGCTTCCAGTGCCAAGCCAACGCCGACAATATCGGCGTCCATATAATTCAGGCTGGTCGTTTCTAAGTCGAAGCAAAAGCGCTTGGCTTTTCTGAGTCGCGCTAGCCATGCATCAAACTCAGCTTGCTCAACGATGACGTGATCATGCCGCTGGCTGGAAGTCGCAGCGCTATCAGCCACCTCATTAGCAGCGTTATCAGGCGCAGGCTCGCCACCCTTTACATCATCGACGCCCTCGTCGCTACCTGCCAGTAGCTCAGCCAACCACTGCTTGAACTCCATTTCTTTATAGAGTTCTACCAGCGCCTCACGGTCGGGATGCGCAATATCCAAGTCATCCAGCCCCACGGGCAGCTCGCAGTCGGTTTTAATGGTTGCTAGCTGATAAGAGAGAAAGGCCTGTTCACGGTGCTCTTCCAGCTTCTTGGGTAACGTTTTCGCACCACGGAAGCTGAGTGTCTTGACGCGCTCAAGATCTCCGTAAATTGTCTCTAAACCACCTTCCATGCCTTGCAACAGGCCAATGGCCGTCTTTTCGCCCACCCCCGGCACACCGGGAATGTTATCAACCTTGTCCCCCATCAGTGCCAAAAAATCAATGATCAGTGAGGGGGGAAGACCAAATTTCTCTTTGACGCCCGTTTCGTCGAGGGTCTCTTCTTTCATGGTGTTGACCAATGTAATGTGGTCATTCACCAGCTGCGCCATATCTTTATCGCCAGTCGAAATCACCGCATCACGACCCGCCTGGGTGGCACGATGGGCCAGAGTGCCAATCACGTCGTCGGCTTCAACGCCTTCAATGCACAGTAGCGGTAAGCCTAGCGCTTTTACACAAGCGTGCAGCGGCTTAATTTGGCTGCGCAGGTCGTCGGGCATAGGTGGCCGATGAGCTTTATAGTCGCTGTACATCTCATCGCGGAAGGTTTTTCCTGGCGCATCAAACACCACCGCCATTGGGCTTTCCGGGTAGTCTTTAATCAGCCGCTTGAGCATATTTAATACGCCTTTCACGGCTCCCGTAGGCTGGCCGTTGGAGGTCGTTAACGGTGGCAACGCATGAAAAGCGCGATATAGGTACGATGAGCCATCGACAAGCACGATTGGGGCACGGGCCATAACCAATTCCATTGTTAGCAACACAGTAAGAAAGTCTATTGGCTATGATACGCGTTCACGGCAATGACTGCAGAAACAACCGCTACGAATAACGCATTTCAAACTCACACAACGCTGCCAACTGACCCTGCAAGCCGCTACAATAATGGGCTTAGCAACCTGGGCGAGATTCTCATGGCTGTATTTACCCCGCTGAGCGACGTTCAGGTCGCCGCGTTTTTGGAAAAGTTTGATGTAGGCAGCTTCGTTTCGCTGCAAGGCGTTGCCGGTGGCACCGAAAACTCAACGTTTTTTGTGACCACCGATCGCCGCGAGCTGGTACTAACCCTGTTTGAACAGGGTGAACATGAAGAGCTGCCGTTTTTTGTCGAGCTGTTGGATTACCTGGATGAGCACCGTTTGCCGGTGCCCGGTACTATTCACGACCGCGAAGGGATTGCGCTACACAGTTTGGCAGGTAAGCCTGCTTTACTGTTTCCACGCTTACCCGGCAAGCATCCTAGCGCCCCTAACCTTGCCCAATGCCAAGCGCTGGGCAATACGTTGGGGCACTTGCATGTTGTCTCTCAGCGTTTTCCTGGCCATCGGCCAAACCCGCGCGACCTTCACTGGCTACGAGCGGTGCATCACAAGGTGCTAACCTATATTAGCCCTGATGACCAAACACTGATGAAAAATGAAGTCGATGACTTCGAAGGTGCCTTTAGCCAACACGGCGAGCTACCGCAAGGAGCGCTTCACGGCGATTTATTCCGTGATAACACGCTGTTTGAGGGCGACCAGCTAGGCGGTATTATCGATTTTTATAACGGCTGTACCGGCGATTTGCTATTTGATCTCGCCATCGTCATTAACGACTGGGCCACCAATGAGGATGGCACGTTGAATGCTGAGCGTTATGAAGCCATTCTGAGCGCTTACCAAGCACGTCGCCCTCTCATCGCTGATGAACGTGAATTATGGCCAGCCATGTTGCGCATGACGGCATTGCGATATTGGCTATCGCGCCTGCTAGTCGTCTATGTTGACCCGCCTGCCCATGACCTAACGCCTCATGACCCTGAGCGTTTCCGAACCATTTTAAAAGCGCGCATTGAATTTGGCGCACTACCGCTCCCAGAGGTTTCTTGATGATCGAATCGGTGACCACCAGCGCCCAGGCCTTACGCGCCCGACGCACATGGAATATTGACCAATGGGGCAGTGGCTACTTTGACGTGGATGACCACGGCCAAGCCTTGGTCCGCCCGCTTGGCAGCGACGCAGAAGGTCCAGCGCTACCGCTTAGCGGGCTTGTCCGTCAGTTGCAGACAGCGGGCCTGCGGTTGCCGGTGCTAGTAAGGTTTAGCGACATTCTGCATGACCGCGTAGAACAGCTGTGCGGTGCGTTTGATGTTGCGATGCAGGACATCGACTATCAGGGCGGCTACACAGCCGTTTATCCGATCAAAGTGAATCAGCAGCGCCGCGTGGTGGAAGAGATCCTCGCTACCTCCGAACGGGGTAATGGTCGCGTAGGCTTAGAAGCAGGCAGTAAACCGGAGCTACTGGCAGTGCTGGCGCTGTCGGATGGCGGCTCTTCGCTGATTGTCTGCAACGGTTATAAAGACCGCGAGTACGTTCGCTTAGCGCTGCTGGGTGAAAAGCTGGGGCATCGCGTTTATCTGGTTGTTGAGAAGCTGTCTGAGCTGGAGCTTATATTAGAAGAAGCTCGTGAGCTGGAAGTCACCCCGCGCATTGGTTTGCGGGCACGGCTTGCCTCAGTAGGAAAAGGTAAATGGCAAAACACCGGTGGCGAGAAGTCAAAATTTGGCCTGACTGCCAGCCAAATTCTTGACGTAGTCGCAACCTTGCGCGCTCAAAATGCGTTGGAAAGCTTGCAGTTAGTACACTTTCACCTCGGCTCGCAAATTGCCAATATTCGCGATATCCAGCGTGGCCTACGGGAGTGCGCCCGTTTTTACCAAAACCTAGTGAGCCTAGGGGCACCGGTTAATACCGTCGATGTTGGCGGCGGTCTAGGCATCGACTACGAAGGCACCCGCTCACGCAGCTACTGCTCAGCCAACTACTCCATGCAGGAGTATGCGCGCAACGTCGTGAGCGCCTTTGCGCAACTGTGTCAGGAGGCGGATCTGCCACAGCCCCACCTGATCAGCGAGTCAGGCCGTGCGCTAACCGCTCATCATGCCGTACTGATCACCAACGTGATTGGCGAAGAGCGCGTTAATGATTCGCCTCCAGAACGTTCCCCCCAGGAAGACCTTCAGGTGGAAGCTCTATGGCGGGTTTTTGAGCAGTTAGCCGAAAGCCAGGAGCCCCGTGTCTTAGTGGAAGCTTGGCATGACCTTCTGCAAGCGGTGAGTGAGCTGCAAGACCGTTTTGTAATGGGTTTAAGTGATATCAAGGCCCGTGCCGAAGGCGAACGGCTTTATATGGCGGCCTGTGCGCGCCTACGCGGCCAGCTCGATACCCGTAATCGCGCACACCGAGAAATTATGGACGAACTGGCTGAAAAGCTAGCCGACAAGCTGTTCGTCAACTTCTCATTATTTCAGTCGGTGCCTGACGTGTGGGGAATCGAACAGATATTCCCTGTTCTGCCGTTGAGCGGGCTAGACCAGCCCCCCACTCGTCGCGCGGTTATTCAGGATATTACCTGCGATTCAGATGGGCGCATTGATAGCTACGTAGATGGTCAAGGCGTGGAGAGCACTCTACCGCTGCCCGAGTGGGCGAGCGACGACGAGCGTTGGCTAGGTTTCTTCCTGGTAGGCGCCTATCAAGAAATTCTCGGCGACTTGCACAACCTGTTCGGCGATACCGATTCCGTCGATGCCGCACTGGGTGACGATGGCGATTGGGTCTTTTCTAACCTACAGGCAGGCGATACGGTGGCCGATGTTTTAGCCTACGTCAATTTTGATGCTCGAGTGCTTAAGCAGAAGCTCACCGAGCAACTGATCACTAGCGGCTTCTCAACCCAAGAACAGGAAAAGTTTGCCGCTAGCCTGAGCGAAGGCCTGGATGGCTACACCTATTTAGAATAGTGCTTATAGAATCGTGCTTATAGAACAGTACTTATAGAATAGGCCAACGAAAAAGCCACTGACGATGTCAGTGGCTTTTCGCATAACGGCTAACGCTTAGCTAGTGTGGTTTTGGCGTCACCGCCATCCAGCTACTCTACTACGCTAGTGGTGATTTCTAACCCACCGGTCAATGTTAAACGCAGCGTAGCTCCACGGGGCAGTTCACCGACGCCAGCAGGCGTACCTGTCAAAATCACGTCACCCGGCTCTAGGGTGAAATGACGACTCATTTCCGCTACCAATGTTGGGATGGCGAAGATCATATCGGCACCTTCTCCGTGCTGACGCTCTTCACCATCAATCTCAAGGGTAAATACCAGCGCGTTCCAATTGGGAATACGGCTTAGTGGCAAAAAAGGAGATAGGGGGCAAGCACCATCAAATGCTTTTGCTATTTCCCATGGGTGCCCCTTCTCTTTCAGCTTGGTTTGCACATCACGCAGCGTTAAATCCATCGCTAGGCCAATGCCCGCAATGGCACGCTCAGCTTCATCCTGGGTCGCGTGGGTCAGGGTCTCTCCCACCAAAAGCGCAAGCTCGGCTTCATAATGTACATCGCCCCGTGAAAACGGCGGATCAAGGGGTTTAGTCAAGTCCACCACACTGGTAGCGGGCTTGATAAATAACAGCGGCTCACTGGGAACTGGGTTATCCAGCTCTTTGGCATGGTCGGCATAGTTGCGGCCAACGCAGACGATTTTGCCCAACGCGTGGGGAAACTCCTGACCATCGGTAAACTGTGGAACAAAACGCATGGCGGTTCCTCTCCTTCTCATTATGCGTGCCGCATTCGCAACAACAGGCGCAACAGTCTACCCCAGCTATGCGTATGTTCCACACCCTCTTCGACAGCATTTTATTTATACCACAAGGGATACCTTAAGCTATGCGTCCGGCGTCCAACGATCATCAGGCTCATGCGCCAAAAAGCTAGGGCGCTGTTTGGGAGCAGCAAACGGAGCAACACAGCGATTATCCGGACGATTAAACACAAAGAATACATTGCTGCGGGGATCAGGCGACAAATTGGCATTAGACGCATGCAGCGTGTTGCAATCAAATAGCAGCAAGCCCCCTGCTTTACCTTTTGGCGCCTCGATACCATATTTTGCTACTAGCTGAGTCAGCGCTTCTGGGCTGGGCACGCCAACCTTCTGTGCTTTAAGCGAGCTTTTGTGGTTATCCTCCGGCGTTTCCCCCAAGCAGGGCACAAATTCCAAATGGGAGCCTGGAATCAGCATAAGCGGACCGTTAAATTCATGGTTGTCGGTCAAGATCAGTGATGCGCTAACAGCATGCATATTCGGCATGCCGTCTTCCGCGTGCCACGTCTCGAAATCCGAGTGCCAATTAAACCCTTTACCTGCAAAGCCTGGTTTATAGTTAATCCGTGACTGATGCACGTAAGGGTCATCACCAACAATCTGCCGGGCAGCCCCCGCTAAGCGCTCGTCACAGGCCAGTTGAGCTAATCGTTTAGAAAGCCTATGCACGGCAAACAGCGAACGAATATCGTGGCTTTCTGGCTCGGTAATGCTGAATTCCTGATCGCGATAGGCCTGATTATTCATTAATAATGTCATTTCATCGCGAAGTGCCTCCAGCTCTTCACCTGAAATGAGGTTTGGAATAAACAAAAAACCTTTGCGTTCAAACTCATCAAGCTGCGCTGAGGATAGTGGCCCTGATAAATTGCGACCTTTAACCACCGCATCGCGGCGCGCTTGCGTTAGCGAAGCTGGGGCTGCTGCTAGGCGCGTTGGGTAGTCATCTTTCACTACGCTACGTTGCGCCGACGGCATATCCAACATTTCACTATATTGCTTATAGGCAGTAATCGTTTTGAGAGCGTTGTTACTGACTGTCATCTAATCTACTCCTTGTATGATTAAATTTCAGACCGATAAAACATGTAGCGATTTTATTTAGTGCATAACACAGGCAGTAGGATAGCTAAGTAGTCAGCCCTTGCAACCCATATAACTTAATTTATAACATGTGTTATGAAACTTTTTCACCACCTCTTAAAAGACATAGCAACAACTTTTAAAAACCAATCCGGAAAACTATACCCACAAACAGAGTCACTATAAAAACTGGCATTTCTTTCACTCCCTTCGGACTAGAAAGCTTGATAGCGCTATGAGCTTTAGGAATTTTTCTATTCAAATGCCGCCATACAGTATGGCGGCACGGTAAATTTAGCCGCCCAACCCGATAGACCAATAGGCCCCAAAGCATCACCAGATGGCTCGGCGCTATGGAAAACTGAAACGCTTACCTCAGAGCCCTATTTGCAATAAAGGCAATGGCAACATAACTAATAATACTTTACTTACTCACATATCTTTCACACCAAATACTGCCCGCAAAAATTGATTCAATCAGCAGGTTATAAAAAAATACAAGAATTCGACTTACTACTTAAATAAAAACTTAAAAATGGGTGAGATAAAACATTCAACAAGTTATCTAACATAAGCCAAGGTAGAAAAAAATTAACGATCCGATTATGATTTCATGACGCAAACCTAGAGAAACGCTTTATGAAAAAATTATCCCTTATCGCATCCACTCTTATTATCCTGCTAGCGAGCGGGTGCCAATCACATTCAGCGCCACAGCAAGCAGCCAAGCCTGACGAAACGCTAACCAATACCTACTGGAAACTGGTCACGCTTGAAGGGCAACCCATCATCACCGCTGAGAACTTTCGCGAGCCTCATCTTGTGCTCCATGAAGAAAATACACGACTAGCTGGCTCAACTGGCTGCAATACCTTGATTGGCAGTTACCGTGTTGATGGTCAGCAGATAGCATTTGAACAAGTTGGCACCACGATGATGGCCTGCCCCGACACACAAATGCGTAACGAGCAGACAATGCTAAACGTTCTTAACAATGTAGACACTTGGCAAGTAGACGGTGGCTCCCTGTCACTTAAAAACGCCAATGGCAAACCAGTGGCAGTATTTGAGGCCGTGCATCTTTATTAGCCATCGATGTACAGGCAAGCTTACTTAATGAAAGCGCCCTCTTGTCGCTGCTGCTCTCTACGCGCAAGTATGTCGACAAATGCACGCACTTTCGCAGGACGAAAACGTGCGAATGGGAAAACGACATGTATGCCGCCGGAGGGCAGACGCCACTGGGGCAAAATATGTATAAGGCGCCCGGCGGCTATGTCGCCTGCAATGACATAATCCGGCAATACCGAGATTCCCGCACCAGCGTACAACGCTTCGCGTACCGCGAGTGTCGCATCAAGAAAAATTGAGGCGCGCACGTGGATGGTTCTGCGCTCCCCCTTACTGAGTGAAAATTCCCACTGCAATGGATGGGGCAGCGCTTTATTAGCAATGAACGGGAATTTCAATAATTCTTCCGGCTGTGAGAGCTGCGCCACCTCTTTTTCAAGGCTTGGCGATGCAACAAGAAATTGCCGAAAAGAGCCTATCTTCCTTGCTTGCACGCTTGTCTCTGTTAGCCAACCAACACGGATAGCCAGTTCGATATCTTCAGCCATTAGATCGACTTTTTGATCCCGCAGCGTGGCATCGACCCGGCAATCGGGATATTGCTGGGTATATGCAGCAATCGCCGGCACCACAAAGGTGACACCGTAATCGAAAGGGGCCGTCAACCGTAATGTGCCTGTCGGCTCCTGGGCTATTTCGCCTAACTCATCAAAAGCATCTTCAGCTTCACGGAGAATCAAGGCACAGCGTTGGTAAAACGCTTTTCCAGCGGAGGTAACCTGTACCGATCTCGTCGTACGCGTGAGGAGAGAGGTTCTAAACTCTTGTTCAAGACGTGCTACCTGCTGGCTAACCACCGCCTTGGTGATACCCAGACGCTCAGCGGCGGCCGTAAAAGACCCTGTTTCAACCACTGCCGCAAAGTAAGTTAAGCGCCGCAAGTTATTAAACCCAGCTAGCTTACTTTCATTGCGATTGTATGCTTTTTCCATACACACAATATGCTTCGTATGTATTTATCCGTCAATACAATCTCTTTAGCATGCGAGTCCATCATGTATAGAGAGATTCGACGATGAATAACACTTTGTATTACCTATTCGATCCTTTGTGTGGCTGGTGCTATGGCGCAACACCATCTGTTTCGGACGTGATCGCGGCAGACGATATAAACGTGGTGCTGTTACCCAGCGGCCTTTTCTCAGACGGTGGCGGAAGGCAAATGGATCAGGAGTTCGCGGCCTATGCCTGGAGTAACGATCAACGGATTGAGCGCCTAACGGGGCAACTATTCACTCAACTATATCGCGCTCAGGTGTTAAGCGATCATCATCAACGGTTTGATAGTAGTGCCGCTACGCTAGCGCTAACGGCAGTATCACTTACCGCACCCGCCAATGAGTTCGAGGCTTTAAAAGCAATCCAATACGCACGCTACGTACAGGGTCGTGACGTGACATCTCAAGTCACGTTGGTTGAAATTCTACAAAGACTTGAGCTGACCCAAGCGGCCGAGCTAATGACTGATGCCAATGAAACACTTATCCATTCCAATCGTTCTCGAATTTCACAGGCTCAAACGCTAATGCAGAAGCTTGACGTTCGAGGAGTGCCCACGTTCATCGCTCAGTCGAGTGAAAGCCTAAAGGTTGTTTCTACGAATGAGTTGTATACCAACCCCAGTGCGCTAGCCCAACAGATACGCGCGCTGTAACGCGCCAACTCAATCAATTGGCTCTCTAAACGAAATTGCAGAAGGAAGAAAAAATGGCTACTCGGCGTATGTTTTTAAAGTCGTTAACTGTCTTGGGATTATCCATTGCTATAAGCACTGGTAATCTAAGCGGCATAAAAAAGAGCCTCGCGTCTGATGACCAATTAAGTTGGCGGCATTTTCCTGCGGGAGAAAATGGCTTTTTCCGGGCGCCCGTATTGGTGACGGGAGCAACAGAGGCAGTATTAATTGACAGCAGCTTTACCTTATCTGATGGTCGTGCAATTGCCGAGGTAATCCAACAGAGCAGTAAGCAGCTAACCACTGTCTATATTAGCCAAAGCGATCCTGATTACTATTTTGGCCTTGGCGCGATACAAGCAGCATTTCCCGATGCTCGAGTTATCGCTGCCCCCGCCACAATTGATGCCATCAAGGGAAATGTAGAGAAAAAAATCTCTACCTGGTCACTCCAGCTCCAAGAAAACGGACCACAATCAGTTGATGAAATCGTTATGCCCGAGGCGTTTGATGGCCAGACATTGCAAGTCGATGGTCAAGACATTCAGATTGTTAACGTAGAGGGTTTGCCCAATCGTCGCTACCTCTGGGCTCCCTCCCTGGATGCTGTTTTTGGTGGTGTGCTGGTATTCTCAGACCTGCATGTGTGGACAGCAGACACCCCTACTGCTGAACAGCGAGCGGCTTGGGTACAAGCGCTTGATGAAATGGCAGCACGTTCTCCTAGGGTCGTTATACCCGGCCACATGCAACCTGACGCAGCGATTGATGCTTCCGCGATTCAATATACACGTGAGTACCTATTAGCATTTGAAGAAGAGCTCGCCAAAGCGAATAACAGCGATGAACTCATTGAAGCAATGACCCGTCGCTACCCAAATGCAAAGCTAAGTGTTGCACTTCAAATTGGCGCTAAGGTAGCTATGGGGGAAATGGACTGGGGATAGTCAGTTCTCTCTATAGTATAGAGGTGAACGATGACTAGCTTTCTGCAATGGCAGCTTGGTCAGCCAACTTGCAAGGTTCAGCTGTGAAAGCGCCCACGCTGTAGACACTTTATAAACACATACGAAAAAGCCGCCCTTTCGGACGGCTTAATCTAATTCTCTAACGCTCTGATTTTAACCACTTTAAAGTGGTGCCGACACCAGGAGTCGAACCCGGGACCTACTGATTACAAGTCAGTTGCTCTACCAACTGAGCTATGTCGGCGCTTCGCGTTTTCTTGAGAATATGATTGCTTCACTGTTAAGCTTCGCAATCAACAAGAAATCTTGTTGACAATGGCTGGGGTACCAGGATTCGAACCTGGGAATGCCGATACCAAAAACCGGTGCCTTACCACTTGGCGATACCCCAACGTTTGGTGGCCAGAGACGGAATCGAACCGCCGACACGGGGATTTTCAATCCCCTGCTCTACCAACTGAGCTATCTGGCCGCTGCCAACGGTGCGTATTAAACTAAAAACTCAGCTTTCCGTCAACACTTTCGTGAAACTTTCTTTCTAGTCACGTGCTTAGGGCACTTCTTTTCAGGGCTAAAAACGTGCAAAAGCCACGCCATCCGTGGGCTGCACCGAGTTTTACTCCTTACAGCCCCGCTACCTAAACGCTTACGCTTGGGTAGGCGGCACGTAACCTTCCGCTTGATCCGTAGCTTCGTTATTTAGAAAACGCTGCATTTGATCCATCAAATAGGCGCGTGCCTCGGGCTCTAACATGTTGAGGTGCTTTTCGTTGATCAAGCGCGTTTGCAACGACTGCCACTCTTCCCAGGCCTGCTTAGACACGGTGTCTTGAATCTCTTGGCCCTGCTTACCTGGCAGTGGTGGAAATGGCAGAGCGGGCAGCTCTTGTTGATACTTGCGGCAGAAAACGGTGTTGCTCATGAGATACTCCTTTTTGAATAACGCTGCGAATATAAAAGTAATAACGCGTGTGAGGTTAGCGTGACGGCCCTGGCGTTGGATCTAAGGAAAAAGGCGCCAGCTGGCTCAGTAACGATTTAACCGGCGCAGCCAAGCCGAGAGCAGGCGGTTCGTCAACGTCATACCAAACGCCGTCTTCTCTTACGCCGTTCAGCCTATCGCAACTGACCGGCTGAGGCGTAATCAATAGCCGAAAATGACTAAACGTATGTGTAAAGCTGGGCAGCGGTGCATGGCGTTCAGGGGACGTCACATGATCAGCCAGCCAATCGTTCAGTTCACCATGTTGCTCAAACTGGGGGAGGCTCCATAGGCCTCCCCACAGGCCGCTGGGTGGTCGTTGCTCTAACCATACCCGGCCTTGCCTGTCTCTTAACATCAGCATAATGGCTTCACGCGTAGGCAAAGCTTTTTTAGGCTTGGATTCGGGATAGCGTTGCGGTTCACCTTGGGCATAGGCACGGCATACGTCGCTAAACGGACAGATCAGGCAATCAGGTTTGCTGCGTTTACATAGCGTGGCGCCGAAATCCATAATGGCCTGGGTATAGTCGGCAAGGCGGGTATTGGGCGTGTAATACTCAGCCAGCGCCCATAGTGAGCGCTCTACTGCTGGCTTGCCTGGCCAGCCAGTAATGGCATGCAAGCGAGTCAGTGATCGTTTTACATTGCCATCTAAAATCGTGGCCTGCTGGCCAGCGCTTTGCGCGATGATCGCGCCAGCCGTGGAACGGCCTATACCTGGCAGCGCCATTAGCGCTTCGAGACTATCCGTTGGCAGCTCGCCCCCATGAGACGCTAACGCCACCTGGGCCGCTTTATGCAAATTACGGGCACGGGCGTAGTAACCCAACCCGGTCCAGAGATGCAGCACGTCGTCTTGGGGTGCGTTGGCCAATGCTTCTAACGTCGGAAAACGCATCATAAAGCGTTTGAAGTAGGGAATGACCGTAGCCACTTGGGTTTGCTGGAGCATGATTTCAGATACCCATACTCGGTAGGCACTTCGAGGCGACTGCCAAGGCAGGTCATGCCGGCCATACTGATCGAACCAAGTAAGCAAGCGGCGTTGAAACTCTTCAGCCGCAAGGCACGGCGTAAACATGTCGGCCATAGAATTTCCTTAAACAGTAAAACGGCACCCTGCAATTAGCCGTCAGTTGGCTTGACTATTATGTGACTAACTAACACGTAAAAAAGCGCCGGCGGTGAGGCCGGCGCGCTTATTGTATCGGTTCAAAACGTGTATGAATGCTCAATTAAATAGACGGCGAATTCCCTCGCGAAGTTCCTGACCAGCGCCTTCTCCTAGGCGTTCATCAATTTGATCAAGCGAATCTCCCAGCCGTTCCCCAAGCGCTTCTTCAAGATGGCCACCTGCTTCATTGCGTAGCAGGTCTACTACCGCTGCCTGGAAAGCCGAACGGTCAAATCGGCACCACTGAGTTTTATCATCGCCCACATGGCCTTCGCAGCGAACGGGAAGTGGCAACTGCTCTAAACGTGGGTTCACGTTACAGGCTGCATCTGCTGTGTCGACCAACCGGGCACTTGCTTCCGTCGTAAAATTCAGCGTATTGAGATTAAATTCGCCTTCACCTTGTACATCAATGCCAGGCAGGGTGATCAGCAAATCGTCGCTGTGTACTACACCATTACGCATCTGGAAGGTCGCGTCAAACTGTTCAAAGCGCGTATCAGGTTCCCAATCGCGCTGGGTGCTTTCGCCCTCTAGCTGCGCCACTATCTCGCACATTTGCTGAGAAATATTCGTTTGCAGAATCGCCCCGTCGCTCAACTGTGCAGTTAGCTCGCCGTTAAGATTATTGGTGAGCACGTCACGGCGATTGCCTTGAGTCGTCAGCGCGCCTTCCAGGTTAAAGCGGCCTCGTAATGGCGATGCCTCTTCACTAAAGGTTTCAATGAGCGGCGCGACCTGAACGTCACTGACACTTGGAGAAATCTGCCATTCCAGTACGTTTGTTGTCGCATCTAGACGGCCCGTTGAAGTAAGTTCGCCCTCATAAAAGCGCGACTCAAAGGCTGTCAATTGGTGTACTCCATTCTCTCCGCGCAAGCTTAGCGAAGTGTCATCGAACGTTAGCCCAGCCAGCACAAGCTGGTCGATGCTTAAGTCCCCCTCCAGCGATAGCGTACTCAGCCATTCCTGAGGTAATAGTGTTCTATCAGTTTGGGCGAAGGCTGAGCGCAGCAAGCCTCGACTAGCTTGTTGAGCGGTTTCCGGACCAGGTAGATAATGGTCAATATTCAGCTGGTCGCCTTCCAGATTAAAGGCGAGTCGAGTACCGTCCAGCGCGGCGGAAACATTACCCGTGAAGGTACTGTCGTCCACTACGAGAGAAAGGCGCGGTAGTGCAATACTCGTCATATCGCCTTCAATTGGGCTAGTCATCGCCACATCTCTCAGGGCACTTTCGTTGGCCGTATTGAGTGTAATACCCGCGCGCGATAACCAAGGCCGCAATGTAAAAGGCGCTGCGGTGAGCTGGCCGCTGTACTGAGGAGAGTCTAAAAACTTTTCGATATTGAGATGGCCACTGACTCTTAACCCATCAGGCCCGGTTAACTGAGCATCTTTAAACTGAGCAGTTTGCGCCGCAAAGTCGCTTTCCAAACCAAATGCCAACGAGACCGCAAGGCTACCCTGCCAGTTATCTGGGTGGCGTAAGCCCGCGTCAACGACACCCTCACGAATCGTAAGCTGTTGTTCACCCATTCGGGCAACTACTTCAGCTGCTTTCAAACTAAGCTGTTGCGGATCACTTTCTCCAGAGCGTCGCGTGCGGGTCGTCAACTGCATGTTTTCAAAAACCAACTGCTCGTCTTTTAAACCTAGACGAAGACGAGTATCGAGATTCACTTCGCTGGTCAGGTCGGGCGTGCGCTCCAACATTTCCGCATCTAAGCGATTATGCTTAGTTAATGTGAACATGGTTTTTAAAGGGAAAGAGCGTAACGGATTGACATTGGCGCCTGAAATATTGAGCGGCTGTACTCGCCAAAGCGCTTGGCTTTGCTCATCGCGGAAACGAATATCAGCATTTTTCACTTCTACACTGGCAATATTCAGCACCACCGACAAATTGCCAGCATCCGCGTTAGGACCAGCGCTTGCAGGGGCCAGTACCGTTTCCGCCGTTTCGTTACCTTGCTCAGCGAGGCGCTCCAGTAACGGCTGCCAATTACCTTCGCCCTGTTCATCCTTTTCAAGGTTCAAGCGCATGCCATCTAGGGTTAAGCCATCAACCGCGATTTCGCCACGTAATAAAGGAGCAAAGGCGACGCTAACTTCAGCCCGCTCAATGGCAGCAAACGCACTCTCGTTTTGAGCTTGCTCAGGCAACCATGCTTTTGCCTGCTCAACACTGACCCCTATACGCGGATAAAATGACCATGTGATTGGGCCTTCCAACGCTAAATTCAGGCCAGTTTGCTCCTCTACCACTGCGGTTAGCCGAGGCTTGAAATCTTCTGGGTCAAGAAAAGTAGTCACATACACCACTGCGGCAACGGCGACGATCGCTAAAATACCTACCGCAGCCAGCAAAATACGTAATAGCTGATTCATTGCCCTTTTCCTTGTGGGTCTAGCTCAACAAAACCACTGGTGATGGCATCATCCGGCTGTGCGGATGATTCATTGGCTGCGGGGCGATAACCAAGCTTGGAGAGCAATACTCGATCTGCTAACGGTAGCGACGACGTTTCGATGCGCAGCACACGCCCTTCTTGTTTTGCCTGCTCCCCTAACAGTGCCATTAGTCGCGTGCCCACACCACGCCGTCGGGTGGGTTTACGCACGCACAGTTCGGAGAGCCACCACGCGTGGTCTGATGCCTCTTTTATCGCCACCGCACCGAGCAGTCGATCGTTAAAATGTGCGCAGGCAAAAAAGTGCTGCCCTTTTAAATGTTGCTCAATAAAAGGGGTGACCGCTGGTGTAGGCATTCGCTCTTGAGGCGCGTCTTCATAGATACGTATTAGGTCAATACGCACCTGCTCCTCAGCTGCCCAACGGGCCTGGTCGACGTACTGCAGTGTCACCGGCATGGTGAAATCCTCTTTGCCAAAGCAGCAAGGCTGCTATTCTACCGCCAGCAAAGGCGGCTACCTTTCGCGCATTGTAGCGGATGGGGGCGCCGATTCACTATAATGGTCGCTTTTGGCACAGGTTATGCTTTGATCTAGCGGTGTTAACATTACCCGACGATCCACCAATATCCCCTCAGAGTGCGCATCAGCGCAGGAGATGCAACATGTCAGCGCGTATTGCCACGGTAAGCCGTGACACCAACGAAACGCAGATTACGGTCAGCGTCAACCTTGATGGCGAAGGCCGTCTCCGCAGCGACACCGGCGTTCCGTTTCTTGACCATATGCTTGATCAAGTAGCTCGTCATGGGATGGTGGATCTCGACATTGACGCAAAAGGCGATCTGCACATCGATGATCACCATACGGTTGAAGATCTAGGCATTACCCTAGGCCAAGCATTTCACCAAGCGATCGGCGATAAGCGTGGCATCTATCGCTACGGGCATGCTTACGTTCCTCTTGATGAAGCGTTGTCCCGTGTGGTCATCGACTTCTCCGGCCGTCCAGGCCTCTATATGAATGTCGACTTCACCCGCGATACCATTGGCCGAATGGATACCCAGCTGTTTTGGGAATTTTTCCAAGGCTTCGTCAACCATGCGCGCGTCACCCTGCATATTGACAATGTAAAAGGCTTTAATGCTCACCATCAGGCTGAGACTATATTTAAAGCGTTTGGCCGCGCGCTGCGCATGGCGGTGGCCGAAGACCCGCGTATGGCGGGACAAATGCCGTCTACCAAAGGAAGCCTATAATGCCGGGTATTGCAGCGAGTGGTAGCTCGCCAACGATCACAAGGAGCGCTTTATGACCATCGCGGTAATCGATTATGGAATGGGCAACCTGCACTCTGTGGCAAAAGCGCTTGAGCACGTCACCCACGAAAATGTGATTATTACTCGCGACCCTCGGCGTATTTTAGGTGCAACGCGCCTAGTACTCCCGGGCCAAGGGGCCATTCGGGACTGTGTAGGCGAACTGGAGCGTACCGAGCTGCGCGGCTTAGTCGATGACATCCTTACCCGCCAAGCGAAACCACTATTGGGTATTTGCGTGGGCCAGCAAATGCTGATGGAACGTAGTGAAGAGAACGGTGGCGTAGATTGCCTAGGCTTTTTCCATGGCAGCGTTGACCGTTTTCCGGCCAATATGCGCGATGACCACGAACAGCGCTTGAAAGTCCCGCACATGGGCTGGAACCTTGTGGCGCAACATCACAACCACCCGCTATGGTCAGGCATTGACGATAACGAACACTTCTATTTTGTACACAGCTACTACGTCAATGCCACTGACGACGCTCAAGTGTTTGGCACTACCCAGTACGGCAAGGTTTGCGCCCATGTAGCGATTGGCCGTGACGCCACCTTCGCTGTGCAGTTCCATCCTGAAAAAAGCTCCCGCGCGGGCCTTCGCCTGCTAGAAAATTTTGTCACCTGGACGCCCTGAGAGGTTTCACTATGTTGGTAATTCCCGCGATTGATCTCAAAGACGGCCAGTGTGTGCGTTTGAAGCAAGGCCGCATGGAAGACTCAACCTCCTACGGCGATGACCCTGTTGCCATGGCTGCTCGCTGGGTAGAAGCGGGTGCTCGCCGCCTGCACTTGGTTGACCTAAACGGCGCCTTTGAAGGCAAGCCGATGAACGGCGAGGCAGTCACCGCAATTGCGCGCGCCTATCCTGAGCTGCCCATCCAAATTGGCGGCGGCATCCGCTCAGCGGAAACCATAGAGCATTATTTAAATGCTGGGGTTTCTTACGTCATTATTGGCACCAAAGCGGTTAAAGAACCGAACTTCGTGGGCGAAATGTGTCGTGCGTTCCCAGGGCACATTATTGTTGGTCTGGATGCCAAAGATGGCTATGTGGCCACCGATGGCTGGGCGGAAGTATCTACGTTGAAGGCGACCGAGCTCGCCAAGCGCTTTGCCAATGACGGCGTTTCCAGCATTGTCTATACCGACATTGCCCGCGATGGCATGATGCAAGGCGTCAATGTAGAAGCCACGGCTGCGCTAGCCCGTGAAGGTGGCTTACCGGTGATTGCTTCCGGCGGCGTCACCAATTTAGATGATATTCGTGCGCTGTGTGATGTCGCTGACAGCGGCATTCTAGGCGCCATTACCGGCCGCGCGATCTATGAAGGCAGCCTCGATGTGGCAGAAGCTCAGCGCTTGAGCGACCAGCTTCGCGGAGGCGACAAATGAGTCTAGCGAAACGCATTATCCCTTGCTTAGATGTCGATGCCGGACGCGTGGTGAAAGGCGTTAACTTTGTTGGCATCCGTGATGCAGGCGACCCGGTCGAAATTGCCCAGCGCTATAACCAGCAGGGTGCCGATGAAATCACCTTCCTCGACATTACCGCCAGCCATGAAAACCGTGACACAACGGTCGACATGGTAGAGCGCATTGCCGGTGAAGTATTTATTCCCCTCACCGTAGGGGGAGGCATCCGCAGCTGCGATGATATTCGTACGATGCTGAATGCAGGGGCTGATAAGGTCTCCATCAATACCGCCGCGGTGACCAACCCTGAGTTTGTTCGCGAAGCCGCCGAGCGCTTTGGTAGCCAATGTATTGTGGTGGCGATCGACGCTAAGAAGGTGTCTAAAGAAGGCGAACCTCCTCGCTGGGAAATATTTACTCATGGTGGACGTCGACCAACGGGACTGGATGCCATCGAGTGGGCCAAAAAGATGGTCGAGTTTGGCGCTGGCGAGCTATTGCTAACCAGCATGGATCGCGATGGCACCAAAGTAGGGTTCGATCTGGGGGTTACCCACGCTATTTCTGAAGCCGTTAGCGTGCCAGTGATTGCTTCTGGCGGGGTGGGCAATTTGGATCACTTAGTAGACGGCGTACTCAAAGGTGGTGCCGATGCGGTATTGGCAGCAAGCATCTTCCACTTTGGTGAATATACGATACCAGAAGCCAAACGCTACATGGCGGAACGCGGCATCGAAATGCGCCTTTAGCGAAAACGCTTAGCAAAAGCCCTTCCCTCAGGAGCAGTTACATGCCTCGTTATTATCAATGGGCAGGAGGGATAGCAGGGATATGGCTGAGCACTACCGTCTCAGCCTTTTCCTTGCCTGATTGGCCTCCCAGCTTAGAGCTCGATCACACACTGGTGCAAACCAGTTTGCTAACGCGCCACTTCGACCCGGACCCTGACCATACTAATCAGCAAAAACTGGTGGGCATTGAACTCCATAATCCAGACCGCTGGTTAGCAGGGACGGCATGGTTTAAAAATTCATTTGATCAACCAACCTGGTATTTTTATGCAGGGCGTGAATTCCCCCTTTGGCAATTTGCCGAAGAGATCAATGTACGCGCCAAGCTAACTGGCGGGCTACTACACGGTTATAAAGGTGAATATCGCGACAAGATTCCCTTTAACCATTTAGACACAGCGCCTGTACTGCTACCCAGCATTGGCGTGCAATGGGGGCGCGTAGAATCGGACCTCATCATCTTCGGCACCGCCGGCATGATGGTGACGGCGGGCCTGCGGTTTTAACCAGTTTCGACAGTTACTCCTCGCCCTCGTCTAAGGTTAAACCAAGATTACTGATGCCGTTATTACGTCCTAATTGACGAATTTCCCTTAGGGAGGCTTTATTAATTGGCTCGCTCACGGCATCCAAAACAGCATCCTGGAAATCATTTTCGTCGGCCATCAAGGGATGGTCGCGAATGATCAACGCAAGTGCCTGGGCATCTTCTTCACCTTCCGTTAGTTCGATAAAAGCACGAACGCCCGCCCGCGAGGTGCGACTGACATCTAACACGGCTTCAGACGACTCCCCCAGCAGCGTGTCCAGCAGTGCGGATACCGACACAACAGCATCTAACGCACGGCGCGCTCCAAAGCTCTCATCATCTTCAGGGGGTTCACATTCAGCCAGTTTTTCCGCTTGCCGAGCAAAGTCTATGCTCGCATTCGAAACGCTCAGCCGTTCCCACACCAGGCTCAGCACAGTACGCAGTGTATGCTCGTCACCTAACCCCGTGGTTTGTTGATAAAGCGCGTAGTTAGGTAGCAGACGTTCACACAAAGCTGCCATAAACGCTTGCTGAGCGGGCAACGGCAACTGTTGAAGCCGTTGGTAAAATCCTAGGGGTTTAGCCACCATGCTGATTTCCTGGGTCACAATATTGGTGAAATGAACGCGATACGTTATCGTCGCACAAACGCGGCAGGAGATCCCTATCGCGTTATTAACATCGGCCGGCGAGGAGATTACCATGCATATCCATCTGCTACAGCACGGCCCTGACCATGGTCCCGCTCGTCTAACTGACTGGCTTGAGAGTATGGGCCATAGTTACACCGTTTTTCATCTTTATGCGGGCGAGCTAACCCCACGACCAGGTGAGTGCGACGCGCTAATACTACTGGATGGCCCTGAACGTCTAGTGAATGACCCACCCGACTGGTTTAAAGCCGAACGCAAGCTGATCAATCGCTACCTGGATGGGCAAAAACCATTATTGGGTATTGGCGTGGGCGCACTGTGGATAGCGGAGGCGCTGGATGCCGTTATTGCCCCAGGTACCTACCCTGAAGTTGGCTGGCACCAAATAACACTTGCCCCAGAAAGCACCTTTGACCTACCCGAACAATTTGAGGCATTTATGAGACACCGGCTAGTGTTTAGCTTACCGGAAAGCGCACTACCGCTAGGCGGCAGCGCAGCAGCACCACTGCAAGGTTTTTCGTGGGACGCCGGGCGTGTCGTCGGTTTGCTGTGTCATTTCGAAGCGACGGCTGCCAGCGTATCACCACTGCTCAATGCCGATGAATGGCCACAGCCTAAAACCGCTGCAGCAGGACGCTTTATACAAACCAATGAACAGATCCTAGCAGATGCTGGGCGCTTCCATCAGTTAGCTCCGCTACTAGACCGTGTGATGACCCAGTGGCTGAAAGCAGCATAATCGATAACCAATACGACGCCGCTAAGCGCTCCATTGCCTAGCGGCTTCCAAGCAGCTCTCCCAATCGCCAACATGCAGCTCCACAGGGCGATTATCTCGCTGCTTTTCAAGGTGATAGCGATAAAGTGGGTCGTAATACTCGGTCAATAGCGGCGCAAGCCATGCTTCGTGGGCTTGAATATTCCCTAGGGCATGAGCATCAAACGCCATGCCTTGTAAGCGCTGTAGACGTTGCAATCGGGCATTGCCTAAGCGTTTCGCCAAACGCTGCAAGGCATTGGCTAATTGAAGTCGCATACGTTGCCAGCCCTCTTGCTGACCATAACGGGCAGTGTAGCGCTGTTCTAGGGCTTCGATATAGTCACGGCGCAACTGCTCTAACCGCCAATCCAGGGGCATCTCAATGCGTATTCGCGGCGCACGTTGTAGGGCATGCCAGAACGTCAGCGGGATATTGGCATTACCGATTTGCCGCGACTCATCTTCTACCACTAAGCTTCCCGTCAGCCCAATTAAGCGCTTAGCCAAGGCATGCTCAAAATTAATTTGTGTTGTCGGTTCTTCCGGCTGCCTCCCAAAAGCCGACCCTTTATGGTTGGCAAACGCCTCCAGATCAACGCCGTTACTCAATTGATTAATTAACGTCGTTTTCGCACAGCCTGTCAGCCCCGCCACGACCAGCATCGGTTGGCTGGCAGCCTCATCAATGCGCTGACATAGCCGTTGTCGCATCGCCTTCCAGCCACCATCAATGCGCGGCCTGTTGATGCCTGCATCAGCAAGCCATTGCTGGGCAATTTGCGAACGCAGTCCTCCGCGAAAACAGTAGACAATAGCGTCTGGTTGACGCGCTACGTATCCCAACCACGCGTCAACGCGTGCTCGCTTAGTATCACCGCTGACTAAACGTTCACCTAATCCGATTGCCGCCTGTTGTCCGTGTTGTTTATAAGCAATGCCCACTTGATGGCGCTCACCATCAACCATTAACGGTAAATTAACCGCACCAGGCAAACTGCCCTGAACAAATTCAACCGGGGCGCGCACATCAATCAGCGGTGTTTTTTGCGCGATTAAACTCAAGGATGCCGGAACAGTCGCTAGCATCAACCAATAACCTCAATCAAAACATCGCCTTGAGCTGCCTTCAGAGTCCCAAACGGTACCAAGTTAAGGCTGTGTTCGCGACCAATACGCTCTACATCATCTTCCCAGGCAGGGTCGACGCTGATCAGCAAACCGCCTGATGTCTGAGGATCACACAGCCATTGCCAGTGAGCGTCGTCCATCACTGGCAACGCTTTACCAAGAGCTTCGCGGTTGCGTAGCGAACCTCCGGGGACAGCGCCCTGCCGACGGTAAGCTTCGGCTTCGGCTAAACGGGGTAAGCGGCGAAAATCAATCTGCGCCATCACACCACTTGCGCTGCACATTTCAGCAAGGTGTCCAGCAAGGCCAAAACCGGTGACATCTGTCATCGCGTTAACGCCTTTCACTTTAGCTAACTCAACACCGATATGATTGGGCTTAAGCATCGTTTCACGGGCAAGGCCATGGTGCCCAGCCTCTAATAAGCCACGCTTTTCGGCTGTGGTTAGTAGCCCTACGCCAAGTGGCTTGGTTAGGAAT
The DNA here is from genome assembly GCF_007989605.1 of Vreelandella venusta. Classification (GTDB taxonomy): domain Bacteria; phylum Pseudomonadota; class Gammaproteobacteria; order Pseudomonadales; family Halomonadaceae; genus Vreelandella; species Vreelandella venusta. Next base: position 4,024 of record NZ_BJUL01000012.1, on the reverse strand, counting down.
AACAGGTCACCAGGCTTGGCTTGGCTGTTGAGCTTTAACTGCGCTAAATCGACTAACCCATTGACTGCCAAACCAAACATCGGCTCAGGAGCATCGATCGAGTGACCGCCCGCTAACGCTACCCCTAGCTCACGACAAACAGCCTGGGCACCGGCAACAACATCTCCCGCGATCTCTGCGCTGAGTTTATCCAGCGGCCAACCTAAAATCCCCAATGCCATAACCGGCGTGCCGCCCATGGCATACACATCGCTAATCGCGTTAGTGGCAGCAATACGACCAAAATCAAAGGGATCATCGACAATCGGCATAAAGAAGTCGGTGGTCGCAATCATGCCGCGGCCGTCACCCAAATCATACACCGCTGCGTCTTCGCGCCCCTTGTTCCCGACAATGAGCTGCTTATGGCCTGCAGCAGGGCCAGCTTTGGCAAGAATCCCATCCAGTACATCTGGTGCAATTTTGCAACCGCAACCCGCTCCGTGACTATATTGGGTTAACCGAATTGCACTCATGGCGCCTCTCCTTAGTCTTAACACTTTTCCTTAGCATAGCTTACGCTAAAGCGCTTCCAGGGCATCGCTCAGTTTATCGACAGGAATAACCTCCATCCCCTTCGGGGCCTGCTTGGGTGCGTTGCCGCGCGGAACAATGGCTTTCAAAAAGCCGTGCTTAGCCGCTTCAGCAATACGCTCTTGCCCACTGGGCACTGGTCGAATTTCTCCTGAAAGCCCCACTTCGCCAAACACCACTAGCTCTTTTGGCAATGCGCGATTTTGCAGACTGGACACCACGGCTAACAGCACCGCTAAGTCAGCACTGGTTTCGAGCACTTTCACCCCACCCACCACGTTAAGGAAGACATCTTGATCACCGGTAAATAGACCACCGTGGCGATTTAATACGGCTAGCAGCATGGCAAGCCGGTTTTGATCGACGCCCACGGCAACGCGGCGAGGATTACCCAGAGCAGACTCGTCGACCAATGCCTGTACTTCCACGAGAATCGGCCGAGTGCCCTCCCACACCACCATCACCAAGCTACCGGGTGCCTGCTCTTCTTGGCGTGAGAGGAAAATTGCGCTGGGGTTTTTAACTTCTTTCAACCCCTGCTCAAGCATTGCAAATACACCCAGCTCATTCACCGCGCCGAAGCGGTTTTTTTGGCCGCGGAGCGTTCTAAATCGTGAGTCAGCTCCGCCCTCTAATAGCAACGAAGCATCAATCATATGCTCCAGCACTTTAGGTCCCGCCAGCGTGCCATCTTTGGTCACATGCCCAACCAGTAAAAGAACTGTGTTCGTTTGCTTAGCAAAGCGTGTCAGCGCTGCCGCAGATTCCCTTACCTGGGCCACGCCCCCCGGCGCAGAGCTGATATCTTCCAGGTGCATGGTCTGGATGGAGTCAATCACCAGAATCTCTGGCTTCTCCCGTTCAGACACTGCCAAGATGGTTTCCACGCTAGTCTCGGCCAACATTTTCAAGCCATTAGTAGGCAGCTGTAAGCGGTGGGCACGCATGGCGACTTGGGAAAGCGACTCTTCCCCAGTGACATATAGAATACGCCGCTGCTGGGCAAGCTTGCAGGCGGTTTGCAGCAGCAGTGTCGATTTACCAGCGCCTGGATTCCCCCCCAGCAATACAGCAGAACCCGGCACTAAGCCTCCACCCAGCACACGATCAAACTCGGCAAAGGTTGAAGTGAGGCGAGGAACCTCACTGAGATCCACATTGCCAAGATCCACCACATCTCGCGATAGGTCTCCGGCATAGCCCGCTCGTCCTGTCGCAGCACTACCTCCAGGCCGCGCACTGGCCAAACGAATCTCACTTAGCGTGTTCCACTCCTGGCAGCTGGAGCACTGGCCTTGCCACTTTCGATACTCTGCACCGCACTCGGTGCATACAAAGGCACTCTTCGCTTTCGCCACCGCCCTATTGCTCCTGTTGATATCTTGATGTCGCCACTGAGCGTTATGCCTCAGCTGACTAGAAATGCAAAAGGCGGCCAATGGCCGCCTTTTAGCGTCGCTTCACACTTTATTGACGCTGTAACTGCAGCATCTCACCATTCTCGAAACGGCGACGCTCTGGGTCGATCAGCTCCAACGTGCGATCACTGATGCGCAGGAAGTAGTAAATCTGACCATCGCCATTCGGCGTTAATTCATAGACAGTCGCCGATGGATCAGACGGTGTGCCTGTCAGCACTTCCCAGTTACCTGCATAATTTTCGTCTGGCGGTGTTTGTGGATGATTACGATAAGTGGCGTTTAACGTGAACGTCCGTTCTTCAGGAGCACTCATTTCTTCGCCTATCATCGTCACATCCAAGTCGATACCATCGCAGTTACGGCAAGGTAGCGTACCTTGGTAATTGACTTGAGAAGCGGTCATTCCTGCATCTTCACTCTGGCCCGTCGGGCCAGCTGCACAGCCCGCCAGCAGTGCCAACATAGCCGAGCCGGCTAGCAAACTCCTAAATTGCATTGAGTGTCTCCTTATCGTGTTGGACATACATTTCTTTCGCGCGCTTATGACAGCATAACCGCTACAAGGTGCGACGCCCACCCCCTAGCTTACTTGAATGCTTGCGCTCGGGCGGTCATCGGGTGACCATGGGGTATTAACATTAGGATAATCAGGTTACCCGCATGAGCCAATACTGGAGTCCAGCTGTTCGGGAGCTTACCCCCTATGTGCCAGGTGAGCAGCCCCGTGAACAGGTTATTAAACTCAATACCAATGAAAACCCTTATCCACCCGCACCTGGGGTGAGCAAAGCGCTACGCAATTATGCCACCGATCATTTGCGCTTGTATCCTGACCCTACCTCTTACGCATTGCGTACAGCGCTGGCAGAAAGCTATGGGGTTAGCGTCGCCGAGACCTTCGTCGGCAATGGCTCGGATGAAGTGCTCGCGTTTGCGTTCCAGGCCTTTTTCTGCCATGACGCAGCGCTGGATGTCCCTTCAATCACCTATAGCTTCTACCCTGTTTATGCCAATCTTTATGGCGTCACGCTCCGTAAACACCCGCTAAATGCTCAGTGGGAAGTGGACATTGATGCCCTGGCGAGCGCATCAGAGCGCAGCGGTGTTATTTTTGCCAACCCAAACGCGCCAACTGGACACGCGCACTCCCTCGAAACCATTGAGGCTCTGCTTAAGCGCGTGACAAACCGGGTGGTATTAATTGATGAGGCTTATGTTGATTTCGGCGCAGAAAGCGCTGTCGCCTTAATTAACCGCTACCCTAATCTACTCGTCACGGGAACGTTCTCGAAATCACGTAGTTTGGCGGGGTTACGCTTGGGCTATGCCATTGGCTCCCCCGAGCTGATTGATGGACTGCAGCGGGTCAAAGACTCGTTTAACTCCTATCCCGTTGATAGTCTCGCAAGCCTCATCGGCATTGAAGCTCTTAAGGATGAAGAGCATTTTAACGCCTGCCGCAATAATGTGATCACAACGCGAGAGCGCACACGCCAGCGTCTTGAGCAACTAGGCTTTGAAGTGCTGCCGTCAAAAGCCAACTTCGTGCTTGCTCAACATCCTAACATTGAAGGCGCTCAACTATTTGCAGGCCTCCGCGAGCGAGGAGTGTTGGTGCGTCACTTTAATACCGATGCACTCAACAACTTCTTGCGCATCACCATCGGTACAGATGATGAGATGGATAGTTTAGTAGAGGCACTGGAAGCAATCTGCCGCTAGTTTTTGCCGTTCCATGCATCAAGATCCTCAGTGCACGAGGCTCTAAGGGATTTTTCAGACAGTCCATAACCAATATCACCAACAAAAAACCCCAGCTTCAGTTGAAGCTGGGGTTTTTCTTGATAGGAGCCTGACGAAGCCCTCCGCGCCGCCCTCGTCATTCCCGCAGGCCCTTAGCGGGAATCCATGTTGGGCTGGGGTTTCGGGCTGCTGTAGGCCAAGGTGGATTCCCGATCACCCCACTCGGGAATGACGTGTGGTGGCTCGGGAATGACGGTGCGGAGACCTGGGAACGATTTTCTTTCGCA
>NZ_BJUL01000011.1 GCF_007989605.1 Vreelandella venusta | reverse complement strand
CCCGCCTGACGCAGCACAATCGGATACGAAGCCGCGCCCGTCACGGTGCGAATATCCAGCTTGGTGTGCAGTTCGCGTAGTTTCGCGCCGTCGGTATCGACGACGGTAATATCGTTTTCCTCGCGGGCGAGGTGCTCCGCTAAGGTGCCGCCGACCTGGCCGGCGCCGAGAATGATGATTTTCATTGCTAAGCATCGGTTCCGTTGTAAGCGCCAGCGCGTTCTCGGCAAGAGATATATGCGCTGCAATAAAGACGGCGGCCAGTGTAAACCAGCCGCCGCTGAAAAGCAGGTCGTGATTACTCGAGTGTGAAGCCGACTTTTATCGTGACCTGCCAGTGAGCGATACGGCCGTCCTCGATATGGCCACGGGTGTCGGTGACTTCGAACCAGCGCAAGTTATCAATGGTTTCTGATGCTTTGGCGAGAGCATTTTGCACAGCTTCTTCAATTCCCTTTTCAGAAGAACCGGTTAGCTCGATATGCTTATAAGTGTGAGTACTCATAGTGTCTCCATCCTTGTCATCGATTCACCGCCCTGCCAGAGGGCGGTATGTTAAGCAGTACGCTTCTCTAGTCTGGCATAAAAAAAGCCATCATGACTGCTTTGCGCGGGAAACAGTTGGCGCCCTTGGCCACTTGGTTCGCCCCAGGCGACGTCATTTGGCGTGGTGACTTTTGCATCGGGCGTGCGGTCAAGAAAGGCATCGATTTGCTCAGCGTTTTCCTCGGGCAGCACTGAACAAGTGGCGTATAGCAAGGTGCCGCCTGGGCGAAGTAGTGGCCAGAGGTTATCCAACAGTTGGCCCTGTAGCTTCGCGAGCTGGCGAATATCTTCTTTACGGCGCAGTTTTTTAATGTCGGGATGACGACGAATAACGCCCGTGCCAGAACAGGGCGCATCAAGCAAAATCGCGTCGAAAGGCACGCCATTCCACCAGTCTTGCTGGGTAGCATCAGCGTGCTGCAGTTCTGCCGTTAAGCCTAAGCGGTTCAGTGTATCGTCTACACGGCTTAGGCGCTGGTTGTCGCTATCAATGGCCGTCAGAGCAATATCAAACTGCTCTAATAGGTGGGCAGTTTTACCGCCAGGTGCACAGCAAGCATCGAGAACGTGGGCGCCTGGGCGTGGAGCTAATACAGGTCCTAACAGTGCCGCGGAGAGCTGAGCCGCTTCGTCTTGGACGCTGACATGACCTTCTTCAAAGCCGGGGAGTATGGTGACATCGCTGGGTGCATCCAAGGTAATGCCATCCGGCGCGTGTAGGCATAGGTGACCACTTAACCCCTGCTCAGTCAGCAGTTGTAAATAGGCCTCACGATCGTTGTGACGTTGGTTAACTCTCAGCGTCATGGGGCCCGGTTCATTGTTCGCTGCGGCAATGGCGCGCCACTGGTCAGGCCAAGCGCTGCGCAACGCATTAAGTAGCCAGGGCGGGTGCTCTAGGGCAACGTTCTCATCTAGGTCAACAGCGGCTTGCAGCTCGTCAGATTCACGCTGGAGACGACGCAGGCAACCGTTTAGCACTCGGGTGGCCCACTCTTTACCTAGCAGGCGAGCGGCGCCAGCGGTTTCGCCAACCGCTGCGTGGGCCGGAATACGCATATAAAGCAGCTGGTAGATTCCCACCAGTAACAAGGCGTGAACATCGCTATCGCGCTTTTTAAAAGGCTGCTTGAGCAGTGTTCTGGCCAACGCTTCCAGGCGCGGCAAGCGTCGGCAGGTACCGTAACATAGCTCTTTTAATAGGCTGCGATCGCGGGCAATCACACTGTGCTCATCTAGCCCGGCCAGTGAGCCTTGGTCAGTCAAAACAGGGACTAGCGCGCGGGCAGCCGCGGCGCGAACTTCCTGGCCGCTGCCGCCTTTGGGTGGGCGATTCTGGCTCATTCACTAACTCCTTGATGAGCGGCGGCGTGCCCAAGGCGTGCGCCGACGGTAAGCGGTGTTTGGCGGGCGTTAAGCAGGTCGCGCACGGCCATCGCTTTTCCGCCCGGTAACTGGGCGTGGCTAACGCACAGTACTTCTTGGCCTTGCTCGCCACAAGCAATGCGCAGGTGATCCTCGCCATGTTCGAGTAGTGTGCCGGGCGTAGTAGAAGGCTGTTCACCTGGTTCAACACTGGCCATCAACAAACGTAGGCGATCATTACCTAATGTGCACCAAGCCACTGGCCACGGGTTAAACGCACGTATTTTGCGTGCCAGCTGTTCAGCGGGTTGATGAAAGTCCAGCTCGGCTTCCGCTTTGCTGAGTTTGGCGGCGTAGGTGATGCCCTCGTCAGGCTGCGGTGTGGCTTTTAAATCGTTGCTGTCCAGCGCATCCAGCACGTTAATCAGTGCATTCGCCCCTTGAATGGCCAGCCGATCATGTAAGTCACCGCCCGTGGTGCGCGAGGTGATTGGCGTACGAACTTCATACAGCATCTCACCGGTATCCAGGCCCGCATCCATCTGCATAATGGTGACGCCTGATGCGCTATCACCCGCTTCAATCGCGCGTTGAATAGGGGCGGCACCTCGCCAGCGGGGTAGCAGAGAAGCGTGCACGTTGATACAGCCTAAGCGGGGAATGTCGAGCACGGCCTGTGGCAGAAGTAGCCCGTAAGCAACGACAACCATTACGTCGGCGTTCAATGCCGCCAGTTCTGCTTGGGCATCAGTGCCTTTTAAACTGGCAGGCTGGTAGACAGGTAGCCCATGCTCAACAGCGAGCTGCTTGACGGGGCTGGGAGTGAGCTTGCGCCCGCGGCCTGCTGGGCGGTCAGGTTGAGTATAGACCGCTACCACTTGATGCTGACTTTCGAGCACGGCAGCAAGGCTTGAAGCGGCGAAATCAGGTGTGCCAGCAAAAACAACGCGCAACTGTGACATGATGATGACTACCTAGCATTGAAGGGGGGGAAGTAATCGTGTGCCGTGGGGGAAACAAATAAAGGCCGAGAAGCAACGCTACAACGCACCAGCAATAACATTCTGTGCGCTTGCAGCGTGTCAGCTCGGCCAGCAGTAACACGGCGTAGGTTGGTTTATGCGTCGTTTAATAGCTTGTGGCGTTTCTGCATCTTTTTCATCACTCGGTCACGCTTTAGGGGTGATAAATAGTCAACAAAAAGCACGCCTTCTAAATGGTCATACTCATGCTGAATGCAGTGGGCTAATAAGCCATCGGCTTCTAGCTCGTAGGGCTCACCACTACGGTCTAGCGCGTTCAGCTTTACTTTTAAATAGCGCGGGACTTCCGCGTAGTATTCGGGAATCGATAGACAGCCTTCAGAAAGCGGCTCTTTTTCGTCACCAATCGGCTCGTAGCGCGGATTAATAAGTACGAGCGGCTGCGAGTTATCATCGCTGACATCCATTACTACGACACGTCGATGAACATCGATTTGCGTCGCTGCAAGGCCGATGCCGCGCGCGTCGTACATAGTCTCCAACATATCGTCGACGAGCTGGCGGACCTCATCGTCAACGGTTTCCACCGGTGCAGCCTTGGTGCGCAGGCGCTCGTCGGGGAATTCGAGAATAGGAAGTTTGGCCATGGCGTTACAATCACCGTTATGCTGAGTCTTTAATATGAGCAGGCTTTGCCATCTGTGTTGGCAGGCCTAAGTGCTTTACTATCGGCCACTATATCATGCTGTAAGCGTTCCTGGGCACGTACAACGCCATGCAGCTCCCCACAACGGCGTCACCAATAACTGACAAGAGAGCACAGGATGGTGGTGAAAAGGGCAGTGGCGAAAAGATTTCTTTATTATAGCGTGTCGTTGGCATGTTTGACGCTTATGACGACCGCCGCATTGGCATGGGAATCTCCGCAGCAGGTGGTAAGGCTTTCTCCCCAGATGCGTGCCATTCCTCAGCAACAGGCAATGGCGCCGCTGCCGATGGAAACGATTCAGGCGTTTTTGCGAGAGTATCGCGTCGTAGAACCAGGCGAGCCTATACGGGAGCTGGCCTACGTCGTGGGCGGCGAGAATCAACGCTTGATGAGTGGCGCGGGCGATACGCTGTACGCCCGCGGCGTGCTACCGCCCAGAGCGCGTTTAGGTATTTATCGTCCGGGCGAGCGTTATGTTTCCGCTGAGGGTACTCCGTTAGGTACGGAGTTAATCAATATTGGCGAAGCGCGCCAGCTCAGCAGAGAGGGAGAGATTGTCCGCCTAGAAGTACTTAGCGCCTACCAAGAGGTGCGTAATAACGATATTTTGCTGCCGCTTGACGCCCCGTTGTTTGCATCTCAGTCGTCAGAAAATAGTTTTCAGCCTCGTTTACCGTTGAACGATGTTGCAGGCCAGATTATTGCGGTACCTGGCGGAGTGCGCTTTATTGGACGCTTACAAATAGTGGCACTGGATATTGGAACTCAGGATGGCTTGCAGCCTGGCCATGTATTACATGTTGGCCAGCAGGGGGAACTTGTTAATGACCCGCGTAGCCAAGAGCTTCTGCAACTGCCCGCCACTGAAGCGGGAAGGGTCATGGTGGTAAAGCCATATAGTCTGATGAGCTATGCGTTGGTGATGCAGGCATCGAACGTTTTAGCGGTTGGAGACCGGGTACACACGCCGATACGCTAAACACCATACAACTAACAGGGGATAGGTATGGATGCCAAGGAGTGGCTTGTGGTGAATGAGCTACCGGGTATGGGAGCGCTTCGCACCGCAGCGCTGGCTGAGAAGCAGCCGCAATGGCCCCATGGCTGGCTTGCTGGGTTGCCTAGCAACGCTGCGAGCGCACTGCGGCTTTGGCTAGCGCAGCCAGAGCGAAGCCCGTTGCAGCAGGCAATCGATCATACCTTAGCATGGCTAGAGGCCGCGCCTAATCGCCATTTGCTCCATCGCAATCATCCCGCGTGGCCTGAGTTGCTCGACCAATTGCCAGATCCCCCCGTGGTGCTGTGGGCACAAGGCGATCTTAGCGCACTAGATGGCCCAAAACTGGCTATGGTGGGCACTCGGCGTCCCACCTCTGAAGGAAGTGGTAATGCCCAGGCGTTTGCCAGAGAGCTTGTTAATCGTGGCTGGTGTATCGTCAGCGGCATGGCACTCGGTGTTGATGGGGTGGCACAGCGCGCCGCGTTAGCAGCAGGTGGGCAGTCGATTGCGGTGCTTGGCTGTGGCGTTGATGTCATTTATCCGCCCCGTCACCGTGATTTACATGAGCAGCTAAGTAGCGTGCCAGGAGGCTTGTTATTATCTGAGCATCCGCCGGGAACCGTTGCTCGGCCAGCCTTCTTTCCTCGACGTAACCGAATTGTGACCGGCCTTTCATTAGGTACGTTAGTGGTCGAAGCGACTGAGAAAAGCGGTTCCTTGGTCAGCGCACGATTAGCCCTTGAGCAAGACCGTGAGTTGTTTGCACTGCCCGGGTCGCTACATAACGTGCAGGCTCGCGGTTGCCTGCAGTTATTACGTAGTGGTGCGACGCTGGTGCGTCATGTGGACGATATTTTAGAAGAGTTGCAGCACTGGGCTGAACGCTATATGCCAACCGGTTCACGTACTATCGCTGACAACGCAAGCCTTGATTTGCCTATTGAAAGCGATGAGTCCAAGGACAATCTGCTAAGCGCGCTGGGCGCAACGCCAACGCCAATTGATGTACTGGTTCAGAGCGCGGGCCTTACGGTTAGTGAATGCCAACAACGTTTATTGATGCTGGAGCTTGATGGCAAAGTGGCGCAACAAGCGGGTGGCTGGGTGCGTTTAACGCGGCCATGGTAGGATGTAAGTAACCGTTTTTCATCTACTGAAGATGTAATAATCTCAGGTGATGAGGGGCCGCGTTTGTAACGAGGAGCATCTATGAAATCGGCTGTTGAGGTTAAAGAAGCGGTACGAGCATTGAAAGAGGGGGGCGTTATCGCTTGCCCTACCGAAGCAGTCTGGGGGCTGAGCTGTGACCCAGATAACGATGAAGCGTTAGCGCATTTGATGCGTATGAAAGAGCGTGACCCTGCCAAAGGGGTGATTCTAGTTGCTGCGAATATTCAGCAATTTCAGCCTTGGCTAAACCAACTGCCAGTTGCACTGCATGCGCCCTTAGCAGCCAGTTGGCCTGGCCCCAATACTTGGCTAGTGCCTGACAATGGCCGTAGTCATGGTTTGGTACGCGGTGCCCATCAGAGTGTGGCTCTGCGGGTGACCGACCATCCGCTAATGAAAGCGCTCTGTGAGGCCTTTGGTGGCCCACTCGTCTCGACCTCCGCTAATCGCGCGGGCGATCCCCCCGCCATGAGCGCTGATGAAGTCGCGACCATTTTCGGTGAGGAGGTCGCCGCGATTGTTGCGGGTGAGCTTGGGGGTAACGCAAAGCCCAGCACCATCAGAGACCTGGTGTCGGGCAAAGTCATGCGTTCATAGCGAAGCGCCTTGAGCTGTCTCTGTCGTTGACTACTTACCAATCACACTTATCCTCAACCTCTTTGGAGTTACTGTGGCTCACGAGCACCTAGACGACGTTAAACATTACCTTCTGGATCTGCAGGAGCGGTTGTGCGCAGGGCTTGCCGCTGCTGATGGAAAAGCAACATTTAAAGAAGATAGCTGGCAGCGTGAAGAAGGCGGCGGCGGACGTTCAAGGGTCATCGAAGAAGGCGCTGTTTTCGAGAAGGGGGGGGTTAATTTTTCGCATGTTTACGGTGCTCAGTTGCCCCCCTCAGCGACGGCGGCACGACCGGAACTAGCCGGGCGCAGCTTTCATGCGGTGGGTGTTTCCTGGGTGCTCCATCCTGAAAATCCTAATGTGCCAACAAGTCATGGAAACGTGCGCTTCTTTATCGCTGAAAAACAGGGGGAAGCGCCGGTATGGTGGTTTGGCGGTGGCTTTGATCTAACGCCTTACTACCCGGTGTTTGAAGATGTTGTGCACTGGCACCGGGTTGCCCAGGCTGCCTGCGTGCCATTTGGCGAAGAGGTGTACCCGCGCTACAAAGCGTGGTGCGATGAGTACTTCTATCTTAAGCATCGCGATGAGACACGCGGTGTTGGCGGGCTGTTTTTCGATGATTTAAATGAAGGCAGTTTCGACGACTGTTTTGCTTTTCAGCGTGCAGTGGGCGATAGCTTTCTGGATGCCTACGTACCGATTGTAGAGCGCCGTAAGGGGGATGCATGGGGTGAAAAAGAGCGTGATTTTCAGCTTTATCGCCGCGGCCGCTATGTAGAATTTAACTTAGTGTGGGATAGGGGCACTCTGTTTGGCTTGCAAAGTGGTGGGCGCACCGAATCCATCTTGATGTCGATGCCGCCGCTAGCCCGTTGGGAGTACGCATTTACACCACCCGTGGGCAGTCGAGAGGCTAAATTGCATGAGTACTTGGTGCCACGCGATTGGCTAGCCGAAGCCACCCAGCTGGGTAAAGTGTAAGGAGCCTGTATGACCGACCGTTACTGTGTGTTTGGAAACCCGATTAAGCACTCTAAGTCGCCATTAATTCACGGAGAGTTTGCTAACCAGACTCAGCAACCGATGACCTATACCGCCGAACTTGCGCCGGTAGAAGGTTTTGCCACTGCCTGGCGAGAATTTGTGGCAGCGGGTGGTCGAGGGGCGAATGTGACTGTCCCGTTCAAAGGCGATGCTTTTGCGCTGTGCGACACCCTGAGCCACCGCGCCAAGCGCGCTCAGGCGGTGAATACGTTGATTGTCGGCGGCAATGGCCGCACTTATGGCGACACCACTGATGGCGTTGGGCTGGTGCGTGACCTTGGATACCACCACGTACCCATCAAGGATAAACGCGTGCTGGTGATCGGTGCCGGTGGTGCAGTGCGTGGCATACTTGAACCGCTACTTGCCGAACAACCCAGTGACGTTGTTATCGTCAATCGAACGGCGGCAAAAGCCGCCCAATTAGCCGATGCCTTTGCTGACTTAGGCACCCTTCATGGCGGTGGGTTCGAGACGTTAGAAGGCCAGTTTGATCTGGTGATCAATGGCACCAGCGCTAGCCTTACGGGTGATTTGCCGCCGTTACCGGATAGCCTATTTAACCAGGGGGCTTGGGCCTACGACATGATGTATGGCTCAGAACCCACGGTGTTTTTGCAGTGGGCAGGGCCTCGCGGCGCCAAGTTGCTTGATGGCTTGGGTATGCTGGTTGAGCAAGCTGCTGAATCTTTCTTTTTATGGCGTAACCTGCGACCCGCAACAGCCCCGGTGCGCACGCTGTTAAGGCAATCGTTGAACGTCGCCAGTGACTAGCTAGCTTGCGAGTGTTCAACAAACAAAAGGCAGCCATTGCGGCTGCCTTTATTGGTTAATGCTGGTTGTTCTCGCATGTTTAGCGAGATTTGGTGTAAAAGCCAATCATGCACATAACGAGACCAGCCACAGAGACCAGCATACCGCCGTTAACCAGCAGCGGTGAGCGCTCAAGCCACGATACAAAGGGCTGCGGCGTGTCACGGCACACATTTGCCAGGTAGTCCCAATGCCCACCGTCGAGCTGACAAGCGCGTACGTCACCAAGCTCCCAGAAATAGACGCCGAGCAACACTAAAATCGGCAAGACAAGCAGCAATAAACCAAGTCGAATCATTCAAACCTCAATATTAAGGTGCCTAGGGGCGAGGGCAGTTGGGGGTGCGGCCGCTATTGCGCGCCTGCTCGTAGCTTGCCAACGCGTTATTCATGTTGGCTTGAAGCCCTTCAATACGCTGGCCTTCACTTGGGTGCGTCGACATCCAGGCGGGTGGAGCACCACCGCCAGAGGCTGCCTGCATGTTTTCCCAAACGGTAACGCTTTCCCGTGGATCAAAACCGGCTTGGGCCATTAACTGAAGGCCGATAACATCGGCTTCACTTTCATGACTACGGGAGAACGGCAACGCAATACCGTATTCCGCTCCCATCCCCAGTACCCCCATTAGCTGTTGGCCACCCGGGGTTTGCATGCCGGAGGTGCTAGCAAGTACCGATAAACCAAGTGACGTTGCGCTTTTCGTTGAGGCACGCTCGTTGGCATGATTCGCAATGACGTGGCCAATTTCGTGGCCGACGACCGAGGCTAGCTGGTTTTGATTGGTAGCGATATTGAGCATGCCCGTATTCACGCCCATGTAGCCACCGGGCAGCGCAAAGGCGTTGGGCTGTTCAGATTCAAAGACACGAATTTGCCAATCAAGATTACGCTGTTCGGCTGGCAATACTTCTACAATGGCATCGGTAATGCACTGAACATAGCGATGGCTTGCCTGACCTGCGGTGGGAATATCTCGTTGATATTGTGCAAAGGCTTGCCGACCCATTTGATTGAGCTGATCATCTGAAAGCAGCAGTAACTGAGAACGACCGGTAGGTGAGGTGGAGCATGCTGCGACAGCAGCACACAGCGCAGTAACAGCCAAGGGACGAAGCCAGCGCATAGGCAGTTTCCTTATAGACGAGTAGGGATCTTTGCACACAAGATAACCACTGTCAGTGGTAAATCAACTCATATCATAACGCACTCTGAGGACAATCATGGATGCTGAATTGAGCCACCGCTTAACGCGGTTGCTGGACCACGTAGAACATTGGTTGCCGCCTGCGCCGACCCAAGTGGATTGGGATAAGCATGTAGCGGCTATTTGGCAGCGCCATCCGTTAGGTGGTCGCTTGGTTCCCGTGCCACCGCGCGACACGATGACACTGGATGACCTGCTCGGCATCGAGCGTCAAAAATTAGCCTTAGTCGATAACACTCGTGCGTTTTTGCAGGGGCTACCTGCTAACCATGGCTTACTGTGGGGATCACGTGGCAGCGGGAAGTCATCGGTAGTCCGCGCGCTGCTTAACTCACTGGCGGATGACGGGCTGCGCTTGATTCAAGTGGATCGCCACGATTTGGGTAGTCTGCCGATATTGGTAGAGCAGCTGCGCGATACGCCACATCGTTTCGTGGTGTATTGCGACGATCTTTCGTTTGAAGGTAATGATGATGCTTACAAGGCGCTAAAAAGCGTCTTAGACGGCGCTTTAACGGGGCCGCCGGAAAACGTTTTGTTGTATGCCACTTCTAACCGCCGCCATTTATTGCCGGAATCCATGGATGACAATAGCGGTACGCGTCTTGTCGGTGAAGAGCTGCATCACGGTGACGCTGTTGAGGAAAAAATCTCGCTGTCGGATCGCTTCGGCTTATGGTTAGGTTTTCATCCTTTCAGCCAGGCGACTTACTTAGAGGTTTGTGAGCACTGGGTAACTCGTATTGGTGATAAGCAGGATTGGAGTGATGCTGCACGCGCAGAAGCGGTTCGTTTTGCCACGCTAAGAGGAGGGCGTAGTGGCCGAACGGCTTGGCAGTTTGCAGCCCAGTGGGTGGGCCGCAAACGGCTTCATCAAAAAGCTGATTAAAAAAACGCCTGCTGATCAGAGTCAGCAGGCGTTTGATAGATCAATGAGTTAACCTCAACGGCGGCTTTTACGTGCTTCTTTAGTGCGGTTAAGCTCGCGTTTTTTGGCTTTCTCTTTATCGCTTGCCCCGGCCATGTGGTCAAACGGGTTGCTACCCGAGCGGAACTCAAAGCGCATTGGTGTGCCGCGAACCTTCAACACTTTACGGAAGGTGTTGGTTAGATAGCGGCGATAGGCTTCCGGCAATGAGTCAGTCTGGTTGCCATGCACGACGATAATAGGCGGATTGCTACCACCTTGGTGTGCCATGCGCAGTTTGATGCGCCGGCCGTTAACCATGGGCGGCGGGTGCTGGCTGACCGCATCTTGGAGCAGCGTGGTCAATCGGTTAGTCGACCAGTGAGCGTTCGCAGCATTGAAGGCTCGTTCGATCGAAGGATAAAGATCACCCACAGCGGTGCCGTGTAGGGCGGAGATAAAATGCATCTCGGCATACTCGGCAAAGCCCAAGCGGCGCTTAATTTCTGCGCGCATTTTCTCTTTCGCTTCGCTTTCCAGTCCGTCCCACTTATTGACGGCCAGTACTAACGCGCGGCCAGTGGTTAGCACGTAATCTAGCAGGTGAAGATCTTGCTCAACTAAACCGCTGCGCGCATCCAGTACCATGACCGCGACATGACACTCTTTGATTGCATCAAGGGTTTTGATAATGGAAAACTTTTCAGCAATCTCGCGCACGTTTTTACGTCGCCGAATGCCTGCAGTATCAACCAATACGTAAGGCTTGCCACGACGCTCGAACGGGATTTCAATCGCATCGCGGGTCGTGCCTGCCTCATCAAATACCACAACGCGCTCTTCGCCCAGCAGCCGATTAACCAGTGTGGATTTGCCCACATTGGGACGGCCAATAACGCCAATGCGAATGCCTTTGGTGCCCGTATCCCCAGGAATGCTAGGATCGCGTTCTGGAAACGGCTCCAGCACTGTGTCAATAAGCAGTGAGACATTGCGGCCATGGGCGGCAGCAATAGGCCATGGGTCGCCAAGCCCTAAGGTCCAGAAGTCGGCCATGGCCGAATGCTCTTCCAGCCCATCGGTCTTGTTGACCACCAGCCAGGTTTTTTTCTGATTAACGCGCAGGTGATTCGCAATGGCTTCATCTGCCACGTTAAGCCCCGCGCGAGCATCTACTAAGAACAGTACAATATCGGCTTCATCAATTGCGGCCAGGGACTGCTCGGCCATTGCCGCATCAATCCCTTCTTCATCACCGCTGATACCGCCGGTATCAATCACCGTATACGCTTTGCCGCCGAGCATTCCGTTTCCGTATTTACGGTCGCGGGTAAGGCCAGGAAAGTCCGCTACGAGCGCATCGCGTGAGCGGGTTAGGCGGTTAAACAACGTCGATTTGCCCACATTGGGCCGACCGACTAAAGCAATGACGGGTGTCATGGAGTTACTTCCAGGGTTTCCAGGCGACCATTATTGGCCTGGACATGAATGGTGCTGCCTTCAGTGGCAGGACGCACGCTAATGCCAGATTTATGCACGCGCGTACGGCCTACTATGGTGCCTTCGCGGGCATCAAGTAGATGAACGTAGCCTTCGAAGTCACCGACCACCACGCGGCCATTTGCAAACGCAGGGGCGGTTAAACGACGGTCTTCCAGATCATCGTTACGCCACACTTCCTGTCCATTGTCGGCATTCAGGCCTACGACGTGGCTATCATCAGTGACGACTAGCAGAATATTACCTACCAAAATAGGCGTATGGCGGCTAGATATGTTGCTTTCCCATAGAACGCCACCGCGGGTTGCTTCCAAAGCGACAACGCTACCGTTATAGCTAGTAACGAAGAGTCGACCGTCGGGAGTTACTACCGGCTGGCCGGCAAGATCAACCAACCTGTCGACGTCGCTACGTCCGCGGGGAGTCGCAATTTGTAATTCCCACAGTGGCTGACCATTGCGGTTATCTAATGTTGCTAGTCGTCCGTTAGCAAAGCCAACAAAGCTTACAGGATCAATGACCATTGGCGTGCCGGTACCCCGAAGGGTGAGCGCCGGTTGGGGGCTAGCGTATACCCAACGCTCTTCGCCAGTGACGCGATCGAGCGCGGTAATTTGGCCGTCAACGCTCTGCACCAGTAGTAGCTGCTGATTCGCTTGAGGTGCTGCCAGCACTTCACTGGAAACCCGTGAGCGCCAATTGACACTGCCGTCGCGCTGATCCAGGGAAATAACTTCTCCGTTACGAGTGCCTAAATAAACCTGACCTGCAATAGCGTTAAGCGCGCTTGAGATAGGCGTATCCAGCTCGATTTCCCACTCACGGTTGCCGTTATTGGCGTTAAAGGCGGCGACCAATCCATTGGCATCCGCAGCAAATACGCTGTCGCCTTCGCGAGCCGGAGCAATGGGGTAGCGGGCACGACCAAGACCATCGCCTACGTCTCTGTCCCATACCTCATCAAGCGTTGAGGTTGCTGTAAAACTACGCAGCTCTTTAGGCGAGTCAGCCGGTTCGCCTTTACTGGCACAGCCTGCTAGCAAGGCGAGTGCAACAGCGCCAACGGTAATGCGCACAGACGGCTTTGAAAGTAGCGATTTGGGAAGACTGGTCATGATCATTGTGTCACCTCTTCGACGCCGAGATCGTCAAGCTTGAGCTGTACGCCGTAAAGCGCCTGATTCTGGGTTTGGGCCAGTTCAAGCGCAGTTTGCCAAGCATCTCGCGCTTGTTCTGTTTGGTCTAGCGCCGCGTAAGCGTCGCCGCGAACATTGGCCCGCTGAGCTGCCAGGGCATCGCTAATCGACTCATCTAACAAGCTCAAGGCGGCTTGTGGATCGCCGTTGGCAATTTCAATACGCGCTAATCTCAACCATGCGAGACTTTTCACATAGCGCCGAGAGGAGTCGCCAGCCACGTTCTCAAGGGCACTTTTCGCGGCCTCAAGATCACCTTGTTGAACGGCTAAACGTGCTCCTAGCAGCTGTGCTAGCTCAGCGTAGAGGGTATCGCCATGGTCACTGGTGATGTCATCAATGAGCTCACGGGCATTGGCTAACTGATCATCCGCCAAAGTGTTACCCGCGGTCATGTTGACGAGTTGCTGATAACGCACGGAGGCGGCTTCTGCCTGGCCTTCTTGATAGTTTTGCCATGCATTCCAGCCAAACACACCCGCCGCAGCAAGAACAGCCCCTGCTATGAGAGAGGTTCCGTTCTCTTTCCACCAGCGTTTAATTACCTCTAGCTGTTCTTCTTCGCTTCTCAGCTCCGCCACGGGCGGCCTCCTGTTCTTTAGCCCAGCCGCAGGGGCGGCTGGCGAGTGTTCGTCTGCCAGAGAGTAGGCAGTTAAGTTAGTGGGGCACTAGGTTTTGCAGTGTCGCGCTGAGCTCAGCCTGAGACACGCGCAACTGTTCGCGATCATCACGCAGGAACTTAAGCGTTACGGCTTGCTCTGCTAGCTCATCTTCGCCCAATAAGACGGCAATCGGTGCGTTGCTTTTGTCCGCTTTTTTCATACGGCTTTTAAAACTGCCGCCACCACAGTGTAACTGCAACCTAAGGGTTGGCAGCTCACTACGTAGTTTTTCAGCCAGGGTGAGGGCGACAATAGTAGCGTTGTCATCCATGGGTAGCAGATAAACATCGCAGCCACCTAGCGCTTCTTCTGGAATCAGCTCTAATGTTTCCAGCAGTAATATTAAGCGCTCGATACCCATGGCAAAACCGACCGCTGGCGTGGGCTTTCCGCCTAGCTGTTCGACTAGGCCATCGTAGCGACCGCCTGCACATACCGTGCCTTGGCTGCCTAGGGCCGTGGTTGTCCACTCAAATACCGTACGGCAGTAGTAATCAAGACCGCGTACCAAACGTGGGTTAACAACGTAATTAATGCCTGCTGCATCCAGCATTGCTTTGAGTTGTTCAAAATGTGTCCGCGACTCATCGTCCAAATGATCCATCAACTGCGGCGCACCGTTGAGCATTTCCGCCATCGCTGGATTCTTGGAATCCAATATGCGCAGTGGGTTGCTGGTGAGGCGACGCTTGGAGTCATCATCAAGGACGTCGTGATGCTGGTCAAAATAAGCGACGAGTTTATCGCGATAGGCCGCGCGCGCCTCTGTGGAGCCTAGGGAGTTAAGCTCTAGCGTTACATGTTCCAGTAAGCCTAGCTCTTGCCATAGGCGCGCTGAAAGCAGAATGACTTCCGCGTCGATATCCGGTCCATCAAAGCCGTACGTTTCTACGCCTACCTGATGAAATTGGCGATAGCGGCCTTTTTGCGGACGCTCGTGGCGGAACATCGGGCCTTGATACCATAACCGTTGCGTTTGGTTATGCAGCAGGCCATGTTCCATCGCTGCCCGTACACAGCTAGCCGTACCTTCGGGCCTCAGCGTGAGGCTGTCACCGTTGCGGTCATCGAAGGTGTACATCTCTTTTTCGACAATGTCGGTGACTTCACCAATAGAGCGAGCAAATAGCGCCGTCTGTTCAACAATGGGCGTACGCATTTCATCAAAGCCATAGCGATGCATCAGCTGACGCACTTTGGCTTCAAAAAATTGCCAGCGGGGGCTTTCGCTGGGCAATAAGTCATTCATACCACGGATAGCTTGAATTTTTTTTGCGGCGGACTTGCTCAATGAAAACTCCTTGTATGGGAGACAACGCTGAGGCGGGAGAAGAAAGCTTATGCCCGCCCAGGTTGGGTATCACTTGCTCGGCTTTTTAAATGCTACGAGCAATCATGTCGTCTTCTTGCTGCTGTTTTTGGCGAACTTTCTCGCGGATTAGCTTTTCCAGGTCATCCACCAGGTGATCGTTACGCAGCTTGCTAGCGGGCTTGCCATCGATGTAAACCAAATTGGCAGGAGAGCCACCGGTTAGGCCAATATCGGTTTCTTTCGCTTCACCCGGGCCATTAACGACGCATCCAATTACCGACACGTCCAGTGGGGTCATGACGTCTTCAAGCCGCTCTTCTAGCTGGTTCATGGTGCTGATAACATCAAAATTTTGCCGTGAGCAACTGGGGCAGGCAATAAAATTAATGCCTTTGGCTCGCAGTCTTAGGCTTTTAAGCATGTCAAAGCCGACTTTGATTTCTTCTACCGGATCGGCGGCGAGCGATACGCGAATCGTGTCGCCAATGCCATCCATTAGCAGCATGCCAAGGCCAATCGACGACTTCACCGTACCCGAACGCAGGCCGCCAGCTTCGGTAATGCCTAGATGGAGTGGCTGCTCGATACGGGTAGCCAGATCGCGGTACGCTGCTACCGCCATAAACACATCTGAGGCTTTAACGCTGACTTTAAATTCTTGAAAATCAAGCCGGTCCAGGTAATCAATATGGCGCATGGCCGACTCCACTAACGCTGCGGGAGTGGGCTCGCCATACTTTTTCTGAAGATCTTTCTCTAGCGACCCGGCATTGACACCAATACGAATCGGTATGCCGTTATCGCGGGCAGCATTAACCACCGCACGAACGCGATCTTCGCGGCCAATGTTACCTGGGTTAATACGCAAGCAGTCGACACCTAATTCGGCGACACGCAGGGCAATTTTGTAGTCAAAATGAATGTCTGCCACCAGTGGGACATCGACCCGCTGCTTAATTTTGCCAAAGCTTTCAGCGGCGTCCATATCGGGTACTGAAACGCGGACGATATCGGCTCCCGCGGTTTCTAACTGCTGAATTTGTGCCACGGTGGCATCAACATCCAGCGTATTGGTGTTGGTCATACTCTGAACAGCAATAGGTGCATTACCACCTACGGCCACATTGCCAACGTGAATTTGACGCGAGAAGCGGCGTTTAATCGGAGAAGGGGCGTGCATAAGACGGGTCACTCTCCCAATGTAAAGCGGGCAACGTTATTGGCACCGGCGCGCTGGACAAGGTTAACGTCCTCGCCTTCATAGCGCAGCTCTACGCCGGTGGCATTGCCGATAGTTAAACGAAAAGGCGGTTCGCCCTCAACACTTGCTGTGGTACCAGGCGTTTGCAGACCAACGAACACCCGTTGGTTATTGGCATCAAAGATTTCAGTCCACGACTGCTCGTTAAACGTAAGTTCAAGCAGGTTCGGGTTTTTGGCTGGCACTGTTTCGGTCGTGGTGTCTTCACTATCAGCGGCGGTATCTGTTTGTTCAGCGGTATCGGTAGAGGTTAGCTCAGCAGCTTGTGTCTCTTCGGCAGACGTAGGCGACTCAGAGGCTGACTCAATGGCAGCCGTTGCGGCGTTAGCCGCTCCCTCATCGACTCCCTCGGCTGTGCCGGTTTGTTGTGCGGGGGCACTGTTAGATAGCTGAGGTGTGGCAACCAGCGTTTGTTCCGTCGCTGGTGTTGCATTGTCGGCTGGCATATCGCTGGAACCACCTTCTTCTAGAGAAGGGTTGCTCCCCATGCTGGGGGGCTCACTGCCGCCACGGCTTTGCCACCACATTACCGTGACGGCAATTAAGGCAACAATGACGAGCAGGGTGACTAGCTTAAATAACCATGCGCCAATACGCGATGGTGGCCGAGTGACTGAAACAGGGGTCACTCGGCGATCTGTCTCTGTATTCCCATGGCTAGCTTGGTAGGCCTCAAGCACTAAACGATCATCCATGCCTAGGTACTTGGCGTAAGCACGTAAATAGCCCCGGCGATAAGCGGCAACAGGGATTTCTTCGTAGTTATCTTGTTCTAAACCGTCGACAACCGCCGGGCGTAAATTAAGCGCCCGTGCGGCATCGGTAAGCGGTACGCCGAGTGCTTCGCGTTGACGTGAGAGAAGCTCGCCGGGTGAGGCAGTTGGGCTAGAGGTCGTAACATTATCGTATGATTGTGTATCGCTCATAGCTGAGCATCCTTCAATAATTAGGTGGCCAGGGCACCGTTAGTCAATATTCAATAAGCGTTGGTAGTTCGCAGCCGCAGCGTGATCACCACGGGCGTGGGCGATGTCGATCGCCATTTCCAACGCGACTGGATCTTGCCCGGCCAGCTGCAAGTAACGCTGCAGCGGCTCCCAGGCTTGACCATCATTGCCCTGTGAAACTTCAAGTTCGGCTAATAATAAATATCCACGCGGGCTACGTGGATCAATGCTCACGGCACGCAGTAGGCGTTTGCGTGCTTCATCAATATTGTCGGCTGCCAAATAACACTGCCCTAAATTAGTAAATAGCTGGGCACGATTGGCATATTGGGCATCATGAGATGCTATTTCTAACTGTTCGCAAGCGGCGTTGAACTGCCCCTGCTGATATAAAAACGCTGCGTAATTATTACGCGCACGTGTTAAAGAGGGAGCTATGTTAATCGCTTGCTGAAAATAGCGATTTGCAAGCTCATTTTCACTCTGCTGTTGATAGACCAGCGCAAGCGCCTGAAGTGCCTCGGCGTTGCGTGGATTAATTTCAAGCGCACGATCAAGCGCGCTGAGCGCGCGGGTTAAGTTGTCGCGTTCTAAGTAAGCAACGCCTAGCTGGGTGTAAGCGTCTGCAGCGCCATCGCCTGCCTGCGAAGACGTGCTATCTGAAGTGGCACAGCCAGCTAACAACATGCTGCTTACTAGCACACACAGCATGTGACCCCGGGATGGGTAAAGCCGCCAGCGGTGACCGATCATGTACACCCTCTTGTAGTAACCGTCTTCAAAGAACCGTCTTCAAAGTACTATCTTCCACGAACCGTCTTCAAAGAGCCATCTTCCACGAACCGTCTTCAAAGTACTATCTTCCAAGAGCCATCTTGCAGTGACCATTAGACGCGTCGTTAGCCGACAAACTTGGGCGCTTGTGGCCGTTTGAAAACGTGTCCATCAAAGCGCCGCACTCGACGGAAGTCAAGATAGCGGTGGTTTAGTCCGCATCAAGCTGTACAGACTGAATATAGCGCGCACTTCGCTTAGTGCGGTCTTTCACCTTTCCTACCAGCTGGCCGCAAGCAGCGTCGATATCATCGCCCCGGGTAATGCGTACAGTGGCGTTATAGCCCAGGTCGTATAACCACTGCTGAAAGCGCATCACTTGGTTGCGTGAGGGCTTTTCGTAGCCTGAGTTAGGAAACGGGTTGAACGGTATTAGGTTGATTTTGCAGGGCAGTTCTTTTAACAGCGCCGCCAGTTGCTCGGCATGCTCCTGCTGATCATTGACATCTCTAATGAGCGTATATTCGATGGTAACCTGACGGTTATCCGGGCATTTGGATAGGTAACGGTGACAGGCATCCAGCAGCGCGCGAATATTATATTTACGGTTGATCGGTACCAGCTCGTTGCGTAGTTCATCAGTAGAAGCGTGCAACGAAATGGCTAAGCTTACGTCGATCTCATCGCCAAGCTTATCTATCATCGGCACAACGCCAGATGTGGAAAGCGTGACGCGGCGTTTGGAAAGTCCGTAGCCGTTGTCGTCGAGCATCAGCTTCATCGCTGGCACGACGTTATCAAAGTTAAGCAGTGGCTCACCCATCCCCATCATGACTACGTTAGTCACCGGGCGATTAGCAGTATCGCGACGCGGGCCTACGCTACGCTGGGCGACCCAAACTTGGCCGATAATTTCGGCAGCGGTTAGGTTGCGCTGAAAGCCTTGTTTGCCCGTTGAGCAAAAGCTGCAGTCTAATGAACAGCCTACCTGGGAAGAGACGCATAGCGTCCGGCGTTTACCGTTTTCCGCCGGAATCAGCACCGTTTCCACGTAGCTGCCATCTTCTACTTCCAGAACCCACTTGCGTGTGCCGTCGTTGGACGTGCCTTCATAGACAACGCTAGGACCACGAATCTCCGCTAGCCGAGCCAGTTTTTCACGCAGCGGTTTGGATAGATTCGTCATGGCAGCAAAATCATCGCTACCTTCCTGGTGAATCCACTTCATTAGCTGAGCAGCGCGAAACTTCTTTTCGCCAATCGACAAAAAGAAGTCTTCCATCTGCTCGCGAGACATGCCCAGCAGGTTCTGGCGCTCTGGCGCATTAGTGGCGGCAGGTTCGCTTTCGGTCGAGGAAAAAGAGGCAGGCGTATGTTGAGCTACGGTAGTGGTCATGGCGGTCAGCGTTCAGAGAAAAGGCGGGGGCATAGCCCCCGCGAAAATGGCCGGCAACGGATGTTGAATCGGCGGCACGCTTGGTTTAGCGCGGGCAAATTTCGTCGTTACCGAAGAAGTAGCTAATTTCGCGCTCAGCGCTTTCCGGAGAATCAGAACCATGGACAGCGTTGGCGTCGATTGTTTCCGCAAAGTCAGCGCGGATAGTGCCAGGTGCCGCTTCTTTCGGGTTAGTAGCTCCCATCAGATCGCGGTTTTTAGCAATAGCGCCTTCGCCTTCCAGTACCTGAACAACAACCGGGCCAGAGGTCATGAAGCCAACCAGGTCTTTAAAGAAAGGACGCTCTTTATGCTCGGCGTAGAAACCGCCTGCTTTTTCTTCAGAAAGATGAACCATCTTCGCAGCAACAACTTTCAAGCCTGCTTTTTCAAAGCGAGAAATGATGTCGCCAATCGCATTTTTAGCAACGGCATCAGGCTTGATGATAGAAAGAGTACGTTCAATTGCCATGGTGGAATCTCCTTAAGAGGCATAAAGCAGAAGTGCCGCCCCGGAAAGCCGAGGCGGCGCAGGAAAAAAGAGTCGGCAGGGCTGTGGTGCATTACCGATTGCCGAGTGGCCGCGATTATAGCGCCTCAAAGGGGTGATGAATACCGGTGATGCAGCGCTAAACGCTTAGACCGTGAAGCTTTCGCCACAGCCGCACTCATCTTTAACGTTGGGATTGTTGAAACGGAAAAAGCGATTCAGCCCTTCGCTTACGTAGTCAACTTCACTACCGTTGAGTATTTCTAGCGCGTCTGGAGCGATATACACGCTGGCGCCGTGCTCTTCAACGTGAATTTCGTCATCGCTTACCTCATCGGCAAAGTCGAGTACGTAGCTATAGCCTGAGCAGCCACTGGGCTTTACAGAAACGCGCAGCCCAAGCCCTTGGCCACGCTCATCGAGAACGTGACGGATTTGCTGAGCAGCCGCGGGGGTGATGTTGAGAGTTGCCATCGGGCGTCCTCCTTCAAAAAGTCGGTAGGTTGATTGCCAAGTGTGGCATCAGCCGTTTAACGCGTTGAGCGGAGTCCGCTTAACGCGTGGCGCAGTAGTGTCAGCGCATGATCAATGTCGTCGTCAGTGGTGAAACGCCCAAAGCTAAAGCGTAGCGATGAGAGTGCCAGGGCGCGCGATGTGCCGATTGCCAGTAAAACGTAAGAAGGGTCGACGCTAGCAGAGTTGCAGGCAGACCCGGTTGACACAGCAACGTCGCGCAGCGCCATCAATAGAGATTCACCGTCTACCCCTTTAAATGCCAGGTTGATAATATTGGGAACGGCATTTTCCAGCGGCGAGTTGGCAACCACACCCTCAATATCTTCTAGCCCTTTTAGGAAGCGCGCGTGTAGCTGGGCAATGTGAGCTCGATCTTCCTGGTGATGGCTTTGCATTAGCGCAAACGCTTCACCCATACCGGCAATTTGATGAGTCGGAAGCGTGCCAGAGCGCATGCCTCGTTCGTGGCCGCCGCCATGGATTAGTGCTTCTATGCGTATATCTGGATGGCGTTTAACGTAAAGCGCGCCAATGCCCTTGGGGCCATAAGCTTTATGTCCAGATAGCGACATTAAATCAATTTGTTGCGCCACCACATCTAATGGAATGCGTCCCACTGCTTGGGCTGCATCAGTATGAAAAACAGCCCCGAATTCATGGGCAACCTCTGCCAGCGCCGCTATATCATTAATGCTACCCAGTTCGTTATTGACCGCCATTAATGACACGAGTGCCGTGTCGTCTCGCATAGCGGCACGCAACTGTTCTGGCGTGGTACGCCCGTCCTGCCCAGGCGTCAGCCAAGTCACTTCAAAACCTTCGCTTTCCAGGGCGTTGGCGGTATCCACGATTGCTTTATGCTCAATGGTAGACGTCACCAGATGCATGCCGCGCTCACGGTTGGCGCGCATATAGCCAATTAGCGCTAGATTGTTGGCCTCAGTGGCACCGCTGGTCCAAACCACTTCACGTGGGTCCGCGCCAATGGTGTCGGCGACTTGACGGCGAGCTTGCTCTACCACTTGTTCCGCCTGCCAGCCTAACATGTGGCTGCGCGAGGCAGGGTTGGCAAACAGCTGATCAGCGGTTAAATAGCGCTGCATGACGTCGGCCACACGGGGGTCTACCGGTGTGGTGGCGGCATAGTCCAAATAAATCGGCAGCGAAGGGGAGGAAGTCATCGTCATAGAGTCCAACGTGCGGTGAAAGCCGTTAAGGGGATGAGGCGAGAATGCCTGCTTCAACGCGTTGCTTTTGCCGGGAGGCAATGCGTATAACATCGGGGCGCTGCATCAGTTGTGCAAGGCTGGTGTCATCAAGGAAGTTACGAATCTGCCCTGATAGGTCACACCACAGGTGATGGGTTAGGCAGGTGTCGCCTTGTTGGCAGTCTGAAAGCCCCTGGCAACGTGTTGCATCCACGGTCTCATTAACGGCATCAATCACTTGAGAAACGCTGATGTCTTCGGCTGGTTTAGCCAGTAGATAGCCACCACCAGGACCGCGTACGCTGCTAACGAGGCCCGCTCGGCGCAGGCGCGCAAATAGTTGCTCAAGATATGAGAGCGAAATTTCCTGACGCTGAGAAATATCCCCCAAGCTGGTCGGGCCTTGAGGGGTATTTATCGCCAAATCAAGCATGGCGGTAACGGCGTAACGGCCTTTAGTGGTCAAGCGCATGACAGGCACCTCGACGCTGAACCTCAGCGCACTTACGGCAAATGTAGCGCCATTATGGAAATCCTGAGTGCTTTGGTCAACTATTGCGCGATGTCGTTGAATCAGAGGTTGAGTCAGCTGCTGCGTCAGATGGTGATTTAGCCGTTGAATCAGGAGCGGTTTGCTGCGTACTGGCGGCGGCTGTCTCGGTCGCCTCGGCGTTGGCTTTTGGCTCGGAACTGTGTTTGCCAACCCCTGGGCAGCCTGTGTCGTTTTCATCAAGAATGTCGGCGAAATCTTCATCACGCAGGGCCGGGAGTTGGCCGTCGCGATAGCTGGCATCTAATTTACGCAGTGTCGAGCACATACGTTCAATGCGCTCATCCACGGCGTGCATGTGATCAAGCATCGCCTGCATCGAGCGTGCCACAGGGTCGGGCATGTCCTGACTAACACCGTAAGCATCGAAGCCAAATTTTTGGCAAATCGCTTCGCGGCGAGCCGGGTCAACATCTAACGCTTCCTCCACATCGGGGTCGGCGCGCTTAACGATCTTACCGGGAATACCCACCACCGTTGCGCCGGAAGGTACTTCTTTGGTGACCACCGCATTAGAGCCAATTTTAGCTCCCGCGCCTACGGTGAACGGGCCAAGGATCTTAGCGCCAGCACCAACAATCACACCATCTTCGAGCGTAGGATGACGTTTACCCTTATTCCAACTGGTACCGCCTAAGGTAACGCCTTGATAAAGGGTCACGTTATCGCCGACTAACGCTGTTTCGCCAATCACTACGCCCATGCCGTGATCAATAAAGAAGCGGCGGCCAATAGTGGCGCCAGGGTGGATCTCAATGCCGGTCAGCCAGCGGGAAAACGTCGATAGCGTCCGTGCCAACCATTTGAAATTTTTCTTCCACAACCAGTGGCCACAGCGGTGAAGCAGAAGGGCGTGCAGGCCGGGATAGTTGGTCAGCACCTCAAGAAAGTTACGTGCCGCTGGGTCGCGGTCGAATACGCTGTTAATGTCTTCACGCAGGCGTTGAAACATGGGTGATCCTTGGGCGTTAAAGGGCGGCAGTTATAAGCTCTTGGAATATGGTGCTGGGAATATGGTGCTTAAAATATAGTTAGTGCAATGCAGCGCGGCGCCAAAAAAATGATGTTGGGGCGCGCCGATGCGACTTCAAGCTTCGGTTGCCCAAGCCGCAGCGGTGGTCAGCGCTATGGATGATGTTTGTCGGTCGCTTTTTCGGTTGCCGAAAGAATGCCACGCAGAAT
Organism: Vreelandella venusta; assembly: GCF_007989605.1. Taxonomy (GTDB): domain Bacteria; phylum Pseudomonadota; class Gammaproteobacteria; order Pseudomonadales; family Halomonadaceae; genus Vreelandella; species Vreelandella venusta. The sequence goes on along the minus strand of NZ_BJUL01000011.1, from coordinate 100,744 downwards.
ATTCATCTCCATTTTTTCAGGGCGAGCGCGTAGGTATAGACGACGCAATCTTGCCATCAGTTGGCGCGGCTGTGCAGGGTCATGAAATTCAATGGCTATCAGCGTGCGCTCCAAATGCTCAAAGTAGCGCTCTAGTTCGGCATGGGTGGCTAGCGCATCATCCGGTTCTTCAGCGGCGCTAACGCTATCCTGTTGGCTTAGCCATGCCATGCGGCACTCATAGGCAATCACCTGAACGGCGGCGGCCAGGTTTAGTGAACTGAAATCCGCATTGGTGGGAATATGCACATGGGCATGGCAACGCTGCAGCTCGGCATTGGTTAAGCCACTGTCCTCGCGGCCAAATACCAGAGCGACACGTGCATTGTCGGGCTGGCACTCGCTGGGCAGGCGCTCGGCCAGCGCGCGTGGGGAAATCATTGGCCAGGGTAGCGTGCGCGAACGGGCGCTAGCGCCCACGGCGAGCGTGCAGTCAGCAACGGCGTCTTCAAGAGAGGTATGAACGTTTGCCTGATGAAGCAGATGGTCGGCTCCCGACGCGCGTGAAATGCTGTCTTGGGTAATCACCTCACAGCGCGGCGCCACTAGGGCTAAATCGGCTAAGCCCATGTTGTGCATGGCGCGGGCGACGCCGCCAATATTACCAGGATGGCTAGTGCCAATAAGAACAATACGGATGCGCTCAAGCATAATGGGCTCGGTAATCAAGTGCGGAAAACGCGCAGTTTAGCATGAGTCGATAGCATGCCCGAGAGGGCTCTGTTAGAATTGCCCGCCAAAGCAGTCCTGCCACTGCCTCCGTTCTTTAACATCACTGTGACAAGGCCCGATCATGAATCCTATGGTCCAATTTACGCTGCGCGCTGCGCGTGGCGCTGTTGAACACTTTTTACGTGTTCGTGAACGCATTGAAAATGCTCACGATGAATTTAACCTCGACCGCTTGCTAGAAGACACCGCTCGCAAAGCAGAGGCCACCATTGTTCAGCAGCTGCAGCGTGGGTATCCCCTGCACGGCTTCAGTGGTCGCTATACGCCCCATAAAGCGGGTGAAGGCGAAGGCGCTGATATCGTCTGGAAAATTGAACCAATGCACGGCTATTCCAATTTAGCAGTGGCAGGTAAGGGCTTTGCTCTCTCAGTGGTGTGTCTCGTTAAAGATCGCCCCGAACACGCGGTAATTATCTGTCCGTTTTCTGACGATGAGTATATCGCCAGCCGTGGTCGCGGTGCCCAGCACAACGATAAACGCATGCGTGTTAGTAAGCCTACTGCCATTAGCGGTACGCGGATAGCGATGAGCCTGCCTGAAACCTGGCTGCGCCCCAGCCATTTGCCAGCTTACCTGACTATTACTCAGCAGTTAGCCCCCCAAGTAGACGCCATGTTGGCATCTGGTAGCGGCCTGCTGGATATTTGTGAGCTTGCCTGTGGGCGTGTGGACAGCGTCTTTGTTCTGGGACTTGAAGAGCAAGATATGCAGGTGGGAACGCTATTGCTGAAAGAAGCCGGTGCACTGATGGGTACGCCTGACGGCAAGCCGACAGTGGCCGCTGAAGGTCAACTGATGGCTGCTGGGCCGCGTCTGTACAAGGCGCTCATCAAGCAGTTGGCGCCACACTTCTGATCGAGCCTTGCTGCGTTTGATACGAACAACGCTCTGCCGAGACCCGGTAGGGCGTTGTCGTAGAAAACTGGTTAGGCGTCAGCCTGCGGTTCGTCACGGGTGGTTTTGAAGCGGGCTCGGTAGGCGGTGGGAGTGAGCGTGTAGCGCCGGGAAAACACCTTGCGCATGCGCTCGCTGGAGCTGAACCCCGTGCGCCAGGCGATGCTTTTCATCGGCAGCTCGGTGTCGAGCAACAGCGCCTTGGCCCTTTCGCAGCGAGCGTTCTCCAGCCAGGTGGTAGGGGTCATGCCGAGTTCCGCCATGAAGGTGCGACTGAAATGGCGTGGGCTCATCCCCGCCTTGTTGGCCATGTCGGCCAGCGTGAGTGGTTGGTCGAGCCGCTCACCGATCCAGTGCTGCAGCGCGCGCATGCTGGGAGAGCCGGTCATTTGGCTGGTCAGGGCCGCGCTGAACTGCGATTGACCGCCGGGACGCTTGAGATACACCACGAGGTCCCTGGCCACGTCCAGCGCGAGATCACGGCCGAGATCCTGCTCGACAAAGGCAAGCGCTAGATCGATGGCGGCGGTGACTCCCGCCGAGGTCCAGAAGTGGCCGTCCTGCACGAAAATGGCATCGGCATCCACCTTTAGGGTGGGGTAGCGCGCTTGAAGCAGCGGTGCAAAGCGCCAGTGGGTGGCCGTCTGACGCTGGTCGAGCAACCCCGCCTCGGCGAGGAAGAACGAGCCTGTGCACAGCGCGGCAAAACGCTGGGCATCGCCGCTGCGCTGCCGACACCAGGCGACCAGGGAGCGCTCATGCTCCAGCGCTTGTTCGATATTGACTGCACCGACCACCACCACCGTTTCTAGCGCCTCCGTTTCGGGCAGCGTGCCTTCGGCCTCCAGGCATACATGGATGTCCGAGGCCACTGGGCCTGGCCGTGGCGCGACCAGCGATACGTGGTAATGAAACGTCTCACCGCGGGCAGCGAGGCGCTCGTTGGCGTAGCTGAAGACGCTCAGCGCGCCGGCCGCCTCCATGAATTTGAACCCCGGATAAACGATCAGGTGTACGCGGTGGACGTTGTCGCTCGCCACGTCTAAACACTCGTTTGTCTCGCTGTTTTTCATACGGCCTCCCAATATCTCCTCCCAATACCACCTCATGCCTTCCCGGCTGGACGCTCGATGGCTCGATCCAGGGGTACGTTGTCCTGATTCGGCCGATACTCAGTCAACGACTTTTGTGGTGATGTTATATCATAGCTATAACGTTCACCCGAGGAGAGACGAGATGAAAACACGTGCAGCGATTGCCTGGGAGCCCAACCGCCCACTGGAGATCGAAGAGATCGATTTGGAGGGGCCCAAGCAGGGCGAAGTGCTGGTGCGCATTGTCACCACTAGCCTCTGCCACACCGATATGTTCACGCTGTCGGGACGCGATCCGGAAGGACTGTTTCCTGCCGTACTGGGCCACGAAGGGGTAGGCATCGTGGAAGAAGTCGGCCGCGGTGTCACCTCGGTGAAGCCCGGGGATCATGTGATTCCGCTGTACACCCCGGAGGACCCCAACTGCCCCTATATCCAGTCGGGCAAGACCAACCTGTGCCAGACCATTCGCGAAACCCAAGGCCGTGGCGTCATGCCGGACGGCACCTCGCGCTTCTCCTATAAAGGGAAGATGATCCATCACTACATGGGCACCAGCACCTTTAGCGAGTATACGGTACTGCCCGAGATCGCCGTGGCCAAAATCGCCAAAGAGGCGCCTCTGGCCAAGGCGAGCGTCATGGGGTGCGCTGTGCCGACCGGTATGGGCGCCGTGCGCAATACCGCCAAGGTGACGCCGGGGGCGACGGTGGCGGTGTTCGGCTTGGGTGCGGTGGGCATGGCGGTGATCCAGGGTGCCAAGATGGTGGGCGCCGGACGTATCATCGGCATCGACACCAATCCCAACAAGTTTGCCCTGGCGCGGGACATGGGGGTGACGGAGTGTGTTAACCCCGCGGATTTCAATCAGCCCATCCAGGAAGTGATCGTCGAGATGACCAACGGCGGAGTGGATTTCTCCTTCGAGTGCATCGGCAACGTCAACGTTATGCGTGCTGCGCTCGAGTGCTGCCACAAAGGGTGGGGGGAGTGTACGGTTATCGGTGTGGCCGGTGCTGGGGAGGAGATTGCAACGCGTCCCTTCCAGCTGGTCACCGGGCGCGTGTGGCGGGGGTCAGCGTTCGGTGGCGTGCTGGGACGTAGCCAGTTGCCGGGCATGGTCGATGAGTGGTTGCGGGGAGATTTCGATGTCGATCCTTACATCACGCACAACATGACCCACGATCAGATCAACACGGCCTTCGACCTACTCCATGCGGGTGAGTCGATCCGTTCGGTGATTCACTTCCAGCCCAAGGAGACCATGCAACCCAGTGGCTTGGCGGGCAAAATCGTACCTATTAGCTAGGCGCGTAAAATGATGAAAGAAAAGGCCCTGCCGGGTGACCGGCAGGGCCTTTTCGTTGGCGGCAACCCCGCGATTAGGGCAGCTCTTCTTCCTCTTCATCCGTCTCTTTCTTGGTGGGAATAAGGTCTTCCCGTGAAAGCTTGAGCGGAATCAGTAACGCACCTGAGATATAAATTGATGAGAACGTACCCACCACGATGCCAATTAACAGCGCAATAGCGAAGTTCTCGATCATGTCGCCGCCTAATAGCAGCAGCGCCAGCAACACCAGTACCGTAGTACCAGAAGTGGCGAGCGTGCGGGACAGGGTGGCATTGATCGCTTCGTTGAAGATTTGCGGCATATCATCAATACGCGATGTTCGAATAGTCTCGCGAATACGGTCATAAACAACGATCGTATCGTTTAGCGAGTAGCCGATAACGGCCAAAATCGCTGCCAGAACCGTTAGATCGAACTCAAGCTTGAACAGCGCGAAGACGCCTACAACAATGATGACATCGTGCAGCAAGGCTAGCAGGGCACCAATAGCGAACTTGTATTGAAAGCGAAAGGCAACGTAAAGCATCACCACGCCTAATGCCACTAGAAGGCCTAAGCCGCTTTGGTCGCGAAGTTGGTCGCCTACCTGCGCACCGACAAACTCGGCCCGCACAAGATTAACGCTATCGCCATTGGAACGTAGCAGACTGACAACATCGTTACCGACATCCGCATCGAACGCTTGCTGAATGCGGATAAGTATTTCTGTTGATGCGCCAAACGTTTGCACCGACACGTCTTGGAAACCACTGTCTTCGAGCAATTGGCGAATCGCGTCTAAGGAAGGGACTGCGCCGTAGCGCACTTCCACCAGGGTGCCGCCGGTGAAGTCCAGTCCGAGATTTAGCTGCTGAAAAATAATCGCGCCAATCGAGATGATTAGCATCAAGGCAGAGACGATAAACGCAAGGTTGCGCCGCCCCATAAAGTCGATTCGCAGTTGTGATAGGGGTTTCATTACCACCTCTTAAATTCTGGGCTAAGCACGTGGTTCAGATCCATGCTTTTCAAATCTATGCCATTGAGATCCATGTGTTTAAATCCACAGCTTTTTGACGGGTTTGCCGCCGTAGGTCAGGTTGACCATGGCGCGCGTTACCAGTAGTGCCGTGAACATGGATGTCAAAATGCCAATGGAGAGCGTAACGGCAAACCCTTTCACTGGGCCGGTGCCGATCGAGAACAGAATCACCGCTACCAGCAGCGTGGTGATGTTGGCATCCACGATAGAGGTGAAAGCGCGCTCGTAGCCCGCATAGATTGCTTGCTGAATTGACATGCCGTTGCGCAATTCTTCGCGTATGCGCTCGAATATCAGCACGTTGGCATCAACTGCCATGCCTAGCGTCAGCACAATCCCGGCAATGCCTGGTAGTGTTAACGTAGCGCCTAGCATCGACATAACCGCGACGAGCAGCGTTAGGTTTAGCGCTAGGGCAATGTTGGCAAATACCCCGAACACTTTGTAGCGCACTAGCATAAACAGCACGACCAGTAATAGGCCGATTTGTACCGACAGCAGGCCACGCTCAATGTTTTCGGCACCCAAGCTTGGCCCAATAGTGCGTTCTTGGACAAAGTAGATAGGAGCGGCCAGTGAACCAGAGCGGAGCAGAAGGGCAAGCTCAGCAGCTTCCGTTGGTGAGTCTAAACCGGTAATGCGGAAGCTATTGCCCAGAGCACTTTGGATGGTGGCAAGGCTGATTAAGCCGCGTTCGACGTAGGGCTCGCGAATAATCGTTTCTTCGCCTGTTTCAGGGTCGATTTCTACGCGATCTTCGCTTTTATGTTCAATGAACAATACCGCCATATTGCGACCGATGTTGGTTCGCGTGGCGCGGTTCATTAACGTGCCGCCGGTGCCGTCCAAGTTAATGTTGACCTGTGGGCGACCATTTTCATCAAAGCTATTGCTGGCACTGGATACGCTATCACCGGTAATGATGACATCGCGCATCAGCTCTGCCGAGCGTGTTGGGTCGTTACGGAATTCTAGACGTTCGGTTTCCGTGTCAGGCGTATCGTTGCGAGCTTCCAGGCGAAACTCTAGGTTTGCCGTTGCACCCACAATACGCTTTGCAGCCACGGTGTCTTGAACGCCGGGCAATTCAACCACGATTTGACTTGGACCTTGGCGTTGAACCATCGGCTCAGCGACGCCCAGCTCGTTAACGCGGTTACGCAGCGTGGTTAAGTTTTGATTGATCGCATAGTCCTGAATCTCGTTAACCGTTTGGTCGCTGAGCGTCATGACTAGGTTGGAAGCACGACCATCGCCTTCATTGCTGTACTCAAAATTAGGGAAGTCGCGGCTAATCAAGCGCCGAGCAGTATCGCGGTCTTCAGCGCTACCAAAGCTGATTGACAGCGAACGCTCGTCGATGGTGGTGTTGCGATAGCGAATGCGCTCTCCGCGTAGCAGTTCACGCATGGCGCTGGCATTCACTTCCAAGCGCTGGGTAAGGGCGGCATCCATGTCTACTTCGAGTAAGAAGTGCACGCCTCCACGTAAATCGAGGCCCAGTGTCATGGGAGATGCGGAAAAGGCTTGCAGCCAACCAGGGGTGGCGTCAGCGAGGTTGAGTGCGACAGTCGCGTCACTACCCAATACATCTGCGGCAATATCGCGGGCGTCTAGCTGATCATCATCACTCTGAAGGCGAATCAACCATTGGCCATTCGTTTCTTCAATGGCCTTAATGCTGATATCGCTATCAATGAGCGCTTCTTCAACGCGGGATATTTGCCGTTCATCCAGCGAATCGCCCTGGGCATCGCTAACCTGGATGGCGGGATCTGCGGGGAATAAATTGGGAAGCGAATAGATAAGGCCAACCACCAGGACGACCAGTATCAGCAGATACTTCCACAGGGGGTAACGGTTGAGCATGCAAGCCCTGCCTTCAATTACAAACGGAATTGCTGTGCACGGACAGACCGCGCACAGCAAAGTTCACCATCGTGGCTACCATGTCACCCCTGCCGGGGTGGCTGGCACTGGATCGGCAGGGGGGAGATGCAGGCGTTAGATGGACTTAATAGTGCCTTTAGGCAGTACGGCAGCAACGGCATTTTTCTGCACGTTAACTTCGGTGCCTTCAGAAACTTCCAGCGTTAGGAACTCATCACTAACTTTGGTAACACGACCAACAAGACCGCCACCGATGACGACCTCATCGCCTTTGGCCAAGCCAGTTACCAGCTGTTTGTGCTGCTTAGCGCGCTTTGCCTGGGGGCGCCACAGCAGGAAGTAAAAAATCAGCACAAAACCAACCAGCATGACAATTTGCGCGATGCCACCGCCGGCAGCGGCTTCTTGGGCATGGGCTGGTGAGATGAAGAAATCCAGCATTGCAGAGAACTCCTGGGTTAGAAAACTCAATGGGTGAACCGATTAAACCACCCGCCAATGGCGGATGGCGATTAATTCGCTAGGGGAGGCACTGGCAGGCCGCGCTGGGCATAAAAGCCTTCCACAAAGGTCGTCAATGTACCCGCTTCGATTGCCGCGCGCAAATCAGCCATTACCCGCTGATAGTAGCGTAAGTTATGGATGGTATTGAGCATGGAGCCGAGCATTTCGTTACAACGATCCAGGTGGTGCAAGTAGCCCCGTGAGAAATTTTTGCAGGTATAGCAGTCACACTCAGCATCAAGCGGTTGGGTATCAAAGCGGTGCTTAGCGTTACGGATCTTGACCGTACCCTCGGAGGTGAACAGGTGGCCGTTGCGTGCATTACGAGTAGGCATTACGCAATCGAACATGTCGACGCCGCGACGCACGCCCTCTACCAAGTCTTCTGGTTTGCCAACGCCCATCAGGTAGCGCGGGGTGTCGTCTGGCATCCACGTCGGTAGATAATCGAGTACCTTGATCATCTCTTCTTTGGGTTCGCCTACCGACAAGCCACCAATGGCTAAGCCATCAAAGCCAATTTCGAGTAGCCCTTTTAATGAGCGTTCGCGAAGTTCAGGATGCATGCCGCCTTGAATAATGCCGAACAGCGCCGAAGGTGAATCACCATGAGCCTCGCGTGAGCGTTTCGCCCAGCGCAGCGAAAGCTCCATGGATTTTTCGGCTTCTTCAAAAGTGGCTGGGTACGGCGTGCACTCGTCGAAAATCATCACTACGTCAGAGCCCAACGAGCGCTGCACGGCCATGGACTCTTCCGGCCCCATAAATACCTTGCTGCCATCGACCGGTGAGCGGAAGTGAACGCCTTGCTCGGTAATTTTGCGCATTTCGCCTAAGGAAAAAACCTGAAAACCGCCGGAATCGGTCAGGATAGGTTTGTCCCATTGGGCAAAATCATGCAAGTCGCCATGGGCTTCAATCACGTCGGTGCCTGGACGCAGCCATAGGTGAAAGGTGTTGCCGAGAATGATTTCTGCGCCAATCTCTTTCACGGAGTCAGGTGTCATGCCCTTCACCGTGCCGTAGGTGCCCACCGGCATAAAGGCCGGGGTTTCGACGGTACCGCGGGGGAAGTGCAAGCGCCCCCGGCGTGCACGGCCATCGTCGGCTAGGCGCTCAAAGCGCATAAAACATTCGTTTCGCATCTAAATAACTCGTCAATAATCGGTTAAGGCGCCGGACGCATCGTGTTTAGCGGGTCAGCAGCATGGCATCGCCATAACTAAAGAACGCGTAGCGCTCGTCAACTGCCGTGCGGTATGCCCGCATCATGTGGTCATAGCCAGCAAATGCAGAGACCAGCATCAGCAGGGTCGACTCGGGCAGGTGGAAATTAGTTATCAGAGCATCTACACAGCGCCATTCGTAGCCAGGGTAGATAAAGATATCGGTGTCGCCGCTGTAGGGGGCAATCTGGCCGTCGCTACTTTTCAGGCAAGCGCTTTCTAAGCAGCGCACGCTGGTAGTGCCGACGGCAATGACCCGTTTCCCCGCAGCCTGAGTGTCACGCACTTGTTGACAGGCGGTCTCAGACACCTCAATCCACTCGCTATGCATATGGTGCTCAAGGATGTTGTCGACGCGCACTGGCTGAAAGGTGCCAGCGCCGACGTGCAAGGTCACAAAGGCACTGTTAACGCCTTTCTCGGCCAGGGCATCCAACAACGGTTGATCAAAGTGAAGCCCCGCGGTAGGCGCTGCTACTGCACCGTCGCGGCGGGCATACACCGTTTGATAGCGTTCCCGATCACTCAGCTCATCGTCACGGGTGATATAGGGCGGCAGTGGCATATGGCCATGCTTTTCAAGCAGCGCAATCATTGGCGTGTCGCCTAAAAAGCGCAGCTCAAACAGTGCATCGCGGCGGCCTTCAACCACCGCATGAATGTCGCCTTCAAAGATCAGCTCGGTGCCAGGCTTAGGTGATTTACTCGAACGGATATGTGCCAAACCGCGGTGGCTATCCAGCGGGCGCTCCAGCAGCATTTCTACTTTACCGCCGCTAGCCTTGTGACCGTGCAAGCGTGCTGGAATGACGCGCGTATCATTGAATACCAGCAAGTCGCCGGGTTCGAGTAGTTCAAGTAAATCAGCAAACCGGCGATGCTCAAGCGCGCCGCTTTGGCCATCCACGCATAGCAAACGGCAGTCGCTGCGCTGCTCAGAAGGGTAGCGAGCAATTAGCTCGTCGGGTAGCTCGAAATGAAAATCCGCGCGCTGCATGGAAATGGCTCTTATCAGTGGTCAAACAGGCGGCATAGGATAGCGCTTTAGATAGATAAAGTCAGTCAATGTGATTGACCTGTGAGGTTATCTACGTATAATGCGCAGCCATTGCCGGTGTGGCGGAATTGGTAGACGCAGCGGATTCAAAATCCGCCGCCTTTACGGGTGTGCCAGTTCGAGTCTGGCCACCGGCACCAAATTCAAGGGCTTAGCGATTTATCGCTAAGCCCTTTTTTTGTGGTGCGCCAAGCTTGCTACACCATCAAAAGATACCCCACTTGGTTAGTCTGGGTATTTTTCTTTGCAGCATTAAAAATATCTTCGATATGGCGATGCTGGATAAGAGAGAGTTAATCCAATTGGCTCGCCAACACCGATAAGGTATTAGGCGCAAGAAGTTGTGAAAGAACTTCAGGCTCGGTTGCGCCTGGTGCGTACCATAAGTAGAGAGGTACCCCTGAACGGCCGTGCTGCTCCAAGAAAGTGGTAATGGCGGGGTCTCCATTAGTCCAATCGCCCTTCATTGTGATCACTTCCGCCTGTTCGAATGCTTGCTGCGTGCGGGGTGTGTTGATGGCCCGCTGTTCGTTGATCTTGCAAGTGACGCACCAGTCTGCCGAGAAGTAGACCAAAATGGCGTGACCTTGTTGGCGAAGTTCGGTCAATCGGTTCGCATTGAAGTCGAGTGAGCGTGTGTCGGCTGAACTTGGGAGCGGATTGGGGTCTACCGCTTGCGGGATAAAGGCGCCAGGAACGAGCACGCTTCCAGTCAGCGCCAGCCCGGCAGCGAGTCCTGCCGGTAGCCAGCTCAACCGCTTGGCGCTTCGTTGACGTAGTCCGGTGAACCAAAGCCCTATCGCCAGCAACATGATCAGAGCGAGGCTCGCAATCATGCCGTTGTTGCTGAGCTGGCGGCCAAGCACCCAAGCCAAGGCTAAAGCGGTTAGAAACATGGGGATGGCCATGATATGCCGGAAGTTGGCAAGCCAAGGACCAGGGCGGGGAAGTAGGCGGCGCAGTACCGGCACGAAACCAAGCAGCAAAAATGGCAGGGCAATGCCCAGGCCCAAACCAGCGAATACTGTCAGTGCGGCAAACGTGGGGAGCACCAAGGCTGCGCCAAGAGCCGTGGCCATAAAGGGACCGGAGCAAGGCGTTGCGACGAAGGCGGCCAGTACGCCTGTCCAGAAGGCACCGGCTACACCGTCCTGGCTTGCTAGCTTGCCACCGGCATTGATGGATCCCAGCTCAAAAAGGCCGGCCAGATTAAAACCGATGGCCGCGGTCAACAGGGTCAGCACCAGGATGACTCGCGGGTCTTGCAGTTGGAAGGCCCAGCCAACCTGAGTACCCACTGCACGTAAGGCGATAATCGTCGCGCCAAGTATTAAGCAAACGATAACCACGCCAGCGGTATAGGCTAACGCCTCGCGCCGGGCTTCGCGTTGACCTCCGGTTAAACGCGCAAGGCTAAGCACCTTAAGGCTGAGAATCGGGAAAACGCAGGGCATGATATTGAGCAGAACACCGCCCAATAGGGCGCCGAAGAATGCTGTCAGCAGTAGAGTAGGGCTGCCTTGTTCACCGGTGGTGCTGGCGATGGTGGTACTACTGGAGGAGGAGGCACTCTGATATCCGTTGGTGCCCGCCGCTGGCGCCTCAGCGCTATGGCTAACCAGTGTTAAGCCGGTCCCGGTTCCCAGTGACAGCAGCGCCTCGAACGCAGCGGGCGGGCTGTTTGACGACCAGGAGTTAGCCCGCTGAGTTTCAACAATCAAGACATCGCCTTCACGGCTGAAGATTTGTTCAGCCGCGGGATCCACGATGTTATCGGTGTCGACAAATAAGTGTGGATCATTCAACGTCACGCTAGCGGGCAAGGGGATGCTGACTCGCAGCCGCGCATCGTTGATCGTCACAAAGCTGGCTTGCGAGCCCAGTGGCCTGGGTAACTCACGCCGCCACTCATTGAAGCGCGCTTTGCGCTCTTGCGTAATACGGCCATCGCCTGCGGTGAGGGTAATGGCTAGCGTCGATTGTTCGGGAACGCAGGCATCCGCACGGCAAGCGAGATAGTTCAAACCGACGGTGATTGGCAGAGGCGTTCCCGGCGCGACCGAACCATCTATCTCAACGGGGAGTAGTAGCGCGTAAGGATGCTCAAAGACATGATTCATCAAGTCGCCGGTCATCAGCGTATGTGGCACTGGAAAGCTGGCATCGCCCACGCTGACACCATCCGGTAATTGCCAGTCGAACTGCGGTGCTAGGCCAATGCTGCCCGGCTGTTTCCAATACCCATGCCAACCTGATTGTGGCTCCATGAAAACGGCTAACGTGCTGGAGGTGCCGGCTGCGGGTTGGTTTGTTTCCGCTACCAAGCTGCTCTTGATGAGTGTCTCGCCCGAAGTGCCGGGAAACTCTTGAGCAGCCCCGATCTGGGGGAACAGCATTAACGCCAGATAAAAGAGGACACAATAGCGGTAAATGGATCGGGGCATTGGTTATCAGCCCGCTTGAGACGGGCTGCTCCATTGAAAAGTATATCGCGCCGTGGCTGGCGCGAAATGGCGGTAGGTTATTGGCTGATGCGTTCGATGGCTTCGGCGAGCTTGGTATCTTGTGGCCCAAGCTTGTCGGCTACCTTGCCATCGGCATCAATAAGCACAACGGTTGGTATCTGTTGAATGCCGAAGCGGCGATGTATGTCACCATCGGCATCAAGTAGCACGGGAAACGCTGTCTCGGTGGTATCTAAATAGCTTTCGACATCGGACTCTTTGGTCCAAAGTCCAGAAATAATGCCTACCCATTGAGTCTCCGAGTCTTTACTCAATTGGTTGACGGTTTCGCGAACGCGGCGACAAGCAGAGGCGGTGGCCGGCTGGCTCTCGGCAAGGTAGGACTCACACCATGAAGCAAAGAACACCATGCCTAGGGGCTTATCTGTCGCTGTGCGGGACAGGTCGATGGTGTCGCCGTCACGCGTGGTGATATTCATCTGGCTAACCGTCTCGCCTACCGCTAGCGCATTGGCGTCGATACCCTCGGCTGGGGCGTCGTGAGTGGCTGTTGATGAGTCGGGCTCAGTGGGTGTTAGTGCTGCTTGTAATGCCTCTTTTAGGGCTTGATCGTCACGATAACCAATGTGAGTGATGTGACCACTGCGATCAATCACGACATGCTGCGGGGTAACGCGCAGGTTAAGGGCTTCAGCCAGTGTGCCGTCATCTACCGTGATAGGCATCGTCAGGCCCATTTCTTCTCGATACGCACGCGCAGATGCTGCGCTGTCTGCGTAGCCGGTGTTAACGGCGATGACCTGAATGTCGTCACCATGTGTTTCCTGGATGGCCTGAAAGCCTGGCATCTGCTGGCGGCAGGGTACGCACCAGGTTGCCCAAAACTTTATATATACCGGTTTGACGCCATACAGGGCGCTGAGATCGATGGTGTCACCCTCCAGCGTGGTAATGCTTAGCTCGGGGCCGGGTTGACCAATGAGCGACTCGCCAGCCGCTTTGGCGCGCTGTTCGCCATCGGCGTCGGCATCATAGGCCTGGTCAGATTCCGGTTGTTCAGATTCCTGTTGTTCAGTGGTCTCGGTCGCTAGTGAAGGGCCAACATAGCCGAGCAACATGGCGAGCAGTATCGCCGTTGAAAGCCTGGTGCTGTTTATTCGCATAGGGGAGATCCTCTGGGTAAATGGTTCGGGCCTTGCGCAATCGCTTTGGGCTAGCTCAAAGAACGAGAACAAGGTTTCAGACCGATAAAAGTAGTGTGGAGCGTGAGCAGGATTGTGAATGGCATCATGGTCTAAAAAAAGAACCAAGAATGACTGGTTTTTATGTACCATTACGTTATGAACAAACTTCGCTTTTCGCTTGATCGCCAGGGCAAGCAGTCTCTTTCCGAACAAATACGCTTCAGCATTGCGGATGCTATTCGGCAAGGGCATTTGTATGAGGGCGCGCGGCTGCCTTCATGGCGTGATCTTGGCGCGCAGCTGGGTGTTTCGCGGGGCACCATAAAAACGGCTTATGACCGGCTCAGCGACGACCAGCTGGTTGTTTCCAAAGGGGCTGCAGGTACCTTTGTTAGCTCCGTACTACCCGCAGTGCCAGAGATGGCCGCGGTGGCCTCTCGCCTGCCACTGCCTGACCTGTATCAGGATCTGGATAGTGTTCCCAAGCTTTTTCAAGTGGGCGTGCCAGCTCAGGACGCATTTCCCTTTAAGCAGTGGTCGCGCATCATGCTGCGCTGTACGCGAAAGGCAGTGGCTGAGTCGCTGCGTTATCCAGATCCTCGGGGCGAGTCTCAGCTGCGCAAGGAAATTGCTGCCTATCTAGCGGTATCTCGGGGACTACTCTGCTCTGCCGAGCAGATCATTATCACCAATGGCTATGCGGGCGCGCTGGGTTTGGCATTGCACTTGCTACGCCTGGATTCACGGCGGGTGTGGGTTGAGAACCCTGGCTATCCGCTAACTCGGCATGCCTTGTCGCTGGCAGGATATACATCAGTTCCCGTTCCGGTGGATGATCAGGGAATATGTGTGGAGCAAGGCATAGCGCTGGCCGCGGATGCCCGCTTAGCGATTGTAACGCCAGGCCAGCAAGCCCCCTTGGGGATGCAGTTGTCGCTGAATCGGCGCCAAGCACTACTGATATGGGCTCGAGAAAATGCGGGTTGGATCATCGAAGATGATTATCTAAGCGAACTGCAGCTAAGCGGACAAGCAACGCCGGCGCTGGCCTCGCTGGATCGTGAAGGAAGGGTGATTCACATCGGCACTTTCAGTAAGACCATCAGCCCACGCTTGCGGCTCGGTTTTATGGTCGTACCGGCCAAGCTGTCAGAGCGCGCTGGCGATACGGCTGCCGCCTTATCACCCGCGTCTGGACTGCCGAGCCAGCTAGCCGTGGCGGAGTTTCTGCGCGATGGTCATTACTTGCGTCATATTCGGCGTATGAAACGCTTGTATCGACAGCGACGAGATGGGTTGCTGGCACTCATGAATGGATCGGTCTCACTGAGCAATATGGCAGGTCTGTCACTGATGCTCGCCTTGGAGGATGACATGGACGACGTTGCTATTGCCGAGGCTGCCCAGGCTTTTAACCTGGCCCCGATGCCGCTGTCTCCCTGGTATGCCACCCAAGCTGGGGCGCGAAAAGGGTTACTGCTAGGCGTAACCAATCTATCCAGCCCTGCCTGTGAAGAAGGCTATCAGCAGTTGGCAGCGCTTATTGATCGCCATCACCGATAGTGGCTGGACTTTAAATCGATGACACGTCATTAGTCAGTACGCCAGCTTCGATTAGCGTGGTCTGCGCCTGTTGCCACGCTTTGGCGATCGCGGCTTCGCCGAACACTAAGCCCTGCAGATATACGAAGTGGACATCCCGAATGCCGATGGTGTTGAGAATAAGGGTGAGGTAGGGAGTGAGAAAATCGGGTTGTGGGTTATCGCCTTGTAACATGCCGCCCGCGCTCACCAAAACGGTGGTGGGGCGATCGTGCAGTAACCCTTGTTTGCCCTCTGAGACGATAAATGTGCGATTAATACGCACCACGTGGTCTATCCAGAGTTTCAGCGCTGCCGGTACGCTGAAGTTGTGCATAGGCAGCGCGATTAATAAGCGGTCGCTCTGCTCCAACTCACGAATCAGTTGCTCGGACTCTGACAGGGCAGCGTTAACACGATCGCCGATGCTGTGGCTGAGTAGCGCCGAGGAGTAATGGTGGGTTAGTGGCGACAGCGGAGCGGCAACTAAATCGCGTTCTATCAACCCCACGTTTGAGTTTCTGGCTGTCTCCTCGGCTAGGATCTTTTGAGCCAGGCGATAGCCCAGCGCATGCTTGCCATGCGGGCTAGCGTGAACAAATAAGGTGTTGTGCATAGACCTCTCTTTTTAAAACCCTCTTCTTAAAACCCACTTCTTAAAACGACAGTGACCTTCTCCTGATTGTCTTGAAGGAGTTCAGCCGATCAATCAGGTGACAGGACGATCCTGGCTTGCGGTCAACTTTTGTTCCTGTACTTGCCTATCTGACGCTGGAAGGCCGTCAGAACCTACTCCCAATATCATACCGCGATAAAAGGCTTTTATTCCCTTCCGTCCTGAGAGCAAGGTCAGTGCAAGTAACCCGCTGAATCCCAGTGCTAAGCCGATTATGGGGCCAATGATGTAACAGAACAGTACAAGAAATGGCATGCCAACCAGGTAGTCGATGGATTTCACAATTATATGTCGCATGAGGTTTCTCTGTTTTTGAGCGTGCTCAATTTTTAATTGAGCGCGCTCAAAAAGTCAAGCAGCTTTGCTCTGGCCGGCCTTCGAGATGAGACCTGGAATACGGTGGGGAAGGTCTTAATTGGTGGGTAAGATAACCGTGAGCTCGGCTCGGAAATCGTTGATGGCAGCCTCTCGGCAAGGCTTATCGTGGCTAAGATGGCGGACAAGTGTCATGAGGTAGCTGTTTTCGATCAGGCGCATACGAGTGGCGTCATGCAAAGTCGTTGCGCTTAAGATACAAGGCAGCAGTGAATCGTCGACGTTGCGTAAATAATCAAGGTCCCAGAGTGCCTCTTTCAGCAGGCTACGGCTCAAGGCGATATGATCGAAGTAATAGCGATAGAAGTGGGAGGCCAGCTCAACTAATGCTTCATGCTCGCTGCCGCCCGCCCAACTCGCCAGGAAGGTCTTAGCGATGTGGCTGATCTGCTCTTCCATACCCTCCCGCAAGATATCAATCTTGTTGGGATAGTGGCTGAACACAGTGCCGTCGGCGACACTAGCACGACGAGCGATCTCACGAGTGGTAGTAGAGGAAAAGGAGCGTTCGGAGAACAGCGCCCAGGCAGCCTCACGAATACGCTTGCGGGTGACTTCCTTCTTGCTCATCCTCTCACTCTCCGAGATGTCCATTGGCTGACTGATGATACCTGCCCACGGCTTAGGCTCAAAGGCTGGTGCCTAATGCAAAAAACCGAATTTGTTGGCGAGGGGTATCATCGTGTCGTCGAAAGCAGGAATATCTCGAATAGTGATCAATCGTTTGTCGTGCATGGACAAATAATGGCGACAGGTCAGACGTCAGCGCGATAATTGACGGGCACCCAATCAAACATCGTGCTGTCTTCGACCACGTACCCGATGCCTGGGAATGCGATATGGCAACCAGCCACCATGTATTTCTCTGCTACCGCTTCGGCAAAGGCCGCTTCACGAGTGATGACCGCCTGGTTCGGGTCAACATCAAAGGCAATCGCCACGCCTGGCTCGTCGAATTGAATGACATCGCCATGGGTGATATCACCCCAGTAGACGAATTTTTCGCCTTTGCTTTCAAACCATAAGGCACTGTGACCAGGGGTATGGCCTGGACGGTGGGTTGAATTAATTACGCCTGGAATGGCTGGCATATCCGTGTCGTAGGTTTTAAGCGTGTCGCTGTCGATATAGGGCTTGGTTGACGAGACCGCCTGATCAAAGAACGGCTTAGCGTCTTCTGGGGCCTTGTCACGATTTTCGGCACTAAGCCAATACTCCGCATCCAGTTTCGGCACATGGACTATCGCGTTGGCAAACACCTTTTCACCGTTTAGAACGAGCCCGCCGACATGATCGGAATGAATGTGGGTAATTACCACATCATCGATCTGGTCGGGGTGATAGCCCGATGCGATGATATTGTTTGTCAGTTTACCCAAGGCTGAGCCCATCAGATCACCGGTCCCTGCATCCAGAAGAATCAGCCGATCACCGAAATTCAGCAAATAGGCATTAACTGACAGGTGGGTTGGCGTGCCTTGAAACGCATTGGCAAGTGCGGTGCGAGCCTGTTCGGGAGTGATATTCAGGTAAAGGTCGGCGATCGGAAATAGGCCCGTACCATCCGAAAGCGCAGTGACTTCGACATCACCCACCATCAAACGGTAATAGCCCGGCGCTTGTGTGCCAACTAGCGGTGCACTGGCTGCCGCGTGTAATGGGATGAAAACGCTGCTGGCGGCTGCACCAACGGCCATAGCAGCCAGCGAACCTTTAAGCATATCTCTGCGTGACAGCATAAAAACACCCTCTTTCAATCAATCAACAGGCCAGAATTCAACCGGCGGTTTGTAACGCGATGAGGAAAAGGTATATTCCCATTGGTCAGTAATCAAATCGATGCCAATCATGGATAATATTGATCATTTCAATTTACGCTCCTTCGACCTCAATCTTATGGTCGCGTTTGACGCAATGATGCAAGAGCTGAGTGTCACCAAGTCTGCCGAGAAGCTCCGAATTGGTCAGTCGGCAATGAGCCATAATTTATCAACACTACGGATGTTATTGCAGGACGATCTTTTCGTTCGTGTTGGGCAGAAAATGCAGCCAACGGCCAAAGCTCGAGCGCTGGCTGGACCGGTGCGAGTAGCGTTGACGCAGGCGCAAAATGCGCTTCAGTCATCGGATAGTTTTGAGCCGCAAACGGCAGACCGGATTTTTCGGGTGGGTATTGCCGGTGAAATGGAGATGGTTCTGCTACCTGCCTTGGTGGATCGACTGCAATCAACGGCACCAGGGGTTCGACTGCTGAGTCGCGCGATTACGGTCGAAACAGTAGATATGATGATGGATTCGGGCGAAATTGATCTGGCCATTGGCTGTAAACAGTCTCGTCATCTAGGAGAAGTTCTGTTCGAATCCAATGTGGCATGCTGCTTTAATGCCGATCTGTGTCGACTAGTTCCGCCATTATCGCGTGATGATTACCTTGGCGCACGGCACGCTGTTCTTTCCCAGACGGCAAATGTCGCGGGCTGTGTTGGTGATGCCTTGGAAGCATTGGGAATAGAGCTCAATGTCATTTTAGCGGCGCCTGACTTTATGCCGCTGCTTGCTGCAGCACGCAATGCACCCGTTGTAGCAACAGTGCCTAAAAGGATTGCCGTGCAGTATGCACCGTTATTCGGGCTGGCATTTTGTGAAATGCCTATTCCGCTTAATTTCCCACCGGTAACTATGAATTGGGCAATATGGTCGGATAAGGATGTCGGACTGAGCTGGTTGCGAGACCAAATCAGGTTAGTGATTGACGATATCTCGCGGAGTTAATGGGAGCTTGCTCGCTTTTCAACTGTCAGACGTTTTATAGTGCAAGCGTCAACGTAGAACCAAACGGTATGTTCATGGTCCAGTTTGAGCTGCATAACCGTAATTTAGCCCCTGAACAGGTATCCCACTCACACGACTTTCACCAGTTAATTCTGGCAACGTGCGGCGTGACTGAGCTTGCGATGGAAGGGCAGAGCGAGCGCGTCACGGCCCGCCGCGGCTGCTTGATCCCATCGTCTCGGCACCATGAGTACCAAGGCGATGGCGGTAACCGCACGCTGGTATTGGACATTCCTGTTAAGCACTTAGCAGTGTTAGAAAAAGGCAGTGAAATCGAGCGGCTATTCGACAAACCCCGTTTTTTTACCGTGCCTCCAGCGCTTAATCAGCTGACCCATGCCTTAACGAACCAGCTAGAGCAGTGCCCAGCGCTGCAAAATGAAATTGCCGTGCTGCTGCTTCGAGCGCTGTATATGTACCTTCAAGATGAGCCGAAGCAAGTTGCTGATCAGATTGGTGTTCGCTGTATCAGTGAACGGCTTGACCTGGAAAGGCTGGATGCATGGCTGGATCAGCACTTGGCGGACGATATCCGGGTTGAGCAATTAGCCGCATTATGTGCACTAAGCCCTGGGCATTTCCATGCCTGCTTTCGTGATCTAACCGGTGTGACGCCCTTAGCATATGTGCAGCGCAGACGGCTTGAACACGCCCGTACGCTGGTTCGGCACAGTGCACTAAGTCTGGGTCATATCGCTATGCTCGTCGGCTTTCGTGATCAAGGAAGCTTTTCTCGCGCCTATCGGCGTTACTTTGAGATCGCCCCCTCCTCAGACCGTTAGCTTGGCAAACAGTGATCATTGCTCGATGAGTTACAACACTTACGGGCAAATTTGCCAGAGTTTCGGGCAAGCACGCCGCTTATCATCATCGTAGTCTCAAAAGGAACCTCATTTTCCTTGGAGAGACACCATGAGCGTTACCTATCAAGACAGCAATGCCCGCATGAGCCAAGTCGCGATTCACAATGGCACCGTTTATCTCGCTGGCCAAGTGCCCAGTGACGCAACGGCTGACATGCGTGGCCAGACCGAGCAAGTGCTCGCGCGTATTGACCAACTGTTAGCCCAGGCAGGCACCTCGAAAGAGCAACTGGTTTCGGCGCAAATTTGGGTCACCAGCATGGCCGAGTTTGACCAGATGAATGCTGCTTGGGACGCCTGGGTAGTGCCTGGCCGCCCGCCCGTACGTGCAGCGGTTGAAGCCAAGCTTGCTAAGCCGGAATGGAAAGTAGAAATCATGGTTGTTGCTGCGCTGCCGGAGGCCTGATATGCGGGTTGTGTCTGCGGCGGAAGTGGAACGCTATCTTACCTGGAAAGGTTTGATTAAGCGGCTACATACCACCTTTGTGAACGGCGTTGAATCTCCGCCACGCCATCATCACGCGATGCATCGTCCCGACGGTGAAGCCACCATGCTGTTGATGCCTGCCTGGGAGCCAGCAGGCTATATCGGCGTCAAAATGGTCAACGTCTTTCCTCAGAACGCCCAGCACAATATTCCTGCTATTTCAGGACTGTATTTGCTTAGTGAAGGTAAGCACGGTCAACCACTGGCGTGCATTGATGGCAGTGAACTAACGCGCCGGCGCACAGCGGCTGCTTCTGCCTTGGCGGCACAAGCACTAGCCAACGAGACAGCGGAGACGCTACTGGTGGTGGGGACTGGTAAGTTGGCCCCTATGGTCATTGAAGCCCATGCCAGCATTCGACCAATCAAACGCGTATTGGTATGGGGCAGAAATCCAGAAAAGGCTTCTGCTATCGCCGAGGCCTATGCCGATCGGTTTGACACCCAGGTTGTTAGTGATCTGCAAGACGCGGTTGTACAGGCTGATATTGTCAGCTGCGTCACGCTCTCCACAGAGCCTTTAATTAAAGGTGAGTGGTTAACACCGGGCACGCACGTTGATCTTATCGGCGCTTTCCGTCCCCAAATGCGCGAAACCGATGCTGAGTGCCTGCGTCGAGCTGACGTGTTTGTGGACACCTACGCCGGGGCTAAGGGCGAAGCCGGCGATATTCTTCAGGCAATCGATGAAGGCGCGTTCCGTTTTGAAGATATCAAGGCAGAGCTTGCTGAGGTGCTTGCGGGAACCAAGCCAGGTCGGCGCTCTGCTGAGACCATCACGCTGTTTAAGTCAGTTGGCGCATCGCTTGAAGACTTAGCAGCGGCCATTGAAGTGTGGGAGGCCATTAACCAGTAACTAACAGCTAGTAACTAACAGAGAGCCGAGTAACTTACAGGGAATCGTCACATTTGCCGTCTACGGCATGGATAATAACGATAATAAAACAATCGCTTACGAGTGGAAACGTCAGTCATAACGCAAACCAGCTAATAACCAAAACGAGGTAAGTTATGAAACCTACACAATCTTTTTTATTCGCTGCTATGGCAGCTTTGCCACTGGCTATTGCCTGTGCCACTGCCCAAGCACAGTCCTATGAAATGGTCATCGCCACCCAGCTTCCAGAGGATATGAAGAATAACGAAATCTATCCTGCCCTGGTGCATTTCAAAAACCTTGTGGAAGCGCGCACCGATGGCGATCTTGAGGTCTCTATTTTTGGTGGCGGTCAGTTAGGTTCAGAAGTCGAAAATGGCTCAGAAGTGCAGGGTGGTCGTACCCTGCAGTCGACCATTATGTCAGCGGGTGCAATGTCGTCGTTTTATGGCGACTACCAAGCGGTAACGGCTCCTTTCTTGTTTACCAGCTGGCGCCAAGCGTGGAGCTTCTTTGACAGCGAATGGTTTGCTGACTTCATGTCTGGCACCGTTGAAGACGCCAATATGCGCTACCTAGGAACGTTCGATGATGGCGGTGGTTTTGTAGCCTTCACTAACAACGTACGTTTGATTGAGACCATGGAAGATCTCGAAGGGCTCAATATCCGTACTGAAGAGAACCCCGCTCACGTCGCTATTATGCGCTCACTTGGTGCTTCTGCCACGCCGCTACCTTGGGGCGAACTGATTACTGCCCTTGAAACGGGGCTGGCGGATGGCCAGTTTAACGCTCCCGTGCTGAATACCACGTTCAACTTTGATGCGGTAACGGACTACACCACCCTGACAGGACATGTGTACAACAGCGCCCCTTGGGTCGTCAGTGAATCCTGGTATCAGTCGCTGCCGGAAACGCATCAGCAGGCATTAATCAGCTCTGCCCGCGAAGCGATTCAACTGAGCCACGGTATGTCGGGTGCGCTTGCCACTGCCAGCTGGGTAGAGTCCTGCGAACGTTTCGAAGCGTGCTACCTGATGCCTGATGCTGAGCGGGAACGCATGGCAGAGGTTGCCCGACCCGCTTGGAAAGAGTGGATTGTCGATGACTTCGGTATGGATGAAGCCCGCGTGCAGGGGCTGCTAGACGAAGTTGAGCGGGTTGGTCAGCAATTGGCAGATGATGATCTGCGCATTTACGGCCAGTAAGGTTTAGCGACGGACAAACGCTGGGGTAGCAAGGTTGCCCCAGCGTGAGGAATCACGATGAGCGTTTTACCCCCGTTACGCCGTCTAAGCGATCACATCAATCAGGCGGCGATTGTATTATGCGTTGGCTGTATTTTATCGATGCTGGGCATTTCTTTTACCGCCTTTCTCTACAAGCTGTTTACCGGCAGCACGCTGAGCTGGACCTATTCGCTGGCCCGGCTTTTTTTGCCATGGATAGGCTTTCTCTCAATGACCATTTCACTGCGCTATGGCGAGCATGTGGCGATGACGCTGCTAGTGCGTAGCCTGCCTAAAATCATGGTGAAAATAGCGGCGGTGATGTGTCTGGCTATCCTCGGCTTATTTGCACTCATGCTTACTTGGTATGGCTGGGGCTACTTCTCCAACGCGACGCAAGTCTACATGGTGTCGGATCAAATCCGTATTCCTAGCAAAGTGACGGCCATTGTTGTTCCTATCAGCGGCCTGATTATGTTGCTGCATCTCGTTCACGGCTTTGCACTGCTTGAGCACTTTACAAGCGAGCATGAGGTGATCGATGACCTTCTTGAGAGCTCTGAAGAGGAGGCTCGACCATGACGCCTACGATTATTGTATTTGTGCTGTTGCTGTTTATTGGGGCCCCCGTGGCGGTCGTCATGGCTATGTCCGGGCTGGCTGGTGGTTTCTCCCTGGGTGGAGAGCGCATGCTCGGCATCATTGCTGACCGCATGTTTTCAGGGGTTTCAGGGTTTCTGTTGATTGCGGTGCCTTATTTTATTTTTACCGCTGAGCTAATGAATCAGGGCGGGCTAACCCACAAACTAATTGCGTTTAATAACTCGTTGTTTGGCCGTGTTCGTGGTGCACTTTCCCACGTCAATATTTCGGTATCGGTGTTTTTTGCCGGGTTAACCGGTGCCGCTGTCACTGACACTGTGGCAATCGGCAAAATCATGATTCCTGAAATGAAAAAGCAGGGCTACGACGCTGAGTACGCGGCCGCCGTTACGGCATGTTCATCGATTATTGGGCCGATTATTCCGCCCAGTGTGGTGATGGTGGTGTACGCCACGCTGTTGCGTGATATTTCGGTGATTGATCTTTTCGCGGGCGGCATTGTACCTGGGCTGCTGATGGCTTTGGCGCTGCTAGGAGTGAGTTTTTTCCTAGCTTGGAAACGGGGTTATCCCAAACAGGCGCCCACGCCGTTTAAAGTCGCGCTGATGTCGTTTGTGGTTGCGCTACCCGCCATGGTGGTGCCGCTGATTATTTTGGGTGGCATTCTGTCGGGCTTAACCACCATCACTGAAGCCTCTGGGTTTGCGGCGGTGTATGCCATCGTGATTGGCGTCGTGTTTTATCGGAATCTCACTTGGCGAAAAATTTGGGATGCGCTGGTCGTGACGGTACGTTTCTCTGGGGTGGTGTTTTTCTTGCTGGCTACCTCGGCGGTACTGGGCTGGTTTGTAACGCGCTCAGGGATTGCCAGGGATGCTGCCGGACTTATTACCACCTTCAGTGACGCTGCATTCCTGCAGTTAATGCTGGTGTGCTTACTACTGTTGGTGATTGGCACGGTAATGGATGTGTTACCGGCACTTGTAGTGGTTGCGCCAGTGCTTGTGCCAGCCATGATTCAGCTGGGTTTTGACCCGCTGCATTTCGCCATATTGATGATTGTGGTGCTTAACGTTTCCAATGTGACGCCCCCAGTGGGGATGACGTTGATGACGGCGGCCCGAATAGCCGAAGTGCCTTATGAGCGGGCCATTGTGGCATCACTACCGTTTTATGTAGCGTTCATTGGCGTTATTGTTTTGTTAGCGGTATTTCCAGCGCTTTCAACCTGGATTCCCTCACTACTTTAAAAGGCGGATGTGCAACACATGAAGTGCTTTTATCACCCTGACCAGGATTACCATGCACCGTCGACCTTTCTGCTGCGTGGACAGCCTGCGCCATCACCAGAAGGGCCGGTGCGTGCTGAGCTGCTAAGCAATGGGCTGGCAGCAGCTGGTTTGAGCCTGACGGCACCCAGTGAAACTGACTCGCCGATGCTGCGTAAACGTCTTGAGCAGATTCATACACCGCGCTATTTACGCTTTTTGGAAACGATTTACGAGCGTTGGCAAGCGCTGCCTAATGCAGCGGCGCTGGTGGCCCCGAACGTTCACCCTTGTGGTGGTGCTAGCCACTACCCGAGTCACCCCGTTGGCCAGGCAGGCTGGCATTTGCACGATATGGCATGCCCATTAAGCGAAACGAGCTTTCAAGGGGCATTAGCCTCGGCTGCGACAGCCGTGGCTGCCACTGAGGAAGTGATGAATGGCGCATCGCTCGCCCGCGCTTACGCCTTGTGTCGGCCACCGGGTCATCATGCAGGGCCGGATAATGCGGGTGGCTTCTGTTTATTGAATAACGCTGCCTTGGCTGCCAGCGTGCTGCGTGAGAAGTTTGCCAAAGTAGCGATCATTGACGTGGATTTGCATCACGGTAACGGTACTCAGGATATTTTCTACTCCCGCGGGGATGTCTGGACGGGTTCTGTACACGTCGATCCAAGTGTTTTTTATCCCTTCTTCTGGGGGGGCGTGGACGAGATAGGGTGCGAAGAGGGTGAAGGCGCCAACGTCAACTTGCCTCTGCCATTGGGCAGTGACGGCGAGACCTATCTTAATGCGGTGGCCATGCTGATTGAGCAGCTCAACCGTTACCAGCCCGAGGCGGTCGTGGTGTCTTTGGGGCTGGATGTCCACAAGGATGATCCGCTTGCCGGGTTAAGCGTGGAAACCGAAGCCTTTGTCGCACTAGGTAAGCAGTTGAGCGATTTGCCGTACCCCACCGTGGTGATTCAGGAAGGTGGCTATCCGACTGAGCAGCTAAGCGCTAACCTTGCCGCCTTTATGCGTGGTTATCAGAGAAGTTGAGAGAAGCTCAATGAGTAAGACAGGGTTTTACTGGCACGAACGCTGCTTTTGGCACGACCAGGGGGCAATTGGCGTTTTCTCTGCTCCCGGTGAGTTTCTGCAGCCGCAGTCTGCTTCAGAAAGCCCCGAAAGCAAGCGACGACTGAAGAATATTCTTGAAGTCAGCGGCCTGATAGATGAACTGAGAGTGGTCAAACCACCTGCTGTCGCGCAGCAAGATTTGCTGCGCTTTCACACCCCAGGTTATCTGCAAATGCTGGCGGAAGCCGATGCAAGTGGCGGTGGCAATGGCGGCGACTGCGCGCCTTTCATGCCTGGCAGTTGGGCAGCAGCAAGGCACTCCGCGGGGCTTGCCGTCGCAGCGGTAGAGGACGTGGCGCTTGGGCATGTCGATAACGCTTATGCGCTTTGTCGCCCGCCGGGGCATCACGCCGAGGCAGACCAGGGGCGTGGTTTCTGTTTGCTGGGCAATATCCCGGTAGCGGTGATGCGTGCCCGAGCCTTGGGGCAAGTGAAACGGGTAGCGATTCTTGATTGGGACGTGCACCACGGTAATAGCCAGCAGTCGGCGTTTTATGCCGAGCCTGAGGTGTTTACCGTTTCCGTTCACCAAGCCGCGAACTATCCGCTTGATAGCGGTAGTTTTGACGAGCAAGGCGAAGGCGAAGGGCTAGGGACAAACCTTAACCTGCCGCTGCCGCCGGGCTGTGGTTTGGGCGCTTATCGCTATGCGATGGAGTCGCTGGTGTTGCCAGCCCTGGAAGCTTTTAACCCAGACTTAATCGTGGTGGCCTGTGGCTATGATGCCTGTGCCAAAGATCCGCTAGGCAAGATGCTGCTCAACAGTGCCGCGTTTGCCGAAATGACCGCACAGCTAAAAGCACTTGCCGCCCGCTGCTGTCAGGGGAAGCTGGTCTTCGTCCATGAAGGTGGTTACTCAGAAGGCTATGTACCGTTATGTGGACATAGCGTTATTCAAACGCTGGCAGGTAGCACCATTAGTGTCCCCGACCCGCAAAACGATGAAATTGCTGCCTGGGGGTATCAAGCCTTACAACCGCACCAGCAAGCGCTAATCGACGACTGGCGCCAACAGTGGGAGCAAGTTACGCAATGACACCGCTTTATGATCGTGATGGCTGGATTTGGCAGGATGGTGAATGGCTGGCTTGGCGAGAGGCCAAGGTTCATGTGTTTACCCATACGCTGCACTATGGAATGGGCTGCTTTGAAGGTGTGCGCGCCTATGAAGGAGAGCAGGGAGCAGCACTGTTTCGGGTCGCTGAGCATACCCGCCGCTTAGCAGAGAGCGCCCACTCCTTAGATATTCCGATCGCTTTTAGCGAAGAAACGCTGATCGAGGCTCAGCAGGCGTGCTTGCGCAAAAATCAGCTGACTAACGCTTATCTGAAGCCAACGGTGTTTCTTGGCGGGGAAGGCCTTGGCCTACGGGCCAAAGGGTTAAGCACCCATGTGATGATTGCTGCTTGGGACCTTGGGCCGTATCTGTCGCCGCAGGCAACTCGCTGCGGGTTACGTGCGCTGACGTCTTCTTGGGCGCGCCACCACGTCAATATCAGTCTGTGCCGTGCCAAGACCAGCGGTCATTATGTGAATTCAATGCTGGCGCTGAATACCGCCGTGAAAGCAGGATTTGATGAAACCATCATGCTCGATCCGGAAGGCTATGTAGCCGAAGCGTCCGCCGCTAATGTTTTCTTATTGCGCGATGGTGTACTGCATACGCCTGAAGTGACCTCCTGCTTGCAGGGTATCACCCGCGATAGCGTGATTCAGTTGGCCCGCGAGGCGCTAGGCATTGAAGTGCGCGAGCGTCGCATCACTCGCGATGAGCTATATACCGCCGATGAAGCGTTTTTAACCGGTACAGCTGCGGAAATTCTTCCTCTGCGTGAACTGGATGGCCGCCGCATCGGGGCAAGGGCGGGCGCGCCAGCTGTCGACGCGCCGATTGCTGACGACAGCGTGACCGCGCGTTTGCAGCGCCTGTATCGCCAAGCAGTGCGCGGCGAGCTGGCCGCCTTCAAGCACTGGTTAACGCCCGCTTAGGTTCGTTACTCGCTATTCGCTAACGTTTGAAGAGTGCCTGACAACCGTCAGGCATTTTCTTTAATGGCCTGCTCAAGAATCGCCAGTTGCCCTGGTTCCAAAGCATCCGCGACGGCGGTAATGCGTAAGACATGACCAAGTGCCGGGTGAGTGGGGCGGGCGATTAATCTGCCTGCTTCCAGTAGCTCGCGGTTTACCCGCTCGGCCAGTTCGGCAGTTGGTAAGCGAATGCCGATAAAGTTGGTCGCGCTCGGCAGTACGTCGGCACCCAGTGCTTGGAAATGGGCCGTTAGCTGTTCTCGCCGTGCTTTTACTTCCGCAATATGGTGCTGGACTTCGGCTGGGTGATCGAGCACGACTTCTGCAGCGGCCTGGGTAAAGGTGGATACCGCGTAGTGAATGCGCACCTTCATCATTAAAGCGAGCACGTCAGGGTCAGCAATCGCATAGCCAATGCGTAAGCCCGCTAAGCCGTGGGCTTTTGACAGCGTGCGTAAGCGAATGACACCCGGCAGTGCCTTGGCGGCGAAGTCACTGTTGGCATCATCACGAAAATCGCCATACGCCTCATCCAGCAGCAGCCAGCAGGTGTCCGGCAGCGCGTCGCGCAGCTTGAGAATGGCACTGTCGCTATGCAGATGGCCACTAGGGTTGTCGGGGTTAGCTAAATAAACTAGCTGAGCGTTTTCCTGGTGTGCTGCCGCCGCTAGCGCTTCTAAGTCAGGAGCAAGTAGCCCTGGGGCTTCAACATAACTAGGCTCTACTAAGTGGCAACCCTGGCCTTTGGCAAAGTAACCAAAGGTTGGGTAAGTACCTGCCGTGCTAACCACGGTGTCGCCCGGTGTGCAGGTGGTGCGTAGCGCTAACGCGATTAGGCTATCGGCGCCGGCATCTACCAGCAGATGATCGAGCGGTATGCCCTGCTGGGTGCTAAGCCGCTGGCGAACGCCGAGAGCTTCCGCATCGCCGTAACAATACACATGCTCGGCGACAGCATCGCCAAAATGTTCACGTAGCGCACGATGGGGCATATCTAAGCCTTCATTAGATCCCAAGCGATGAGGGATCTCGCGACCAATGCGGCGCTCCAGAACTTTAATCCCAGGAAACGGATTAAGGGGACCTTCACCCGTAAGATGATGGGGGTAGGAGGGCATATCGATATCCTAATAGTGAAAATTTTTAGCTCAAAATTTTACCGCGATTAAGCAACTGATGTGGGTCAAACGCCTGCTTCAGTGTGTGCATTAATTCAATTTCCGCCTGAGAGCGGCAGGTGCTAAGCCAGGGGCGCTTTTCTAACCCAATGCCATGCTCTGCTGAAACAGAGCCTCCCAGTGCTTTAAGTGGCTCGTAAACCAGCGTTTCTACCGCGTGGCGCTCTTCTGGCGCATCGCTGCCAACGCTAACAGAAATATGCAGGTTGCCGTCGCCAAGATGGCCAAATACCACTAGGCGTCCATCTGGCCAGCGTTGTACCAGCTGCTGCTCTAATGCATCGGTATAGCGCTGCATATCGGCAATGGGGAGGCTGACATCAAAGGTCAGGACGGGGGCCAGCCCCTTGACTAGCCCTTCAATATCTTCTCGTATCGCCCAGAGGCCATCGCGTTGCGTGCTTGATTGGGCAATCACCGCATCGACAATTAAGTCGTGTTCAAATGCCTGTTCAAGCGCTTCGCGGAACTGTTCTGCATGGTGATTTTCAGCGTTGCCGAGCGCCTCGATAATCACATAAAAGGGGTGCTCTGGTGGAATCGGAGGTGTGTGCCTCGCCAGCGTTTCAGTGAGCAGGCGATAGTGGTTTTGCCACATTACCTCAAACGCCCCCAGGCCACCTCCAAGCGCTTTGCCCATATGGCTTAATAGCCCGGTTAACGCGTCAAATGAGTGGCAAGCCACCAGTGCCGTTTGCTCGCTAGGCGTAGGCGGCTGAAGCCGCAACACGGCGCGGGTAACAATCCCCAGGGTGCCTTCACTGCCAATAAACAGCTGCTTTAAATCAAACCCTGCATTATTTTTTAGCATGCGATTCATGGAACTGACGACACGCCCGTCGGCCATTACTGCTTCAAGCCCCAGTACTTGCTGGCGCATCATGCCGTAGCGAATCACCCTGACACCGCCAGCATTGGTCGCGATATTGCCGCCAATCGTACAGCTTCCACGAGCGCCTAAATCCAGCGGGAACTGCAAACCAACCTCGTTAGCGGCTTCTTGTACCCGCTGAAGGGGGGCTCCAGCTTGCACCGTGATCGTGCCGCCGACCTGATCAATCTCTTCGATAGCGGTCATGCGCTCCAGGGAAATGACCAACTCTGCTGGGCTCGCCTCGGCGCCATGGACTAAACCGGTTAAGCCGCCGTGGGTCACGACGGGCTGTTTAAGCGCATGGCATGCCTGCATGACAGCCGCTAACTGTTCGGTGTCTGCCGGACGCACGATGGCACCTGCTTGGCAGGGCGCGCCGGTCATCCAGTCAACACGGCGACTAGTGACATCATCGCCGGTGAGCACATGGGCAGAACCAACAAGCGCGCGCAGCGCCTCCAGGGTTATCTGCATGGGTGTTCCTTGATAAAGAGGTTAACAATTCAGCGATTAGGCGGTAGCAGCCACTGGCGCTTGGCGACCAGGAATTGCGTCAAGCAGTGACTGGGTATAGGCCTCTTTTGGCTGAAGGAATATTTGCTCTGCGCTGCCTTGCTCAACAATGCGGCCATGCTGCATCACCACGATGCGATCGCAAATTTGCGCGGCGACGCGTAAGTCGTGGGTAATAAACAGCAGTGAAAGCGCCAGCCGTTGCTTCAGTTCTTCAAGCAGTTCAAGCACCTGGGCTTGAATAGACACATCCAGTGCCGAGACCGCTTCATCTGCCACAATCAGTTCAGGGTTTAGCGCTAACGCACGGGCAATGCCAATGCGCTGACGCTGTCCGCCGGAAAACTCATGTGGGTAGCGCTCTACGGCGCTTGCGCCAAGGCCCACTAGCTCAAGTAGCTCACCTGCCTGCTTGAGCGCCACATCCTTGGGTGTGCCATTAGCCATCGGCCCTTGTGCAATTGCCATGCCGACCCGAGTGCGTGGATTAAGTGAGGCGTAGGGGTCCTGAAAAATCATCTGCACGCGGTGGCGTTCACGACGCAATGCGTCGCCTTTGAGCTGTGAAAGATTAACGCCATCCAGTAACAGTTCACCGCTGTCCGGATGTTCAAGGCGCACCACACAGCGGCCAAGAGTGGATTTTCCCGATCCCGATTCACCCACTATCCCCATGGTTTCGCCGCGTGCCAGAGTTAGCGAGATATTATCCAGTGCACGGACTTCTCGGGCAGGCTTAAGCCAGCCTCCACGCGATCGAAAAACTTTATTAAGCTGTTTGATCTCTAGCAGCGGAGCCACCTGGCTATTCTCCCGGTGGGGCGGCACTGCATTGCTGGGAATGGCGGCAATCAGTGCTTTTGTATAAGCGTTCTGCGGATTTTCCAGCACCTCTTTGGCTGCGCCGATTTCGACAATTTGACCGTGGCGCATGACACAGACGCGGTTGGCGATTTCAGCCACGACGCCGAAGTCATGAGTGATAAACATCACCGCCATACCACGACGGCGCTGTAAATCACGAATCAGCTCAAGAATCTGTGCCTGGGTAGTCACATCCAGCGCGGTGGTGGGCTCGTCGGCGATCAACAGCACTGGCTCAAGGGCTAATGCCATGGCGATCATGACGCGCTGTCGCTGGCCACCGGATAGCTCAAAAGGGTAGGCACTGATGGCTTTTTCCGGCTGTGGGATACCCACTTCAATCAACAGCTCTAAGGCACGTTCCTGACGCTGCTTCGGGGTCAGTTGGCCGTGCGCCTCAAACACCTCGGCAATTTGGGCGCCCACCCGCATTAACGGATTAAGTGCGGTCATGGGTTCCTGAAAAATCATGCCGATTTTAAGGCCGCGCAGGGCACGATGCTGTTTCTCGGTTAGGGTGATGACGTCCTGGCCGAGAAAGTTGACCTCACCTTGAACGGGGCGCACGCCTTTAGGGAGCAAGCCCATCACGGTGTTGGCGGCCATTGATTTCCCCGAGCCGGATTCCCCAACTACGCACATGATTTCGCCGCGATTAACGTCGTAGCTAACGTTTTCCACCGCCAAGGCACGGTCGGCCCCTTTGGGGAGCGCCACGCTTAAGTCACGAATGCTGAGCACTGTTTCAGCTGATGGGTGCTGTTTTTTAGAATCGATAGTGACCGTCATGAAGGGCTCCTAGCGCTCGCGGGAAAGTTTGGGGTTAAGCGCATCGTCTAGCCCTTCACCGACTAAGTTCAACGCCAGAACGGTGAGTAGAATCGCCACACCAGGGAAGAAACTCAGCCACCACGCTTGGCGAATAACCGTACGTGCCGCGCCAATCATGTAGCCCCAGGACATCACATTGGGGTCACCCAAGCCTAAAAACGACAGCGCCGATTCCAGCAAAATAGCGGTGGCGACCATTAATGAGGCCAGCACAATAATCGGTGACAGCGTGTTAGGCAGAATCTGACGCAGGATAATGGTGCTGTTGGTTTGGCCGACTAAGCGAGCCGCTTCAACGTATTCACGATGCCGTAACGACATAAACTCTGCCCTTACCAAACGGGCGACAGGGGGCCAACTGACCAGCGCAATCGCCAGCACAATGGAGGTGATGCTGGGCTGCATAATCGCCACCAGCACAATTGCCAGGGCAAAGTTGGGGATGGTTTGAAAGAACTCGGTAAAGCGCATAAGTACGTCGTCAATCAGGCCTCCGTAGTATCCCGCAATCGCCCCCAGTGGCACGCCAATCAACAGGGCAACGCTAGTGGATACCAAACCAATCAGCAGCGACACCCAGGCGCCATGCATTAAGCCTGCGGCGACGTTGCGCCCCATGGTATCGGTGCCGAGCAGAAAGCCATCCTGGGAAAGCGGCGGCAAAAAGGGCCGCTGAACCATGCGCCAGGGAGACTCGGGAAATAGCAGCGGCGCCAGAATCGCCATGACGATAATGAGCAGCAGAATAATCAGCCCTACCAGGGCGCCACGGTTTTGCGCAAAGCGTGCGAAAAAGCTCATGAGGCCCCCTTGATGCGCGGATCAGCCAAGCGGTAAACCAAGTCGGTAATAATATTGAAGACAATCACTAATGCCGCCGAGAAGAAGAAAATCCCCAGCAGCAGGTTGTAGTCACGCTGCTGTAGCGCTTCAAACATCAGCCGCCCAATACCCGGCCAGGCAAACACGGTTTCCGTCAAAATAGCGCCACCAACCATCTGCCCAGCCTGCAAGCCTGCTAGGGTGATGATTGGTAGTAAGGCATTGCGAAGAATGTGGCGGCGCTGAATAACGCTAGGTTTTAGCCCTTTCGCGCGGGCGGTTTTAACGAAGTCCTGCTGGGCTGCATCGAGCATCGAGGTGCGCGTCATGCGGGTATAAATTGCCATAAAAAATAGCGCCAGCGTGGTAGCAGGCAGTATTAAATGGGTGGCGACATCCAGCACAAGTGCAAAGCCTGTGAGGTCTGCGCCAACGGTGTAAAGACCGTAAGCAGGTAGCCATCCGAGGTAGACGGAAAACACCACTACCGACATCAGCGCTACCCAAAACAGTGGTGTGGCATAAAACACCAAGGCCAGCGCCATTATCAGGGAGCCCGAGGGCTTTTTAACCCGCGCCGCCGCCATGGAGCCTGCCACAATGCCGAGTGCCAGCGAGAGCACAAACGCCGTGCCGGTTAGTAGCAGCGTGGCGGGCAAACGATCCATAATCAGATCAAAGACGGGCACACCAAGCCGATAGGAGTAGCCAAAGTCGAGCATGGCAATGCCTGATACGTAGCGCCACAGTTGCACATACATTGGCTGATCAAGACCAAACCGTTCGCGCAACTGATTGAGGAACTCCTGGTCAGCCGCGCCCGCCTCGCCGGCTAAAATCGCCGCAGGGTCACCAGGGGCCATCTGAATCAGCAGGAAGTTAAAAATAACGATTAAAAACAGCACAATCACGGCTTTAAACAGCCGCATCAGAATGAGACGCGCGTAAACCATAAGTTGTTTCCTGGCTAATACCTTCAAGACATAGCTAAAAAACCCAGGTAGCTCTCGCTACCTGGGTGGCTTGGATTTAGCGATCTAGCCAAGCATCTTTAAAGCCGTCGTTGACACCCACGCCGGAGGTGACGAGGTTCTGCACATCACAGCGGTACAGGGTTGGGAAGCCCAGTTCCATCAGCCAGCCAACGGGCACGTCTTCGTGCAGGATTTCCTGAACTTCACTGTAAAGCGCTTCGCGCTCTTCGTCGGGGAAAGCTGTGGCGGCCTCGTTGAACAGCTCGTCGACACGCTCGTTTTCGTAGCCTTCCACGTTATTCCAGGGTGAGCCTTTGGCAATATTGTCGGAAAGGTAGGTACGTGAAATGCCCAGTGCCGGGTCGCCGTACTGGTATAGGTAGGTAAAGGCGAGATCGTAATCCCAGTCGCCGAGGCGCTGGTTCCAGCCGCCCACGTCGGTGGCTTGGGTGCTTACGTTAATGCCCACTTCACGCAGGTTCTGTTGTACGGCCTCAGCCCAGCGGGTCCACGTTTCACCGTAAGGAAGCGGCAGAATAGTTATCTCTTCGCCGTCGTAACCCATTTCGGCCAACAGTTCACGGGCACGCTCTGGATTGTGATCGTAGGGCTCTAAATCGTCATGTTGGAAGCGCGCGTTGGAACCAAAAGCCGAGAGCGGCACTTTGCCTAAGCCATTCCACAGCACGTCTTTGGCAAACTCACGATCCATGGCATACATCACCGCTTGGCGAAAGCGTTTGTCGGCGGTGGGGCCTTCTCGGTTGTTCATCCATAGCATGGCGAAGGGGCTGAAATATTCGTGGCCTTCTTCCGTCATACAGACGTTATCCATCGCGGATAAACGCGGGATATCAAAGTTCTCAACGGTACCGCTGGGTAGTACATCAATAGTACCGTTCTCGAAGGCAACGGCACGGGAACCGCCATCGGGAATGATGTGCCAGTTGACGCCATCCAGATAGGGAAGCCCATCTTCGTAGTAGTCATCGTTTTTAACCAGCTCGATCACGGTGCCGCGTTCCCAATTAGCAAACTTGAAAGGGCCTGTGCCAATCGGATGGTCGTTATGTTCGTTGTTGCGGAAGTCGGTGCCCGCATACAGGTGTTCAGGCACCATGGTGAAGGTGCCTGCCTCAAAGGAGATCAGGAATGGGCCGAAGGGATCGGTTAAGGTAAATACCACCGTGTGGTCATCCGTTGCTTCGATGCTTTCCACATGTTGTAAAACGGCCCGCGCACTGGGGTTCAGTTCGCGGTGGAAAACATCGGCAGAAAATACCACGTCGTCAGCGGTGAAGGGTTCGCCGTCGTGCCAGGTAACATCTTCCCTTAGGTGGAAAGTATAGGTGCGGCCATCGTCGCTGATGTCCCATGATTCAGCCAACTGTGGCATGGGTTCCAGATCCGTGGTGTAGCGCAGCAGCCCTTCATAGATATTGCCTGCCACGGTGCGCGTAGGCGCGTTTTGCACCATTCCCAGCACTAAGCCTGGCGGTTCTGGTTGAATAATAGTGTTAACCGTACCCCCTTGTTTCGGGTCGTCTGCTAGGGCGGCCGACGAAAAAGCGAGTGCTGCAGCGGAAATTGCCAAAGCCAAAGGTGTTCTCATTTTGTTTCTGCTCCTCGGTTACTAGGCTAAAGCCTGTCACGTAATGGATTTACGTTATTGTTAGGCGAGCGAGGCGTGATACAAAACAGCCCAGTTGTTGTTATGGATTTTGGTTATAGATCGTTATATGAGGCCTTTTTGAACATAGCATTGGTTTGTATAACTGTCGACAGTCGTCAATCGGCCGTCGACAGAATGTATTTTTACGTCATACTAAAAGTACGTAATATCTAATAAGAGTAAACTCTATGGCCTCTTCACCAGTGGCTCCCGGCGGCTTTATTCAACAGCAAAACCTTGTTGAGCAAGTGGCAGACTATTTGACGCAAGCGATTATCCAGCAACACTTTTTACCCGGTGAGCGGCTTTCAGAAGTGCAGCTTTCCCGGGATTTAGGCGTCAGCCGCGCGCCAGTTCGCGAGGCCGCCCGCTTATTGGAAAGTCGTGGGCTTTTAATCTCAAAGCCAAGACGCGGCTTTTTTGTTAGGGCGTTGAATGCCGTTGAATTAGAGGATGTTTTTGATCTGAGGCTATGCCTGGAACGCCATGCTATCCAACGCTTATCTGAGCGCTATAGCAGCGATGCAGAGCGCGCGCTAAAACAGCAGGTAGAGATCTTGTGCGCCGCGGCAGCCAGCAATGATGGAACACGCCGCATTGAGGAGGATCTGCAGTTTCATCGCTTAATGATTCATCTTGCGGGCAATGAGCGGCTGCTGCGGGCATTTGATGGCTTAACCCACGAACTTCGCCTGTGTATTACGCTGATTACCAAAACCCACGAAGCCCCCGATACCATTGCCACCAGTCATTTTAAGCTGCTAGATGCATTGGGAAGCGGCAGTTCCGAGGCTTGCCGTGAGGCCATTGATTACCACATAGGCGTTGCTAGGGATTTTGTAGTGAGCGGCGTGGGAGAGTAGCTGAGATAGTAACTAAGACAGTGACTAAAAGGGCGAATGAAAGAGAGCTAGGACGAAATGCAGATGGGCCAGCAGCCGATCTAAATGTGCATTGCCAATAGATAAATCAATAGTTCACACCTGAACAGATGTCGCCTTGCTCCAGGTCTGGCAAGATAGCGTTTTCGGACGTTTGACGACCAAGGACACGGCATGGCGCATTTGCTACGCATCATTATGATTCACGGCCACTTGTCGGGGGTGGTTGAACTCAATGTGGATGGCCACACTAATATCTGCGGCACCAACGCGTCAGGCAAAACCACGCTTCAGCGGTTAGTGCCGGTGTTTTATGGCGAGCTGCCCAATAAGGTGGTGCCGAAAACCCGCATGAAGTTTGATGCCTTCTACTTGCCCACTCGTCAAAGCTATCTTGTCTACGAATACCGCCGCGAAGCAGGCAATGTTTGCCAAGTCGTGCTGACGCGCAAGCAAGAAGGTGGCGTGGAGTACCGATTTGTCGGTGCCCCTTACCGGCCAGAAGACTATCTGATCGAAACTGAAAAAGGCCCCTTGGCGCTGGAGTACCCTCAGTGGTCTAGCGGACTGCGCCGCAGCGGGATTGCTGTCTCTTCCAAGTTGGGAGCCACCTCCGAGTTTCGCTCGGTGATTCAAAACGATTTTACCCAGCTGCACGGTAATAGCCGCGATGGATTAAAGCTGCGCCAAATCGCGGCGCAGTTTAGCCTGGTTAACCCTGAACGACGTATCCGTCATATCGAAAAACTGGTCTCTGCTGTGCATGCAAAAGAGGGCAAGATGGACACCCTCAAAACCATGCTGGCGGCAATTTTCGAAGAGGATGGCGTCGAGCTGCCAGTTACCCGTATTCGCAGTGCCAAGGCGCGGGAGTGGATTGCCCAGATGCGCCAGTCCATGCGCCTGGAGCCGCTGCAGGCTGCGCTGACTAAGCTTGGCGGCATCGACCGCGAATTGGCTCAGTTAGAGACCACGCTGTGGCAGTTGAAACCCCAGCTAAGCGCCGACTATCAGCAGGCAGAGAAGCGTATTGCGGACCTGGATGGTGAGTTAAACCGCCACCAGCGCGAATTCCAACAGCGTGAAAATGCCTACACCCAGCAGCGCGATGAGCTGAACGACCGCCACAGTGAAGTCGCGAGCGATTTGCAGCACACTCAGCGCCGCCTGAATGATCTGCAAACCC
Organism: Vreelandella venusta; assembly: GCF_007989605.1. Classification (GTDB taxonomy): domain Bacteria; phylum Pseudomonadota; class Gammaproteobacteria; order Pseudomonadales; family Halomonadaceae; genus Vreelandella; species Vreelandella venusta. The sequence goes on along the minus strand of NZ_BJUL01000011.1, from coordinate 63,550 downwards.
AGTTTGAGCACTACGCCGATGCCGATATGACCGGCCTGGAGCGAGACATCAACGCCTTGCCCCAGTGGCGTGAGCAGCGTGATCAGCTTCAGCAGCACCTGCAGGTCATGCAAGATGCGGTAAAAGAGAGCCAGGCGCGCTTAGATGGCCGGTTGCGCGAGCTTTCCGAAGCACTTGCCCGTCAAACTCAAGAAAACCAGGAATTGATAGATGCCCTGGTCGAGGAAAAAGCGCAGCGTCGCGAGCAGCAGTGGCAAGCCGAACAGCAGCATAACGAGCGCTATCAGCAAGAGCGTCAACGGCTAGAGGGTGAGTATCAAGCGCAGTTAGAGCTGGGTGTTGAGCAGCTAGCCGAATTAAAAGCGCAGCTGGCAATGCCCACCCAAACTACTGAAGAAGCCCAAGAAGCTGAGCTTGCCCAAGCGCGTTTAGACCAAACACAGCAGGAACGCAGCGCCGCTTCTGCAACCTTGGAAGCGCTGCGCCGTGAGCTTGAAAGCCACAAACGTGAACGCGATGCCGCCGAGCAGCAGTTAGTGCAGTGTCGTCAGCAGCGTGAGCGGGCCGAACAGCACTGCTATGCACTCTATCAACAGCGCGACCCCGAGCAGGGTAGCCTGCGCCACTTCTTGCGTTACCACCGCCCCGGTTGGGAGCAGCAGCTTGGTAAGGTCATTGCGCCAGAGCTGCTTGAACGCCGCGACCTCGCCCCGCAGCTTGCTGAAGGCGCCAGCGATGACCTATTCGGGTTAGCGCTGGATCTAAGCGCCATTGCATTGCCGGATTATGCTCAAGACGAAGTCAGTTTGCTGGCGGCGATTGAAGAAGCGGATGGCGCTAAACAGCGCGCCCAGGCCGAGTGTGCCGCTGCCGAAAAAGCCCTGAAGCAGCACAACGAACGGGTTCAGCAGGCCGACGAGGCCCAAGATCAGGCGCGCATGGGGTATCAGCGGGCTGAACAGGAAGTGGAGTATGCCCTTGAGGCTCGCCGCCAGCAGCAAGAGCGCCATACCAAGCGTCAGCAGGCTCGCCGAGCCGAGCACCAAGCAGCGTTGACTCGCCAAGAGCAGGCTCAGACCGAACTGCGCGAAGAGAAACGCCAGGCGCTTGCCGAGCTTGCTGAGACGCATCAAGGCCAGTTGCTGGAGTTAAAAGCCGACGCGCAAAGCCAGCTGGATAGCCTGGATGCGCAGCTACGCCAGTACAAACAGCAGCTCAACGACGCCAACGCCGAACACAAGCGCCAGTGCAGTGAGCTGGAAGCCGCCTTCAGCCAGGAGCTTGCCGAGCAGGGTGTGAACCCCGCGCAGCTGCAGGAAACGAAGAAACGCTTAGAACAGCAGAGTGAACGTATTCGTAAAATTGCTGCTCGCCAGGAAGAGCTCACCGAGTACCAACGTTTTATGCGTGTGGAGTGGGGCCAGCACAAGCCTCAGCTGGTGGCCCAGGAAGCCGAACTTGTTCAGCTTGATCAACAGTTGAAGCGCGAAAAAGCGCGCCTCAAAAATGACTTCCATAGCGCACGTGAAGCGCATCAGGCAGCGGTTAATGAACTAAAAATTCAGCGCGCAAATGCCCACGGCAGTGTAGAAGCCCTAAAGCCTTTACTGACCCAGTTGGAAAGTTTGGACATCGTTTCAGAGGGTGCACCCTTAGCGGAGGCCGTGGGTGATATGGAGGAGCGCATTGAGCGTGCGCGCCAAGCGTTAACCAGCCGCCATCAGCAGCTTGAGCAGCTGCGCCGGGGCTGCCTGGAGGTAGAAAGCCAACTGATTAAAGATGCCAGCAGCGGCTTTGCCGATGCACTGCAAAGTGAACGCGAGAAGCTGCCAAACGACAGTCCACGACTGGTGTTGCCGCTGCTGCGTGACATGCTCAAACTATTGGAAGATCAACAGCAGCAGTTGATTCAGGAAGGGCGCAATTTAAGCGATGACCTGGATAAATTCTTTATTGTCTTCCGTGACTTAAACCGCCGTATTAGTGCGCAAAGTCGTCGGCTTTCCGACGAAGTGGCGGATGACCTGCGTTTAGAAGGCATCAGCAAAGCGGAAGTGCGCATTCAATCGACGATTGATGAACTGGGCTTCTGGGAGCCTTTAAAGCTGTTTGCCCAGCGCTACAAAGCGTGGCGGGAATCCGGCCAGATGCTGCCTAGCGACGAATATCTTAACGCACTGGCCGATGTGGTCGATTTGCTGCGCAGCGACCAGCAGTACAGCTTTGAAAGCCTGCTGCGCCTTGAGCTGCACCTAAACGAAGGTGGCACTGATCTGGTAATCAAAAACGACCGCCAGCTGTTGGAGTCTTCCAGCCATGGCATGGCCTACCTGATTTTATGTAAGTTTCTGCTGGCGTTTACGCGGCTGCTGCGAGGGGATGCACAGATCGCTATCCACTGGCCGATTGATGAAATTGGCACGCTGGCCTATCACAATGTCGAAAAGTTGTTCGACGCTTGTGACAGCAACCGTATCCATATTGTCGGTGCTTTCCCCAACCCCGAATCGGATGTGCTGCTGCTATTTGCTAATCGCTATCTGATTGAGCGGGACTCTAACCAGCCCAGCCAGCGCCTGCTAAAACGTATTGAGCCGCGCCTTAGCCCGCTTGCACAGCGGATCAAGGAGCGTCAGCAAGAGGTGACCGCATGATCGAACATGGCCCGCTATTGGAACGCTTGCTGGCTGGTGAGTTTGTCTGCGCGATCAGTGACGACAACGCCTTTCGCCACCTGGCAAATGAAGAGACCCGCGACGCGATTGATGACTACCTGCGCCCGCTCAACCGCAGGCTGGCGAGCAATGATGAAGGCAGTGTCTACTTTTTAGCCTGGCGACAGCTTAATGAAGCCGCTCGGGAGCAGCTATCGCGCCAACTGAGTGACACGGTCAACAGCCTGTTGCCGCTGCTGGAATGGCTGCAGCTGGTTCAAGAGGCGCTAGGCCGCGACACCTTGGCAGCCCCTGGCGATGTGCTTAAGCCCGCCGAGTTCAGCGCTAAGTGCGAAGACAACCAAAGCCTGCGTGAGCGCCTGGAAAGGCTGGCCACGGACAGCTTCTTTGGTTCCCAGAGTGACCAGTTGGATGCCCAGGTAAAGCAGCTATTTAAGCGCTTGAAAGAGCATGGCTACTTACTTCAGCCCCATGCTGAGCGTCAGGTGTTTATAGTCACCGGTAAAATTGATTACCTGATCGAGGTGGTGCGCTTTATCCGCGATGAGGAAAACTTGCCCATCGATGCGGAGCGGGAAGAGGGTGCCCAGGAGGCGCTGCTGTGAGCGAACTGGAAAGCCGCCTGCTAAAAACTGGCGCTGAACGGCTGGCGCTATTGGGCAAACATGCCGAACGACTGATGCAGGGCTACACTCGTGATGACGTGCCGTTAGACGGACTCAACGACAGTGCGCTGCGCAAGCTGTTGGCCGCTAGGCTGTTATGGCGGCCCGACGAGCAGAGCGGCGTAAAGCTTGCTCCCAAGGTGCGCGAACTGATCGCTGAAATGCTTGCCGACGAAACCCGCCGCCATGTAAATGCCGATGTTGCCGAAACCCTTGAGCTAGTACGTTCGTTGGTGCACAGCTACCGCGAAGCCCGCAGCCGCGGCGAACATTGGCGACAGGAGCAGCAGTTGCTGCGCCTGCGCCAGGAAGTCGACGATCTGAACGGCCGCTTTGCCGATGCCATTGATAGTCTCTGGCAGCGACTCAACAGCGATTTCGGCTTTGTTAGCCAGTTGAGCGATAAGATCCGCGAAAACGATCGCGCCCAGAAGCAGATTGTTAGGTTGTTGGATGGCTTGGCACTGATCGACTTCGACGAGCTGATTGCGTTAGTAGGCAGCGATGGCAGTCTGCGTAAGCTACTGATCAGCCAGCTACAGCAGCGCTTAAGCCACCATTACACCAGCCTGCGGGAAGTGCAGCGGCGGCTAATTGAGCTAATGGCACGCTTTCGCAAACAGCAGGCACGCAGCCGTCTGATCAGCGGTATGGTGGCGTTTATGCACGAACATCCAGGCTTTGTGCCGAGTAATTACGCCAAACGCAGTGATGTACCAGCGTTGTTCAACCACGCTGCGCCGTTACATGCCGCCGCTGCACCAGCGCTAGATCGCGCGCTAGAAAGTCGCGTGCTGGCCGAACTGCTGCATGAATTGCCAACCCCACGCCATGCCACGCAAACTCTTGAGTCGGCAGTGCCTTCGCTCACGCCGGAAGATACCCTTGCCGCTGCGCGCCAACAGAAACTTAAACAAGATGTCGAACGCTTTTATCTTGCAGTGTTAGATCAACCTCCCGCCGAGCCAATCAGCGCCCTCGCTTATCTGTATGACAGTCACCTCGACTGGCCGGATGAAATTTGGCTGTTTCAGGTGATCTCCGAATACCAGGGCTTACCACGTAGCGAGCAGCAGGCGTTTCGCTTACACCAAGACGAGTCACCGGCTAGCTCATTTAATGATCTGCGCCTGATTCATGACGTTGCATTGGCGGTGGCGGTATGACGTTATCAGGCCGCGCCCGTGCCGGGCTTAACAGTGTTGTTCGAGAGCTTAACCGCCAGCCCGTGGTAGAAAAGTCTCGCGGCAAGTGGGTCGAAGATGTAGTGGCATGGTGCCATCAGCAAGATATTGACCTAGGTATGCGGCTTTCCAGCCAAGCGCTGCGTTTTGATGCTAAGCTCATGGCGCAAATCAACAGCATGTTGGAGAGTGACCGTTTGGCACCGCTAGGGCGCTCGTTAAGTGGTTTAAGCAGTGCCGCCCAAGCAGCTGAAGGCGTTGAAGAGGATAAAAGCCGCCGCGAAGGCCCTCGTGCAAAACGCGTGCTGATTAACTTGCCGCCGCAGCCCTCTGCATGGCTTGCGCCAGAGCCGCGCAGCATACGCGATGTTGATGTAAGCGGCTTGAAACTGTCGGTGTTTGGAGCGCTCGTCCAAGTGGAAAACCTGGATAGCTTCTACGCGTTTTCGCCAGAGATAGCAGCGCTGAGCGGCTACGCTAACCCGCTGGTCGTTTACCGTGGTGACAGCCATTACGGTGGTGGCTTTGTCGCACTGAAAGAAGCATGGCGCAAAACCAATCGGCCCCATCTCTACGCCGGCGACTTCGATGCCAAGGGCGTGACCCTAGCCCTAGACAGCGGCGCCACACATCTGCTGCTACCCGACATCGAGTGGCTTATCCAGCATGTCACGCCCCTACATCAACCCGCTGAGCAACTGCCATTCCAACGTCGCCTACGTCAACTTAACGTTGCGTTGCCTAGCCACCACCCCCTACGCCCATACTTAGCCCTGCTGGAAAAACAGCGCGGGTTAAAACAGCAATGGTTTGGAGGGGAGCTAGTATGTATATCGCTCAGTTAAAAGCAGTCTTAGGGCTGTTGCTCAACTCCGCTATTTTAAGCTTTCCCCTAGTTGGCCGTTAACGGGGTTGCCGAAACGTGACGTTTGGGTAGTTTGCCAACAGTGGCTGTGCCCTAAAGGGGATGAATGGAGGAGGGGCAGGTGAGATGGCGACAACAATCGGTTTCGAGCCTAAGCGTACATCTGTTAGTGCATCTTCATCGATCCTGTTAGTTAGCCATGTGCGCTTTTCTGATAAGGCCTAAGCTATAAAGACGTTTTCATGTTCCGTAGAGTAACCAATGAACAATAACAGCTATAGGATTAGGGCGATGAATCGCGAAGAGTTGGACCTCGCGATGGAGTGGGCCGCAAAGGAAGGCTGGAATCCGGGGTTCCACGATGCCGACTGCTATTTTTCCACCGACCCTAAGGGTTTCCTCGTCGGCTTGCTTGACGACGAGCCTATCGCCACCATCTCGGTGATCAAATACGACGACGCCTTTGGTTTTCTTGGCTTCTATATCGTCAAGCCGGAATACCGGGGACAAGGGTATGGGCTTCAACTGTGGCAGGCCGGAATGAACTACCTTCAAGGCCTTCACATCGGACTCGATGGTGTCGTCGATCAGCAGGAAAATTACCGGAAATCCGGTTTTACGCTGGCCTATCGCAACATTCGCTATGAGGGAAGGGGTGGCGGAAAGGCGCCTCAACACGCTGAGGTCGTCGAGCTATCCAGCCTGCCTTTTGAGATCATTGACGCCTATGACCGGCCCTTTTTTCCTGCCAACAGGGAACAGTTCACCCGTGCCTGGATCAGCCAGCCCGATGCTCATGCACTGGGCGTGATGCAGCATGACAGGCTGTCTGGCTATGGGGTCATCCGGAAATGCCGCAACGGTTACAAGGTCGGCCCCCTGTTGGCGGATAGCCCGGCATTGGCCGAGTCGCTTCTTCTCGCCTTGAGGGCCCGCACGACGCCATCGGACCCGATTTTCCTTGATGTGCCAGCCATCAACCCAGCGGCGGTGTCATTGGCCGAGCAGCATGGCATGAGGGCGTCATTTGAAACCGCCCGAATGTACCGGGGTGAGGCGCCAACTCTGCCGTTAGCTCGTCTATTTGGCGTGGCGTCTTTTGAAATCGGATGAGCGGGTGATGGGGTAAGCCGACTTCTACTAAGCAGTGGAGACAGCTCGAACTCAGATTTTCTACAGCCTCATTAGGAGTGAGATGAACCATCGATTCGTAGTCACCGGCGGCCCTGGTGGTGGAAAAACGACCATTCTGAGTGCTCTAGCGGAGCGTGGATATAGCTTCGCACCGGAGTCCGCTAGGAAAATAATCAAAGAGCGGTTAGCAGCGGGGTTATCGCCTCGACCGGACCCTGTCTCTTTTGCCCAAGAGATACTTAGTGCGGATATCGAAAAGTATCAGAATGCAGCCTCCTGCGACCGTGTCATGTTGTTTGATCGCGGAGTACTGGATGCGCTGTATATGCTCGATGCGGAGAGCGCATTAACGCGAGATGAAATAGCGCACTACGTTCAAAAATTTCCATATAACAGCGTTGTCTTTCTTCTGCCGCCATGGAAAGAAATTTACGGTACTGATTCAGAGCGTGATCAAACGTTTGAGGAGTCCGTAGCGGTGTTTGACGGTATGAAAAGGTGGTATTCGCAGTGGGGGTACGAAACACTAGAAGTCCCACGAGGCAATATTAATGAGCGTGTTGCGTTCATTTTGCAGTGTATACATACCCTCTAACAATTCACTGTTGGCGGAAAATTTTGCCACCGCTTAGCGGCTCAAAATTTTCCGCAGAACGCGGCGTTATGAGTCATATAGCCATTTTCCCAACCTCTGGACTGAGGAAGGGAGAGAGTGCTAACCATATCCAACTTAGAGGTAAAGTTCAGTGGACAGTACATCAAGTAAGGTTAAAGGCCATTGCCGTTGCGGACAGGTAGAATTTGAGGTTAGCGCTAAGCCAATGATCACCATGGCATGTCACTGCACAGGATGTCAGCAAATGACATCTAGCGCGTTTAGCTTGAGTTCGCTTTATCCGAGCGAGGCATTCTCAATTAAATCCGGAGAGCCTGTTATCGGTGGGCTGCATGGGAACACTCGCCACTATTTCTGCGGGCATTGTATGAGCTGGCTGTTCACTCGACCCGAAGGCATGGATAACTTTGTCAATGTTCGCTCAACGTTGCTAGAGGATTCTCGAACCTACAAACCATTTATTGAAACTTACACAGATGAAAAACTGGAGTGGGCGATCACTGGCGCAGAGCATAGTTTTTGTAAGTTTCCACCGCAGGAAAAGTTCCCCGAATTGCTTCAAGAATATGCGCAAAAACAAGGATAAACACAGCAGCGATGAATAGGGTGTGATACTAAACAATCAGCTACAGTGGAACAATTTACACTTCGCTTTCATCGTCCGCTGAGTTGGGCGTTATACCTGAGAGGAACCTCGGATGGGCCTTAAAGATCACTTTGCAATGCTGGCTTCCTACAATCAGTGGATGAACTCAAAGGTTTATGAGGCTGCAGGCCAACTCTCTGCCACTGATTTAGCCAAAGACCGTGGGGCATTCTTCGGTTCCATCTTAGGAACCCTGAATCATATCCTAGTGGCTGACACTATCTGGCTTAAACGGTTTGCTACACATCCCTCCTGTGTGGTCTCTTTGCGCGAGGTTGCTGATCTTCCAAAGCCGACTACGTTGGATCAGATTGTCTTTGACGATGTTGGTCGTCTGTCTGAACACCGACGCTGGTTGGATCAGAGGATTATCGATTGGGTAGCCGAACTATCCGACGGTGACCTGGATGTCGTTCTCAGCTATCGCAATAGCAAGGGGATTCCTGCAAATAAACGATACTCGAGCCTGGTTCTTCATTTCTTTAATCATCAAACTCACCATCGTGGGCAAGTTTCTACTTTGCTATCTCAGGCGGGTGTGGATATCGGGGTTACTGACCTTATGGTTCAGATTCCAGAGGAGCCTGAAGTATAACCAAGCTCGCCACGGCGATGCCCATTTAACTGTGGCTTCCCCTTTACTACAAAACTGTGCGTGTTGGCGGCATTAGCTGTCATGGTTGACATGTTCGTTATATTGTACATGTTGAGGTGTGGAGCTATACTTGTTCTGTAAAGCGTACATGTGGAGGCTCTATGAAAATTGTGTCTTTTACAGAAGCAAGAAATAGTTTGAAAACGGTATTAGATTCCGTTGTTAATGACGCGGATACAGCGGTGATTACTCGCCGTGATTCGGAAGATGCTGTTGTTATGTCGCTAGACTACTACAACAGTCTGATGGAAACGGTGCACTTACTGCGCTCACCAGCGAATGCTGAGCATTTGAATCGTTCAATAGAACAATTCAAAGCAGGTAAGGTAACCCACAGAGACTTGATTGATGAGTAGTCGTTTACTGTCATGGACTGACGAATCCTGGAGCGATTACCTGTATTGGCAAACCCAGGACAAAAAAACGCTGAAACGAATAAACAAGCTTATAAACGACGCTAGGCGTTCACCCTTTGAAGGTATTGGTAAACCAGAGCCGTTAAAGGAAAACTTAGCTGGTTTTTGGTCGCGACGTATAGATGATACGAATCGATTAGTCTACGCCGTTGATGATAATGCGATTACGATCATTTCGTGTCGTTATCACTATTAGATTCGGCCCTTCCACAGACCACCTCAAAGACCATTCAAAATAAGCGATGAACCTACTCTTCCTCGGCACCTCCGCTGGTGTGCCCACCAAACAAAGAAATGTCTCCGGGATCGCTTTGCGTGAAAGCAAAGGGAAGTGCTGGTACCTGGTTGATTGTGGTGAGGGCACCCAGCATCAGGTCTTGCGTACCAAGCTGTCGTTCCATTCGTTGAAGGCTATCTTGATTACTCATGTGCACGGCGACCACTGCTACGGGCTGCCGGGCATTTTGGCGAGTGCCGCCATGGGTGGCCGGAAAGCGCCACTGACCATTGTTGCGCCCGCAGGTATCAAAACTTGGTTGGCGGCAACCTGTGAGGTGACGCAGCTATGCTTACCTTTCGCTTTGGAATTTATCGACTCGGACGACCTGCCTAGCGTTGAGTTTGAGAACATCGCCGTTGAGACATTCAGTCTTTCGCACCGGGTGGCGTCTTATGCTTATGCGTTTACGGAGCGCAAGGTTGATGCTGCCCTGGACGTGGCTAAGCTAGCGCAAAAGGGGATTCCAAGAGGGCCGCTGTGGGGACAGTTGAAGCAAGGGATTGATATTGAGTTTGCAGGTGAGCCGTTAAGAAGCCAGGACTACTTAATCGTCAAGAACACGCCTAGGAAAGTGGTGGTCGCTGGGGATAATGATCAACCTGACTTATTAAATGAGGCGTGTGCTGAAGCGCAGGTGTTGGTGCATGAAGCTACCTATACCGAAGAGATGGCTGAGAAGGCTGGCGATGTGGGACATAGCTACGCCAAACTTGTTGCTGCTTTTGCCGAATCGATAAAGCTACCTAATTTGGTGCTGACGCACTTCAGCCCTCGTTATCAGCTCAGCCCCCATGCGTCGCCATCTATCGAGGACATCCGCAAAGAAGCTGAGTGCGTCTATTCAGGCTCTCTTTTCTTGGCGAAGGATTTTGGCGAATACATCTTGGAAAAAACGGGCCACTTTTCTGAGGTGGTGAGCGAGTAGTTTTTCCGCGCGTGTATCAGTAGTGATACCGAAGCTGGGCGATCAGCAGCGCTTCGTAGTCTTCAAGCACTGGCTTCTAAGGAAGCCAGTGCTCACTTCGTTATCCCACAGGTTTTTCCAAAAGCTGTCTTAAATGCTGTCTCAAAACCTATTTCAAACGCTGTCTCAAGAACACTATTTCAAAAACTCCCGCAAGGTATCGCTGGCTTGGTCGATAGAGACAACGCCATCTAAATGACCGCGGTTGCCTTCCAGGGTTTCAAGCGTTACTTCGGTGCCGTCGGCTTCTATCAGCTCGGCAGTGCGACGCACGCCTTCGGGGGCGAAAACGAGATCGTCTTCGCTGTAGAGCATTAGCGTCGGGGCGTCGATGGCGGCCAGTCCTTCTTCTAACGAATCACCGTGGCCAGTCATAAAGAGCTGGTTGGCACGAACCAAATACAGCAGATGGTTGGCATCGGAAAGTTCGGCGCGGGCGGCGGCGACGTCATCTAGCGTTTGCTCAATGGCGTAGCGGGCGTTGATATCTTGAGCGGGGTCGCGCTCTTCATCGGCCCAATCGCGGTTGAAGGTTTCGTTGGCCCACTGCCAGTGATTGGCGTTAAGTGTGACGATCTTGAGCGCTTCTTTTAGGCCATCGGTGGGTGGCTCGCCATCGTAGTAGTCGCCTTCATTCCAGTTGGCATCTAAGCGGATGGGCGCTGCCCAAGCGCTAAGCGTTGCCAGCAACCAGGGGTCGGCAACGCCGCCACCGATAACGGGAATCAACCTATCCACTTTGTCAGGGTAAGCACTGGCCCATTCAAACGCTTGCAGCGACCCCATGGAGGCGCCCATGACTGCGTGTAGCGACTCAATGCCCAGGCTCTCTAACAGCGCACGCTGTACTTCGACAAAGTCGCGAATCGTTACCACAGGAAAGTCCATTCCCCACGGTTCGCCGGTGTCTGGATTGATTGAGGCGGGGCCAGTGGTGATGACATTGGGGTCGTGGGCGTTGAGGTTCACCAGCGTATCGGACGCAATAATGTAGTACTCGTCGGTATCCAGTGGTTTGCCGGGCCCAATGATGGCATCCCAGTAGCCGGTTGGCTCGCCATCTGGGTCATAACGACCTGCTGCGTTGCTGGTGCCAGAAAAGAAATGGGTAATTAAAATGGCATTGTCACGGGCGTCGTTTAATTCACCGTAGGCTTCCCAGCCCACCGCAAGTTCGGGAATCATCTCGCCGCCTTGAGTGGTGAAGTCTTGCATCTCGAAGGTTTGTTTTTCGACGACGCCATCCCAGGCTAGTAGTGGTGATGCTGCGAGTAATCCGAGGCTGGTAACTGTCACCACGGTCCATAAAGAGTGTCGTTGCGTGAGAACCATTCGCCTTCCTTAAATGAGGGGTTGTTATGATTGTTGTTGGCAATGCTGCGTTGCCACCCCCTAGTTTAGTCGGCTTTAGCGCATTTTAAATGGGTTTAGCCCGTTAGCTTGTTGCATCATCATGCGTTTGGCGAGCGGTACGCGTTCGGCTAAGTGCAGGCTGAGGTCGCCCAACTGGCGTAGCGGTTTTGCACCGGTAAACAAGTGATGGAAGCTATCGGTGGCGGCAATCATTGCTTGGTTGGCCAAGCGGCGCTGGCATTCGAAGCGGTGCAGGTTGATAGAGTCACCTGGGTCTCGGCTTTTGATGATCAGCTCTGCCAGGGTATCGGCATCGTGCAGACCAATATTCAGCCCTTGTCCGGCCAGCGGATGCACCACATGGGCGGCATCGCCGATCAATGCTAAGCGCTTGCCGATATAGCGTTTGGCGTGCTGACGTCTAATTGGAAAGCTCGCCTTTGCGACCACTCGCGTTAGCTTGCCTAGCCGCTTGGGAAAGGCTGTTTCAATGGTCGTTTTTAGGGCGTCGTTGGAGAGCTGTTCACGAGCTTTGGTGGCTTCGTCGCTGTCATACCACACCAGCGATGCACGATGGCCTGGTAAGGGAAGCATGGCAACCGGGCCGGTTGGGGTGAAGCACTGCCAGCTAATATCCTGTTGGGGTAGCTCGGTTTCTACATTAATAATCATCGCCCGCTGATGGTAGTCGTAGCTACTAACGGCAATGCCCGCAAGTTCTCGTAATGTTGAATGCGCGCCATCTGCGCCAACAATCAAACGGGCACTTAAGGTTTTGCCGTTATCTAGCTCTAGCATGCGGCCGGTGCTGGCCGCCATGGTGCTGAGCGGTGCGCACTGGGTGTAGCAGGTCACGCTGGGAAGATTCTCTAAACGTTGCCACAACGCATATTGCAGGGTGCGGTTTTCGATAAAAATGCCGAAGTCGTCCATACCGCTGTCTTGGGCAGAAAACAGCGAGTGGCCGGAGCCATCCTGGTTGGCGACATCAATATGACGAAACGGGCAGCAGCGCTCTTCGGGAAGCACGGTGCCGCTCGCTTTTACAAACGCCAATGAACGGGCATTGAGTGAGGAGATACGCAGGTCATAATCGCCGCTGAGCGGGGTGGGGGCGCTGCCGCGTTCTACCAGCCCAACCGACATGCCGGTATGGCCTAAACGAGCCGCTAGAGCGGCACCCACCATGCCACCGCCGACAATGATAATCTCGTGATCCCACTGCATGAGACACTCCTTACGTTGAATAACGAGGGCATATTGCATGACCCTTTATTGTCATACAGTATCGGTTACTTGTCGCAGTGTTGCATAGGGTGATCCATTGACGCAGGCCGTGGAAATGACAAATAGCATCGTGCAGGCGGGAGAGGCGCTGGCAGGGTTTATCGAGCGCCACCCTAAACTGTGGGTGATTACTGGTGCGGGAGTAAGCACCGATAGCGGCATTCCTGATTACCGCGATGCCGACGGGCAGTGGAAGCGACCGCCGCCGGTACAGCATGGCGATTTTATGGCCTCACTTGCCGTGCGCCAGCGTTATTGGGCGCGGGCATTGATCGGCTTCAAAGCTATGCGAGAAGCCCAAGTGAGCGGTGCGCATAAGGCGTTAGCGGCGCTTGAAAGCATGGACTACGTGGAACTGCTGGTAACACAGAACGTGGATCGTCTGCATCAGCGGGCTGGTTCCAGCAAGGTCATTGATCTGCATGGGCGAGCAGACGTGGTGGCGTGCATGGCATGCGGTTATCAACTTATGCGCCACGCCATGCACAGCGAAATGGCCAGGATGAACCCAAGTTTTGCAGCGCTAGATGCTCACTATGCGCCCGATGGCGATGCGGATTTAGAGACTGATTTTTCAACATTTAGGGTGCTGGATTGCCCGCGCTGCCAAGGCATCTTAAAGCCCCAGGTTGTTTATTACGGTGATGTGGTGCCGCCAGCACGGCGATTGGCTGCCCAAGCGGGGCTACAAAACGCTGATGCCGTGCTGGCTGTGGGCACCTCGTTGATGGTGTATTCCGGCTACCGCTTGTGCCGCGATGCCCACGCCATGGGCTTACCGGTGGCCTCGCTGTCGTTGGGCGTCACGCGGGCTGATGCGCTATTAACCCATCAGTGGCGTGCGCCGTTAACGCCAGTGTTAGAGCACGCTGTCAGCTGTTTGCGGCAGCGTTTACTTGACTAAAGTGCTAGGGTACTAAGTAACGATTGTCACCAACAGCGGAGTCACCCGTGCTGTCATTTGAACACCAGTTTGCAACGCTTCCCGAGCCACTGTGGGTTGCCTGCCAGCCAACGCCAGTGAGCCAGCCCACGCTGATTGTATTTAATCAGCGCCTGGCAGAAACGCTGGGGATTGAGTCAGAGCTGAAGAATAAGCCTGATGATGCCACCCTTGCCCAATGGTTTAGTGGTAACCAATTGCCACCGGGCGCAGAACCACGGGCGCTTGGTTACGCTGGGCATCAGTTTGGTAATTTTGTACCGCAGTTGGGCGATGGTCGCGCACTGTTGCTGGGCGAGGTCGTCGATAAGGCTGGGATACGGCGCGATGTGCAGCTCAAGGGTAGCGGCCGCACACCATTTTCCCGTAGCGGTGATGGCCGTTCTCCATTAGGCCCAGTGCTACGGGAGTATCTGGTCAGTGAGTTTATGGCTGCAATGGGCGTACCCACCACCCGCGCGTTAGCCGCCGTTTTGACCGGTGAGCGAGTCGTGCGCCAACTGCCTGAGCCAGGCGCAGTCTTTACCCGCGTGGCAAGCAGTCATATTCGTGTAGGCACTTTTCAATTTGCAGCGGTACGTAGAGACGAAGCTGCCCTGAAAGCGTTGGCTGATCATGTGATTGAGCGCCACTATCCCGAAGCCGCTAGTGCAGACGATCCTTATTTAGCCTTGTTAGAAGCGGTGGTTGCTCGCCAAGCAGCGCTAGTGGCGCGGTGGATGAGCCTTGGGTTTATTCATGGCGTGATGAATACCGATAACTGCAGCATTGCTGGAGAGACCATTGATTACGGCCCGTGTGCCTTTATGGAGCAGTTTGACCCGCAAAAAGTCTACAGCTCGATTGATCAAGGCAAGCGCTATGCCTTTGATAACCAGCCCGCCATTGCTCAATGGAACCTAGCCCGCTTTGCCGAAACGCTGCTGCCGCTGATGCGCGAAGAGGGCGATACCGTCGTTGAGCAGGCCACTGATATCATCCGCCGCTTTGGGTCACTGTTTGATGCCGAGCAACGCCGCCTGCATGCGGATAAGCTTGGCCTTGCAGCGGACAGTGACCAAGAGGTAACGCTAATGGCGGCGCTGGAAAGTCAGATGCACCAGGGGCAGATGGATATGACCGCTACCTTTGATGCGCTGACGCATTACGCCAGCACTGCAAGTGAAACGCACAAGGAAGCACTGCTGGCGCTGACGACTCAGCCCAATGAGTTGGCGGCATGGCTAGATAAGTGGCAAGCCGTACAGGTTGCCAGCCAAGACAGCGAGCGCTTAGCTGCTATGCGGCGTGCTAATCCGGTTGTTATTCCCCGCAATCACCGCATTCAGGAAGTTATTGATGCGGCTTATGAAGGAGATTTTACGCCGTTTCACAGCTTACTTGCGGTGGTCACCCAGCCCTTTGATGAATCCGCAGAAGCACGCCGCCTTGCAGCCCCCGCAACGGAAAACGAGCAGGTACTAAGAACGTTTTGCGGTACTTGATTTACCCAAGCTGAAAAGTAAGCCATCACGGCGGTAATAGCTCATAGCGGGGGTCTTTCGCCATGGCCGGAAAACAGTTCCCGACTTTTCCGGCATTCCCGCCATCCTTGGCGGTCAGATGGCGAAAGTAGCGCCCACGGACGGGGTCACAGCGCCCCCGCGAAGAGCTGTTCCGCCTAGCACATCAGTGATGTCATTGCTCACATCGCTCTTGTGGTAAACTGTGATTATTTACAGGTAGGGGCGGAGGCAAGGGCAACCTGTGCGCAAAATTATTCATTGCGACTGTGACTGCTTCTACGCAGCGGTTGAAATGCGCGACAACCCAGCGCTTAACGATGTGCCTATTGCGATTGGTGGCAGCGTTGAGCAGCGCGGGGTTGTTGCTACCTGTAACTACCCCGCCCGCGAATTTGGCATCCACTCGGCCATGCCCATGGCGCAGGCACTCAAACGCTGCCCACATTTGACCGTGATCCGCGGTGATATGGCCAAATACAAAGCGGTGGCGCGTCAAGTGTTTGCGATTTATCGCGATGTGACCGAACTGATTGAACCGCTCTCGCTAGATGAAGCCTTTTTAGACGTTACTGATGTTTCCCTGTGCAACGGCAGCGCCACCCGCATGGCCGAAGCGATTCGCCAACGGGTTAAGCAGGAAGTAGGCATTACCGTCTCGGCAGGCGTCGCGCCCAACAAGTTTCTTGCCAAAATTGCCAGCGACTGGCGTAAACCCGATGGTCTGTTTGTGATCACGCCGAACGATATCGATGGCTTTGTGCAGCAACTGCCGGTCAAGAAAATCCACGGGGTAGGGCCGCGCACGGCTGAAAAATTGGCGGGGTTGGGTATTCAAACCTGTGCGGATTTGCGGGCTCGCCCGCTCACCGAGCTGGTCGAACAGTTTGGCCGCTTCGGGCATCGGCTGTTCGAGCTTAGCTTTGGGCGCGACGAGCGACCGGTGAAAACCCATCGTGAGCGGAAATCGATCAGCACCGAGCAAACCTACTCCCAGGACTTACCTACCCTGGAAACCTGTCGCCAACAGATACCGGATCTGCTCAACGACTTAGAGCAGCGCTATGCCAGACTAGACCCCGCGCCCGCCGTGCGCGGGTTAATGGTAAAGATAAAATTCAATGACTTTACCCAAACGACAGTGGAGCACGCCGACCCCGCACCCAACCAGGAGCAATTCGAATCCCTGCTGGCTATTGGTTGGGCGCGAGGGGAGAAGCCAGTTCGGCTACTAGGTGTGGGCTACCGCTTGGCAGAAGAAGCCGCCGTTCAGCAACTCTCGCTGTTTTAATTAGCCTGTTAATACTTATGTCGATTGACGCTCATACAAAGGCGCGTTAAAACAGACGTATGATAGTTTGTATGCTTACTAGCTAGCGTGGCGTGCCCCACGTAGCATTTCTGTCTTCTTATCCTGCGAGCTAACCATGTCTGCCCATGCCACCCAACGCCCTCGTTTAGTGTTTGCCCATGCGAATGGCTTTCCTGGCTTAAGCTATCGCACGCTGCTGGAACCACTGGCAGAGTCGTTTGACCTCCATCCGCTAGATCGATTGGGTCATCACCCAGACTACCCGGTGAACCATAACTGGGGCAATTTAGTCGATGAGCTGTTGAGCTATTTACCGGTTACTGATGCACCATTACTGGGCGTTGGTCACTCATTAGGTGGTACGCTGATGGCCATGGCGGCAGATAAGCAGCCAGAACGCTTCTGCGGCGTCATTATGCTTGACCCGCCGTTGATGCTGGGGCCGGATGCCTGGGTGATGAAAGCGGCGAAGCGATTTGGTTTTATGGATCGCATCACCCCTGCTGGTAAAACCCAGGGGCGGCGCAGTGTGTGGCCTAGCCGAGAAGCCATGGCTGACTCGCTGCGACGCCGAGGGCTATTTCGCCGCTTTACCCCAGAGGCATTGAACGACTACATTGAAGCAGGTACGCGCTTACTGGATGACGGTAGCGCTGAGCTAACCTTTGACCCAGGTATTGAGGTAGAGATTTTTCGCCACCTACCGGATCACCTGTCGGGATTGCCACGGCGAGTCGGTGTGCCGGTCCACTTGGTAGTAGGGCAGGAGTCGCACTTACTCACCCCTACACGGGTCAAGCGGCTTCAGCGTCGTGGGTTAGCTACTAGCGAAGTTCCCGGCACCCACATGTTCCCTATGGAGCATCCTGATGAGACACGGGCGGCTATATTGGCGGCCTGGCAGAGCTTTTCACAAGGAGCCAGTAAGCGCGCATAACGCGCATAAGGAGGCAGGATGTATCTTTCCGTACAGCTAAGCTATTACCCCCTGGCCGATGATTTTAAGCCAGTGGTGAAAGACGTGGTAAAACGTTTGGAAGCCACGGGATTAGAAGTTCACCCTAATCGAATGAGTACTCAAGTGTTCGGGGAATTCGATGCGGTGATGACCGCTTTAAGCGATGTGATGAAGTGGTCGTTCGAGACTCACGGTAAAGCGGTCTTTACAGCTAACTTCCTCGAAGGCGACCGACGCCCTCGGTAAGTAGAGAGCTGGCATGGCCGAAACAGCTGTAGGCGGGGGCGCTGTAAACCCATTCTTGGGCGCTATTTTTGCCATCTGACCACCAAGTATGGTGGGAATGCCGGAAAAGTCGGAAACTGTTTTCTGGCAATGGCAAAAGACCCCCGCTACGAGCTGTTATAGGCCTTTTGAATCAGGGTCCCTTAAATCAGCGACTCCAAACAGGATTCAATAATATCCAGCCCTTCGTTGAGCACGCTGTCTTCAATGGTGACGGGCATCAAAAAGCGAATCGTATTGCCGTACATGCCGCAGGAAAGTAGGATCAACCCTTCTTCACGGGCTTTCTTACACAGCGCTGCGGCCAGTTCTGGATTGGGCGTACGGTCCGTTTTGTTCGAGACCAGTTCAAATGCCGCCATCGCGCCCATGTTGCGCACATTATCAATGCAGTCGAACTTGGTTTGCCACTCGCCAAAACGCGCCGCTAATTTTTCACCCAGCGCTCGGCTTTTCTCAAGAATGTTTTCTTCCGCGAATACTTCCATTACCGCAAGTGCCGCGGCGCAGGCAGTAGGGCTACCGGTATAGGTGCCACCCAGAGAATTAGGGCCTGAGGCGTCCATAACCTTATCGGTGCCGACAACCGCAGAGATTGGCATGCCGTCAGCCATACTTTTCGCCATGGTCATGATGTCCGGCTCAACGCCGCTGTGCTCAATGGCAAACATTTTGCCGGTGCGGCCAAAGCCAGACTGCACTTCGTCGATGATCATTAGCATGCCATGTTCATCACAAATTTCGCGGATCTTCTCCAGGAAGCTTTTAGATGCAGGATAGAAACCGCCTTCGCCAAGCACCGGCTCCAAGACAATCGCGGCGGTATCTTTTGGGTTGGCGTCGGTTTTCAGGGTCATTTTCAGGCCGCGGATAGCTTCGTCTTCGCTGACGCCGTGGTAGGGCACCGGATAAGGCGCGCGGAATACCGTGCCCGGCATCGGGCCAAAATCGCTTTGATAGGGAGCTACTTTGCCGTTCATGGCCATGGTGTAGAACGTTCGGCCGTGATAACCACCGTCAAAACAAATGACGTTAGAGCGGCCGGTGGCTGCGCGGGCAATTTTAACGGCATTTTCCAACGCCTCTGCACCAGAGTTAGCCAGCATTACTTTGGCGTGGCCGCGAACTGGTACGAGGTGGCTAAGTTTTTCAGCAACTTTTACATAGCCTTCATAGGGCATCACGGTTTGGCAGGTGTGCATGAGCTTATCCAGCTGGGCTTTCACCGCAGCAACCACTTTAGGGTGACGATGCCCTACGTTCAAAACGCCAATCCCCCCCGCGAAATCGATAAAGCGGTTGCCGTCGGCGTCCCAGATCTCAGCATTCTCAGCGCGATCCGCAAAAGCAGTGGCGGGGCTGGCGGCACCCGCGGCGACATACTTCTGTTTCAGTTCGTTTAGCTCGGCGTTGCTCATGGCTCAACTCCTTTGGGTGTTGGATGTTGCCTGTGAGAAATGTGCAGTGTCACTTGCTTATGTGACAGGTTCGATCTTCATTGCTTCAGATTCGTTATATAGACGATAAAACGGAGGTAATGGGTGGTAGATGACAGACAGCAGGTGACAGACAGTCGTTAAAAGACGCTGATTAAAAGATAGTAGTTAATGGAGAGTAGTTAAAAGATAATCGGTAATAGGCAGCAGGTAATCGGTTTGCATCAGTAGCTTGATGCTTTTAAGTCTGCACACACCTCTTCTCGTAAGTCTAATAATCGAAAGGTTAGGTCGGGGCCTAAGGAATTAATAGCCGGCTTGGCGTAAAAAAAGCCCTGTTGGCGAACAATGCCCGCCCGCGCTAGCCATAATGCTTCTTCGCGTGTTTCTACCCCTTCAGCAATAAGCGTTATGTTCAACTCTTTCGCCAGCAAAATGATGGAATTGAGCAGCGCTTGGCGACGCGTATCATGATCACAGTTCATCACCAGCTCACGGTCGATTTTGAGCTTATCCGGTGTTAGGTCAGTCAATAAATCTAAGTTGGCATAGCCATTGCCAAAGTCATCAAGGGTTGTTTTAAAGCCCATCTCGCGATAGACTTCGATGATATTGCGCAGGTGCTGGCGGTCACGCACGCGTTCGGTTTCAGTGATTTCAAAAATTAGCCGCTCCATTGGCCATCCAACGCGTCGAGAAATATCAAGCGTTGCTTGAATGCAGGCTTCCGGTTCGTAAACAGCATTGGGTAAGAAGTTGATTGATAACGCCGTTGGCATATTCAAAGCGCTTGCCATCTCTATCGCTTTAACGCGACAAGCTTGATCAAATCGATACAGTAGACCGTCAGTCACCTGAGAAATAACGCTCCAGGCAGATTCGCCATTAGGCCCTCGGACAAGTGCCTCATGTGTCACCACACGAGCAAGTGACACGTCCACAATCGGTTGAAAAGCCATTGTAAAATTAAAAGGAAGGTCCCCCTCGCATCGCTTACAGCTACCGTCTACCCGTGCGCAGTGACCCATGAAATCCCCCTATAGCAGCGCGCCAAGTTACCTTCTGACCAATTTACGTTAGCCATTGTCGGTCAATTTAAAGTTTTTAACTATCTAATCATAGCGGAAAGGCGTTTAGTCGCTTGCTAACTTTGTATATAGGTTTTGTATAGAAGCTTATGGGAAGGCTGAGACGAAAAAAGCGCCCGAGCGGGCGCTAAGATCAATCGCTAAGTAGATAGTAGATACGCAAAGTGGGAGACGGACGAGCGTTAAATAATGCCTGCTTGTTGCAGAGCGTGACGCTGTTCGCTGGTAATGCCAAGCTCGTCAAGTACCTGTTGCGTGTGCTCACCCAATGAAGGGGGGGGAGTCTGGGCGCTGATGGACTCGCCGTTGATACGGATAGGGTTCGCGACTAAGTCGACATGGCCTGCTTGGCTGTGGGGGAGCGTTTGTTTCAAGCCACGTGCTTTAACATGGGGGTCGTCAAAAACGCGATCCAAGGTGTTGATTGGCCCACTAGGAACTCCGGCGGCTTCAAAGGCAGCCAGCCATTCATCGGTTTTCTGCGTTAGTAATACGGCTTCCAGTAGAGGAGCCAATACAGTGCGGTGCTGCACCCGTGCGCCGTTGGTGGCGAATCTTGGGTCCAGCGGCAACGTTGGCTGATCAATTACCTGGCAGAAGCGCTTAAACTGCTCGTCATTACCGACGGCAACAATCATATGGCCATCGGCAGTGGCAAACGCTTGGTAGGGAACGATATTGGGATGTGCATTCCCCAGCCGCTGAGGTATTTGGCCGGAGGTTAAGTAGTTAAGGGCTTGGTTCGCCAGTACGCCCACCTGCACGTCCATCAATGCCATATCAATATGGCATCCAACGTTGCTATCGCGGCGCTGATAAAGCGCTGCCAGCACGGCGTTGGCGGCATATAGGCCGGTAAAAATATCGGTAAAGGCAACGCCGATTTTGACGGGGCCACCACCGGGCTCATGATCAGGCTTGCCGGTTAAGCTCATAATGCCGCCCATTGCCTGAATCATGAAGTCGTAACCGGCGCGGTGTGCGTAAGGGCTTTCCTGGCCAAAGCCGGTGATTGAGCAGTAGATAAGCCGAGGATTCAGTATCTTCAGGCTCTCGTAGTCCAGGCCGTACTTTTTCAAACCGCCCACTTTGAAGTTTTCAAGCAACACATCGGAGGTGGCGACGAGCTGTTTAATCAATGCCTGGCCTTCCGGCTTGGCTATATCGACGGTGACCGAGCGCTTGCCTCGATTGGCGCATAGATAGTAGGCCGACTCTGAACTGCCAGAGAGCCATGGAGGGCCCCAGTGGCGAGTATCATCGCCGCTGACGGGGCGCTCTACCTTGATCACATCAGCCCCCATGTCTGCGAGCATTTGCCCGCACCACGGGCCAGCCAGTACGCGTGAAATGTCGAGTACTTTGATGCCTGCTAGTGGCTTGGCTGTTGTGCTCATTAGGTGCCTCACTTGTTGCTCGCCGTTTAGAAAAATGCCTGAATGCCGGTCTGGGCACGGCCCAAGATTAAGGCGTGGACATCGTGAGTACCTTCGTAGGTGTTTACCGATTCCAAGTTCACCATATGGCGAATAACGCCGTACTCATCGGAAACGCCGTTGCCGCCGTGCATGTCGCGAGACTGGCGAGCGATATCCAGCGCTTTACCACAGTTGTTGCGTTTGATGAGTGAGATCATCTCCGGTGCCCAATTGCCACTATCCATCAGGCGTGCAACTTGAAGCGCTGCTTGCAAGCCAAGAGTAATTTCGGTTTGCATATCTGCCAGTTTCTTCTGGATCAACTGATTTGCAGCCAGCGGGCGGCCAAACTGTTTGCGGTCTAAGGTGTATTGGCGTGCGGCATGCCAACAGAACTCAGCGGTGCCCATAACGCCCCAGGCAATGCCAAAACGCGCTTTATTCAAACAACCGAAAGGTCCTTTTAAACCGCTAACGTTAGGTAATAGGTTTTCTTCAGGGACAAAGGCATTGTCGAGTACGATTTCACCGGTGATGGAGGCACGAAGTGACACTTTGCCTTCAATTTTAGGGGTGCTGAAGCCTTCGGTACCGCGCTCAACAATAAAGCCTTTGATTTGATTATCGTGGGCGGCGGACTTTGCCCAAACCACTGCAATATCGGCAATCGGGCTGTTGGTAATCCACATTTTGGCTCCGGTTAAGCGGTAGCCGCCGTCGACTTTTTCTGCCCGCGTGATCATTGAGCCAGGGTCTGAGCCATGGTCAGGTTCGGTTAAGCCAAAACAGCCGACCATTTCTCCGCTGGCGAGCTTAGGTAAGTATTTATGCTTCTGCTCTTCAGAGCCATAGGCTTCAATCGGATACATCACTAATGATGACTGCACGCTCATCGCTGAGCGATAGCCTGAATCAACGCGCTCTACTTCACGGGCAATCAGTCCGTAGGCCACATGGTTCACGCCTGAGCCACCATATTCAGGAGCGACGGTTGCACCCAGCAGGCCAAGCTCGCCCATCTCGCTCATGATCTCACGATCAAAGCGCTCTTCACGAAAAGCACTCAGCACACGTGGCTGCAGGTTTTCCTGGCAGTAGTCGTGAGCGGCATCACGAATTTGACGCTCTTCATCGGTGAGTTGGTGTTCGAGCAGCAGCGGGTCGTCCCAGTTGAAGCGGGTCATGGCGTGAACTCCTACATAGTCATTTTGATACGATTCAATGTATCGTCGTTTTGTTGAAATATCTACATTTTAAAATAAACAATTTAATTAATCCCACGTTCCTTGAGAACACGGGTAATGATCGGCACGGGCGTCATTAAGTGATCACGCATGAGGTTAGCCGCTTGTTCTGTATCACGAGCCAGGATGACGTCTACCAAGGCGGCATGCTCTTGTCTTTTGATTTCAAGTGCCTGGGGAGACATCACCGTTTCCTGCAGCCACAGGTGGCGGTAGCGTTCTACCTGATCAAACAGTGTGTCGCGCATCTGTAACAGGTGTGGCGAGTTGCAGCCGCTAGCAATAGCGGTATGAAATGCCTTATGGCGCAAATCCCAGCCATCGAGCAGCTCATCAGGGGAGCTTACTTCAGTCACTTTAGCTAGCCGATGAGCAGTGGCGAGGACATTGGCTTCCCAGTCGTCGTCACCGCGCTCAATGGCCAGGCGCAAAATCAGACCTTCTAACTGAGCGCGTGCGTCGTAAATATCATTCAGCTCGGCCAGCGACATGGGGGCAACGCGATAACCACGCTGGCTAATCGCAATCACCAAGCGGTCGGCAACTAGTTGGGAAAGCGCTTCGCGTAGTGGACCGGTACTGGCGCCGTAATACTCCTTTAGGCGGCTCATTAGCAGCTTCTCTTCAGGTGCATAACGGCCGCGAATAATGTCGTGCTTCAGGGCGCGATAGGCACTGATGGCTAGGTTCGGGCGCGGCGCATCGTGCTCCATGGTATCTCCTTAGGCCAACGTTGGACGTGGCGATCTGCATTAACTAATCACTATTATCAATAAATTTTAGACATTTGGCATAGGTAACGATATTTATACAGGGTTTATCAGCGCATAGCGTTGCATTAGCATCTCACGCTAATGCCGTGCTAACGTCATTGCACCGCGTTTGCTTGCCGTTTACGGTAACCAGAGGCAGGGACTTCACAGCGCCTTATCGTCAACCATACTTATAAGTCCAACAGGACGGAGGAACCGCTTATGCGAACTCTCAAATATACAGTGGCAGCATCCATGTTGGCTGTTGCACTGCCAGCCAGTGCGCAACAGCTTTCAATCGCGACCGGCGGTACCGGCGGGGTTTATTACCCGATCGGCGGCGGCTTTGCTGAGATGATTAATAACCATATTGAAGGCGCTCAGGCGACGGCTGAGGTTACCGGTGCCTCCGTCGAAAATATGGGGCTGATCATGCGCGGCGACGCCGATTTGGCGCTAGCGCTGGCTGATACGGTTTATCAGGCTTATAACGGCAGTGGCGATTTTGACGGTCGTCAGATTGAAAACACCCGTGCACTGGCCTCTGTTTACCCGAATGCAGTGCAGTTGGTAACGCTGGCTGAGTCGGATATCGAGACTATTGCTGACTTGGCCGGGAAGCGGGTGTCTGTTGGTGCACCAGGTAGTGGCACTGAGCTAAATGCGCGTGCCTTATTGGAAGCCAATGGCATTAGTTATGAAGATTTTACCCCTCAGCGGCTCAATTTTAACGAAACTGCAGATGCCATTCGTGATGGTGATATCGACGCCGGCTTTTGGAGCGTTGGCCCTCCCACCAGTTCTATTCTTAACCTTGCCGCTACCCGTGATATCCGCTTGATCGGCCTCTCGGATGAAGAGGTTGCCAACGCACAGGAGGCGGAGGCGGTGTTCGCGCCCTACGAGCTGGCAGCGGGTATGTATGACGGTATGGACGAGTCTGTTCAGACTATCGGTATTCCTAACGTCTTGGTGGTGAATTCTGATATGGACGAAGAGCTCGCCTACCAACTGACTCAACTGCTGTTTGAAAACACCGATGAGTTAATTGCTGTTCATCCTGCCGCCAACGACACCACCATTGAGTTCACCATGAACTCTACGCCTGTGCCGTTGCACCCGGGTGCGATTCGCTACTTTGAAGAAGTAGGAGCGGATATTCCTGATCGTCTGCGCCCTTAACGATTAAAGGGTCTTGCCATAAGACATTGCCATAAGGATATTGCCATGCAGTGGCAACAACGACTGATGGCGCTACTTTTTGCATGTCTACCGCTCGCCGAAGTGGGGGCTTCCCCCGCTTCGGCGAATGCGTCTATGCGGTTAGCTGTAGTGACTGAACAAGGCGATGTTCTGGTGGATGAGCTGGTGCCTTCAGAAGGGCGCTGGTGTATCCAGTGGCGGCACTCTGTTGAGCACTTTACGGTACTGGATTGTTATCGCAATGCGGCAGGCGTTATGCAACTTGAACGTAGTCATCAACCAGACTTTGCCGCAGGGCTTGGTCATATATTTGGTCGTGGGGAGCAGGTCTCAGACGGTGAGGGCGGTTATTGGATTAATGCTATTCATGAGCCAGTAGCAAATAACCGTTATGCATTAAGAGTTGGTTCTTCTGCCGTCAATCACCAAGTGGTGTGGCCGAATGGTGAGCATTCACCGGTGAGTTTAAGTGAGTACGCAGCCGGGCAACGTGTGATTATCCAATTATTATCACCTAGCACTGCTCCGCGTGAATAAAAACGATAGTAGTTAACGCTTCCGAGGACGCTCATGAACGAATCCACTCCGCCGCCGGTCGTGATGCCCGGCGCGAATGCGATGCAGCCCCGCATGGTTCTGTGGTGTATCACCGTGGTTGCGGTGGGGCTTTCACTCTTCCAGCTATATTCTGCTGGTATCCAGCCCCTTGGGCTTTTCTATCAGCGCAGTATTCACTTAGCGTTGATTATGTTGCTGGCATTTTTGATGTTTCCTGTGTTTGGGCCAACGCGCAAACGCGGAGTACTGGGGTGGGGCATTGATCTAATTTTCTTTGCTGGGGCTTTAACCACCGGTGGCTATCTGGTGCTCTTTTTAGATGAGATTATCAATCGAGCCGGCTTCTGGAGTGACACCGATATTTTAGTGGCCTGTATTGCGACGGTTACTGTGTTGGAAGCAAGTCGGCGAGCCGTTGGGTTTGGCATGACGGTGATTGGCCTGCTTGCCATTATTTACGCATTTGCAGGGCCTAGGGGCGAACTGCCATGGCTAGGCGAATGGATGCCCGGCATTTTAGAGCATCGTGGCTATACCTTGGAGCGCGTCGCAGGGCAGCTCTATTTAGGACAAGAAGGCATTTTTGGTTTGCCTTTAGGAGTTGCAGCGACCTACATCTTTATATTTGTGCTCTTTGGTGCCTTTTTGGAAAGCACTGGCGCGGGCAAGTTTTTTATTGATATGGCCTATGCGGCCACTGGTCGCCAGCGGGGCGGCCCTGCGAAAGCCGCCGTGCTGGCTTCGGCGGGTATGGGCTCTATTTCGGGTAGTGCGATTGCCAACGTGGTGACCACCGGGGCATTTACCATTCCGCTGATGAAAAAGCTGGGCTATCAGCCAAAGCAGGCGGGAGGAATAGAAGCAGCCGCTTCTACCGGTGGACAAATTATGCCGCCTTTAATGGGGGCAGGGGCGTTTTTAATTGCTGAATATACCAACACGCCCTATTTGGAAATCGTTAAAGTCAGCATTTTGCCGGCGATTATGTACTTTGCAACGGTGTATCTATTTGTCCATATCATTGCATTGAAGCAGGGGATGCAGGGATTGGCGAAAAGCGAGCTGCCGCAAATGCGCCAAGTTATGAAAGATGGCTGGCACTTTCTGCTTCCTCTCGCGGTGCTAGTGTGGCTGCTAGCGATGAGTATGTCGCCAATGCGCGTTGGCTATTACGCCGTGGTCACTATCATCGCTGTGGCGGTGCTGCGCTATGCGCTTTGGTACTTCTTTATTGCTCCCAAGCAAGGCCAGCCGGTCACCATGAGTCGCACCAAAGATGTGGTGTGGGCGGGGCTGGTTAAGCTGGCTCAGGGGCTGGAGTTGGGGGCGCGGAATGCTGTTGCGGTTTCTATGGCTTGTGCCGTGGCTGGCATTATTGTCGGCGTTGTGGGCCTGACAGGGCTAGGATTGAAGTTTTCCTCAATGATGCTGGCTTTTTCCGGCGGCAACCTAGTGTTGGCGTTAGTGATGGTACTGCTGGCAAGCTTGATTTTGGGGATGGGGCTGCCGGTTACCGCGAGCTATATTGTCTTGATTGTACTGGTGGGTCCGGCGTTGACCGCTGAATTTGGGGTGCCGCTACTGATTGCTCACTTAGTGGTGTTCTGGTACTCCCAGGACTCTAACGTGACGCCACCTATCGCCCTGGCCGGTTTTGCAGGGGCAGCAATTGCAGGCAGTAAACCCATGGAGACTGGCTTCCAAGCTTGGAAATTTGCTAAAGGTCTCTATTTGATTCCGCTATTTATGGTGTTTAATCCAGAAATCATTGTCGGTGGCCCCGTGCCAGTGGTGGTTTGGAATGCGCTGATTGCTATTCTGGCACTGTGTGCGTTTGCTGCCGCGCTTGAAGGTTATCTGTTTACCAGAATGTCTTGGCTACCGCGTTTGGCGATTGGCGGCGCTATCGTTGGCGTATTTTATCCGAATCTGCTAACTGAAATGGCTGGGGTAGTGGTGATGATTGCCGCGATTAGTGCTAACTGGTTTGCCAGCAAGCGAGAACGTCTGTCGATGAATGGCTAATCGTAGGACATTAATGTACGCCATAAAAAAGCCCGGAGACCATTAGGTTTCCGGGCTTTTGCTTTGTGCAGGTACGGCTTAGAAAATGGACTCTGCGGTACCAGACCCCTGCGAGCCACTCGCTTCTTCCAGTTCACGACTAATGCGACGTTGCTGGTAGCCGGGAAGATGGTCACGGTGGAAAATCTCCGAAATGCCGCCTGACTGACCATCCGCCAAGCGATATCCGGTGGAGGGGTCTACCCGTGCGCTAACAACAGTATCCGGGCGTTCGGGGATCGCTGAGGGGGTGCCTTCAAGTGCATCGCCCATAAAGTCAACCCAGATAGGTAGTGCTGCGTTAGAGCCATATTCAGCGGTGGACTCGTTGCTATCTTTGCCTACCCATACGGTGGTGACTAAGTCGCTGTTAAAGCCTGCGAACCAAGCATCACGCTGGTTATTGGTGGTGCCCGTTTTGCCGACGATATCGTCGCGGTTCAGGCTAAGAGCACCACGACCGGTGCCAGACGTAATGACGTCACGCAGCATGTCGCGCAGAATATAGACAGCAGCAGGGTCAGCGACCCGAGCAGCTACAGGGTACTCTTTGCCGTCGATTTCAACTGTTTCCTGCCCCTCTGCGCAGCTAGGGCAGGCAACCTGAGGCGTTGCTTCATCGACAAGTTCCTCATCATCGTTACGCGTTACGCGTTCGATAAACCATGGCGCGACCTGAAAACCACCGTTGGCAAGAACGGAATACGCGTTGGTCATTTCCAGTGGCGTTAAACTGGCGCTGCCCAAGGCGAGAGACAGCCCGCGTGGCAGGCGGTCGGGGGAGAAGCCAAATCCTTCTAGATAGCGAATAGTATGATCCAATCCCGTCGCTTGAAGCACACGAATGGTAACCAAGTTACGCGAACGAGCAAGCGCTGTTCTCAAGCGCATCGGGCCTAGGAAATCACGGCTTGAATTGACTGGACGCCATAATGAATTACTACCGTCGTCTAGTACGACGGGGGAATCATTGACCACGCTTGCTGCATTCATACCGCCATCTTCTAAGGCTGCAAGATAGATGAACGGTTTAAAGATGGAACCAGATTGACGTTGGGCCTGGATGGCACGGTTGAACTTACTGGCATTAAAATCAAACCCGCCTTGTAAGGCTAAAATAGCGCCAGTGCGCGGATCTTGTGCAACCAAGGAACCTTCGGCGTCGGGGCGCTGCGACAAGCGTAGCGATCCATCTTCGTTTTCAATCACGCGGACTAAGTCGCCGCGAACCGCAATTTGATCTGCGCTACTTGGTTCGGCACCACGACTGCGTGGGCTCAAATAGGGGCGTGCCCAGTTCAGGCCGCTCCAGGCAATCGTTTGCAGTTCGCCACCGCGCGTAAGTACCTGCATTTCACGGCCACTGCTCTCAACCACAATCGCCGGCTGAAGTAGGCCATAGTTGGGTGTGCGCTCTAATACTTGTAACCAGTTGCTGACGTCGCCATCGACACCCTCAACTTGTGTTTGGCTGCGCTCAGCTGCTTGGCGGGCCGTTTGACGAATTTCCGGTGATTCTGCAAGTTCCTCTTCGAGCCCTTGAGTAGCAGTTTGCTCTTGAGCTTCTACCAAGCTTGCTGCGATATCTTGCTGTTCTGAGCCGCGCCAGCCATGGCGAAGGTCGTAAGCCAGCAGACCATTTGCTAATGCTTGGTGCGCATAGGGCTGTATTTCGCTATCAATCGTGGTGTAAATCCGGTAGCCACCGGTATACGCCTTATCTCCAAATCGTTCGATGGCATATTGGCGAGCCATTTCTGAAACATAAGCCGCGTCGACTTCGGTTTGGGTGTAGTGCCGACGAGCTGTCACCGGTTCCTGTACAGCCGCTAGGTAAGCCTCATTATCGATATGCCCTAGCTCGCGCATGCGGAATAGAATCCAGTTGCGGCGAATCAGCGAGCGTTCAGAATTAGCCAGTGGGTTAAAGGCTGAGGGGGCTTTAGGAAGTCCCGCGATCATTGCCGTTTGAGCCAGCGTTAATTCAGCCAATGGCTTGTCATAATACGTTTCTGATGCGGCTGCGATGCCATAGGCGCGATGACCGAGAAATATCTTATTAACGTAGAGCTCGAAGATTTCGTCTTTATCAAGAATCTGCTCCATTTGCAGGGCTAGCAGAATCTCGCGAATTTTACGCGTGAACGTCTGGTCAAGCGTCAGCATATAGTTACGCGCAACCTGCATGGTAATGGTCGAGCCACCTGACTGAATGGAGCCGCCACTCTGAACCAGTTCAACCGCTGCCCTGGCGATACCCCGAGGATCAACGCCTGCATGATCAAAGTAACTGGCATCTTCCGCTGCGATCAGCGCGTTGATCATATCCTGTGGGATATCAGCAAAGTCGACGGGCATGCGGCGCTCTTCGCCAAATTCACCAATGAGTTTGCCATCATTGGTGAAGATGCGAAGCGGTGTATGTAGCTCGAAATCTTGCAACTGACGGACATCAGGCAGGCCTGGGGAAAAATAGATAGCGGCACCCACCACTGCCAACACGGTGGCGCCAATGAGCGCAACGATTAGCGAAAAAAGTGACAGGATGAGGGTTCGAAAAAACATCATGAACAGAGTGCACCCGTGAAAAGGAGAACAGACACGGTAACTAAACGACCGTATCACGCAATTGGTTGCCATTATAGGAAGGCGAGGCAGCAGTCACCAGTGTTGATATGCCGTAATGTCATTCGCGTGTGACTTCACTAAAAATCATGTAACCTCAAAATTCGCACGATAGGCAGGCGGAGCCGAACTAAACATGCGATTACTCAAGCCTGGTAAAGGGTTGATTGGCGTCGATATCACATCGGCAACCGTCAAGCTGTTAGAGCTCAAACAGTATAACGATAACTACCAAGTAGACAGCTACGCTGTTCAACCGCTGCGCGAAGGTGCCGTTGTTGAGCGCCGCATCCGCGACATCAATGAAGTGGCGAATGTGCTCCGGCGTACGGTCGAGCGCGCAAAGCCCCTTACGCGTAAAACAGCAGTGGCCGTTCCGGCGAGCGCTGCTATTGCGAAAACGCTTATTTTTCCTGCTTCGTTAAGCGAAGAGGAAATCGAAGAGCGCATAATCGCCGAATCTGACCGCTATATTCCCTTTCCGTTCAGTGAGGTGGCGTTTGATTTTCAGTGCCTAGGTCCTGCTCCTTTCGATGAAGGCCAGCAAGAAGTTGTTTTAGTCGCGTGTCGTCAGCAAGACGTGACTCTGTTGACCGAAACGCTAGAGCGTGCGGGACTAGAGCCTGTCGCTGTCGATGTAGAGACGTTCGCTCTAGAGCGCGTATTGGCCGAACTGCGCAGGCAATCAAGTGTGGAAAATGATCCAGCTGCTTGTGTAGGGCTATTCGATATCGGGGCCAATATGAGCGCTTTCCATGTCGTGCGGGGTGGGCACATTGTTTATAGCCGTGATACGGCGTTTGGTGGACGCCAGCTAACAGAGGCCATCCGCGACTATTATCACATGAACATCGCTGAGGCCGGAGTTGCTAAAAAGCGTGGCGGTCTTCCAGACGACTACCAAGAGAAAGTGCTCACTCCTTTTCTAGACACGCTGGTACAGCATGGGAGACGCTCGCTGCAGCTTTATTACACTGTCGGTCGTCAGCATGAAGTACAACATACGGTACTCGCGGGTGGTTCAAGTGTCATTCCAGGCCTCGCTGAGCGTATTGCTGATGATAGTGGCATGTCGGTAAGTATTGCTAACCCATTTCAACGTTTGCGCATTAACAAACGGCTAAGTGAAGAAGCGTTAAATAATGATGCCCCAGCGATGCTAACGGCGGGTGGGTTAGCGATGCGAGTTAGCCAATGAGCATTAATATTAATCTTTTACCCTGGCGCGAGGGGTGGCGAGCGAGACAGACGCGACAGTTTTATAGCGTTATGTTGTTTGTGTTGCTGCTGGGCGTGGCATCTGGTGTTGTGGTGTTGCACTTCTACCAGCAGCAGTTAGCTGCCCAGCAACAGCGTAATGCCCATATCTCTACTCGTATTGAGCAGCTAGGCAATGAAATCGCTGATGTACGACGCTACCAAGGCGATATTGAGCGTTTGGAAGAGCAGCTGACGCTGTTTCACATGCTTAACAACGAACGCATAAGTACAGTAAGGCTGTTTAACGATATTGCCGCTAGCGTCGCGGATGGGGTTGTCTATCAGCGCCTGTCTCGTAGCGGTCAGCGAGTTAGACTTTCAGCAGTTGCCATCAATGAACGCCAGGTCTCTGAGCAACTACGCCAAATTGCAGCTATTCCAGGGTTGGACGTACCGCTATTTTCTGAAGTTGCTAGTGGCCAAGATGGCAGTCTGCGTGTTTTTCAGTTTGAGGTAAGACAACTGTCTCCTGAAGAAGCTGTTTCCATGGAGAAAGCGCCATGACGTCTATTCGTGACAGCATTAAAAATAGCTGGCTGCACTTGCGAAACGTTGAATGGCAGACGTTGGATATCAAAGAAGCGGGTGGGTGGCCCTGGCTGCTTAAAGCCCTAATAGCATTACTTGTTTTTTTAGTTGCTCTACTGGGTATCAACTGGTGGCTGGTGAGTGAGGTTCGCGATTCGCTGGCAGCAGAGCAGCGACAAGAGGAGCGTCTGTTGGGTGAGTATCGACGTAAGGCTTCTGAAGCAGCTTCTCTGTCGGACATTCGCAGCCAGTTGATTATCCTTGAAGATCAAATGGTGCAAATGCAGGCGATGCTGCCTACCAGCGCAGAAATTCCTTCTTTACTAGATAGTATCAGTGACGCTGCTATTGAGAATCGACTTACCATTGAAACTATCCGTTTGCGGCCTACGGTGATTAACACGCACTATATTGAGCACCCTTTGGATATACAGGTGCGCGGTGATTACCATGCTTTGGCACACTTTGTTGCGGATATCAGCGATTTGGCGCGGATTATTACCCAGCATGATTTAACCCTAGTGCCTGCTGCTCAGGGTGGCAACATGTTACGGATGTCGCTGCTTGCACGCACCTACAGCAACAAGGCTGCGCCATGAAGCGTTTGGTCGTCCTGCTATGTATTGCTGGCCTGGCTGGCTGCAGCGACCCTCAGCTAGGGCAGTTAGATCAAACCCTTGCAGACATACGTCATGCTGCTGATGGGAAAGCGCCCGAGGTGATGGAGACGTTGCCAGCGCATCAGTCGCTTGAATATCGCTTTAGTGATTCGCGCAGTCCCTTCTTGGCGCCTCAGGAAGTGCGCGAAAACGTATTAGCAGTGGCGCAGGCAATGGGCGAGCTTGCTCCTGATCAGCCGCGCGCTCAAGAGCCTTTGGAACGTTTCCAACTCCAGTCATTGCGTTTAGTGGGTACGCTGCGTATGGGGGAGCAGCAGGTTGCATTGATCGAGCCTCCCGAGGGGGAGGTGATTAGCGTTCGAGAGGGTGATTATTTAGGCACTAACCACGGTCTTATTAACCAGATTGGCCCCCAGGGAATCACTATTGTTGAACGTGTTTTTAGCCCTCAGCAAGGGTGGCAACAGCGCCAGATAACGCTCACCCTTGAAGAATAGCTTGTTCACTCGCTATCAGATATGGATATCGCTTATGGCTGCTATATGTTGTCGAACCTTGCTGTTATTAATTATGGTCGTGCCATCGGTCTGTATGGCATCGCTGCTTACTAATGTCGATGTGCGCCACACCAATAATGGTGACGTAGAGCTAGTGCTGCAGTTCAGTGGCGGCGTAGCCCAGCTAAGCGGCTATCGACTAGATGCACCTCCTCGTTTAGCGCTGGATTTGGCAGAGACACAAAGTGCGATTGCCCAACGCCGTATCGTCGTTAGTAGTGGTATTGTTGAACAAGTGACGGTGTTAGAAGGCAGTGGGCGGACGCGTCTCGTGGTTGATTCGAATGCGCCCCTTGGTTATACGGCGCGAGCGATTGGTGAACAGTTAATAGTCACCCTAGCATCAGGTGGTTCTGTATCGTCGACACCTCAAGCGGCTAACGCTATCCAGACTTCCGAGTCTCTCCAGGGGCCGCGTGTTGAAAATCTTGATTTTCGGCGTGGAGGCGATGGTGCCGGACGTCTAGAGGTTACATTTGATCGTGCCGGTGTGGTTACTCATGTGCGTGAAGGCAGTGGGGGGAGCGTTATAGCGGAGCTGCGTAATGTGGTGCTGCCTAATGCGTTTAACCAGGTTTACGATGTCACCGATTTTGCGACGCCGGTTAGCCGTATTACCCCTTATCTTGGGGACCGTGATGTGCGGCTGGAGCTGCACACTAACGGCCCTTTCGCGATGGTTTCATCGCAAAATGGGCGTACGTTAACGATTGAAGTGCAGCCAGTAAGCCAAGTTACACAACAGCCAGAACAGCAGGGAATGTCTTTCACTGGAGAGCGGCTAAGCCTGAATTTTCAAGATATTGAAGTGCGTGCAGTGCTGACTACCCTGGCAGAGTTTACTGGCCTGAACCTAGTAGCCAGTGATAGCGTTTCCGGACGCATTACGCTTAACTTAAACGATGTTCCCTGGGATCAAGCGCTAGCGCTGATCTTGCAAAGCCAAGGGCTGGCAAGCCGAGAGCAGGGTAATGTGATCGTTGTGGCGCCTGCCAGCGAGCTAGCGGCTCTTGAACGACAAGAGATAGAAGCTCGCAACCAGCGCCAAACGCTTGCACCGTTGGTCACTGAGTTTGTTGAAATAAAATATGCCCGCGCCGAAGACCTAGCTCAACTGTTGCGTGGCGGCGACGGCTTTGGGCTGTTAACCGACCGGGGGCGAATTAGTATTGATCAGCGTACTAACATGCTACTGGTACAAGATACGGCAGAGCAGGTGCGCGCTATTATCGCTACTTTGGATCGCTTGGATGTCGCCGTCCGTCAGGTGCAAATTGAGGCAAGAATTGTCATTGCCCGGGATACGGCGTCCCAGGAGCTGGGGATTAACTGGGGTGTGTCGAGCACTCGCGGCTTTTTAGAAAATGATGATGGTACGTTTTCTCGACGTAACATTAACCCTAACGGCATTAATCGTGCCCAGGGTGGTCTTGCTGTAGACCTAGGCTCAACGGCGGCCGCCAGCACAGGGGTTAGTTTTGGTTATCTATCGGGGGATGTTCTGCTAGACCTTGAGCTGCGCGCGTTGGAGAGTGAGGGCAAAAGCCAGACGATATCTCAGCCCCGAGTGATCACAGCTAACCAACGAACCGCTATTATTCGGCAAGGTGAAGAGCGTG
The DNA here is from genome assembly GCF_007989605.1 of Vreelandella venusta. Classification (GTDB taxonomy): domain Bacteria; phylum Pseudomonadota; class Gammaproteobacteria; order Pseudomonadales; family Halomonadaceae; genus Vreelandella; species Vreelandella venusta. The sequence continues at coordinate 28,838 of NZ_BJUL01000011.1, read as the reverse complement.
CTTTTCAGAGTGTAGATACAGAGGGAAACCCAGATACAGAGTTCAAGGAGGCCGAGCTTTCCTTGGAGGTGACGCCACAAATTACTCCGGATAACCGCATCATTATGGATTTAGTGATTAAAAACGATAGCTTCCGGGAAAGGGAATTTGGCGGTGAACCGCCGATTGATACCAACCAGATAGAGACCCAAGTACTGGTCGATAATGGGCAAACGGTGGTATTAGGCGGTATTTTGACAACAGAGCAGTTGAGTCAAATAGCGAAAACACCGCTGCTAGGAGATATTCCTTGGCTGGGGCGGCTGTTCCGCTATACCGAAGAGAGCAATGAAAAGGTAGAGTTATTGGTCTTTATTACTCCACGACTACTTGATGATGGTTTGGCGGTTCGCTGATGCAAGAGTTACCCAATATTTTTTTAATTGGCCCCATGGGGGCTGGCAAGAGCACAATAGGCCGCTTACTCGCGGCTGAGTTGTCACGCTCGTTCTTTGATAGCGATCACGCTATACAAGACCGCTGTGGTGCGGATATCCCCTGGATTTTTGACGTTGAAGGTGAACCCGGCTTTCGTCAGCGCGAAAGTCAGATGATTGACGAGCTCACTCAGCTGTCCGGCGTGGTAGTAGCTACCGGCGGTGGCGCGGTGCTGCGCGAAGAGAATCGACGGGCTCTGCGGGAGCGAGGCGCCGTGGTTTATTTACTGACCACCGTTGACCAGCAACTGAAGCGCACCGCCAAAGATCGAAATCGACCGCTATTACAGTGTGATAATCGTGAACAGGTGCTAAACGACATGTTCGCCACACGAGATCCGCTGTATCGAGCGACATCGGATATTACGGTGCGCACGGATCGGCGCAGCCCTCGTGCGGTGGTTAACGAAATTCTGCGTCGTGTCCATCGCATGGTGGACCCTCTGGAAATTGCGCGGGCTCAAAGTAAAAAGGTATCACAATGACTGAAATGACAAGTGCTCAGCGTACGTTAACCGTCGCATTGGGGGAGCGTAGTTACCCGATTCATATTGGTGTTGGGCTGCTAAAGCGCGCCAATATGCTGGAGCCTTATCTCGCGGGTCAGCAGGTGATGGTCGTCACCAATGAGACTATCGCACCGCTTTATTTAGAAACGCTTTGTGCTGGTCTGCCTAGTCATTTAGATATTCGCACGGTAGTGCTGCCTGACGGGGAGCAATATAAAACCATCGAGCAGGTAAGCCGGATCTGGGATGCGCTGTTAGAGGCAGGCTTCAATCGTCGCTGTACGCTGATTGCCTTAGGGGGCGGTGTGATTGGCGATATGGTTGGTTATGCGGCAGCAGCTTATCAACGTGGCGTTGCCTTTGTTCAGGTGCCGACTACGTTACTATCCCAGGTAGACTCTTCGGTGGGCGGGAAGACCGGCGTTAATCACCCGCTGGGTAAAAATATGATTGGCGCTTTTTGGCAGCCAAAAGCCGTGATCGTAGATATCGACACCTTGGCCACACTGCCTAGCCGGGAGCTGTCTGCAGGTCTGGCTGAAGTGATCAAGTATGGATTAATCCGTGATGAACGCTTCCTAAGTTGGTTAGAAGAGCATATGCAGGCGCTGCGAAGTGTTGAACCTGCGGTGATTGCTGAAGCGATTGCTCAAAGTTGCCAGATTAAAGCCGACATTGTGGCGGATGATGAGACTGAGCAGGGCGTTCGTGCGCTGCTGAACTTGGGGCACACGTTTGGCCACGCGATTGAAGCTCATCAAGGTTATGGCAATTGGTTGCATGGTGAAGCCGTTGGGGCAGGCATGGCGATGGCAGCAACGCTCTCGCATCAGCTTGGCTGGATTGATAGCAATGCACTCGCGCGTGCTAAAGCGGTTGTCGAAAGTGCTGGACTACCACTAGCCGCGCCTGCCGGAATGTCGGTAGAAGACTTTTTAGCCCGCATGAAGTTGGACAAGAAGAATATCGATACTCGTCTACGTTTGGTGCTGCTCAATGCCCTGGGTGATGCCTGCGTCAGTGATGCTACGCCGCCTGATGTGCTGCGTGAGCTACTTCACCACTATCCGCGCGGCTAAATCTAAATATCGAAACGTATAGGCCATATAGGCGTATAGGCCATATAGATAAACAATCGGCAGCCTATATGGCAGCCCGTATGGATAAGCAGTCTTGAGGGGCCGCATGGCTAAATAGTTTTAACAAACAAAGCTGCACGTAAAACCCACCATCGCGTGGGTTTTTTGTTGTCTGGCGTTAAGTGATGATCATTCTGTATGTAATCAGCATGCCTTATGCGCTATCGGCATGGGTTTTTTCGACAAATCGAGACTAAAGTCTAATTATTAAATTTTATCGTTTAAATATCGTTTAGCTGGTTTGCAAGTGGTTGAAGTTAATATGTTTTTTAATTGTCTTCGAATGCAAATGCACGATTTGACAAGGTTTTTTAAGGGTTGGCGGGTTTTGAGTGATTGCGCTACACGCAGGCAAATCGCTATGCTGAGTGACCTTTTCTTGATGCAGTGAAAGCGGGAAATGCCCTGTTTTTGATGGGCTGTAATGGATAAAAAAATAAGAAAAACCCGCTACCATAACATGAAAAAGCTGCTAAATAAATATACGTTGACTAGGGGCACGCCCATGAATAGAGGTCTTCACCAGCCTGGCGAGTTTCGCGATAACTGTGGCTTTGGCCTTATTGCCCATATGGAAGGGCAGGCCAGTCACGACTTGCTGAAAACTGCTATTGAATCACTTACCTGCATGACCCATCGCGGCGGTATTGCGGCCGACGGTAAAACCGGTGACGGTTGCGGCTTGCTGCTGAAAATGCCGGTGCAATTCATGCGCGCTGCCGCGAAGCAAGCGCTTGATAAGGAGCTTGGCGAGCGTTTTGCTGTAGGCGTTATCTTTTTGCCAGATGACGATGCACGTGCCGCTCATGCTAAAGAAACCCTTGAGCGCGAACTAAGCAGCCGTGGCTTAGAGGTATTGGGCTGGCGCGAAGTGCCCACTGATTCGAGCGTATGTGGTCCGATGGCGCTGGACTGTCTACCGCGAATTGAGCAGCTGTTTGTTCAGCCGGCTAGTAACGGAAATTTAAGCAGTGATCGCTTCGACGTCGATCTGTTTATGGCGCGCCGTTATGCAGAGCAAGCGCTACGTAGCGATGAAGACTTTTATGTTGCTTCGCTCTCATCGGAAGTTGTTTCCTATAAAGGCTTAGTTATGCCGGAAGACTTGCCGGCATTCTATAAAGATTTAAATGACCCAAGTCTGGAAACCGCCATTTGCGTGTTCCACCAGCGTTTCTCTACGAACACTGCGCCGCGCTGGCCGTTGGCTCAGCCATTCCGTCTATTGGCGCATAATGGCGAGATCAATACGATTGAGGCCAACCGCGGCTGGGCAAACTCGCGTAAAGCCAACTTTGTTAATGAGCGCCTGCCTGATATTGCTGAGCTTGAGGAAATTGTTAATACCACCGGGTCAGACTCCTCAAGCATGGATAACATGCTGGAAGTACTGTTGACTGGCGGTATGGAGCTACATCGTGCGGTGCGCATGATGGTGCCGCCTGCTTGGCAAAACGTTGAGACCATGGACGCCGAATTGCGCGCGTTCTATGAATACAACTCCATGCACATGGAACCTTGGGATGGTCCGGCCGGTGTGGTAATGACTGACGGTCGCCAAGCTGTTTGTATGCTGGATCGCAACGGCCTTCGCCCAGCACGCTGGGTGATTACCAAGAATGGCTACATTACGCTAGCGTCTGAGATTGGCACTTATGGTTATCGCCCTGAGGACGTTGTCGCTAAGGGCCGCGTTGGCCCAGGCCAGATGCTGGCGGTAGACACTCAGACCGGTGAAGTGCTGCACACCCAGGATATTGATAATCGCCTGAAGTCGGCTTACCCCTACAAGCGCTGGCTCAAGCAGGAAGCTAATTACCTAGAGTCAGCGCTGACTGAGCTTGCGCGTTTCCAGACAATGGACACTGACGCACTTAATGTTCAGCAGAAAATGTTCCAGGTGAGCTTTGAAGAGCGTGATCAGGTGCTGCGCCCGCTGGCAGAAAGTGGTCAGGAGGCGGTTGGCTCGATGGGTGATGATACCCCCATGGCGGTGCTGTCTAGTCGCCCACGTCTATTAACTGATTTCTTCCGTCAAAAGTTTGCCCAGGTGACCAATCCGCCGATCGACCCTCTTCGTGAAGCGATTGTTATGTCGCTGGAGACCTGCTGTGGTGCGGAGCTGAACGTCTTTAAGGCAACGCCTGAGCATGCCCACCGTTTGATTTTGACAACGCCTGTCCTATCTCCTCGTAAATTTACGGCGCTGGTCAGTCAGGATGACCCTGCCTTCGCTAGCCACACGCTGTCGCTCGGCTACGACCCGGAGCACACTAGTCTGCAGCAGGCAGTGACTTTACTTTGCCGAGAAGCTGAAGCGCAGGTAAAAGCGGGCAAGGTGATTTTGGTGTTGACCGATGCTGACCTTCCAAAAGGGCAGTTGCCCATTCAGGCAGCGTTGGCGGTGGGGGCTGTTCACTCTCATCTTGGTCGTTTGGCGCTGCGGCCGAATGCCAACATTGTGGTGGAAACCGGCTATGCAAGGGATGCCCATCAAATGGCCGTGCTGTTTGGTGTGGGCGCGACGGCAGTGTACCCGTGGCTCGCTTATCAGGTTATGGCCGATATGCATCGCACTGGTGAGCTAACAGGCAACCCTGCCGATGCTCGCGAGAATTACCGCAAAGGTCTGCAGAAAGGGTTGTTCAAAATTCTTTCGAAGATGGGTATCTCAACGTTAGCTTCCTACCGTGGCTCTATGCTGTTCGAAGCGGTGGGGCTATCCGACGAGATTATGGAGACCTGCTTTGTCGGCATGGCATCCCGGATTAAGGGCGCTGGCTTTGCTGAGCTGCAAATGCAGCAGGAGTTACTGGCCAAGGATGCCTGGATTGCCCGCAAAGGCATTTCTCAAGGCGGTATGCTGAAGTATGTGCATGGCTACGAATATCATGCCTACAACCCTGATGTCGTGAAGTCGCTTCAGGCGGCGGTGCAAGAAGGCAGCTACGCAAAGTGGAAAAAATTTGCTCAGTTGGTCAACGAGCGTCCGGTTGCCACTATTCGTGATTTGCTGCAGCTCAAACCTGCTGCAACGCCCATTCCATTAGAGGATGTTGAGCCGGTTGAGGCGTTGATTCCGCGCTTTGATAGCGCAGGGATGTCGCTAGGCGCGCTGTCTCCGGAAGCTCATGAGGCGTTGGCCCAAGCGATGAACGAGGCGGGCGGGCGCTCCAACTCTGGCGAGGGTGGTGAAGACCCTGCCCGCTACGGCACCATCCGTAGTTCGAAAATCAAGCAGATTGCTTCTGGCCGCTTCGGTGTTACTCCGGCCTATTTGGTCAATGCGGAAGTACTGCAGATCAAAGTTGCCCAGGGTGCCAAGCCCGGTGAAGGTGGCCAGTTGCCAGGCGGTAAAGTGAACCAGTTGATTGCCCGGCTACGCTACGCGGTGCCAGGTGTGACGCTGATTTCACCGCCTCCACACCACGATATTTACTCGATTGAAGACTTGGCGCAGCTGATTTTTGATCTCAAACAAGTCAATCCAGATGCCCAGGTTTCCGTGAAACTGGTCTCTGAGCCAGGCATTGGCACCATTGCCACTGGTGTGGCGAAGGCCTATGCAGATCTGATCACTGTGTCTGGTTACGACGGTGGTACCGCGGCAAGCCCATTGACCTCTATCAAGCACGCGGGCTCTCCTTGGGAGCTTGGGTTACCTGAAGTGCACCAAGCGCTACGTATTAACGGCCTGCGCGATAAGATTCGCCTGCAGACTGATGGTGGTCTCAAAACGGGGCTTGATGTCGTTAAGGCGGCGATTTTGGGGGCTGAAAGCTTTGGCTTTGGTACTGCGCCGATGGTGGCATTGGGCTGTAAGTTCCTGCGTATATGCCACCTGAATAACTGCGCCACCGGCGTAGCAACGCAAGATGACTTCCTGCGTGGTGAGCACTTCCGCGGCACTGTCGATATGGTGAAAAACTACTTCCGCTTTATTGCTGAAGAAGTGCGTGAACTGATGGCGATGTTAGGGGTGCGCCAGCTGACAGATCTGATTGGTCGCACCGATTTGCTTGAAGTGTTGGAAGGCAACACAGCTGCTCAGCGTAAATTGGATCTAGCGCCACTGCTTTCGAATGATTTTGTGCCTGCAGATGCACCGCAGTTTTGTAAGGTGAGTCGTAATGTGCCCCATGACCCGGGTGCTAAGAACCAGGAAGTGTTGGCAGCACTGAAAGAGGCCATTGAAAGCCAGTCTGGAGGTGAGTTTGACTTCACTATTACTAACTGCGACCGCAGCGTAGGTGCATTGAGCTCTGGCGCAATTGCCAAACGCTACGGTGAAGATGGCCTGGAATCCGCTCCGGTCACTGCGCGCTTTACCGGGGTGGCTGGGCAAAGTTTCGGGGTGTGGAACGCCCGTGGCTTAAATCTCTATCTCGAGGGCGATGCCAACGACTACGTGGGCAAAGGCATGAACGGCGGCAGCATTGTGATTGTGCCGCCCAAGGTTAGCCAGTTTGAAAGCCATAAAACCGCCATTATCGGTAACACCTGCCTGTATGGTGCGACAGGCGGCACGCTGTTTGCTGCAGGTACTGCGGGTGAGCGTTTTGCCGTGCGCAACTCTGGCGCGACTGCTGTGATTGAAGGTGCAGGTGACCACTGTTGTGAATACATGACTGGGGGGTTGGTCTGCGTATTGGGTGAAACGGGTGTTAACTTTGGCGCGGGCATGACCGGTGGTTTTGCTTACGTATTGGATGAAGACCGTACCTTTGTGGACAAGTACAACCACGAGCTGGTCGAAATTCACCGGGTCAATACCGAAGCGATGGAAGCGTATCGCCGTCATTTGCGTGAAATGATCGAAGCCTACGTTGCGGCGACAGGGTCCGCTAGAGGTGCGGCGATTCTGGAAGACTTCGGCGACTACGCGCGCCACTTCTGGCTAGTTAAGCCAAAAGCGGCAAGTTTGGGTAGTTTGCTGAATCAATCTCGGCGTCAGCCGGAATAACCCGCCAGAGTCTACGCTTCGAGGAGAGAAATCATGGCTAACCGTTTAAATAACGATTTCCAGTTTGTTGATGTGGGTCGCCAAGACCCACAGAAAAAAGCCGCACACACACGGTCAAAAGAGTTCGCTGAAATTTATGAACCCTTTAAGCCCACCGATGCGGCGAGTCAGGCACACCGTTGCTTGCACTGTGGTAATCCGTATTGCGAGTGGAAGTGCCCGGTACATAACTACATTCCCAACTGGCTTCAGCTAGTGGTGGAAGGCAATATTATTGAAGCAGCCGAGCTTTCGCATAAAACCAACTCATTGCCGGAAGTGTGTGGCCGCGTGTGCCCACAAGATCGTTTGTGTGAAGGCGACTGTACGCTGAACGATGGCTTTGGTGCGGTGACCATTGGGTCGGTAGAGAAGTACATCACCGACACCGCGTTTGCGATGGGTTGGCGCCCGGATATGTCTAAGGTGGAGTGGACCGATAAGAAGGTCGCCATCGTAGGTGCGGGGCCTGCGGGCCTTGGTTGCGCTGATATTCTGGCACGTAACGGTGTCAAGCCCGTCGTGTTTGATAAATATCCCGAGATTGGCGGTCTGCTCACCTTTGGTATTCCAGAGTTCAAGCTGGAAAAGAACGTCATGGAGCGTCGGCGCGCTGTTTTTGAAGAGATGGGCGTCGAGTTTCGTCTGAATACCGAAATTGGTACCGACATCGAATTCGATACGCTGCTGCAGGAATACGATGCTGTTTTCCTGGGGATGGGCACTTACAAGTACATGGAAGGTGGCTTCCCTGGCGAAGATTTACCTGGCGTGTATAAAGCGCTCGACTTCCTAATTGCCAACGTGAATCGTCGTTTAGGCTTTGAAAAAGATCCTAACGATTTTATCTCGATGGAAGGTAAACGAGTGGTAGTGCTTGGCGGTGGTGATACGGCGATGGATTGTAATCGCACCTCTATTCGCCAGCGCGCCGACAGCGTGATCTGCGCTTATCGCCGTGATGAAGAAAACATGCCCGGTTCCCGTCGTGAAGTTGCTAATGCGCGAGAAGAGGGCGTTGAGTTTCTGTTCAACCGTCAGCCGGTTGCGGTGGTGGGAGAAGAGCAGGTCGAAGGAGTTAAGGTCGTGCGTACCCGTTTGGGTGAGCCCGATGAAAATGGCCGTCGCCGTCCTGAAGTCGTGCCTGGGTCTGAAGAGATTATTGCCGCCGACGCAGTCGTGGTAGCGTTTGGTTTTCAGGCAAGCCCTGCACCGTGGTTCGATAGCGCCAACATTCAGGTCGATGAGCGTGATCGCGTAAAAGCGCCAGAGCATGGCCAGTACGCTTACCAAACCAGCAACGAGAAAATTTTTGCTGGTGGCGATATGGTGCGCGGCTCTGACCTAGTGGTCACCGCGATTTACGAAGGCCGCCAGGCTGCTGAGGGGATTTTGGATTACCTAGGCGTTTAGTTTTGATAGTGAGGGGCGTCTTCGCCCCTCTGCCACCTGCAGTTCAAATTGAGCCTTTAGGCGTACTCTGCTATTCTGTCATCCCATCCTGGTGTGGCTTTCTGTTACGCCTTTTGATCACGTTTCGACAGGTTTTCCATGACACGATATATCTTCGTGACCGGCGGCGTTGTGTCCTCTCTTGGCAAGGGCATCGCGTCGGCCTCGCTGGCGGCGATTCTAGAGGCCCGCGGCCTTAAGGTCACCATGCTCAAGCTCGACCCCTACATCAACGTGGATCCGGGCACCATGAGTCCTTTCCAGCACGGCGAGGTGTTCGTCACCGAAGATGGCGCCGAGACGGACTTGGACTTAGGGCACTATGAGCGTTTTATTCGCACCAAAATGACCCAAGGGAATAACTTCACGACGGGGCGCGTGTACGAGAATGTACTGCGCAAAGAGCGCCGTGGTGATTACTTGGGCGGTACCGTTCAGGTCATCCCGCATATTACCGATGAAATCAAACAGCGCGTCTATGCTGGCGGTGAAGGCTTTGATGTGGCGCTGGTAGAAATCGGTGGCACGGTGGGTGATATTGAATCGCTGCCATTCTTAGAGTCTATTCGCCAGATCCGTAGTGAGCTTGGCGCTAGTCGGGCGATTTACATGCACCTGACGCTGGTGCCGTATATCAAGACGGCAGGCGAGACCAAGACCAAACCGACTCAGCACAGTGTCAAAGAGCTACGCTCGATTGGTATCCAGCCGGATATTTTGATTTGCCGTAGCGAAGTAGAGTTAGAAGAGAGTGAGCGCCGTAAAATCGCCCTGTTCACTAACGTGGAAGAGCGTGCCGTTGTGCCGTTGCAGGATGCCGATACTATTTATCGGATTCCGCTGATGCTGCACGAGCACGGTCTGGACGATATTGTTTGCGATAAGCTGCGCCTGGAAGCAGAGCCTGCCGACCTTTCCGAATGGGTCAAGGTGCTGGATTCCAAATTGAATCCGCTGAAGTCGGTAAGCATTGCCATGGTCGGTAAATACATGGAGCTGCTGGACGCCTATAAGTCGCTTAACGAAGCGCTTATTCACGCAGGCATTCAAGGGCGTATTAAGGTCAATGTCGACTATATCGACTCCGAAGATATCGAGCGTCACGGTACCGAGCGGTTAGCTGGCAAAGATGCCATCCTGGTACCTGGCGGCTTTGGTGAGCGCGGTGTGGAAGGCAAAATTCTTACCGCTCAGTTCGCGCGTGAAAACAACATTCCCTACCTGGGTATTTGTTTGGGTATGCAGGTAGCCGTCATCGAATTTGCCCGCAACGTGGCTGGTTGGAAAGACGCTAACTCAACAGAATTCACCCACGACACCAAGCACCCGGTGGTGGGCCTGATTACCGAGTGGATTAACGCTGAAGGTAAGATCGAGCTGCGTGACGCCGCGTCTGACTTAGGCGGCACCATGCGTCTAGGCGGTCAGGTCTGTCACTTGAAATCCGGCAGCAAAGCTCGCGAAGCCTACGGTGCTGATGAGATTGTCGAGCGTCATCGCCACCGCTTTGAAGTCAATAACCAGTTTGTTGATGGGTTAGAGCAGGCAGGCCTGGTCATTTCTGGCAAGAGCGTCGATCAGTCCTTGGTAGAAGTCGTTGAGTTGGCTGACCACCCTTGGTACGTGGCGTGCCAATTCCATCCGGAATTCACTTCGACACCACGTGACGGGCACCCGCTGTTCTCTGGGTTTGTTAATGCTGCCTTAGAGCACAAAACGGCACGTACGCGCGCTCATACAACGACTCAGGAATAAGAGGGAGAGCGAATAACATGGCTTCGACTTCTCAATCATCCTTTCCAGAGCGTCATATTAACGTTGCCGGCCTAACCGCCGGCAATTCTTTGCCGCTAATGTTATTAGGCGGCATGAATGTGCTGGAGTCGGCGACGCTTGCTGATGAGGTGGCACAGGCCTACGTTGATGTGACGCAAAAGCTCGGGATGCCTTATGTTTTTAAGGCAAGCTTTGATAAAGCAAACCGTAGTTCTATCCACTCTTACCGTGGGCCTGGGCTAGAAAAAGGTTTGCAGATTCTAGCGGATATTAAAGCGCGCTATGGCGTGCCCATCATTACTGACGTTCATGAGCCCTGGCAGGCAGAGCCTGCGGCTGAAGTCGCTGACATTATTCAACTGCCAGCGTTTCTTGCCCGTCAGACCGATCTAGTGGTGGCGATGGCCAATACCGGTGCGGCGATTAATATCAAGAAACCACAGTTTCTAGCACCCCACGAAATGCGTCATATCCTTACCAAGTTTCAGGAAGCTGGTAACGACCGTCTGATGCTATGCGAGCGTGGTACCAGCTTCGGCTACAACAACCTAGTGGTGGATATGCTGGGTGTTGGGGATATGAAACAGACCGGTTACCCGGTGTTCTTCGATGTCACCCACGCCTTACAGCGCCCTGGTGGCCGTGCGGACAGTGCCGATGGTCGTCGTGCTCAAGTGGCAGAGTTGGCTCGTGCGGGGGTGGCCGTTGGTTTGGCGGGGATCTTCCTAGAAGCTCACCCTGATCCAGATAACGCTAAGTGTGATGGACCCTGCGCACTGCCATTAGATCAATTAGAGCCATTTTTGACTCAGCTTTCGCAGTTAGACGCCTTGGTGAAAGGGTTTACGCCTTTGACCATTCGTTAACCGCGCCAGCAAATATGGTATACATTGGACCCACAATCATCCATTAGACTGACAACCAAAGGATACTGTTATGACCAAAATTGTTGAAATCAGCGCACTAGAAGTGCTTGATTCCCGCGGCAACCCGACCGTTCAGGCCATGGTTCGTCTGGAAAGTGGCGCCGTAGGTGAAGCATGTGCGCCAAGCGGTGCTTCTACAGGCTCCCGCGAAGCGCTCGAGCTGCGCGATGGCGACAAGACACGCTACCTTGGCAAAGGCGTTTTAAAAGCCGTTGAGGCCGTGAATGGCAAAATCAGTGGTGCGTTGTTAGGAATGGATGCGCGTGATCAGCGTGGGCTGGACGACGCAATGCTAGCCCTAGATGGCACTGAAAATAAGGCGAATCTGGGGGCGAATGCCATTCTAGCGGTGTCGCTGGCTGCTGCTAAAGCCGCTGCTAACGCTAAAGGTGTGCCGCTATATGCGCATATTGCCGAGCTTTATGGCCAGCCGGGTCAGTACAGCATGCCGGTGCCGATGATGAACATTCTTAACGGTGGTGAGCACGCCGATAATAACGTTGATATCCAGGAATTCATGGTACAGCCAGTAGGCGCGGCAAACTTCCGCGAAGGCCTGCGAATGGGGGCGGAAATTTTCCACGCGCTGAAAAAAGTACTGTCTGCTAAAGGCCTTTCTACGTCCGTGGGTGACGAAGGCGGTTTTGCCCCCAATCTAGCATCTAATGCAGATGCCCTAGCGGTCATTAAGCAAGCTGTTGCTGATGCCGGTTATGCACTGGGTAAAGACGTTACCTTGGCGCTAGACTGTGCCTCTTCCGAGTTCTATAAAGATGGCCAGTACAACCTTTCCGGCGAAGGCAAAAGCTACGATGCTGAAGGATTTGCCGATTACCTGGCGGGCCTCTGTGCGGACTATCCGATCGTTTCCATCGAAGATGGTATGGATGAATCAGATTGGGCAGGCTGGAAGGCATTGACTGACAAGTTGGGCGATAAAGTACAGCTGGTTGGCGACGATCTGTTTGTTACCAATACCAAGATTCTTAAGCGTGGTATCGACGAGCAAATTGGTAATTCAATTCTAATCAAATTTAACCAGATTGGTTCGCTATCTGAAACGCTGGATGCGATCAAAATGGCCCAAGATGCTGGTTTTACTGCGGTTATTTCACACCGTAGTGGCGAAACTGAAGATACTACGATTGCCGATTTGGCAGTGGGCACCTGTGCTGGCCAAATTAAAACGGGCTCTCTGTGCCGTTCCGACCGCGTCGCGAAATATAACCGCCTGCTTGTTATCGAAGCGGAATTGGGCGATGTGGCGTACCCCGGCTTGAAAGCCATTAAAGGACAGTAAGCGAAAATGGGTGCCGGCGTGTAAGAGATGTCTCAAGATTTTGTAAGAGATATCTTACAAATGCCGGTGCCAATCGCTCAAATGCCTTCTCTTTTTTTGGTTATATTTTTGATTTTTATTGGTTTTTTGATAACAGGCGAGCCGCAGTGGTTCGCCTGTTGCCGTTTTGGTCTGCTTGAGTTGTAACGGCTTTCTGCCACAATGCATTCAGGACAGGGGAGGCAAGGATGCTTCAGGCAGGATGCAACGGGATGCAGGTCAGATACGCTAGGTGACACAGTGATGTGGGCTCTGGCAAGGATTGTATCTGAGGAGTTTGACACAGGGAGTGGTCAGAGGAAGTGCTTGGAGCGGGCGGCCTACGGGCCGCCTTTTTTTGTGCGCCCAGCGCGTGGCACACAAAAAAAACCAGCGCGAACGCTGGTCCGGAAATGTGCGGCTTATAGGATTAGCGCTCTAGCTTTTCCAGCTTACCTGTTTTGCCATCCCACTCTTCGGCATCGGGCAGCGGGTCTTTTTTCTCAGCAATATTCGGCCATACATCGGCTAATTCGGCATTAATCTCTATAAACTGTTCTTGGCCATCCGGTAGCTCATCTTCTGAGAAGATAGCTTCTGCGGGGCACTCCGGTTCACACAGGGCGCAGTCAATACACTCGTCTGGGTGAATGACCAGGAAGTTGGGGCCTTCGTAGAAGCAGTCGACCGGACAGACTTCAACACAGTCGGTGTATTTGCACTGGATGCAGTTCTCGGTAACGACAAACGTCATCTTGCTATCCCTCTTGCGGGACCGGGAGCTTCCCGGTCGTGGTCAATAGTTAATGGTTATAAATCGGCCGTTTCTTATAATATAAAACAGTATGGGCGACATTCTAGTGGTGCCCTTACGCGGCGGCAAGCGCTCATGGCTTTCCTTTTCATACCATTACAGCAGCTCTCGCCACTGATATAGCAGCGCTAGCGCTTCGCGGGGTGTTAAATCATCTATATCGGCCTTGTCTAACGCTTCCACCACGGGGTGCGGAGCGCTGGCGAACAAATCGTTTTGTTGCGGTGTTGCGGAAACGCCACTTGGGCGCTGTAACTCATCCACATCACGCTGCTCTAGGGCCATTAGCTTCTCACGGGCTCTACGGATCACATGGCTGGGAACACCTGCCAACTGGGCTACCTGTAAGCCATAGCTCTGGCTCGCAGGACCCGCTTCAATGCGGTGCATGAATACGATGCTGTCGCCGTGCTCGGTGGCTGTTAGGTGAATGTTTGCCACACCTTCGGCCTGTTCCGGTAGTGCGGTCATTTCAAAATAGTGCGTGGCAAACAGGGTGAGTGCCTTTGCGTCGGCTAGGTATTCAGCGCTTGCCCAGGCCAGTGAAAGGCCGTCGAAAGTGCTAGTGCCACGACCAATTTCGTCCATTAATACCAAGCTATGCTCGGTAGCATTGTGCAGAATATTAGCGGTTTCGGTCATTTCTACCATAAATGTAGAGCGCCCCCCCGCTAGATCATCTGACGAGCCTATACGGGTAAAGATACGATCTACAGGGCCTATTTCAGCGCTATCAGCGGGTACGAAGCTGCCGCTATGCGCCAACAGCGCGATGAGTGCGGTCTGGCGCATATAGGTTGATTTACCGCCCATGTTGGGACCGGTGATAATCAACATGTGTTGATCAGGTGTTAGCGTGACATCGTTGGGTACAAACGGTGTATCGCTGACATGTTCGACCACGGGATGCCGTCCAGCAGTAATTCTAAGGCCAGTGGCATCTTGTAGCTGGGGCCTTACCCAATTGAGTGCCTCTGCACGCTCGGCAAAGGCGCAGAGCACGTCAAGTTCAGCCAATGCCCGCGAGGTGCTTTGCAGGGCGTGAAGCACTGCGTTGAGTTCGCCCATCAGGCGCTCGTAGAGCCATTTCTCTCGCGTGAGGGCCCTGGACTTGGCTGAAAGTGCTTTATCTTCAAACTCTTTAAGTTCCGGAATAATAAAGCGTTCAGCATTTTTTAGTGTTTGACGACGGATGTAGTCGGCGGGTGCCTGCTGAGCTTGAGAGCGAGGTAGTTCAATAAAGTAGCCATGAACCCGGTTATAGCCGACTTTCAAATTGGCCAGGCCAGTGCGTTCGCGCTCGCGAAGCTCTAACTGCACTAAGTAGTCACCGGCATTTTCAGCCATGCCGCGGTGTTCATCTAGCTCGGCGTCAAAGCCGTTCGCAATTACGCCGCCATCGCGAATGACTACCGGCGGGTTTTCAACCAGTGCGCGAGTTAAGGTATCGGCTATTTCCGGGTAGGGGCGAATGTGAGGTTTCAGGCCATCGATAGCGCTACCACTATCAATTTCGCTTAGTAATTGCTCAAGTGCAGGTAGCGTTGCCAGGGCGTCGCGCAGGCGCGCCAAATCTCTGGGGCGCGCGCTATACAGGGCGACGCGGGCCAGGATGCGCTCGACGTCGCCTACATCGCTCAATGTATCGCGTAGCGGTAGGTAGGCTGCTTCAATAGAGAGCAGCGCTACGCCCGCGTGACGTCCTTCCACAACATTACGTTGGCGCAGTGGGCGGTTAAGCCAGCGCTTTAGTAACCGTGAACCCATTGCGGTGGTACAGGTGTCTAGTACGCTGGCCAGGGTGTTATCGCTGTTGCCGCCGAGGTTAATGTCAATTTCCAGGTTACGTCGACTGGCCGCGTCAATCACTACGGCATCATCACGATTTTCGACACTAATGGCCGTTACGTGGGGCAGTCGTGAACGTTGAGTATCTCGGGCGTAATCAATCAGTACGCCCGCGGCGATGAGGGCGCTGGTTAAGTGCGCACATCCAAAGCCGCGTAAATCCTGGACTTCAAACTGATCGCATAAGCTGCGCGTGGCGCTGTCTAAGTCAAACAGCCACTCTCCTTGGCGTCGTAGGCTGCGCTTTTGTGACCATGCGTCGGGCAGGGTTAAGCTTTCGGGTACTAACAGTTCGGCAGGCGACAGGCGAGTCAGTTCTGCCAGCATCTCGGCTTCACTTTCTACTTCCAGGACATTGAAGCGCCCACTGGAGAGCTCCAGCCATGCAAGGCCCCAGCCGTCTTTGCCAGGCGCAACGGCGACCAGTACGTTATCTCGGCGAGCATCCAGCAAGGCTTCATCGTGAAGCGTGCCTGGGGTGACAATACGCACTACTTGTCGATCAACGGGGCCTTTACTGGTGGCAGGGTCGCCGACTTGCTCGCAAATAGCGACGGATTCACCGGCTGATACCAAACGGGCTAAATAGCCCTCAGCGCTATGGTAGGGCACACCTGCCATAGGAATTGGTTTGCCGCCTGACTGACCGCGCTGGGTAAGGGTGATATCCAACAACATTGCGGCGCGCTTGGCATCATCGAAAAATAACTCGTAAAAATCCCCCATTCGGTAAAACAGAAGTACCTCGGGGTGATCGCGTTTGATCTTAAGATACTGCGCCATCATTGGCGTATGAGCGGGGCTGGCCTGTGACATGGGTGTCCTGGTTGAGCGTTGCGCAAGCAGTTTCAGCTTGCGACATGTTCTTTGGCAGTTACTTTAAACGACTTCTTTGCGCAATTTCTTTGAGCAATTTCTTTGAGAAAGTTAAACACGGTATTCTACGCTGAACTGAGGTCTCACATGAAGGAGTCACCATGGCACCTAGCGTTTCAAGCCTGAAGAATCTTGACCTATCACTGCTTGCTCAACGATTGGGAAGGCTGTGTCAGCAGCTTGGGGTTGAAGTTTCTACTGCGGAGTCTTGTACAGGCGGTGGCATCGCTAGCGCAATTACCTCTGTGGCAGGTAGCTCTGCGTATTTTACAGCGGGTTATGTAACCTACTCCAATACGGCTAAAACACGCATGTTGGATGTGCCCGAGGCGCTTATCGAAGCCCATGGCGCGGTCAGCGAACAGGTAGTCAATGCAATGGTCAAAGGTGCTTGTTTAGCAAGCGGGGCTGATTTAGCGGTTGCCGTCAGCGGCGTGGCTGGCCCTGATGGTGGTAGCCAAGAGAAGCCTGTGGGTACCGTATGGCTTTCCTGGGGCAGTGCAGAAAGCCAACAGGCAGCGTGTTTCCACTTTCATGGTGATCGACAAGCGGTACGTGAGCAAGCCGTACGTGAAGCCTTGGCAGGCCTAGTTGCGCGCTTAATGGCTCAGGCCAGCGACAGTGAAAAGAAATAACCATTAAATATGGTGCTGAGGATTTGTTTAGCCGCTAATCTTTGGCATACTACTGTCTAATTATACAGTTTGTGATGAGGAATTTCTGCATGGCTCAGGATGACAACCGCACCAAAGCGCTAAATGCTGCACTTAGCCAGATTGATCGCCAGTTTGGTAAGGGAACCGTTATGCGCCTTGGCGATGCCCCGCGCGTGATAATGCCGTCTGTTTCCACCGGTTCATTGGGGCTTGATATTGCGCTTGGTATCGGCGGGCTGCCGTTTGGGCGCGTATGTGAAATTTATGGCCCCGAGTCATCAGGTAAAACGACGCTGACCCTGTCAGTCATTGCGCAGGCGCAAAAGCAGGGCAAAGTCTGTGCGTTCGTCGATGCAGAGCACGCTCTGGACCCAAGCTATGCAGAAAAGCTCGGAGTTAATCTCGACGACTTGCTGGTTTCCCAGCCCGATACTGGTGAGCAAGCGCTGGAGATTACCGACATGTTGGTAAGGTCCGGCGGGGTAGATGTGATCGTGATCGACTCAGTGGCTGCATTAACGCCGCGTGCTGAAATCGAAGGCGAAATGGGCGACTCCCACGTTGGTCTGCAAGCACGTTTAATGTCTCAGGCATTGCGTAAAATTACCGGTAATATCAAAAACGCTAATTGTTTAGTGATGTTTATCAACCAGATCCGCATGAAGATCGGTGTGATGTTTGGTTCGCCCGAAACCACGACCGGCGGTAACGCGCTTAAATTCTATTCCAGCGTGCGTCTGGATATCCGGCGTACAGGCTCCGTAAAATCGGGTGACGAAGTCACTGGTAACGAAACCCGAGTGAAGGTAGTTAAAAATAAAGTGGCGCCGCCATTTCGTCAGGCTGAGTTCCAAATCCTCTACGGTAAGGGGATCTACCATGCGGGCGAGGTTATTGACCTAGGCGTCCAGTGCAGCTTGGTAGACAAGGCGGGCGCGTGGTATAGCTACAAAGGCAAAAAAATTGGCCAGGGCAAAGCCAATGCAGCTCAGTATTTAGAAGAGCATCCTGAAACCATGGAAGAAATTGAAGCGCAAATCCGAGCGCAACTGCTTGCTCCGCCGGATGCAAAAAAAGAAGAAGCCCCAGAGGTAGATGTCGCCGCTGAGAGTGATGATGATTTGCTGTAAGTCTCTTTATGTTGCTGTTCTCTAAGCTGTTAATTAAACGACATGTTTTCTTTCAGCGGTGAGTTGACGCAACGAGAAGTGGCGATTCAGTTGCTATTTCAGGGCGAATACTCTCGCGCTGAACTAGCGGGCAAGTTGCGGCGAAAACCTTTTCAGCTTGATGAGATTGCTGCCGAGTAGTAGCAAGCTAAGCGTAGCGATGGGCTTAGCCTATATTTTTAGCATGAAAAAAGGGGTGCCTAAAAAGGTGCCCCTTTTGCTTTTCTGAAATGAGAAAAATGGTACTGCAAACTAGACTTTTGATCCGTTCATGTGCTTGACAGAAAAAAACACGTCGCTTATTTTTTAAATGTAAATTTTAATTTCATAAGGTTTCAAAGTGTAACCGTGGCTGGTCGCCGTTGCTGCTACGTTTCTACGGCTGCTAAGTTTCTACGACTGCTACGTTTCTACGGCGAAACTTTGATTATTGTGGTTAGGGGATATTTATAGAATTATAAAAATAATGAGATAAAACTTTTAATACGATGGATAGCCTGTTGGTTAATTTTAAAGGCTAATATTTGTCGTGCTAAGAAAAAGTTCATCTTTGGGGATAATGTGCTATGCATAAAGTATTCGCGGTAATCCTTACTTATAATCGAAAGGAACTACTGAAGCGATGTCTCGATGCAGTATATTCCCAGTGCCGCTCTTGTGATCGTGTCATCGTCATTGATAATGCAAGCAGTGATGGTACCCAAAAGATGTTGTCCGAAAGTAATTACCCTGGTCTTATGGTGCATGTTCTGAAGGATAATATTGGCGCCTCTGGGGGATTTAATGCAGGTATGCGCCTCGCCTATCAAGAGGGTGCTGATTTTATTTGGACCATGGATGATGATGTCATACCCGATTCGGATGCACTTCACTTCTTGCTATTAGCTAATGAAACGCTTAAAGATAAAGGAAAAACACCAGCTTTTCTTCTCTCCCAGGCTTTCACTGAAAATGGTTTGGTTACTAATACACCTATTATAAGTCCTTTGAAAAATGTTATTGGTTATCGCGACTGGCATGAGCTGCTTGAACTAGGTGTCGTGGCGGTGCATCGTGCTACTTTCGTTTCAATACTGCTGCCGCGAGCTACCTTGGCAGAGCATGGTTTACCAATTACCGCAATGTTCATATGGGGGGAAGACAGCGAATTTACCTTAAGAGTTACGCAAGATAACCCCGGCTACGTTGTAGGTATGAGTAAGGTGCAGCATTTACGTCAAGAAAATGGTCCTATTAGCATTCTCACTGAAAATAATCCGGCGCGCTTGAAATTATATCGACACTTTATTAGAAATAAAATTTATATCGCCCGTAAATATCGTCACTTTCCACATTATCGATACCTTATGGTTTCGGAGGTTTATCGAGTTTTTCGGTTGTTTTTTATATTGTTGTTTAGAGGCGAAGTCCGTAAGGCCAATATAGTTTTGCATGGAATGTTGGAGAGTTTGTGGTTTTATCCTGCGCCTGAGGCCGCAGATACGCCTATCGAAAAGAAGCAAACTTCCACGTGGCTGTTAGATCAGCTGATTCCAGATAAAGAAAGCTTAAAGAAAAAAACAGGATGAAAGCTTAAAAAGCTTTAAGCAAGGATCGTGGTAACGCTTGGCGCTCTGATGACCTGATGCTAAATAATAGGTGATCCTTTGAAAATTTTAATCGTAGGCAATATGGGATACGTCGGCTCTGTATTAGTAAGAGAACTAGCCGCACGCTATCCATCTGCCACTCTTGATGGTTACGACAATGCCTATTTCGCGCACTGTCTCACGGGAGCTGATTTTCTTCCTGAGCGTTATCTCGCCCAACAGTTTTTGGGCGACGTTAGGGATATTTCCGCTGACTTTTTTGCGGGCTACACGGCCGTGGTTCAGCTAGCCGCTATCTCCAATGATCCTATGGGAGATCGTTTTTCTGCTGTCACAGCTGACGTCAATCAATACGCTACGGTAGCCATGGCCAAGGCAGCGGCTCAAGCAGGAGTGGAAAACTTCGTGTTTGCATCGAGTTGCAGTATTTATGGCGTTGCTGTTGGTGCGCCGCGTTGTGAAACAGATGCTGTCGCTCCGGTCACCGCCTATGCCTGTTCGAAAATTGCGGCAGAAGAAGCCTTGACGGGCATCGAAGGGAACATGGTGATTACTAGTTTACGCTTTGCGACCGCCTGTGGAATGTCGCAGCGTCTGCGCCTGGATTTAGTGCTCAACGATTTTGTCGCCTGCGCGCTTAGCCAGCAGCATATTACCGTGCTTAGCGATGGGTCGCCCTGGCGGCCCTTGATCGATGTCGCCGATATGGCAAGAGCCATTAGTTGGGCGATACAGCGTAAGCCCGAAAATGGGGGACGTATCCTCACTATCAATACCGGCTCTAATGAACGTAACCACCAGATACGGGATCTGGCGGCAGCGGTTGCCCAAGCAATTCCCGGCACCACTCTGAGTATCAATACCCAAGCACCGGCGGACAGCCGTTCCTATCAAGTAGATTTCAGCCTGTTCGCTAGGCTAGCACCTGAACATCAGCCAAAAATGACACTTTTGGATTCGATAATGGGGGTAGTTAACGGACTAAAAGGCATGAAGTTTACTGATGCCCAATTCCGAACTTCACGCTATGTGCGTCTGCATGCGCTACAAGCGCATATCGACGAGGGTCGCCTGTCCGAGAGTCTAAATTGGCAAATTCGTAATGGAGTACCCCACTGATTAGCTTGGCTCTTCCTTAGTTACTTAGATGCCTGCAATGGAGGCTAAATCATGAAAGTTGCAATTTTTGCGGGAGGGTTTGGCACACGTTTGAGTGAAGAAACGACGGTTCGTCCAAAGCCTATGGTGGAGGTAGGGGGGCGGCCAATTCTTTGGCACATCATGAAAATGTATGCCCACCACGGCCTGAAGGACTTCGTCGTGCTGGGGGGCTATAAGGTTGAGTATATTCGCGACTACTTTCTCAATTATCGCGGTAATCGAACCGATTACACCATCGACCTGAAAACAGGCAAAGTAGACTGGCTTCAAAGCGTGAATGATGACTGGAAAGTCACCGTATTGGATACCGGCGCCGATGCCATGACAGGTGGGCGGCTTAAGAAGGCCATGCATTTACTGGCGGATGAGCCTTTCTGCTTGACCTATGGCGATGGGCTGAGCGACCTGAATATTACCGCGCTGATCGATTCTCATCTGGCCTCAAAAAATTGGTGCACCCTGACGGCAGTCACGCAGCCGGGCCGCTATGGTGCACTGCGCTTGCAGGAAGGCAACCATCAGGTGGAGGGCTTTCGCGAAAAGGGAGAAATCGATGGTGGCCTGATCAACGGCGGCTTTTTTGTCTGTGACCCGGAAGTCTTTGAGACGATTAACGATAGTCAGACTGTATGGGAAAACGAGCCTATGCAGCAAATGATTAAAGCGGGCAGATTAGGATACTTCCATCACAACGGATACTGGCAAAGCATGGATACTTTGAGGGACAAAATGGTGCTTGAGGCTGCTTGGTCGGAAGGAGCCCCCTGGAAGATTTGGAAGGAATGAATCACCGATGATCATTGTTGATACAGCACTTGCCAAGCGAGAGGCTCAAGGCAACCCCATTCGAGTCGGAATGATAGGGGCGGGGTTCCAAGCGAAGGGGATTGGCCTGCAGATTATGACGGCAACAGTGGGGATGCGTCTTTGCGCTATTGCCAATCGTCATCTTGATGCAGCGGTCAAGGTCTATCAACAAGTCGATATTGAACCAATCGCCTGCGACACTCAGCAGGAACTTGAGATGGCGATTGCTGCGGGGCGAGCGGCAGTTACTGAGAATGCCGTGGCTCTTGCTCGCGCGGAAGGGTTGGATGCGATCATTGAAGTGACCGGCTCGTTGGAGTTCGCTGCACATGTTGTGCTGGCGGCACTTGAAAGTGGTAAAGACGTCATCCAAATGAACGCGGAACTCGACGGGACGATCGGCCCTATTTTAAAAGCGAAGGCTGATGCGGCAGGCGTTATCTATAGTTTTGCCGATGGCGACCAGCCTGGCGTGCAGATGAATCTCTATCGCTTCGTCGCCGGTCTGGGCATCAAGCCTGTGCTGTGTGGCAACATCAAGGGGCTGCATGACCCTTATCGCAATCCGGCTACCCAGGAAAGTTTTGCTAAACGCTGGGGGCAGAAGGCGGCGATGGTGGCGTCTTTTGCCGATGGCACCAAAATTTCGTTTGAACAGGCGATTGTCGCCAATGGAACCGGTATGCGAGTTGCTCAACGCGGCATGCTCGGTCCTGATTTTTCCGCTGGCGTGCCTAGTGGCCCCTTGGTACCTATCGAGGAGACGATATCGGCGTTTGAATCCTCTCTGGATTCGGCAGGGCCAGGGCTGGTGGATTACGTTGTTGGGGCACGGCCGGGGCCGGGGGTGTTCGTGCTGGGCGCCATTGATAACCCCCGTCAACGGCATTATCTCGAGCTTTATAAAATGGGCGAGGGGCCGTATTACTGCTTTTCAACGCCTTATCACCTTTGCCATTTTGAAGTGCCCACGTCCGTTGCGCGAGCAGTGTTGTTCCGTGACCCGGTTTTATCTCCTTTAGGTGGCCCAAGGGTGGGGGTGATCGCGATGGCCAAGAAAACCTTGCATGCGGGCGATCAAATTGAGGAGCTTGGAGGCTTCGAAGTCTACGGCGTGGCTGAAAACATAGAGGTGATACGGCGTGAACGGCTACTACCTATCGGTCTAGCGCTGGGGTGTCAGGTGGTTGGCCGTGTCGAAAAGGACGCGGCACTAACCTTCGATGATGTGCTTATTCCACCATTGCGCTTGATCGATCGTCTGTATGCTGAACAAGAAGCCATGTTTGCCTTGGATCCGCTATCTGGCACCGCCGCTACTTCTGTGGAGTAAGCCATGCTATTTCATCAAACGAACTTCAAGGATGCCAAGCTGATAGAGCTTGAGGCTCATGGTGACGAACGGGGCTTTTTTGCCCGAACGATGTGCCGCGCTGAGTTTGAGCGCCATGGTTTGCTGGGCGATTTTGTACAGCAGAATACCTCGTTCTCAGCCAAAAGAGGTACTCTGCGGGGGCTGCATTACCAGCGAAAGCCGCACGCGGAAGCCAAGCTGGTGCGCTGCCTCCGGGGGAGCATTGTTGACGTTATTGTGGATATTCGTGAAGACTCCGAAACCTACCTGCACCATCAACTGTTCGAGCTGACCGAGACCAATCGGTACCAGCTTTATGTGCCGCCAGGCTTTGCGCACTCCTTTCAGACGCTGAGCGACGCTGTTGAAGTCAGTTATCTGGTGTCGGCGGCCTATCATCCCGAGGCTGAAAGCGGTTTGCGCTATAATGATGAGCGCCTCGCGATCGAGTGGCCTTTGTCGCCCACCGTCGTGTCCGAAAAAGACGCCAATTGGCCATTGATCAGTGAGCGAATAGACGCACTCTTCTAACCGTTGAGAGAACAGTATGTTCCCCCCCAGTAGTGAGTTAACGCCGCGTGAAGTGGCGATTCAAATGCTGTCTCGGCGTGAGTACTCTCGCGCTGAGCTAGCGCGCAAGTTGCAGCAAAAATCATTTCAGCCCGATGAAATTGATGCCTGCCTGGATCGCTTAGAAGAGCAAAATTTACAGTCCGATGAACGTTTTGCCGAAAGCTTTATACGTTCACGGATTCTTCGTGGACAAGGGGGTATTCGTATTAAGGGGGAGCTGCGCCAGCGGGGCGTAGATCAAGAAACGT
The DNA here is from genome assembly GCF_007989605.1 of Vreelandella venusta. Lineage (GTDB taxonomy): Bacteria > Pseudomonadota > Gammaproteobacteria > Pseudomonadales > Halomonadaceae > Vreelandella > Vreelandella venusta. Next base: position 5,145 of record NZ_BJUL01000011.1, on the reverse strand, counting down.
TAACGACGGCTTTTGCCGCAGTAGAAGAGCGCGAAGCCGTAGATTGGTTTGAGCTAGCTCACGATACCTTGTCTAGGCGCTTTTCCTCGCCAGGTGATACTCCCAAAGAGCGTGCTAAACGCGAGCGCTTTCTCGCCACGCGCGGCTTTAATTTTGAGCAAATCCGCTACGCATTGTCTTGCTTGTAACTTCCCTTATACAAGCCTTCTCCGGGTGTTTTTTCACCCTCTGTTTTAGTTCTGTCGCTAACTGCGGCTTTAGTCGTTTGACAACTGCGTTATAATGCTCCTTTTGCGACCCCAGCGGGTGGCGGCGATAGCGCCCTGGGGCATCATGCTTTCTTGTCACGGATACCCTATGAAAAGCGCAGAGATCAGACAGGCCTTTTTATCTTTTTTTGAAAAGCAGGGGCATACTATTGTGCCCACCAGCTCTCTAGTGCCGGGCAATGACCCGACGCTGCTCTTCACCAATGCAGGCATGGTGCCCTTCAAAGATGTTTTTCTTGGCCGTGACCCGCGACCCTATGTGCGCGCTACGTCAGCCCAGCGCTGCGTGCGTGCTGGCGGTAAGCATAACGATCTAGATAACGTTGGCTACACGGCGCGTCACCACACGTTTTTTGAAATGCTGGGTAACTTCAGCTTTGGTGACTACTTTAAGCGTGATGCCATTCGCTTTGCCTGGACATTTCTGACGGAAACCCTGGGACTGCCCAAAGAGAAGCTCTGGGTAACGGTGCATATCAGTGACGACGAAGCAGAGCGTATCTGGAAAGATGAGATCGGCATTGACCCTGAACGTTTCTCAAAGCTTGATGAAGATAATTTCTGGCAAATGGGGGACACCGGTCCTTGTGGCCCCAGCTCTGAAATCTTTTTTGATCATGGTCCTGAAGTATGGGGCGGCCCGCCTGGCAGCCCTGAAGAGGATGGCGATCGCTACATCGAAATCTGGAACTTGGTGTTCATGCAGTTCGATCGCGATGCCGCAGGAACATTGAACCCGCTGCCTAAGCCTTCCATCGATACGGGAATGGGCTTGGAGCGGGTGGCTGCCGTTATGCAGGGCGTTCACTCCAACTACGAGATCGACCTGTTCCAAAATCTACTGAAAGCGGCTGCTGAAGCGACAGGCCATGGTGACACTACTACGCCTTCATTACGCGTGATTGCCGACCATATTCGCTCCTGTGCCTTCTTGATTGCAGACGGCGTTCTGCCTTCCAACGAAGGGCGCGGCTATGTGCTACGTCGGATTATTCGCCGTGCGATTCGCCACGGGCATAAACTGGGAGCTGCCGAGCCGTTTTTCCACAAGCTGGTAACCGCACTAGATACTGAGATGGGCGACGCCTATCCTGAATTGCGTGAAGCGAGTGAACAAATTGCCCGCGTGCTGCTTAAAGAAGAGGAGCAGTTTGCGCGCACGCTGGACCACGGTATGGGGCTATTGAATGCGGCGCTTGAAGAACTACAAGGCGACGTACTGCCCGGCGAAACCGTCTTTAAGCTTTATGACACCTACGGTTTCCCCTTCGACCTGACGGCGGATGTATGCCGTGAACGCGAAGTCACATTGGATGAAGCCGGCTTCCAGCGCGAGTTAGAAGCGCAGCGTGAACGTGCGCGTGCGGCCAGTCAGTTTGGCGCTGACTACAGCGCTGCTATTGATCTAGAGGGTGAAACCCAGTTTACCGGTTACGACCATCTGGCCGACCAAGCGACGGTTACTGCTATCGTGGATAGCGAAGGTAATGCGTTAGCGGCCCTGGAAGCTGGTCAAAAAGGCACCGTTGTACTAGACCGTACGCCATTCTATGGTGAGTCGGGCGGTCAGGTGGGGGATACCGGCTACTTATACGTTGATGGCGGTCGTTTCCAGGTGACCGACACGCAGAAGCAGAGTGGCCACCACCTTCACCAAGGGATTATGGTCGATGGCACGCTGAGCGTCGGCGCTAACGTGCGAGGCGAGGTGGATGCCAGTTTGCGTGGTGCCACCATCCGTAATCACTCGGCGACTCACTTGCTGCATAAAGCACTGCGTATGGTGCTGGGTGACCACGTTCAGCAGAAAGGCTCGCTGGTTAATGCAGAGCGCCTGCGCTTTGACTTTAGCCACTTCGAGCCGATGACCGCAGAGCAATTAGCGGAAGTAGAACGGCTGGTAAATGAGCAGATCTTAGCGAATGCGCCGACCAAAACTGAGCAGATGAGTCTCGCAGAGGCAAAGGCAAAAGGGGCGGCCGCGCTATTTGAAGCTAAGTATGCCGATAGCGTACGGGTGCTGACCATTGGTGCTGACGACTTCTCTATCGAGCTGTGTGGTGGTACTCACGTGAACCGCAGTGGCGACATTGGTTGTTGCCATGTGGTGAGCGAAGTGGGTATCGCTTCTGGCGTGCGTCGTATTGAAGCGATTACCGGTGAAAACGCGCTGGCTTACTTCCGTGAGCAGGAAGCTCGTGTTCAGCGACTTGGCGAACGACTAAAAACCAAACCCGAGCAAGTGGAAGCTCGAGTTGATTCGCTGGTTGAGCGTAACCGCGCGCTAGAAAAAGAGCTTGAGCAACTTAAAGCGAAGCTGGCAAGCGCTGCGGGCAGCGACATGCTTAGCCAAGTGCAAGAAATCAACGGCGTTAAGTTACTGGCCACTCAGCTTGAGGGGGTGTCCGGTAAAGAGTTGCGTGGCGTGCTTGACCAATTGAAAAACAAGCTTGGCTCAGGCGTTATCCTGCTGGGAGTTGCGGATACGGCGGCAGGTAAGGTGAGCCTGATTGCTGGGGTTACCCAAGACTTAACTGGCCGCGTAAAAGCGGGTGAATTAGTCAATCATGTCGCTTCGCAAGTGGGCGGCAAAGGTGGTGGTCGCCCGGATATGGCTCAAGCGGGTGGAAGTTTACCCGATGCCTTGCCAGCAGCATTAAGCAGCGTGCCGGCTTGGCTGGAAAATACGCTTAGCTAATTACAAAGGCCGGTGGCACTATTTGCTACCGGCTTTTTGTTAAATAGCAATAACAATACTCACTCTCCATTCCCGAACCTATAGGAAAAAACGGCATATGGCATTATACGTACAGAAGTTCGGCGGTACCTCTGTGGGCTCTGTCGACCGTATCAAGGCCGTGGCGGAAAAGGTTAAAGGCTTTCGCGAACAAGGCCACCAAGTGGTAGTGGTGGTGTCCGCGATGAGCGGAGAGACCAACCGCCTGACGGACATGGCAAACGCAATCAATGATGACCCAGCGCCGCGTGAAATGGATATGCTGCTCTCGACGGGCGAGCAGGTGACCATTTCACTGCTGGCAATGGCACTTCAGCAGATAGGTGTTTCAGCTACTTCTCATACGGGTGCCCAAGTCGGCATTCACACCGATAGCGCCCACACCAAGGCGCGTATTCGGCGTATTGAAACCGATGATCTAAAAGCTGATCTTGATACAGGCAAAGTGGTCGTTGTGGCTGGTTTCCAGGGCGTCGATGAAGACGGCAATATTACGACGCTTGGGCGTGGTGGTTCTGATACAACGGGCGTTGCGCTTGCAGCAGCACTGGGTGCTGATGAGTGTCAGATATACACCGATGTTGATGGTGTTTACACCACAGACCCTCGCGTGTGTTCCAAGGCTCAGCGCCTTGAGACTATTACCGTAGAGGAGATGCTTGAACTCGCAAGCCTGGGCTCCAAAGTGCTACAGATTCGCGCCGTCGAATTTGCGGGTAAGTACAACGTACCACTTCGCGTGCTGTCGAGCTTTGAAGACGGCCCCGGCACCCTAATTGTTGCAGACGCAGACCAAGACGAGGACGCTATGGAAGAACCGCTAATCTCCGGTATCGCTTTTACTAAAAATGAAGCCAAATTAACCCTTTTGAATACGCCTGATGTGCCAGGTGTCGCGTCGCGTATTCTTGGTCCTATTGCCGATGCCAATATCGAAGTCGATATGATTGTGCAAAACGTGGCACCTGCTGGGGATTACACTGACTTCACCTTTACCGTTGCCAAAGGTGATTACAAAGCGACCAAAAGGTTGCTTGAAGAGACGGTAATTCCTGATTTGGGTGGTGGTGAGCTGCGTGGCGATGACAATATTGCCAAAGTATCGCTAGTGGGTGTTGGTATGCGCTCTCACGCCGGTGTTGCCTCTAAAATGTTCCGTGTTTTGGCCGACGAAAACGTCAATATCCGTATGGTTTCCACGTCGGAAATTAAAATTTCCGTCGTTATTGATGAAAAGCATATGGAACTTGCGGTTAATGCCCTACACAAGGCATTTGGTTTAGATAAAGCTGATATCGAATCCGAATAACAATTGCGCACTAAACCTTCTACGCTGAAGGGTACTTGCTGCCGTGTGGTGGTGAGCTTTCTTTCAACGGGAGGTTAAGGTGTCATAGGAGCTTGAGCCATTGGTGGCGGCGGCACCATGCCGCATAATAAAGTGGTGCCGCTTCGAGCGGACACATCCCGTTGTATAAAACGTCTGAGAAGGAGATCAGCCATGCTCATCCTAACCCGCCGTGTCGGCGAAACACTGATGATAGGTGATGAGATCACCGTTACAGTGTTAGGTGTGAAGGGGAATCAAGTACGTATTGGTGTCAACGCGCCAAAAGACGTCGCGGTTCACCGTGAAGAGATTTACCAGCGCATTCAGCGTGAACGCAACAGCGAAAGTGAATCTGAGTAAATGGTTATCCGTGTTGCGTCTACTACTGGGCGTTTAAGCGGTAACTACGGGGCGGTGCGAAAAAAAATCGGCATAGGGCTGGACAGCTACCATCAGAATCGGTAATATTCGCGCCGTGCCGTTAAGGAGAGGTGGCCGAGTGGCTGAAGGCGCTCCCCTGCTAAGGGAGTATAGGGTTTATAGCCCTATCGAGGGTTCGAATCCCTCTCTCTCCGCCAACTGCATAAAGTAACATCAATTTGGATAAGCGCCCGTAGCTCAGCTGGATAGAGTACCTGACTACGAATCAGGGGGTCGGAGGTTCGAATCCTCCCGGGCGCGCCAACTTGAAATGAGTAAGCAATTGATGTTACTATGTTTTTGTTCGCGAAAACGATGTTAAAAACTGTTAAGCGCCCGTAGCTCAGCTGGATAGAGTACCTGACTACGAATCAGGGGGTCGGAGGTTC
>NZ_BJUL01000010.1 GCF_007989605.1 Vreelandella venusta | reverse complement strand
GTGGTCGTGGTCGTGGTCGTGGTCGTGGTCGTGGTCGTGGTCGTGGTCGTGGTCGTGGTCGTGGTCGTGGTCACCCAGATCAAACGTCGCGCCTTCACGATATGCAAACGTATTAATGCCGGGTACGCCCATTAGTTCCAGATGCTCGGCGTCGTTTGCCAAATTGGCGATCGGAGCCGATAACCAAGGCGTTAGATCATTACTTACCCATACGACCACATCAGCATCATTTAACACTTTGGCTTCCGAAGGCCTCAGTGAGTAGCCGTGGGGTGATGCACCAGGCTGAATGAAAAGGTCGGGAGTCCCGAGATCCCCCATAACTTTGGCCACTAGCGAATGGACCGGCGGAATGTCTACCGCCACACGGGGAACGGCGGCCAAGGCTGACAATGGAAAGCTCGCTAATACCGGCAGGGTGTAACGTAAAAGTCTGTACTTCATGATGTTCTCCAAATTATCAAAACCATAATGCCCCCTCTTTCATAAGTTCTATTTAGGAAGCCATACGACCTAGTTAGAAAGCGTTGATAGCCACAGAAGCATTAGTCCTTATTTTTAATATATGTTATAACATAACAATTAGAATCAGAATAGCAATTAACCGAGAGGCTGCAAGCTGATGTCTCAATTCACACCCGGTAATGCCCCTCTCCTGCGCGCCAAACAAATCAATGTTCTGATCAGTGGCCAGCATATTTTGAGAGATATTAATCTGACATTGCACCGTGAAGAGATTGTCACGCTGATTGGCCCAAATGGCTCAGGAAAATCAACGTTAGTTAAAACATTAGTTGGGGCCATTAAGCCAACATCAGGCTATGTGGCCATCGATGAGAAGTTGTCTATCGGTTATGTGCCCCAGCGACTCCATTTAGACTCAACGCTACCGATGACGGTCTCGCGCTTTATTAACCTTCCTCACCGCCATGCCCGCCGCGATGTGCAGCAAACATTAGCAAACGCGGGGGTCGAGGCATTGGAAAATTCCGCCATGAGCCACCTTTCAGGCGGCCAACTCCAACGGGTACTGCTGGCCCGGGCGCTTATCACAAAGCCAGACATCTTAATTCTCGACGAGGCAACACAAGGGTTGGACTATCGAGGCATTGCGGATTTTTATAAAAAAATTGAAGAGGTTCGCCAGCACTATCGCTGTGCCGTATTGATGGTCAGCCATGACCTTCATGTCGTCATGCGTACCGCCGACCATGTGCTGTGCTTAAACGGCCACATCTGTTGCGAGGGCAAACCAGAACGTGTTGCGTCCTCCCCAGACTATCAAGCGTTATTTGGTGAACAGACAGCACAGATGCTTGCTTTTTATCGTCATCACCATGAGGAGGCAGCCCATGTTGGATGACTTCATGTGGCGCGCGACTATTGCTGGGATATTCGTTGCCCTTGCTGCGGCACCGCTTGGCTGCTTTGTGGTTTGGCGACGCATGGCTTACTTTGGTGATGCAACATCTCACGCCGCTATCCTTGGCGTTGCGCTGGCTTTAATGTTCAATCTCTCTATTTTTGCAGGCGTATTAACCGTTGCCCTCACTATGGCCGCTTGCGTAACGCTACTCAGCGGGCGCGGTTATGCCATGGATACGCTACTCGGCGTTATGGCGCACTCGGCCTTGGCGATCGGCCTGGTCGCTGTTTCATTTATTTCGGGAGTCCGGATTGATCTGACGGCATATTTATTCGGCGATATCCTGGCCGTTGGCCAGAATGACCTGTGGATCATCGGTGGCGGCGCATTACTGATATTGGCGTTACTCTTCTGGCGTTGGTCGGCACTTCTGACTGCCACACTGAGCGATGAACTTGCCTACGCCAATGGCATTCAGCCCCGCCGCGAGCAATTGGTCTTAACTCTTTCTCTTGCCCTGGTCGTGGCTGTAGCACTCAAGGTGGTCGGTGCATTGCTAATTGCAGCCTTACTGATTATTCCTGCTGCAACGGCAAGGCCTTTCTCCAGAACGCCTGAAATGATGGCACTAGTAGCTATGTGTATTGCGACATTGGCGGTTACGTTGGGACTCAGGGCCGCTTACTATTTTGATACCCCCACGGGGCCGACGATTGTTACCTTGGCCGCTGGCTTTTTCGCGCTTTCGACTCTAGGGATAAATACTTTTCGCTATTTAGGCCGACGTTAGGTATCTGTCAGGTCAAATGGTTATCCCAGCGGAATTCCTGGCTGGCGAGCAACTCGGGCACTGCCGTGTCAGGGGTTACACGGTAGAGTCCGCCCTGGCCGGAGGAGACCAGAAAGCCGCCACTCCCATCACAGCGGGCACCGGCAGCGTCGGGTAGCTCCAGGTTAGCGTTCAAGCGGCCCTGTTCAGCATCTAGCAGCAGCACCCGATTACCGCGAGGAGCGGTCACCAGAACAGTTGCTGAAACACGGCTAAACGCGACGCTAGCGGTGTAGTGCCGGAGGCTGGTGGTGACCTCATCGGGCAGCGCCAGCTCTGAGAAGTCTCCGGCAGCATCCAGACGACAAATCAGCGGATAGGATTCCCACTCAGGGCCTTCAAATTGGTATCCGGCGATCACCGTGCCGTCCGCTGCCACGTCTAGATGGCGGCAGCTAAGCTGGTGGTGCGAAGGGGCATGGCGGGCGACTACTTCGCCACTGTGGCGATTCATAAGCATCAGCGCCGGGGCCATGGTGTCCAGATTGAGCTTTACCCGGCCGTAGTCTGGATGAGTCTGGATTCCGCCCAAACCAATCACCAGAGTGTCGCCATCCGGCATCAGCCGAAGCTCATGGGGTCCGATACCATCCAGCGACATATCGCGCACATGAGCGTAGTCGTTGGCAGCATCGTAAACGCGCACTAGCCCGGCGCTGTCCGCCAAACGATTGGCGGTGACATACAGATAGCGCCCGTTCAGGTCGAAAACCCCATGTCCATAGAAATGGTAACCTTCTCCCGCTGAAATGGTATGAGCTAAGCGCCGATTAGCCCCATCGATCACATGCATTCGAGTGCCGGGGCGGCGGGCAAAAAGTACTGCCTGGTGGGAGCTAGGACGTAGGCAGCCCCCGTGACAGCGCTCGGGCACTTCAATCATAAAGCGGCTTTTGCCATCCAGTGCCACTCCAGCGATGTAGTGCTTCCCATCAAGATCATCAACCGCGCTAAACAGCCAGTCAGCATTTTCGCGCCCCGGCACCGCCCAGCTCAGTGGTGTTAATGCCATTAAGACGCTTCCTAGCCCAGCTTTCAGCACCTGCCGTCGCTGCATCGCTCAATCTCCATCGCTAGAATTAAAGCCACGCACTAGGCCAAGCTCGGCCGCAATTTCGGTTCCTAGCAGATAGTTCAACTGACCAATATTGAGGTAAAGCGACTGCAGATCACGAAAGGCTTGATCGTCCAGTGACGTTGTCAGCTCCGAAGGCAGATCACTCGCCTTGGCTAACGTCTTGTCCAATTGATCACGAAATGTCTCGGCGAGTGGCACTGCATCGGCTTCGCGCAGCAACGTCGAGAGCCCTGGAAGAAACCCTGTGCGCAGCCCTTCAAGCGTACTTTCCACCAAACGAATGGAGTTACCGCTACGCCAAGCTTCCGCTAAATAACGATTAGCAGGCGCCCCTTGTAGCCCCATTGGCTCACCAAGACGTTTCTGCTCTAGGGTTTCGATTGCTTGAATGGCGTTAGCCAGTGTGGTTTCGGTGTAACGCGGGGTATCACGATAGTGCATACCAAAGGCCTGCCAGTCGCGCTCCAGTGCGCTACTCGTGTCTACGAGATGAGTAGAGATAGCCTGCAACAAGCCGCACATAGCCGGTTCACCAAGTGGCCGGTCACTCATAGCATCGTCATATAGCAAGTACTCAATAGCCGGAAATCCCTGAATCGCGACGCTATCGCTAGCAATATCTTCGGCCGTTGGCATGGTGTCCGCTCTCAACCATCCTTCTACCTTGCTACCTACCAGGTTTTTGCGGTCTGGCCAGAACTGAAGTTGCCAGCCACGGCTATTCTGCTCAATGGGCCCAAACTGGACAAAGCGCACCGCCTGCCAAGCTTGATAAGCCCCCAGCCAGTCGCTTTCAAGCCGCTGCTTGAGCGATTCATCGGGAGCTTGGCAAAAGCGCGTTGCACTAGCCTCAAGGCGCTCAGAGGCATGACTGAGTTCGGCATACTGCTGCGCTATCGCGCCATGCCAGATATCACGTGGTGTATTGGTGTCCGTATCAGCGGAACCCAGTGCAGAAAAGGGAGCCGCTAAAAACGCAACGGCTACCCCCAAACGACGAAGAGAAGAAATCACATTAACTCCTTACGAATAGCCGACAGCCGTAACAGAAGCGTTGCAAAGCTCATAAAGACTCAAGAAAGCGAATAAGTTCCGCGCGCTGGTCAGCGGGGAGATGTCGATAGGCTTCAATGGTCGCTTCTGCTTCGCCACCATGCCACAGCACCGCCTCCTCCAGCGTACGAGCACGGCCATCGTGGAGAAAGCCAGCCCGAGGATTCACCGTTTGTGCTAAGCCAATCCCCCACAACGGTGGGGTGCGCCATTCGCGCCCATCCGCTTGGAATTCACTACGATGGTCGGCCAAAGCTTCGCCCATATCGTGGAGCAGCAGATCGCTATAAGGCCATATTTCTTGATTCGCTAACGCCGCCCGAGGTGCATCCGAGGCAGTGCGATGACGGGGGGTATGGCAGCTTGCGCAGCCCAGTGCGTTAAATGTCTCGGCCCCCTGTATCACCTCAGGATCATCCATGTTGCGGCGCATCGGTACCGCTAGGCTAGAGGCATAGAAGGTGATGAAGTCTGCAATGTCATCGCTGACTTCAGGCGTTCCACCATCAGCAAAGGCATCGCACCCCTGACTCTCCATGCAATCCGTTTGCGGCGCTAAGCGAGACGTTAGCCCCATATCGCCGGCGAAGGCGTGCATGCTCTGCTGTTCAATGCTGGGCTCACCCGCTTTCCAACCAAAGCGCCCCATCACCGTGGTGCCACTGCGCACATCCCAGACTTGGTTATAGCGCCCAGAAATGCCATCGCCATCGGTATCGTTGGGGTCGGCAGCCGCCATCAGGTCTGCTTCAGGAATCGCTTCCAGCAGGCCCAAACCAATCATTGGTGGCGCCAACCGTGGCGACGTCAGCAGCGTATTTGGTAGCTCACCGTAGGCAAGTTCGGCAATTGAGTAAAGCGGCTCCTGCAAGGTAACGCGATGGCCGTCAGCGAAGCTCACCTCCCGCGGACGGTACTCAATGACCAGTTTGCCCTCCGGCTGCACGCCAGGAATCGCAGAGGTTTGTAGCTGCAAGCCGTAGCTGGGTACCGGCAGCGCGCCCCGTTGCTCTAGAGTTTCCGGCTCCGCCTGATCGGAAGGCAGCGAAAGACGCAGGAACAACGCAATGGGGGGTTCATCCCCCATCGGCGGATGGCCACGCCCATCCTTGAGATGACAGCCTTGGCAGCTATTGGTATTAAACAACGGGCCCAGGCCATCACGGGCTTCAGTGCTGGCAGGTGCGACCACCCAGGGGTTGCGGAAAAAGCTATTGCCGACGCTGAAGTCAAGCCGCTTGGTCATCGACATGTTACGTAGCGGTAATGAATAAGCGTTGTGATCAAATTGTTCCACTGCCCCATGGCCACCACTCATCGGCGACAATTGAATGGCGGGAGATTCAGCCGCCTGCAGAGAGGCCACTACCAAAGAGGCCGCCAACAGTATTAAGAAAAGGCTGCACTGAGCGAGTCGCCTGAAGGCAAAAAAGCGAGAGAAGTGGCACATAAGTATACCTTGAGACAAACGACAAAAGCCGTCCGACAGCCAAGCTGCCGGACGGCTCATAAAATCACACTAATGATTTAGAAGCGATGGCCTGCATCATCCGGCTGTAAAGAGGTAACCCCCAGCTCACCGGCGGCTTCTTCAAGGGATGCCGTTTGCGCTACCAGGGCGAAAATGGCGTCGTTGATCAACTTACTCCCTTGCTCGTTGCCGGGTGCAATCATCATATCAAACGCCATCGGCGAGCTTTCCGCTTCAGCCGCTTGCTTGATAGCATCAAGCTTGGCCATGGTTGCCTCAAGTTGGTCACTCAGGCTATCAGCAAGTGCTTCATTTTGCTGCGACAACAAGTTTTCCAATGACGGGCCCTCTACGATACTGCCATCCAATCGCTGATAGCTGCCCGTGTAAATATTCTGAATCCCCTGGCCATTATAGTAATGGGAGTTATGAGTATTATCGCTAAAGCAGTCGTGCTCATCCTCAAAAGAGTTGGCTTCAAGCGCAACTTTCAAGCGCTCTCCTGCTAGCTCGCCCAACGATAGCGACCCCATACCAAATAGCATACGGCGCAGGCCTTCTTGATCGCTTTCAGCCAGTAGCTCCTGACGGTAGTTGTCTTCAACTTCCGGTGACCACTGAGCCACCATCCACTCAAGATCGCTGACTAGCAGGTCCGACACTGCATCCAGGTACGCTCGGCGGCGATCGCAGTTACCATGGGTACAGTCATCGCCAGTTTGGAAGTCGCTCACCGGACGTTCACCACTGCCTGCTTCGAAACCATTAAGGTCCTGCCCCCAGAGCAGAAACTCGATAGCGTGGTAGCCGCTGGCGACGTTGGCTTCTGAGCCACCTACTTCGTTAAGATCGGCTAAGAGCTCCGGCGTAATATCACTGACATCCAGGGCTTCCCCCCCTATCGTGATACGTTCGTTGGCAATGACATTAGCAGTGGCCCCTTCATTACCCAACTCATGCTGGTAGCCATCGCTTTCGACATAATCAATCATGCCTTCATCCAGAGGCCAAGCGTTCAGCTGCCCTTCCCAGTCATCCACCACCACATTGCCAAAACGAAAAACTTCGCTTTGCTGATACGACACCCGTGCTTGCAACCAAGCTTGCTTCGCGGCGTTCAGGGCCTCAGCAGTGGGGTTGGCCAGCAATTCGTCGATACGCTCGTTCAACACCTCGGCGGCATTGAGCGCATCGGCGTAATTGGCATGCGCCAAGTCAGCATAGTGATGGACCACAGCATCGGCGCTAACGGCATCGTCAGCGGAAACGGCAAAAGGCATCAGCGCGCTAAGCGCAACAATACCTGCAAGAGGGCGACGGAGCATGTTGAAAGGCATTACAGTGTCCTTTAAGCGATGGCATTAAGAGGTTAGTGTCGTTTCCCTGCAGATTAATGTAATTCATTTACTTATGACATTCAATCTCACCTAAGTAGGATATGGCGCTTTTATTTGTTAAATACGCGCCTTTTGCATAACGTCATTACTTTCTTAACCTGGGAAGACGGCCATGTTGGATTACAAACTTCTCCATGCCCTGGCCACAGTAGTGGAGTGCGGTGGTTTTGAACGAGCAGGCGATACATTAGGGCTTTCTCAATCAGCCATCTCTCAACGTATAAAAGCACTGGAAGTACGCTTAGGCCAGCCTGTGCTAATGCGTCACCCCAAGCTTTCACCTACACCGGCTGGTCAGCGGCTGCTCACCCACTACCAGCAAGTACAGTTGTTAGAACGTGACTTACAGCAGACACTACCTACGCTAGATAACGCAACGACCCGACTAAGAATCGCAATCAATGCTGACAGCGTGGTGACGTGGTGGGCAGCCGCAGTGGCAGATATCTGTCAAACCGAAGGCGTATTGCTCGACTTAGTTATTGAGGATCAGGACGTTGGGCTTAACCGTCTGCGGGATGGCGATGTCGCAGCCTGTCTTTGCTCTACGCCAACACCCATCGCGGGTGCACGGTGTATTAAAGTAGGTGACATGCGTTATCTCCCGCTAGCATCACCCGCCTACGTGCAACGCTATTTTCCCGAAGGCCTTTCCGCAGAAGCCTTCCAGCAAGCCCCGGTGATTGTATTCGGCCCTCATGACCAGCTTCAGCATCAATTCCTTGCCCAGTGCGGTTATCACGGCCATTTCCCCTACCACCTGTGCCCTTCATCAGAAGGGTTTGTGCGTCTCGCCGCCGCAGGCATTGGCTACGGAATGGTTCCACAACTGCAGGCACTAGACCAACTGCAAAAAGGCCAACTAGTCAGCATCGCCCCCGGCCACTCACTGACAGTGCCACTCTATTGGCATTTTTGGCGCCATAGTGGACAACTAATCCAGCAACTAACCAAAAGTCTGAACTGCCTCATGCTTTAGACCCATTGTCGACCTCTCGCGTTGAAAGAGGTCTACACTCTCACTAGGAGCAAAACGTGCCCAAGGCAGGCAAGGGAACCTAGGCACTAAGACCTAGAAGCGATAAAACCCAACGTAAAAATAACCAAAATAGCGATATTTATGGATGCTTACCGTTGGTTAAAGCGCCTTCCGGCTGGCTTGTTAGTGCTTATTATTAGCTGGCATTCACAAGCAAGCATGGCAGCTACCCTCGTCGCCTCGCCCGAGCAGGCGCGTTACGATTTAAATGAAGTAAGCGGTTACTGGAGCACATTAGAATCGCTAAACCTACGCGATGTTTTAGCATTATCTCCTTCATTCAAACCGGTCCACCATGCTTCTGACCTACATTTCGGCTACACACAAAGCGATGTTTGGCTAACAACGCAAATTCATAATGCATCGCCCCTCCCAGCTACCTGGATGGTTAAATTCGAATACCCATTTTTAGACCATGTCACCCTGTATACGCTGAGGGAACACGCTAGTGATGTTCAATACAGCGGAATCGCCGTTCCAGTTGACGAGCGATCAATCGCCCACCGACAAGCCGTTTTTCCGCTAATGCTGGACGGCGGGGAAACAGTGACGATCTATACCCAAGTAAAAGCTGCTGGCAGTAAATTCCTGAGCTATAGCTTAATGACGCCAGAGGCGTTTTATGCTCAGAATGACCAGCATAACTTCTGGCTGGCGACTTACTTCGGCATATTGCTAACATTAAGCGTTTACAACCTGCTGCTATTTTTTGTGCTTAAAGAGCACGTATTTCTCTACTACGCTCTATTTGCCTTCGGTTTTACGACGGCATCTTTGACGTTCAATGGCCTGGGTACGCTGATGTTTTGGAGTTTCCTAGGCGACAACACCCCGCGCCTGGTAGCAATTGGTTTTACGTTTGCTTCTGCGATGGGAGCCCTATTTACCCAAAGCTTTCTTAACACAGCCATCTACTGCCCGCGCTGGCATCAAATCATCACGCTGTTTCGCAGCTACTGCTATGTAGCGCTGGTAGCAGTGATATTTTTGCCAATTCAACCCGCCCTGCGCTTAATGGATATAACGGGATTTGCTACCTCATTATTAATGCTCGTGTGCGGTATTTATTGCAGTTGGCGCTGCGTGCCCAGCGCGCGTATTTTTGCGCTTGCCTGGTCAATCTTTTTACTAGGGGCTAGCGTCTTTGCACTTCGAAACCTTAGTATTCTGCCCGCCAACTTCCTCACTCTTCACGGAATACAAATCGGCTCAGCCATTGAGATGTTGCTGCTATCTTTCGCACTGGCCGCACGTTTTAACAAATTAAAATGGCAAAAAGAGCGCGCCCAGGCAGAAACCGTCGCAATGCTTAAAAAGCAGGAGGCTATTCTAGAAGCAAAAGTAGCAGCCCGCACCCAGGCGCTAGAGAAGCTGGCCAACCACGACACCCTTACCGGCTTGCTTAACCGCAATGGGCTGGCACGCTGCGCAGAAGCGGCTCTTCAACATTGCAAACAAACGCATACGCCTTTAGCGCTAGTCATGTGTGACCTTGACTGCTTCAAACCAATTAACGACCAGTATGGCCATGAGGTAGGCGACTTCGTGCTTCAGCAAGTTGCCAAGCGTCTCGTGCACGTGGCACGTGGGAGTGATCATTGCGCGCGCTTTGGCGGCGATGAGTTTATTCTCTTACTAGAGGGGATAACTGATCAGGCGACGTTAGAGGAGATGCGTAACCGTATCGAACAGACCGTTCGCTCGCCTATCAAGCTACCTGATGGCACGTTAGTTAGCGTCGGCGTCAGCATCGGTATTTGTACCAGCCATGCAGATAACGATACGTTAGCCAGCCTGCTTCGTGAAGCGGATAGCCAGATGTACGCCGTTAAGTCACGCCAAACCACCCGTTGCTATGGTTATGGTTCAGCGTGATATTAACGGATAGTAAGCGCTATCAGTCAAACAAGCTCATACGTTTCATAACGTTATCGTGCTTGATTCGCCAATGAAATAAAGCACCCGCAATATGCAGCGTAATAAGCACGACTAACGCCCAGCCTAAACGCTCATGCCAAACAAACAGCGTTTGCGAAAGCGCTTCGTTCTTGCCCAAGATTCCCGGCAAATGCCATTGAAAAAACTCAACAGGAAAGCCACCGGTAGCAGTGGCTGCCCAACCCAGCAGTGGCATAACCACCAATCCCGCATAAAGCAAGTGATGCACGCTAGTACTGATAATTCGCTCGAAAGCATTGAGTGGCGGCTCGTGGTCGGGCACAACAAAAGCTAGCCGCGTAATAATCCTCAGCGTCATTAGCAATAGTATCGTCACACCTAAGGTCTTATGGCTGGTATAGAGTACGTTGGTAAGCGTATTCCCCAGCAAATCAACGGTGCGTTCATACCCCAGGAAGCCCAGCGTTAGGCCACTTGCCAATGACAGCAACACAGCGACTGCCACTAGCCAGTGCAATACTCGATGCGGATAAATGTAGTGATCTAACTCGTGCATTCAGAACTCCCGGCTCATGCGCCTCATGGTAGTTAGCTTAGCTCAGTCAGCTTGCATTAGAAAAAATAATGCTCATTTACGACTCGCAAACTCGAACGCGAGCCCGGTCTTTTTTTCATTGATTTTGTTTTATCTGGCCTATGCTCATCACGTTAATCAGACAATCCTAAATTAGCACCCTCATTGAGCAGTATCGCGGTCAACCCCCATTTGGCCGCCTTTGGACCAATTTTCCTGGGTTACTTCTTGAAAAAACACCTGCACGCTCGCCGGATCGCTACCATACACATCGCTGAAAGCGTCAGTAATGCGCTTTGCCAACTCTCGCTTTTGGGCAAGATCACGGGGGAATTGCTGGATAGTGACTATAGGCATCTTAACTTCCTATCAAAGAACACATTAAAACGACACCTTATAACGCTTCACTAGGTGCCGCTAGCTGTTCGCGAATCAATTCTCCTAAACGCCGCGCAGGTTCAGAAGGACGGTGTGGGGCACGATGGAGCGCTAGCTCAATCACTGGCAAGGCAGGAAGGCCACTGCTGTCATCCAGCGGGCGCAACGATGGGGTTAACATACTATGCGTTACCACAACAACGGCTAACCCCGCTGTCACGATAGGGGCAAGCCCCGCCATTGACTGGCTAGTATACGCAACGCGCCAATCACGCCCAGCCGCCTGTAACGCCTGCTCGGCAACCTCGCGAAAAACATCAGCGCCTGGCGAATAAAGTGCCAGCGGAATAGGGTCACTTAGCGAAGGCTGCTGATTTACCCCGACCGCCCATATTAGCGGCTCACGGCGAATCACATCGCCTCCTGGCGAGTTTCGTTGGCGAGTCACTAGCGCCAAGTCCAACTCCGCTGCTTTAACCTGTTCGACCAAGTGAGCACTGGTACCACACTTTACGGTTAGTCCCACCGCAGGATACAGCTGGTGAAAGTACGCAAATACCGACGGCAATAGCGACGCATAGTCTTCAGGAATGCCCAGCGTTAAATCACCCGTTATCTGGCGCGCCTGCATATCGCTCCAGGCGTCATCATTGAGTGCCAAGAGGCGGCGCGCGTGAGCCAGCAAACGATCTCCTTCAGGGGTAAAACGTAGCTGTCGCCCAGCTCGCTCATGCAAACGCACATCAAGCTGCATTTCTAAACGCTGCAACTGCATGCTCACTGTTGATTGGGTGTACGCAAGACGCTTGGCCGCTGCCGTAACGCTACCTGTATCGGCAATAGTAACCAGCGTACGAAGCAGCGTTAAGTCAAACGTTGGCGCGCGCATACATCACCATTATTGATAATAATGATCATAAAAGATCGATATTGTGATGAGTGTTTAATGAGTATGCTGCGTGCCTCAGGTTAAACGCAAGGAGAGATGCCATGCAGCCCGTTCATTCCCCGGTTGTCATATCACCCAGGTACAGCGTATGCGCAGCGCTTGTGGCGGTGATGTTATGGAGCATAGCGCCGCTGTTAGCTGCACTGGCACAAGATACCTCTCCGCTTCAGCTTAGTGCACTTACGCTGCTGGCAGGTGCACTGGCAACATTGCCACTCAGCCGTCGCGTTAATATCGCGACTTGCCGTACGCGCTGGAAAATTAGCGTATGGCTTGGCCTACCACTGTTGATTGTCGGCGCTGTTAGCAGTTACTACATTGGCATGCGTCTAGCACCTGCCGCAGAGGCCGCGTTGATCACCTACACCTGGCCAGTGCTGTTTGTGTTATTAAGCCAATGGAGCCGGTTTGGTCGTCTGCATATCGCCAGCGTGACAGGCGCGCTAATTGCTTTTTCAGGCGCTGCTATTTTGTTACTACCGCAAGCCTTAAGTGGCAGCTTTGGTGGGGCCGCCTCAGGATATGGGTTAGCGCTACTGGCGGCTTGTTGCTGGGCGCTCTACTCCTGGCTCGGGCAAGTAGCTCCTGTGCCACTGACGCCATTGCTCCCGAGGCTATTAATGATTGCCTGCGCTGTTGCAACCTGCGCCAGCTTGATAATGGAAGGCACCTTCATAATGCCGCAGGGTGAGACTCTGTTGGCGGGCATCGCGTTGGGACTTGGGCCGTACGGTATTGCGATGGTGGCCTGGGATAAAGCGCTACGGTTTGGCCAAGCCAGCCTGGTAGGCAGCCTTGCCTATGGCGTACCCATTCTCGCGGCACTGCTACTGGTGCTGGCAGGCGTCAGCGTGTTTGACTGGCGACTGCCAACGGCCGCCTTATTGGTCGTCGTAGGCTGTTTAAAAGCGAGCCGCTAAAGCACTATTGACCTAAATAGCGAGGCTTTGCGATACCTTCCAGCGCATCAAGGGGGATCGTCAGAACAGGCTGGCCGGCTGCATAAGGGGCAATTTCATAGACGTTATATTTAACTTCCCAGGCAGTTGCCAACGGGGCTATGTTGCGACTCTCGCTGAGCGGCCAATTGAGGGCAAACTGCTCATCATGGCCCATCTCCTCTATCCAGCGTTGGTGGGCCTGATCAAGCAGTGCTTGAAAAGCGCTCTGCTGACCTTCCAACAGCATATCGTCTGGATCAACCACACGCAGCTGACGCTCGTCTATCACCATAAATTCAGTCATTGGCAAACCATGCGCCTGCCCCGCGTGATAAACGTAGCTACTTAGCTCAAGTATCAATAAGTCGTTGTGCTGCCCATAAACCTCAGCTTCTAATATCGCCTCGCTAGTCATTGTTCCCGGCGCGGTGCGATTATCTTCCTCAGCTAGCTCAAAAAAGTTTTGTGCATAGGCCTGCCAGCTATCAGCGGGTAATGCATCTTGCTCAGTAATGCCCATCGCAAGCGTTAACAGCCGTTTTTGTAGCTGCTCCGTTAGCTCTGCAGAGTGCGGAAACGCAAGCGCAGACACAGTGACGGTAGAGCACTGTTCAGCTTGACACTCAGGTGCTATGTACTCTTTTTCAACCGCTTTGGAAACAAGCGCAAGTGACTCCTCAGAAGCATTATCCGACGACTGACAACCACTTAATAACAATAAACCAATCACCGTTAAACCGAATGAATAGCGCAGCATAAAACCACCTTGTGAATAACGTCGCCACCTTCAAGCCACGTAAAATGTAATACAAAAGCAAACGCCCCTACTGTCACCAGCAAGGGCGTTGCATCATACAACGTGCGCTAAATTACGCGTCAGGCTGCATTTCTGTTGGCTCTGTATTGACTTGCAACTCAAACATGCCACTGCCGCTAACTGCGAAACCACGTGCAACAACAGTGTAGGTACCCGGCAAAAGCGCCTGCTCTAAACGCGAGTTAGTGCCGCTGCCGCCGTCATCATCGCTATAAGAATCGCCGCCGCCACTTAGCTCTAAATACGTATCAAAGTCACTTGAACGCATGCTGAGCCTAACCAAAGAGCTTTCTTCTAAAGTGAGTTCATAGGTCAACGGCTCACCACTATACCAGCCAGTGAGCGTTTCATTAGCTGTTAACTCACCCTCATTACGTAGTTCTACACCCTCCGGCAATTCACGCGGCTCTACTGAAAGCGTAAACAAACCGCTGTCGGAGCCATACGCCGTACGTGCTGTTAATTGATAACTACCCGGTGCTAAAAAGTCGGCAATACTGGCATCCAGATTGCCAGCACTGTCGTCATCTTCGCGGAAGTAGCCATTTGGCCCTTCCAGCACAAGATAAGAGTCGATATCACTTGAGCGCATATTAATTTGATACATACCAGCTTCTTCGATCTCTAGCTGATAGCTTCGATCCTGGCCGCTAAACCAACCACTCAGCGTTTCGCTGGGTACAACGCTCCCTTCATTGCGCAGATCGTCAGGCATTTCACGTGGTTCCGCACTCAAGGTGAAAAGACCACTCCCTTCGCCGAAGGCAGAACGTGCGGTGACGGTGTAATCACCAGGAGCAAGGAAATCTGAAACACGTGCATTCAAGTTGCCAGCACTATCATCATCCTCACGGTTATAGCCGTTCGGCCCAGACAGCTCCAGATACGCATCAAACTCATCGGCACGCATCTCAATTTGATACATACCTTCTTCTTCAACGGTTAACGTTACTTCCCGTGGCGTGCCCGGCAGCCAGCTATCCATCGGCTCGCCAATGGTCAGCGTGTCAGAATCGCTCAGCTCAACCGTACGGCTATTAAGGGTGAATGGGCCATAGCTACTTGCATCCGCCCCACTGACGGCCACTACGTATTGACCATCTTTTTCGATACGATGACGAACGGTCTCGGCATTCTCCAGCAGCTGCAGTCCATCGTCATAGAGAGCGACGACTCCCCTTAAGGCACCACTGAGAGAAAACTCGACTAACGAGTCCTCTTCCAGGCTGATGACATAGCGCACATAGCGGCTACCATCATTACCGTTCAGCTCCGCTGCCGAGGTAATCTCTCCCCTAGTTTGCTCACCCAGCGTGATACTTTCGAGCCCTGCTAGTGCTTGGGAAGTCTGCCCCTGCTCCGCACTGGTAGGTTCATTGGCGATTGCCTTTGATGTAAAACTGGGCGCCGTCTGAGCGGCTAACAACCCAACAGCAACCCCACCGGCGGCAACCAAAACTAGCGTTAGAGAAGAAGACTTAGCCATAGGTGCATCCTTGTTTATTGGCAAACATGTAAAACCTAGCGAGTGCTAATTATATGATGCCTATCTGAGTAAAGTGAGCCTTTATCTAAAATTTATACCAGACACATGACACCGCCGAGTTACATCGACCACACTTCGTTAACTTGCTGAATCACAACGGCACTGAAGAAAGTTGCAAAAAATCTTAATTTAGAAGCCAATTGCATCGATCTTCGTAAAGCTTGCCGTATTAAAATGACCACGTTACTATCGGGGCAGATATCGGTAAATACTCCGACACATAAAGAATCGGCACAATGTAAACTGAGGCACTCCAATGGGAGCATCTAAACGGTTCATCCGCACGAGCTGTGCTGCGGCATTACTCACTTTCTTTTCCACTGGTCATGCATTTGCCACCGAAATTCAAGAGGGAATTGCATCCTTCTACAGCGATCGCTTCCAGGGCTCCCCGACTGCCAGTGGCGTACCTTTTGACCAGCAAGCGCTTACGGCTGCCCATCCAACACTTCCTTTTGGTACCAAGGTGCTTGTTACCCGCCCTGATACTGGCCAGGAGGTCGAAGTACTGATAAATGACCGCGGCCCCTTTGTTAAGGGACGTATTATTGACCTATCAAAACGGGCAGCTCGCCAACTCGGTATGATCCGGCGTGGCGTTGCACCAGTCATGATCACCCTGGTCGATTAACGGATAACACACTCGCAAGCGTGTGATACCCCTTAAACAAACAGCGTTGAAGAAGATTAATGGAAAGCGGCTCACCAGGGCCGCTTTTTTTATTGCACAGCAAATTAACGCTTCGACGAACTTGAAAGCGCGCTAACGGTCTCTATGCTGCAAAGAGATATGCTGCAAAGAGATTTGCTGCAAAGAGATTTGCTTAAATCACACATGCAGGAGGCGCCCATGCAATCTCGCTTTTTTACCTTAACCGATTACCCCACCGGCTTACCTAAACGTGAACTATTTTCACTTCAAAATCATGAGCTTCCCGACCTTGACGAAGGTGAAGTAAGAATTCGCAATCGCTGGCTGTCCGTTGACCCATATATGCGCGGACGAATGACAGGCATGCGCACCTATGTCGCCCCTTTTGAGCTGGGCAAGCCGATGGAAGGCGGCGCAATTGGCGAGGTCATTGCGTCTAACCACTCAACCATTAAGGAAGGCGACAAGGTCAGCCACATGGGTGGTTGGCGGGATATCGCGCAGCTGCCAGGCGACAGTGTTACTGCGCTACCAGACAGTGACGTACCAGAACAAGCTTATCTCGGTGTATTAGGCATGCCAGGCATGACGGCATGGACAGGTTTGAATCTTATTGCCGAGTGTAAACCTAGCGACAATGTACTGGTAAGCGCTGCCAGTGGTGCTGTTGGCTCGCTTGCTGTTCAGCTGGCGAAAGCAAAAGGTTGTCACGTGGTTGGCATCGCTGGGGCCGCTCACAAGCTTGCGTGGCTTGAGTCATTGGGCGTAGAACCGGTTAGCTACCAAGGCCGAAGTGCGCAGGAGCTCAGCGACGCTATTAAGCTTGCTAGTCCTAATGGCATTGACGTGTATTTTGAGAACGTTGGTGGAGTCTGCTTAGAAGCAGCGCTAAGTCAACTCAATGACGGCGCGCGCATTGCGGTATGCGGCATGATTGACAGCTATAACGCCGAAGTACCAGCACCAGGGCCGAGCAACCTTTCCCAGCTAGTGGTACGCAAAGCTAAGATGCAGGGATTTATCGTTGCCGATCACTGGTCTAGCTATCGCTATTTCCTTAACGAAGTCTCTCCTCAGGTAGCGAAAGGCAATATAGCTTATAAAGAAACCGTCAAAGAGGGTCTTGAAAGCACACCGGATGCCTTTCTAGCGCTTTTTGAAGGGGGCAATACCGGTAAAATGCTGGTGAGGCTCACTAACTAAGCCATGCTTGCACTAAGTTAACCCCCGCTCACTTCCCGCCCCCAACGCAAAACCGCGCTACGTTAACAGGCGCGGTTTTTTGGCTTATAGCATTACTTAGCAAGCAAATAATTAGACCAAAAGCGAATTGATTATTAAAATTACCCATAATCAATGTGTGTTTTAACCCATCATCACTGCCAATGGGTTAGGGCACGTTGCAGATCTGTCGCTTTTCTAATTTTATCAAGCGGCTTCAATTCGTTGTTAATAGGGGTTTTCTCATGGATGGACACACGCGTGCCCGCGGCAAATGGCCAGCGCTACTGCTCGGCCTGCTACTCGCGGTAGCTGGTGTTGCACTGACCATTGGCGGCGCTAAGCTGCTTAGCTTAGGTGGTAGCGCTTACTACTTAATCGCTGGGGTCAGTATTTTTATTGTCGGTGTACTGCTGGCAATGCGCAAAGGCGCAGCCTTATGGCTTTATGCAGTAGTACTTTTTGCAACGCTGCTATGGGCACTCTGGGAAGTTGGCCTAGACTGGTGGCAGCTGGTCCCCAGGGTTGCCATTGTCTGTTTAATTGGCATCATTTTACTGCTTCCCTGGTGGCGAAAGCCGCTACATTCACGCGG
Organism: Vreelandella venusta; assembly: GCF_007989605.1. Lineage (GTDB taxonomy): Bacteria > Pseudomonadota > Gammaproteobacteria > Pseudomonadales > Halomonadaceae > Vreelandella > Vreelandella venusta. The sequence goes on along the minus strand of NZ_BJUL01000010.1, from coordinate 109,735 downwards.
CGGCAGCCTAGCGCTAGTGGCCAGCATTGTTGCAGCGATTATTGTGGCAATTGCTAGTCAATTCACCTATCCAGGTACTGTGACAGGCACGATAGCGTCTACCAATGATACACCTGAGATTAACCCCGCCCAGGCTGCAGGCGATGACTGGCCTGCCTACGGCGGCACTAATGCAGGCACGCACTACTCCTCGCTTAGCCAGATTACCCCCGACAATATAGGCGAACTGGAAGAGGTGTGGCGTATTCAAACCGGTGATGAACCAGGCCCCAATGCACCACCTGAAATCACCAACCAAAACACACCGTTAAAGGTCAACGATAGCCTTTATATTTGTACATCGCACAGCCGTGCAATGGCACTATCGCCCGAAACCGGTGAGACTTTGTGGGCGTTTGACCCCAACATTAGCACCATGGGCGCAGAGGACTTTTCCGGCTGGGCGCATATGACCTGCCGTGGCTTGGCGTATTACGACGCGGCTAACTATTCCAGCAGTGCTGAAGATTACACCGTCGATAAACCAACGCTGTATGCCGATGGCAGTCAGTTTGAACTCGACCTATCCTTCTCGCTCAACTCTCAAGAAGATTCAACTTCTGAGCTGCTAAGCGCCACCGATGTCATGTGCCCACGCAGGCTTTACCTACCCACCGCCGATGCTCGCCTGATTGCACTTAACGCCGACACAGGGGAACGCTGTGAAAGCTTTGGCAAAAACGGTGAGATCGACCTGACGAATAATATTGGCGAGTTCAATCCAGGTGGTTATTACTCGACATCGCCTGCCACGGTCACTGAAGACTTAGTGATTTTGGGTGGCCACGTTACTGACAACAGCTCAACCGACGAACCCTCCGGCGTCATACGCGCCTTCGACGTACATACTGGCGAACTAGTGTGGAACTGGGACAGCGGGAACCCTGAAGACACCGCCCCATTAGCAGAGGGAGAGACCTACACACGTAACTCACCCAATGTATGGGCGCCGATTAGCGTCGATGAAGCACTTGGCCTCGTCTACCTGCCCATGGGTAACGCTACGCCGGACCAGTACGGCGCTAACCGATCTGAAAATGATGAGACCTATAGTGCCGGGCTAGTGGCGCTTAATCTGAACAACGGCCAGGTGGCCTGGGTGTACCAGTTTGTGCACCACGACTTGTGGGACATGGACACACCTGCACAACCCGTATTGATTGACTTAGCGACAGCAGATGGCACCCAGCCAGCCGTCATCCAGCCTACTAAACAAGGCAGCCTGTATGTATTAAACCGTGAGACTGGCGAGCCGATTGTGCCGATTGAAGAAGTGCCCGCTCCTCAAGGTGCTATTGAAGGCGACTGGACGGCAGAAACTCAACCTCGCTCAGCGCTGAACTTGCTACCACCGCCGCTTACCGAGCGCGATATGTGGGGCGCATCACCCTTTGATCAGATGATGTGCCGCATCCAGTTCCGCTCGCTGCGTTACGAAGGCCAGTACACACCGCCTTCGCTGGAAGGCAGCATTATCTACCCCGGCAACGTTGGGGTGATGAACTGGGGTGGTGTTGCAGTAGACCCAGAACGCCAAGCACTGTTTACCGGCGCCAAGTACTTAGCGTTTGTTTCCAAGCTGATTCCACGCGATGAAGTTGAGGATGGCCAAGGCTCTGCTAGCGAGCAAGGTTTGCAGCCCAACACGGGCGCCCCCTACGCAGTCGAACTTGGCCCGCTGCTGTCAGTACTCGGCCTTCCCTGCCAAGCGCCCTCTTGGGGGGATGTGGCAGGCATCGACCTGCAAAGTAGCGAAGTTGTGTGGAAGCACCCCAATGGTACCACCCGCGACAGCATGCCCTTTGATCTGCCAGTTGGTCTGAACGTCGGCGTCCCTGCGCTAGGTGGCCCGCTGACTACTGCGGGCGGTGTTTCCTTCCTAAGCGGCACGCTGGATCAATACCTGCGTGGCTACGACATCACCACTGGCGAAGAGCTGTATAAAGCTCGACTGCCTGCTGGTGGCCAAGCAACGCCGATGACCTACACCGGCGCAGATGGCCGCCAATATGTGGTCATTACCGCCGGCGGACACGGCACCTTCGGCACCAAAATGGGTGACTACGTGATTGGTTACGCTTTACCGGAATAGCCATGACCTAGCGTAGTAATAAACGAGAACGGGCGACCCAATGGGTCGCCCGTTTTTTGGCTAGGGTGCCTCTGATTAAAAACTCAGCTCCACACCACCATAAACACTGCGTCCTGGGGCTGGCTCATAAAAGCGGCCAAACGTGCCGTTTATGCGCACATTGGCATAGTGTTTTTCATCAAGCAGATTGCGCAGACCAAGATAAGCGCTTAGTCGCGTATCTTCACTTAACTGCCAACCATCGCCTACCCTGAGGTTGAGCAGCCAATAGCTATCCACCTCCGTCGCATTGGCGTTATCCGCCACTAAATCACCGATGTATTCGGTTTCCAACGTGGCGAAACGCTGATCAAAGTTTTCCCAGGTCAATTGAGTGACCCACGTCTGCTCTGGCAACCCGGGAATCCGGTTACCATCAAAACGTTCACTAGGTGTTGCAAACTTGTCGAATTCATAACGCGCGAGGGTTAAAGCGCTATCCAAACGCCACTGGTCGGAAAGCTGCCAGCCCAGCGCCAGTTCTAGGCCATCGCGATTTGTGTCGCCTGCATTTTGATAGAAGGTACGGCCACCCTCATCATACGGCACCAGTTCATCGCGAACCCGGACCGAAAATAGGGCGAGATCGTAATCCATCGCCAACGGCTCAATGTAGCCACGCAGGCCTATCTCGCGATTCCATGCTTTTTGCGGTTCAACCGCGGGATTAAAACCACCACCAGCCGGGTTGGCAAATTCAGAAAACGTAGGCGTCTCAAACGCGGTGCCGGTATTAATATACGCTTGGTGCTGCGGACGATAGCGATAGCTTAGCCCCGCCGAGCCACTCCACTCGTTAAAGGTACGCTTCCCGCTTTGATCTCCGTCATCAAGAAACGTATCGTCGACGTCTAGCGCCACCCGATCAAATCGCGCACCCAACGAGAGCGAGAGCTGTTCCGAGAGCGCTAAATCTCCTTGGGCAAATACGCCAGCGGACGTGGCCGTTTGGGTTTCATCCGCTAACGACTCGCCGACAGCCCCTTGAGCATCGACATCGTTACGAAAACGCTCATCTTCTTGGCGCGCCACATCCACCCCAACAATATAGCTCAGCGGCAAGCTCCCTAACGCCACTTCATGATGATATTCAGCGCTTGCGCCCATATAGTCACGCTGATAGCCCAAACGACTACTGCCCACAAATGGTAGCTGCTGTTCAAAATCACGCTGAGCAATAAAGCCTTTAAGATACAGTTCTCCATCACCCGCCGCCAAGTCCTCGTATTGCAGACCCAACAGCTGCTGGTCGACGTTTTGCCCAGCATCTAGCGCCAGCGAATTGGGCGCAGCCTGATTGCGCCCAGCGGCAACTTCACGGGCATTGAGTGCACCGGGATCTTCTGAACGGGGATTCTCCAGCAGATTAATAATCGCGGTAACCGCCCGCTCACTGCCGAGTTCTCGGCGTAACTTCGCATTCAGCAAATACTTCTCGGTTGAGCTTTGTTCGCGATAGCCATCAATGCTAAGCGCCGTCAGGCTGACATGGTGTGACCAATCGCCCTGAACGCCGCCATTTTGCAGCGCCACTTTTTGATAGCCATCACTACCTGCGCCCATCCGCAGCCGTGTACCGGGGCTATCACGTCCATCGGCAGTGGTCACATCAATGACTCCGCCAGCCGCATTACCGTAAAGCACTGAAGACGGCCCGCGAATCACCTCAATACGCTCGGCACTATCTAAATCAATGGCGTCCAACTGCGCCTGGCCATCTGGAAGTGTGTAAGGAATGCCATCCACCATAACGGTAATCCCACGCACACCAAATGGAGCACGCGCGCCAAAGCCGCGAATAGCGATTCGCTGCCCTTGGGCGAAGTTATCGCGGTTTTGTAAAAACACCCCTGGTACTCGATTAAGCGCTTCATCCAACCTCACCCGCTGCCGACCTTGAGCAAGATCTTCGTGCGCCAAGGTCGACACTGCTGCAGGCGTAGCATATAGCTCGCGGGCTAGCCGCGGAGCGCTCACTTCTACCGTAGGCAGTACCGCCTCCCCACTACTGGGTACCTGTGCCCACACAGGGCTGGCCAGAACAACGCTCGCGAGCAGCAGAGATGACGGTAGATAGTGACTCATAGCGTTCCTTATTCAGCTGTAGTCGATGGGCTTTCACAGCCCTAATTTCTCGAAGATCTAATTTTTTGAAAATCCAAGTTCTTGAAAATCCAAGTTCTTGAAAACCTAAGCTCTTGAAAACCTAAGTTCTTGAATGCGCCTACCTAAGCAAGTGAACGATAGCCCAAACACGAGGTCTTACCTAGGTCGCGCTGATTCGCAAAACCTAGTCATTGCGACTACGTTACGCTCAGTCGCTGAACCGCACTGTTGCTAAAAGACCAGCATTAGCAGTCAGCGCTAAAACCGTTATTGATATCTACCTTCTAGAAACCCACACTATTAACCTGTTCGTTATTAACCAACAAACTGTGTAAGCAAAGGAGGCTGCATGGCGTTTACCGCAACTGACCCGATCAAGATGATCTTTGCCATTCTTCTACCCCCACTAGGGGTGTTTTTTGAGGTCGGTTTCAAAGGACATTTCTGGCTAAATATCATTCTCACGCTATTTGGCTTTATTCCAGGCATCATTCACGCCTTCTATGTCATATTGAAACACTAGGCACATTGATGCATTTTTATGCACCGATTTAACAAACGCCGCCTTGTCGAGCACAAGGCGGCGTTTGTCTTTATTGATCATGCCTGGCTTACCGAGCCTTGCCAGTCGATTAAAACCGAGCCCTTCAAAACCTGGCCTGACGTTATGCGTGCAAGCGGCGATGCAAAGCATGGACTTGCTCGTCCAGCCCAGGCACTGGGCCATCAACAGTCAACCCAGGCACCACCTCATTAATTGATAGCGGAGCGACAGGCGGTGGCGCTACGCCCAATGCAGCCAGCCATGCTCCCAGCTGCTCAGAAGAACTGACGTAAACGATACGGCCTAATCCTACCCATCCATGAGCTGCCGCACACATTGGGCAGTGCTCTCCTGAGGTATAGACGGTCGCTTTCGAGCGCTCTTCAGGCGTCATATGATTCGCTGCCCAGCGAGCCAGCGAAAACTCTGGATGCTGAGTAGAATCTCCACCGGCAATGCGATTTCGATCCTCGGCTAATACCTGACCTTCAGCATTGACCAGCACACTACCAAATGGCTCATCCCCTGCATTTAAAGCTTCCTCTGCTAAAGCCACAGCGCGCTTTAGGTATGCCAATTCATGTTCGGCAATCATTGGATTCTCCTCGATTTGATAACGTGCCTGACCAACAGGGTTGTCATTTCAAAAGTGCTTCGCCAAAGATAGCATTTTTAATATTGCAGGTCTGACCCACCGCAAAGCACCCACGCACCTGAGCAATGGGATGAAAAAAACCGCCGTACTGGCACCATCCCCCAGAAAATATTCATAAAAAGGCTTTGACCCGAAGAAAAAATCATGTACTGTAACGTCAGTTGGTTAGCAAGCAGCATGGTTTCAGAAGTGTACGATCTATTTCGGCAGCCTGATATTGTATTCCTTGTTTCACCCACTACTATTCATCTGGGTAATACCAGGAACTTTATTACAGCGCATTAGCGCGAAAGGATCTACATCATGGCAACTGGCACAGTTAAATGGTTTAACGACACTAAAGGTTTTGGTTTCATCGCTCCTTCTGACGGCGGCGACGACCTTTTTGCTCACTTCTCTGAAATTCAGTCTGACGGTTTCAAAACCCTTCAAGAAGGTGCTAGCGTTTCTTTTGACGTTACCCAGGGTAAAAAAGGCCTTCAGGCTTCTAACATCAAGCAAACGTCCTAAACCTTAACGGTTTAAGAGTTTGCTCGGACCTTAACCGGTTCGGATAACAAGGCCCGCTTATGCGGGCCTTGTTGCGTTTGCGTATTGAACATGAAAGACAAAATGAAAGGCAGTTAGCATAAAGATTCAGAAAGAGAGTATGCTCGGATTAGCCCCCTATTTACGCTCATACACCATTAGTTTGGCATCTACCGTCAGGGTAAGCTCATCAAGTGCCGCCGCACGTGCCCGCCCCTCCTGGCTGGCACGGTAAAGATGGGGCGTCATGGTTAATAGATCACCAATTAATGCCTGCTCTTCCAGCGTTATTTGATAGTTAAGTGACTCTGTGTACAACAGAGTAAAGCCCTCAGGCACCTCCCGCTCATTTATCGTGTCCGGCTTAAGCGTGGGATAAATCACCTCCCTCAGCTCACGCAGGTGCCCCACCCCAGCCTCAACCTGTACCAATAGGCCACCTGACTTTAATACCCGCGCAAATTCGTGATGCACTGGAAAGCCAAACATACACAGTACACTGTCAAGCGTCTCCGCTTGAACTGGCAAGTGCGCATTACTCCCGACGACCCAACGGCAAAGCGGAAATGTTTTATCATCTTGTCTAGCCGCCGACAGGACTGCCCACTTGGAAATATCTAACCCCAGCAGTGAAAGTGACTGCGCATTGGATGCAGTACGGGCTAGCTCACGCAAGTAATAGCCTTCACCGCAGCCAGCATCCAGGCAACCAAATAGTGAGCCGGCGGATTGCGCATCAGCATGGCTTAACAGATGCTTACTTACCGCCTGCGCAATGGGCTGATAGTAACCAGCTTCAAGAAAACGCTGCCTTGCAGCCACCATCAGCTTACTGTCACCAGGGTCAGCGGAACGCTTTTGCTGTACAGGAAGCAGGTTAATATAACCTTGCTTAGCGACATCGAAGCTATGCCCCGCAGAGCAGCACCAGGTACGGCCTGCCAAATGAAGCGGCTCGCCATCTAACGGACAGGCTAATAATTGAAAAGGAGCGCTACTCATAACAATGTGAACTCATAAAACATATTCCCATAAAGCGTTGGTTTATAAATTTTTCTTTTGCCTATACGACCTGCGGGCGACATCTTTAAACAGCGTGGACTGCCACTGACGAACAGCTAGTACCGAGGTGGTGCCAAAGCGCTGATGAATGGGCAGCCCACTTTCGCGTTCACACAGGGCGTGAAACTCTTTTGCTAGCCGCTGCATCGTTTGTTGCCACTCAGTATTACCCGCATGAGATAGCAAGCCATTCAGCACAATGAGCTTTTCACTGTCGCTATCGAAACGAGACTGAAAAAACTCTGTGGCAATATATTGCTGGAAAAAGCGCTGAATAGGGCCACCAGGCCGCCAACGAAAATTCGCGGCCACACGCCGCCGAATTCGATTACCCGGCAATAGGTCAATCAGTTTTAGCCGCTCTAGCGCCAGCAGTTGCTGAGTGCATTGCGCCTCGCTGAGCTGGTACTGGTGATGAATTTCATCAAACCGATAGCCGTTAATCACACACACAGCGACCAAAAACAGCTCACGATCATCGACAATGCTCTGCTCTTGCGCCTGGGTCAGCTCTTGCAAACGGTGCTCTTCCTCTTGCATGGCTTGCACCAACTCAGCAAATTCCAGGTTAAGCTGGTCGCAAATACGCTCTAGCCGCTCTAAGGTAATGTGCTGCTCAGCGAATAGCCGTTTGACCGAAGCCTCGCTTAACCCAAGCCATAACGCCACATCAGCGTAAGTTTTCCCTTGGGAGCGCAGCTGGCGTTTTAAGGTATCAATAAGCGCGCTTGTCTGAGACACATCACCTCCAGACGTATAAAGTAGCGTATAACGATACCTTAAAGCCCAAATAACACAACTTTAACTACCAGAGTTGCAACATTAACCCCATTTACCGAAAGTGCTCTAACTTCTGGTTTATAAGGCGTCATTTCATGCAACCTTTACTACGCATCACGGGTGTTTGGCCCTACCTGATTGCCATTTTCTTGAATGCCTTTGTGGATTTAGGGCATAAAATCGTCATTCAAAACACGATTTTTAAAAGCTACGACGGCGAAATCCAGGTGGTACTGACGGCATTGGTCAATGGGCTTATTCTATTGCCGTTTATTTTGCTGTTTAGCCCAGCAGGCCATGTGGCGGATAGCTATCCCAAAGTCCGCATTCTGCGGGTTTCAGCCTGGGCCGCTGTCGCTGTTTCACTGGGCATCACCGCCGCTTATTACCAAGGTTGGTTTTGGCTGGCGTTTGCCATGACGCTAGTACTGGCAGTTCAATCAGCCTTTTACTCTCCCGCAAAGTATGGCTTGGTGAAAGGGCTATTTGGCAAACCTCGCTTGGCTGAAGCTAACGGGCTTATCCAGGCCGTCACCATTGGTGCCATTTTGGCAGGCACCGTGGCCTTTACTGCGCTGTTTGAAAGCTGGATAGTGCCCCGCGCTCAAACACCCGGCGAACTATTACGCAGCATTGCACCGCTGGGTTGGCTGCTGGTGTTGAACAGCGCTATACAAGTGATAGCGCTTTATCGCTTGAAACTGGATACCGCTCAGCCTTCCCCCCCCCCGCTCACTTGGCAGCGCTATATCAAAGGCAGTGCACTTAAAGACAACCTGAGCATTTTGGGACGCCAACCGATACTGCGGCTGTCGATTATCGGTCTTGCCACTTTCTGGTCGGTGGGCCAGGTGCTGCTCGCTGCGTTCCCCGCCTATGCCAAAGATGCACTCAGCATTGATAACACCTTAGTCCTGCAAGGTATTCTTGCCGCTAGCGGCATTGGGATTGCGTTAGGATCATTGCTTGCCAGCAAGCTGTCTCGCAATCGCATTGAAACCGGCTTGATTCCTTTGGGCGCTGTTGGTGTTGCGGTGGGTCTGTGGTGCCTGCCACTGTTCACTACCCCCATCAGCCAAGCGCTGAACTTTGTATTTATTGGCATGATGGGCGGAGTATTCATTGTACCGCTCAATGCACTGATTCAATTTCATGCGGCAGACCATGAACTAGGTACCGTGCTAGCTGCTAACAACTGGATTCAGAACCTGTCTATGCTGGGTTTCTTAGTGCTTACCGCACTATTTGCCCTGGCAGGTGTGGATAGCCATTATCTGTTGCTACTCGTGGCTACCGTCGCCATGGTGGGTGGTGGTTACACCATTTTCAAACTGCCGCAAAGCTTAGTACGCTTTCTACTCAGTTTCCTGCTGACCCGCCGTTACCGTGTTGATGTTCATGGGTTAGAGCACCTGCCTGCCCAAGGCGGCGTGCTGCTGCTTGGCAATCATATCAGCTGGGTAGATTGGGCAATGGTGCAAATCGCCTGCCCTCGCCCCGTGCGTTTTGTCATGTTGAAGGATATTTATCAGCGTTGGTATTTACGCTGGTTTTTTAAAGCGCTGGGCTGTATTCCTATCGAACGGGGCGCAGGAGCCGATAACGCTTTAGCAGCGGTTGCCGAACAGCTGAATAACGGTGAAGTGGTATGCCTATTCCCTGAAGGCGCGATCAGCCGCAACGGCCAGCTAGGCGAGCTGCGCCGAGGCTATGAACGCGCCTGTAAGCTGGCGAACCCAGAGGTACGTATTGTGCCGTTTTACCTGCGCGGGCTGTGGGGTAGCCAGTTTTCCCGCTCATCCAGCAAACTCAAAGAGCTGCGTAACGCGCCTCTCCATCGCTCAGTCGTCGTTGCGTTTGGCAAGCCGCTGCCTAAAGACACCCCGGCCGACGTGCTCAAACGGCGCATCTTCGAACAAGCAACCAACTCGTGGCAACATGCTATCGATGAACTGCCCTCGCTGCCCGACGCCTGGATTCGTAGCGTGAAGCGTAACCTTGCTGCACAAGCACTCACTGATTCCCTTAGCCGCCCGCTGACGGCAGGCCAAGCACTTACCGCCAGTCTGCTTATTGCAAAGCGCATCCACACGCTAACCCCTGAGCAAAACGTGGGCCTACTGCTACCCAATAGCAGCGCGGGAGCACTGGCCAATATGGCAACACTTCTGGCTGGAAAAACGCTGGTTAACCTCAACTATCATCTTAACAACAGACCCAATGGCACCGCGAAAGAGGACGTGTTGTCTGCGGCACTCACCCAAGCCGACATCAATACAGTGCTGACCTCGCGCCACTTCGTCGAAAAACTTCAGCAACAAGGGCTAAGCGTTAACTCACAGCTGGCAAATACCCAGACGATTTACCTGGAAGACCTACAAGCCAATATCCGGCGTCATGAACGCATCAGCACTTGGCTTGCCGTTCGCCTGCTACCTTCATGGCTGCTTCAGCGCCTTTACTGCCGCAGTAGAGATGCCAATGCCACCGCTGCCATTGTGTTTCCAAGCACAAGCGAAGGACAGCCCAAAGGCGTCATGTTGAGCCACCGCAACCTGATGGCCAATATTAAGCAGACCTCCGATGTGCTTAATACCCAACATGACGATGTGGTGATCGGCTCGCTGCCTCTGTTTCATGCCTTTGGGCTCACCGTTACCCAACTGCTGCCACTTATCGAAGGCCTGCCACTGGTCTGCCACGCGGACTCCAACGACACTGCTGGCATTGCCTGCGCCGTCGCCAAGCACAAAGCCACCCTGATGTTCGGCACATCAGACTTTCTACAGCACCTAAACCACAGCCCCAACGTGCACCCACCCATGCTAGAAAGCCTACGGGCAGTCGTTGTCAGTGCCGAAAACTTGGATGAGCAGGTATGCAGCGACTTCGTCTTAAAATTCCATAAGCCCATTTATAAAGGCTATGGGGCAACCGAGACCGCCCCCGTGGCCTCGGTTAACCTGCCAGACTCACTGGGCGCTCATTACCAAACCATACAGAAAGGTAGTAAAGCGGGTACCGTTGGCATGCCGCTTCCCGGCACCAGCTTTAAGATCGTTGAGCCGGAAAGCTTTGCGGAACAGCCTACCGGGGAGGCAGGCATGATTTTGATCAGCGGTCCCCAGGTGATGCAGGGCTACTTAAACGACCCGAAGCGCACAGCCGCCGCCATTAAAGAACTCGATGGCCAACGCTGGTTTGTCACCGGCGATAAAGGGTTTATCGATGAAGATGGCTTTTTAACCCTAATTGGCCGTTGGGCTTAAACGCTGGCCAACACGAGGTAGCCATTGCTGCCGACAGGATAAAACGTTTAGCTAGCCAAGCTTAGTATTCAGGCTTGGCTAGCTGAGTTACGTATTAGCGGTTGGCCTAAAAGGGCCATCGCCTGCCGGGCCGTAGGTAACACCCCAATCGGGAAGAAAACGCTGCACTACCTGTAATTGTGATTTCATCATGTCCATTTCCTAACGTCCTTGTGTTTCTTTCCGCTAGCGGGATCGTTAAAACGAGCAGTCAGCTAAAACCAGTATTCAGCCGTTTGATCAACAGGTGCCTCCATAGTTATTGCTCCCCCTCCCGCTTGCCTTAAATATGATTTTTTCCTTCTTTAGCATTCGCTGGAAATAACACTTCCATAGCGTTTAAACATTATGGATCATTAGGATTTACCAGCCGACGCCAAGGATCTTGCTATGCACCAACCTATCGCTGTTTTCGACGCGGGTATTGGTAGCTATGCCATTGTTGCGGAGATACACAAACGCCTTCCCAAACAGGATATTTTATATTTTGCTGACCGGGCGAGCTTTCCTTATGGCAGCAAAGGACGTGATGAATTACTCACAGTCATGCATCGCACGCTGCGCTTTCTAGAGAGCTACACGCCATCCGCTATTGTCATCGCCTCGAACGCTCCTTCTATTATGGTGCTGAACGATATTCGTCAAAGCACATTGGTCCCCTTGTTCGGCGTCTACCCACCTATCGAAGAAGCGCTTGCCGCATCGGTTACAGGCAAGATTGGCATTATGGGTGTGCATTCGCTCATCGAAAGTTCACCTCTGAAGCAATTTATCTCTCACCATGCGCCTGATCCAGGTAACGTTAGCCTGATCAATGCCTCCCCCATGGTGGAGCTTGTCGAAAATGGTGCCTTCATATTCGACCCAGAGACAACTCAGCAAGCGGTCTCGGCTTTTATAGACGACGTTTTCCAACGGCATCCTGATATCGATACTCTGACGCTTTCAAGTACCCATCTACCTTGGTTGCGTACTTTCTTCGAATCGGCGAGACCAAACTGCCGCTTCCTCGATCCCGCCGAAGCGATTGTCGCTGGGCTAGGCAACGGCACACAGGGCACGGGACAAATTCGTGGCCTAGTGACAGAAAGTGATGCCTATAACGTAGAAACCTTTCAACGCATGTTGCAGCAGTTCGGCGTAGATATTCCGTTAGAGGTAGTCTCGCTACCATAACGTATGGCCTGCTGGCATTTCAGCGTAAACAAGATGAAATACCAACAAGCTGATACGTCAGGCAGCGGCACTTGCCGCTGCTTGGTTGCCCTCTATTCAGATGGTTTATCCGCAGAATGGTCTGTTCCCTGCGAACGCTTGCCTTGCCCTTCTCCGCGTGCAATATCTTCATGGCTGATAACCATGACTTCTCTTGGCCACCACTCGGGATGGTTATCACGGATAAAGGCCAGCATTTTTTCACGAATGTTCATCTCGGCCGTCCAGCCCGCCATAGGATCGGATGTCATTAAATAGCAAGTGACCGTTTGCGCGTAGGCCGTTTGTTTGGTCACGTAACAAAGCAACTTATGGTGCTCAATGACATTATCTTCTTCCTGGGCATAGGCTAAAAACATCTCCCTCACTTGAGAAATATCAGCGCTTAAATGCAGCGTCAGTTCTAAGAAACGGTACATTTTAGTGCTCTTCACCGAGAGGTTTTCAAACGGCTTAGACGTAAAGTAGGTAACCGGCACGATGACACGTCGTTCATCCCAGGAGCGCAGTCGAATAAAGGTATAAAAAATGCCCTCAACATAGCACCATTGCCCTTCGAAGATGACCAAGTCACCAATTCGTATAGGCTTGGCAAGCGACAGCTGAAAAGAAGAGAGGATATTGCCTAACACCGCTTGGCCGGCAATACCTACCAGTACGGCCAGCACACTAGCCGACGCCAACAGCGATAAACCTAAAGACTCAAACAGCTGGATCTGCCCCAGCACATAAACCGACACACCAATGACGGTGATTAAGATAATCACGCGACGCAAAGCATACAGCGAGGTTAACAGACGTCTCTTGTCTTTAGGCTTGGTATCGTCAATTTCCCCGACTAAGCGCCGGGTCATGCGCAGCATGATCGTGTCGATCAAGCGTAGTGCAATGGTACCAGCCCCCCAGGCCATAATTGAGATCAACAATACGCGGAACGTTGTCGTCACAATGGCGGAAAACGATACAACGTAGTCCAGCAACATCTGCGTTACCAGCGACATAACAATCATCGCCATGGGCACACCAATTTGATCGGCGAAAATAGTAGACACGCCTGAAGGCAGAATGCGTGCCACTAGCCCAACAACGTAATAAGTCACCATGCCTACCGTTCCGATGGCGATTAAAAAAACTGGGATCGCTAACCATTCCCAAATTTTTAGTATGCCAAACGATGCCTTCAACCGTTCTGGAATATAGCTTTCTAGCATTGAAGGCCCATACTCTTCATAGAGAGCTGGAATAGACGACACGCTCTCTGGCATTACTAGCCAAACAGGATCCTCTTCGTTGATTCGATAACGCCCTATGCGAACATCATAAGCCTGTCCTTCTACTTTTAATGCTGCCAGCTCTATATTTCGCCGTGGCGACCCCGCTAAGGGGTTCTGACCAGAAGTATCTTCAATCGCTGCGTCTTGGCGAGCAGGCAGATTCGAAGCATTTAGCCACTCGCCACGCTTTAGTACCTCCGCTAACTGCCTCGCAAGCTCAGCTCCTCTCGCCTGCTGTTCGCTTGAATCAATGCCGTTTAGATTAAGCAAATGCGCGGCTGAGGCGTAATTTCCACTTTCGGTGAAGTTTAAAAAGCTACGAACCGCTTCTCGTGGAGACATCCGCTTAGCCTCTTCCGGCACCTCTCCCAGCCCTGCGTTAAGCGAATCAATAGCGAACCACCGCTCATTTTCACTCTCATCTCCTTGAGTTTGCGCTGTGCTAACGCTGGAAAACACCAAAGTGACAACCAGCACAAACCACATAAGCCACGAGCTGCTTTTTTTCATAACAACCTTGTCATTAAAAGTAAGTGAGCTAAACAACCACTAACTGGCAACACAATCGCCAGTCCTGCGCTGAATACAGTGCATCCATGCCAGTGGTTGAGCAAAGTACAGACGACGTTCTTCAATCAATCAAGCATCTAGTGTTCCAACACTGCAACACTGAGTCTCAGACGCACTATCTATTACTGGCATCACTTAACACGTACCCTTCTTAACCAGCAACGTACTCTTTAAGGAGAAACGATGAAAAAGTTAGTAGCTGTTACTAGCGCGCCACGCCCTCACTGGGTGGGTGACGGTTTCCCGGCGCGTTCGCTGTTCTCCTATGGCCCACGCTCCGAGCAGTTGAGCCCCTTTTTGCTACTGGACTATTCCGGGCCTGCCGATTTTACTCCCACCACACGGCCACGTGGTGTCGGGCAACACCCGCACCGAGGGTTTGAAACCGTCACGATTGTCTACCAAGGCGAAGTGGCGCACCGCGACTCAACGGGCAAAGGCGGTGTGATCGGCCCAGGTGACGTGCAATGGATGACGGCGGGTGCGGGTATCCTACACGATGAGTTTCATTCGCCCGCGTTTACAGAGCAAGGCGGCACGCTTGAGATGGTGCAGCTGTGGGTAAACTTACCTGCCAAAGACAAAATGGCTACACCAGGCTATCAGGCAATTTTTAATGCCCAGATTCCTGTCGTGGAATTGCCAGAGCAAGCGGGTAGCGTTCGCTTAATTGCAGGTGACTATGTCGATGGCAACCAGGATACCCACGTGGGGCCTGCACAGACGTTCTCTCCGATGAATGTCTGGGATGTGCGGCTAAACGGTGGTCAGACAACCACGCTGACGCAGCCGGATGGATGGACAACCCTGCTGGTCGTGCTAAAAGGGACGGTTCAAATCAATGGCGAAGAGGTACTGCGTGAAGCACAAGTGGCCGAGCTTTCTAGAGAAGGTGATGCGCTGACGCTTGAAGCCAACAACGACGCAACTATGTTGCTGCTAAGTGGCGAGCCGCTCAATGAGCCAGTGGTCGGTCATGGGCCGTTTGTGATGAATAGCGAACGTGACATCATTGAAGCGATAGAAGACTTTAACAACGGTCGCTTTGGCCATATGCCAAGCTAGTTAAGTGGATACTATTTAAATAGCGACTAGGCTGGCTGGCTTAAACAGCCAGCCATTTTGCTACCAATTAATTACGCTGCTGGCCTGGAAAAGGAATGAATTCTTCATCGTCCCCCGGCGGCAATTTAAATCGCCCATGCTCGAAGTCACCCTCCATCCACGCCTGCTTAGCAGCCGCTAACTTTTCCCGGGAAGACGCAACGAAGTTCCAGGAGATATAGCGTGGCCCATTGAGCGTTTCGCCACCGAGCAGCATTAGCCGAGCTCCGCTTTCGCCCGCAGTTACGGTAATGGGGTCACCCGGGCGGAAAACCATCATTTGTCCCGCATCGAAGATATCCCCTGCAATGCTAACGCTACCCGACGTTACATAGAGTCCACGATCTTCGTGGCCATCTGGCAAAGGAAGCTTAGCGCCTGGCTGGAGAACTGCATCCGCATAAAACATCTCCGAAAAAGTCTGCACAGGCGCCTGTTCACCCCATGCCGTACCCAGAATCAAGCGAACCTCTTTACCCTCACCTTTAAGCAGCGGCAATGTCTCCTGCCCATGGTGCGCAAAGCTGGCGGGTTTATCTTCGTATGCTTCAGGCAATGCCACCCACGTCTGAATACCAAACAGAGAGTGCTTATTTTGACGTGTCGCGGGGCTAGTACGTTCAGAATGGGTCACGCCATTACCCGCAACCATCCAATTAACCGCCCCAGGATGAATCATCTGATTAGTCCCCAGACTGTCACGATGCTGGAACTCTCCCTGGTACAAGTAAGTGACCGTAGCAAGTCCAATATGGGGATGAGGACGAACATCGATACCATCCTCTCTAAGAAATTCAGCGGGCCCCATCTGATCGAAAAAAATAAACGGCCCCACCATCTGGCGCTTGGGCGCAGGAAGCGCACGCCGTACTTCAAAGCCACCCAGGTCGTGCGCACGAGGTACGATCAGTGTCTCAATATCGTGTAGGTTGCCTGCGGAAGGACATTTGGGCTCAATATCGGGCATCCAGCTCATAGGAGTTTCTCCAGAAGTGAGAGGCAGAAAAGTGTCGAACACTCGTTAAGCGAGCACATCGCGTCCCTTGGTATCGCTGGTTTCATGTTCAATGGTAAAGGGGCTTGCAGGTGTATCAGACATTGCCTTCTCCTTCTTGTATTGCACGTTACCCAGCCAAGGAACTATTTCTATAACTTAATAGATATCAGCGAAACATCCATGACGCGACTAGACGCACTACACGGGGCATCACCACATAGACCACCAGCCCGACCACGCTGGCAGCGACAACACCGTGGCGAATACCCCATGTATTCAACCAGGGAAATAATGCGAAAAGCGGCCCCCAAAGAAATGGAACCAACATGGTGAGAGGCCAGATAACCGAGGTTGTAACAAGCCACTGCTTCCAGCGCACAGGCTGTTTGTTAACAGGTGCATTAGGTGGCGAGAACCAGTAATCGATACCGCTTTGAATCTGGATGACCTCCTCTTCCCGAAAAGCCGGTAACGCATCATTGATCAACGCCTTTCGTTCGGCAGACTCAAGCCATCTTCCGGCTTCAGCATGAGAGGCAAACCTAAGCGCTATTTCATAATCATTGTGCCCCTCCGCAGGACGAAGAATATGCACGCCAAGATGGCCAGGATACTGACCCGCCACATGAATAATTTTTTTTAACCATGCTTCATACTCAGCCCGCGCCTCGGGTTTCACGCGATGACATATCTTCAGTGTTATCGCACCGGACTCTTCGGGTGATGCTGCACTATGTTCAGAGGGCATGGTGGTATTCCATAATTGATGAACAACCGATTAATGCCATCCTTGCAAGTAATGACCAGGGGCTTACCTGCCCCCAGTCATGAGCATGGTTTACTTCTTCTCAGAGGATTGTGTCAAAGTACTGTAGCTATTCATTAAGTTGCGATAGTCGGGGATATGATTAGAGAAGAGCGCCCCTAGGCCTTCAATATCATTTCTCCAATCACGATGAAGTTCGCAGGCAGCACCAAACCAGGTCATTAACTGGGCACCGGCGCTGGACATACGGTCCCAGGCAGCATCACGGGTAAGTTCGTTAAAGGTACCCGATGCATCGGTGATCACGAACACATCAAACTCTTCTTCAAGTGCGGAAAGCGCCGGGAAAGCCACACACACTTCTGTCACCACGCCCGCAATAATCAGCTGTTTCTTACCCGTCGCCTTAACCGCTTTTACAAAATCTTCGTTATCCCAGGCATTAATTTGTCCAGGGCGTGCGATGTAAGGCGCCTCTGGAAACATCTCTTTTAATTCAGGCACCAGCGGCCCATTAGGGCCATCTTCGAAGCTTGTGGTAAGAATCGTTGGCAGACCAAAGTATTTCGCCAAGTCAGCAAGCGCCAGTACATTATTTTTGAACCGATCAGGATCAATATCACGAACTAAGGACAACAGCCCAGTTTGGTGATCTACTAAAAGAACGGCGGCGTTATCTTTATCGAGACGAACATAGGGGTTAGCCATGACATACTCCTTTATCTATTAGCCTGAGTGGGCTTTTGGAAAACACAGATCCAACAGCTCTTGCGCATGCCATACAGAGTTTAGTCGTTCGCTGATTCAATGATTAGATAGGCAATTAAGACACAGCGTTGCACAGGGAGAACACATGACGCCCCCTAATCTGAATGATCTTTATTATTTTGTGAAGGTAGTCGACCATGGAGGTTTTTCTCCAGCAGGCCGCGCGCTGGGCATTGCCAAATCAAAATTAAGCAGACGGGTGGGAGAGCTAGAAAGTCAGCTTAACGTGCGCTTGATGCACCGTTCGACTCGCCATCTAACACTCACGGATATTGGCCAACGCTACTACCAACACTGCAAAGCCATGTTAGTGGAAGCTGAAGCGGCTCAGCAGTTCATCGAAGAAACCCAACAAGTGCCCTGCGGTATCATCCGTATCAGTTGCCCCACGGGGCTATTGAGCTTTCACGTGAGTGCAATCCTGGCGGATTTCATGGTGCTCTACCCAGATGTCCAGATACACCTGGAAGGAACTAACCGCAGTGTTGACCCGTTTATTGAGGGGTTTGATATTTCGATCCGCGCCCGCCCCTTACCTTTAGAAGATAGCGAGCTTGTTCTGAAGGTACTATCAGATCGCGGGCAATGCTTGGTAGCAAGCCCAACACTGATTGAACAGCACGGCATGCCATCAGCGCCCAACGACCTTTGCACATTGCCTAGCCTAAGCAGAGCAAGGCCAGAAGAAGCCCACGCCTGGCACCTTCAACGCGACGGTGAAGAGTGCCGAATTGAACATTCGCCACGGTTTATCACCACGGATATGACCGCTCTTTATAGAGCAGCACTAGCTGGCGTTGGTGTGGTACAACTTCCAAGTTTAATGCTAAGTGATTCGTTGGCCTCAAATAAGCTAGTGCAAGTATTACCTGAGTGGCAACCGCGCAGAGAAGTCATCCACGCGGTTTACCCCTCTCGCCGAGGTTTACTACCCTCAGTAAGGGCGCTGCTTGATTTCTTAGCCAAGCGTTATGCCGCCATAGGTATTGAACACTGATGCAGCACATCACCGTTCCATCTCTCCCAAACGGTTTAGTGATGCATCATATAGCGCCTCTAGCAGCAGCTCGCCGTGCTCATTGGCTCGGAACTGACCGTAGCGGGCGGGCTCAAAACGCTCAGCGTGCCCTTCCTGAAAGAAAAATGCATCCGTAGCAAAGCGCACGTTCCCATGGCGCAGCCGATAACGTAAACGCCTTTCGTCGTCGCCGAGCGGCGTGCCATCATCCAAGCGCTGGAAGTGAGCGATTGATGCCTCATCCAAACGAACTATCACACGACCATTGGCCGCCGTTGGCATGACATTTCCATCCGCCTCTTCGTGGCGATCAATTGCACGCTGCATACGAATACGGTTAGCCAAGGCAAAACTTAGCACCATGTAGTCACCATGCATTAACGAGCGCGGATCAACCGGGGCAAGCTCCAAATAGACAATTTCACCTTCGGCTAAGTGATGCTCTTTCTGCCAAATGGCCCAGTTAACCACCGCTAGCACAACAGCAGTGGTCGCAATGACTATCCAGCGGCTTCGCTT
This sequence comes from Vreelandella venusta, assembly GCF_007989605.1. Taxonomy (GTDB): domain Bacteria; phylum Pseudomonadota; class Gammaproteobacteria; order Pseudomonadales; family Halomonadaceae; genus Vreelandella; species Vreelandella venusta. The sequence continues at coordinate 90,351 of NZ_BJUL01000010.1, read as the reverse complement.
CACGTTACGGCTCATTAGCATCTCCTAGCGGCGCGGGCTTATGCACTGTTAACCACCGGTTTAACCACCAACGCTTCAGTACCCAGCGAATGGATAACAGCAACGCCCCCATTGCCAGCAACATGAGTGATTTCATCAACAGCGTCACCTCCAGCCAGTAGTAATAATTACTAGCCGCCATCAGGAGTAACACAATACCGCTTCCCATCAGCATCCGGTGACTCAGCGTAAATCCGAGCAATAGGACGGTAACTCCAGCGCCAAGCCCCGGCATATACACTGTTACCACCGCCACTAGCGCGACTGCGCCATAAATTACCAAGCGTTGTGCAATAGTAGTCTGAGAGTGCTGACGAAGTGCCTGAAGGATGACGCACACTAAGGCCAGCGCCACCAAAGCAGTGCTCAGCCAACTGGCAAGCCATGGGTCAAACCACTGAGTGTCTGAACCGTAAAGCCAAGCAAGCTGGTTAGAGTACGCCTGCCCTTGAAGCACCAACACTCCCATTAACAGTCCAGCCCCCCATGCCTGAACCGCCCCTATGCGCCCAGGCCAACGACATTCATTCAACCAAAGCAGTGTCAGCACCAGCACCACCATGCCAATCGCCACCGGTGCCAGTCCATTGGCTGCTAGCGCCATCGTTAACGCTAAACTTGCTAAAAACGCCGACATACTGCGGTGAACCTGGCTCGGCATGATCAGCGCCAGCACGCACTGCAGCGCCAGCAAACTCCACCATAGGCTGGCGGAAAAACCCCACCTCTCGACCGCTGGCCAGGCCACTAATAATTGCCCTGCTAAGCTAAACGCCAGCGCCATGTGCTCCAGTACATCGCTTCGCGCGGCGCGTAATAGCGCAAATGCCCCGCCAATCAGCAGGCCGCCTACGACAAGCGAAGCCACTGAGCTTTTCAGTACAAACACAACTGCCGTGGCAATAAACCCCAACAGAAACAGCGCGGCTAACCAACCGAAAAACGCCTGCACAACCCGCACAAACCAGGGTGAGTCTAGCGGCGCTGTAGATGAAGGCTCATTTAGCGAAATACCAGCCTGAGCTAATCGCTGTTTTAACGTACTCATAGACTGGCTCATGACGTCTCCTCGGCATTCAATCGCTTCAGCCACATCACCGCTGCCGCCCCCATGGCAAAGACCGCACCTGCCAGCAACAGTAAGCCGCCTTCGTGCCACTGGCCTTCCCATAGTACGTAGCGTGCGAGCAGTAGTGTGATTACTGTAATCACCGATACGCAGCCCCCTGCCAACATAAATAGCTCAAGCCGCCACTGACGATAAACGCCATACAGCACTGCCAACCATACAGGGTAAACCGCCACAATCGCTGTCAACGCATACGTTTTCCCACTCACCCACGTCATCATCAGTAGCGTCAGCGGTATACCGCTACCCAGTGCCAACAAGCAAATCGCCCAACGCCCCGGCCAGTTGCGGCGCTGCACACCCCATTCCCACACAATTTGAGCCGCTAAGTTGATCAGTACCAGTCCCCATAAAGCGGCATTATCAGCTAAGAACACACTGCCTAAAATGCCGCCCCAGGTGCTGCTATACAGCCACACTGATAGGTTCAAAAGTCCTAGCCATGCCACCCAAAGGGCATCAAAACGAGCGATCCATACCAACGGCAAACTAAGCAGGGACCAAACGAAAAACAACTGCCATGGGTCAGCACCCGTTTGGTAAACCTGACCAACCAGCGCCAGTAGCACTCCTATCAACAGAAACGCCGCAGCTAACGCCACGCGGAACAGCATCGCACTCGCACTACCCCACACCGCTATGCCTGCCGCTAACACCAACGCGGCCTGCACTAACGCAAAGCGTGGCAGGCGACCCATATCGGCCCAATTGAAAGCCACGAAAAACATCACCGCGCAAGCCAATGCTAAGCCACCCAGCCACAGCAGCAGCCGGTCAATCAACAGCGCCCAGGCGTGGGGCGACGGGTGCAGTCCCGCCACCTCAACCGCTAACGGCACTTGTTCAGGAGGTATCACTCCCTGCTCAATTAACGACATGAGTTTACGGCGTGTAGTGGCCATGAGCGCTCTCCTTGCTGAAGCACACTGATTGAAATAAGGGGAAGCGTTATTGCAGACATCGCCCTATCGTTAGCGTCCCCGTGACACATTTGTGAACTTTGCGCGATACACTCTATATCACCCCGTGACCCAGCTGTGATGCAGAGCATCTAGGATAGGATTTGAACCTGCTAGTTCGGCAGGCTTAAATCTTGGGGAGACATCTCTATGAACAAGCTTACTACAGTCACTGCTATCTGCTTATTTAGCCTAATGGCAACGGCTAGCCACGCCGATGACATGATGTCCGAAGAGGGCATGATGGAAAGTGACATGTCGCAGTCTATGGGCAAAAGTGACATGGCGATGGATGATATGTCCGACGCGATGGACGATTCTATGGACGGGGATATGCACGATGACAGCATGTCTGACGATGGCATGGAAATGGAAAAAGACATGGAAATGCAAGACGAGGACATGTAAGACGAGGAAATACGAGCTTCTGCCACACGATTAATCTGAGCACTCCAAAGCTGGGACAGCTATGACACGAAACGTACTGATTATTGAGGACAACCCGGGTATTGGTGAGCTCGTCCGCATGCATGTGGCCGAGCTTGGTATGAACCCCGTTCTTTGTGAACGGGGTGATACCGGGCTTGAACGTTTTCGTGAAGGGGGTATCGATCTAGTAATTCTCGACTTGATGCTGCCCGGTCTGGACGGGCTGTCGATTTGCCGCGAAATTCGCTCCGGCCCAGGTTACGTTCCGGTACTAATGCTAACCGCCAAAAGTACGGAGCTTGATCGCGTGCTAGGTCTGGAAATGGGGGCGGATGATTACCTCACTAAGCCTTTCAGTGTGGCTGAACTATCCGCAAGGGTGAAAGCTTTGTTTCGACGCGTAGATGCTATGGCATCTGCCACCGTCACGGAACCCAGCCAGCAAGTACTAATCACCGACGGACTGCGCATTGATCCGCTGCGTCGGCGGGTGTTTATAAAAGATCAGCCCGTCGAACTCACCGCGCGGGAGTTTGATCTGCTATGGCACTTTGCCAGCCACCCAGGTCAGGTATTCAGTCGTACCCAGCTACTCGACACTGTGTGGGGCTACAGCCACGAAGGTTACGAGCATACCGTCAACACCCATATCAACCGCTTACGGGGCAAGATAGAAGCGGACCCTGCTGACCCGATATTTATCCAAACCGTTTGGGGGGTGGGCTATCGCTTCCGCGAATAAGTTATGCTGAAAACACTCTACACCCGGCTAGCCTTAGGCTTGTTTCTGTTATTGCTCGCCGTCGGCCTGCTATATACCTTCATCAGCCTCTATTCGCTGCGTGAGTACAACGCCTCGGTCAATCAGGCGTTACACCAGAACCTGGCCAAAAACCTAGTATCAGACAGAAATTTAGTCAGCAACGGGCAACTCGATAGTAGCGCCTTAGAAGAACTGTTCGCACTCTACATGGCCATTAATCCCAGCATCGAGATCTACCTGCTAGGGCTAGATGGCACCATTCTGTCTTATTCAGCAGATCCAGCGAAGATTAAACGCAAGCAAGTATCGATGGCCCCTATACACAGGCTGATGGATGACATGAGCCTTTATCCGATACTTGGCGACGACCCCCGCAGCCATGACCGGCAGAAAGTTTTTTCCGTTACTCCAGTGCCAACAGCAGACAACCCCGAAGGATACCTTTATGTCGTACTACGAGGTGAAGAGTACGACGCGGCGGAAACCATGGCCCGTGGCGGCAAACTACTGGAAATGAGCGCCTGGGCGCTGCTGGTCAGTCTGGCAGTGGCGATGCTTGCAGGGCTGACTATTTTCCGCCTGCTGACCCGCCGCTTGAGATCATTAACACGGCGAGTAGAAGCGTTCGAGAACAGCGACATGAGTCAGCTCCAACTTGACAACAAATGGCACGACAAACAGCCCGTGGTGCGTGACGAGATCGACTATCTGGACGTTACCTTCGACGACATGGCCCATCGAATTGCCAGCCAAATCGAACAGCTGACCGAAAAAGATGCTCAGCGCCGTCGTTTGATCGCCCAAGTATCCCACGACCTGCGCACCCCGCTAGCCTCCATGCAAGGCTATATCGAAAGTCTGAAATTAAGGCGTGATCGGCTCAGCCCCCAAGAACAAGATCGCTTTCTCGACATTGCCCTCAAAGAGGGCCGTCGGTTAAGCCGCTTAGTGGATGAGCTCTTCGAGCTTGCTGCACTAGAAGCAAGAGAGAAACAGCCGGTGCCAGAGCCCTTCCCGCTAGCAGAGCTGGTCCATGACGTGGTGCAGAAGCACGGCCAGACTGCGCGCGACAACCACTTGGCGCTAACGTTAAGTGGCAACCCAGCATTGCCAACCGCGTATGCCGACCTAGCGATGACCGAACGTGTGCTGGACAACTTAATCAGCAACGCCATTGCTTACAGCCCCGCTGGCGGCCACATCAACGTTGTGCTCAGTCAAACGAATAGAGAACCACAGGTTTGCATACAAGATAGCGGCCCAGGCATTGCGGAACAGGATCTGCCGCATATCTTTGACCCGTTTTACCGTGGCGAAACCTCTAGTGGCGCTGGCCATGCCGGGCTAGGGCTAGCGATTGCGCGCAGAATCATGACACTTCAGGGCGGTGATATCAGTGTCGAAAACCTAACCAGCGGCGGAGCATCGTTCTGTATACGGTTACCCACCGCCCCCTCGCCCGCCAACGTTATAAATACGTAATAACCTAGAGAGTTGGTTGTGATAACTCTCATGCAAACTGGTCACAGTAGTCACACCCTTTCCCCATAGCGAGTGGAGACACCACATGCTTATAAAGATTGCCAAACCGAGTGATTTACACGAATCCGATGTAACACCGGAATCTATTTACCTCTCCCGGCGACGCTTTATGGGCGGCATGGCGGGTTTAGGCGCGGGGCTTGCCCTCTCCGGCCATGTCCGCGCCAGCGAAGATTATGCTGATGTGCCAGAAGGCGATGCCCCAGCTTGGCTGAGGGAAAAAATCGGCGACACCCAATGGCGAGCTATCACCCCCAGCGACCCTGATAAAGATAAAATCGCCCCTTTTGACGATGCCAGCGGCTACAACAACTTTTTTGAGTTTGGCACCGATAAACGTGATCCCGCCCGTCATGCAGGCAACCTGGAAACCCAACCCTGGAGCGTAGTGGTCGATGGTGAAGTAAATAACGGCGGGCGCTTTGCCCTAGAAGACTTCGCTAAGCCCGCGCAGTTTGAAGAGCGCATTTACCGCCTGCGCTGCGTAGAAGCGTGGTCGATGGTGATACCCTGGCTTGGCATCCCCCTTGCGGAGGTGATTCGACGTGCTGACCCCACTAGCAAAGCCAAGTACGTGCGCTTTGAAACCCTGGTGGACCCAGAGCAAATGCCTGGCCAGCGCTCTTCGTTCTCGATAATCGACTGGCCTTACGTAGAAGGTTTGCGCCTAGACGAAGCCATGAACCCGCTAACACTGCTCGCCATGGGCATGTATGGCCGTGAACTGCCCAACCAGAACGGCGCTCCCTTGCGGCTGGTAGTGCCCTGGAAGTATGGCTTCAAAAGCATTAAATCGATTGTGCGTATCTCACTGGTGGAAGAGCAGCCGGTCAACTCCTGGCAGAAAATCGCCGCTGATGAGTATGGCTTTTACGCCAACGTTAACCCACAAGTTGACCACCCACGCTGGAGCCAAGCCACCGAGCGGCGGCTTCCCAACAGCCTGTTCAACGCTAATACCATTGATACCCAGATGTTCAACGGCTATGCCGACGAGGTCGCCGAGCTATATGCTGGCATGGATTTAAGGAAGCACTACTAATGGCTGCGCCACGGGTATGGTTACTGTGGCGGGTAGGCGTTTTCCTGGCGGCGCTCGCGCCGCTGGTGTTCTGGGGCTGGCAGGTAGCGATTAACGCCGCAGGCCCCGAGCCGGGCAACTACCTACTGCTGAACATCGGCATTGGCGGGCTATGGATGCTGCTGCTCACGCTAAGCCTTACGCCGCTCACCAAGCTCACCCGCTGGAAGGGTTTTGCATTGATCCGCCGTCAGCTTGGTCTGTGGACACTCGCCTACGCTACCCTGCACATGCTCAGCTATGCGCTGTTTATTCTAGGGCTTAACTGGGCACTGTTGGGTAGCGAGCTGGTCAAACGGCCCTACATCATTGTCGGCATGATCGCACTGATCGGCCTTGCCGTATTAGGGGCGACCTCTAACAAATGGTCGATGCGCCGCTTAGGTAAACGCTGGAAGCCGCTACACAAATTTGCCTATGTCATTTTAGGCTTGGTGCTACTGCACTTCTTCTGGGTAGTGCGCGCCGACATGCAAGAGTGGGCCATGTATGCCGCCATTGCTGCACTAGTTATGGCAACCCGCCTACCGCCCGTCGCTCGCACACTGCCCAAGTTGCGCTATCGATTGAGTCGTACTTAGGGTTTGTCGAAACCTAACCAAGTACGCAGCGCAGATGCTTGCGATAGGCAGCTTTGTCGCGTGCTACATCTGGAGCCTTTATTACGTCGTTGGCGATAAAGGTCGGTAGGGCTTCTAAGCCAATAAATTCCTGAGATTTGTGGAACGGGAAGTAGACACCATCCACACCGCGACCTTCAAAGAAGTTATCCGGTTCATCGAACGCTTCCAAAGGCGCGTTCCAGGTTAACGACAACATATAGCGACGCCCCTGTAGCAAGCCACCACTGCCGTACTGTTTGCTCGGGTCTTGGCGGCTACGGCCATCGCTGGCGTAAAGCGAGCCGTGGCCTTCTGTGAATACCTCATCGATGTAGCGCTTCACAATCCAGGGCGCGCCCATCCACCAGCCAGGCATTTGATACACAATCGTGTCCGCCCACAGGTAATTCTGCACCTCGGCCTTCAGGTCATAGCCTTGATCAATCACCGTCTCGCGTATCTGATAGCCCATTTCCTGTAGAGCGCTTACTGCCACGTCGTGCAGCGTATTATTGAGTTCACCGCCAGAGTGTGCAAACGCTTTACCGCCATTAATCAGCAGAATTTTCATTAATAAAACCTCTCATGATAGCCTGACATCCATGCTTATATTCTTTGGCATGGCGTTTAATGAGCGGTATTGTGAGTTCAAAACATGCGAAAAAATAGCGACACTTCAGCAAGACACTTTTGATTTAAAATCAACAAACAAGGTGTTCGCCATTAAGGCAACCGATGACGCTATGAACAGCACTCAATGAAAAGCACCCTTGAAGAACAGCAGACCTTTGTGACAGTCGTCGATAGCGGCTCAATCACCGGTGCCGCCGAACGGCTTGGCCTGACCGTTTCTGGGGTTAGCCGTGCGCTCAACCGCCTGGAGCAAAAACTCGGCGCTACCCTACTTCGTAGAACCACGCGTCGCCTGGAGCTGACCGAAGAGGGAGAAACATTTCTAAACCATTGCCGCCGTATTCTCGCCGCCGTGGAAGAAGCCGAAGAGGCGATGCTGGATCGCCACAATCAGCCTCAAGGCAGGTTACGGATCAACGCCGCTCCCAGCTTTATGCAGTTCATGATTGTGCCGATTATTGGCGAGTTCCGCGCACGCTACCCTGGTATTACCCTGGAACTCGATACCCATGACCGCTTTATAGATTTACTGGAGCAGCGGGTTGATTTGGCCATCCGCATTGGCAAGCTAGAAGACTCGTCGCTACACGCCCGCCTCCTTGGCTACAGCCCGCTGCGCCTTCTGGCCAGCCCCGCCTACATTGAACGTCACGGCGCGCCGCAAAGCATCGACGACCTTCAAGACCACAGCTTGCTAGGCTTCAGCCAGCTCGATCATCTCAACCGCTGGCCTCTGTGCCGCGCCGATGGCCAACCCTTGCATATCACTCCAACGCTGGCGGCCTCCAGCGGAAGTACGCTAATAGAGCTGGCCATTGCAGGAGAAGGTATTGTTTGCCTCGCCGACTTTATGACCATCACTCCCCGTCGCAACGGCACACTGGTGGATGTATTACCCCGCTGCATAGAAATGCAGACCCAAGCGGTCAATGCCGTGTACTACCGCCAAACCACGCTTTCACAGCGCACCCGGCTGTTTATGGAGTTTTTAGCTGAACAGCTGCCAGGGAAGTACTTGATCGCCTAAATCACTCATTCAGCCGCCTCGGGTGCCCACAAGCTGTTTGAGAACACGCGATTCCAGCACAAAGGGAACGGACATATGATCTTCGCCCTCCACGGTGTGAAAACTGCTACGCAAACCGTATGCTGACAATGCTTCAATACGCTGGTATAGCTGGCTAGCATCCTGCTGGTTCTGCAGTGAGTCGTTATCAGCGACGACCAATGACAGGCTGTGATGGATAGCATTTACTTCTCCGGCTTCTACCTGCTGCCTAAAATCACGTTCATGTTTTAATAGGTAGCTATTGTTCCACCAGAGACTAGGGCTGGCCGCGACAATGTGGTTAAACAGATCCGGCCGAGTAAATAAGGCATAAATCGCAAACATGCCGCCGAACGAGTGCCCATAAAGGCTCTGGTGATTAGCATCCACAGGGAAGCGCTCGGCGACCGCCGGCATTAAGCTATGCTCGATAAAATCGAGCAGTTCATCCTGCCCTCCTTGAGGTGGTTCGTTGTGTTCCTCTGCCACCGGCGGAGATAAGTCGTAGGAGCGCCGCAGAAAGTTATGCGGCGTTTCTCCTGGATAACCAATACCCACAATGATGGCTTGGCGAAACTGCTCTTGCGCCCGCTTAGCCTCATGTAAAGAGGCGAAATAGGCGTTGCCATCCAGCACATAAATCACTGGGTAGCCACCACTGTAGGGCACTTCGCCTTCCGGTTTACTGATCAGGATACGATAGGTGGCGCCCTGATCGTTTTGCATCGTCCATTCCAGCGTCTGATCGAGGGTTACCTGACGCTCAACCGTTGCGGCTGACTCATCGACTTGCGCTGCCTGCCCCGCTGTAGCGACTAACGCCAACCAGAAAAATACAACGCTACTCACGAACTGCTTCATGACTACTTGCCCTCGCGACACTGTCATTTCATCACCACCGGTAAGCAACGCTACCAATCAGACTGCGCCCAGCACCACGATAGCAATAGATGCCCTCGCAGGAGATATGCTCTTCGTCCGTGACGTTAGTGGCGTTGAGGCTGGCACGAACTCCCTGTAAAGAACCCGCGAAATCATAGTGAGCCGCCATATCAATCAGGCTGTATCCAGCGTTTTTATTGCTGTTGGCGTTATCAATATACTCACTCCCGGTGTAGCGCACGCCACCGGAAAGATGCAGTCGTTCCAACGCAGGAACGCGATAGTCCACCCAAAGGGACGCTAGATGGCGTGGAGTATTCGCCAAGTCGCTCCCCTCGTTGCCATCGTTATCTACAGTGATTTCGCTACGGTTATAGTTGTAACTTGCCGTCATACGCAGGTTATCGGTGACATTCCCAACAGCCTCAAGCTCCACCCCACGGGTGCGCACCTCTCCGGTTTGGATTTGAAACAGCGGATTGTCGAGATCGGTGGTTTTACGGTTGGTTTCATCAATCTGGTAGATCGCCGCAGTCAACATCGCTTCGCTGCCCACTGGCTGGTATTTCACCCCCAACTCAAACTGCTCACCCTCGGTAGGGTCAAAGTCATTGCCGCTTGCATCGGTGCCGCTCTCCGGCAAAAACGACTGTGCATAGCTAAAGTACGGAGATAACCCTGAATTGAACGCATAAAGTGCGCCAAACCGCCACGTGTTCTGTTCATCTTGGCTTTCGCTAGTAGTACCAGTGAGGTTGTTGCGAGTCTCGTCCCGCACCCAATCGCGACGCAGACCGGCGGTCAAACGCCAGTTATCGAGTTTAATCTGATCCTGTAAATAAAGGCCTCTACGATGGTTTTTACCACTGTCGTTGGTCCAAACGTTACTCGGCTGAGCGACAGGCTGACTATAATCCGGGTTGTCGATATCGATCGACGGCGCGCTGCCACCCGCATAAATAACATCGTTCTCAAGATAGGCGTAATCGACGCCTAACATCACCTGGTGCTCCACCGCGCCCTGATCAAAGGTCGCCATCAGCCGGGTGTCGGTGCTAAGCGACTCCATCTCTTCGTAAAGGCCGACACTGCTGCGGTTTAGCGTTGTACCGGCTAAGGTACCTGCTGAAAGGTACTGGTTAGTGGCATCCACCTGACCGTAGCGTACATTTTGCTGCAGTTGCAGTTGGTCACTCCAACGGTGGTTAAATTCATAGCCCAGTGCCCACTGCTGTTGATCCAGCTTGTCGTAATCTTCATCGCCAGCCCAAAAATGGGTCAAGTTATCACCATCCTGATAAGGGCGCGGTGAGGCGGAGGTCTGGCGCTCCTGATACTGCGTAATAAAGGTAATGTCGGTACGTTCGCTCATCTGCCAATGGAGAGTAGGCGCCAGCAAGGTGACGTCATTATCCACCTGTTCGATATCTGTTTGTGCATCGCGCATAACACCCACCAAGCGGTACTGCACATCGCTGCCTATATCTCCCCCCACATCGAACTGGCCTTGCAGGTGGTCATGACTGCCGACCTGCAGCTGCACTTCCTTCGTCGCATCTACCTGCGGACGCTTGCTGACCCGGTTCACCAGCCCACCGGGTGAAAGCTGACCATAGCGCATCGAATCGGGGCCTTTAACCACCTCAATGCGTTCCAGGTTATAGGGCACGGTGGAATAGTAAGAGAGCCAGCCACTATTGGGTTGGCGCAAGCCATCAAGAAAATCGCCATGATATACCGTCGGAAACCCCCTCACCGAGATCAAGTCAAAGCGCGGGTCCATCCCCGACGCTTCCACTCGAACCCCTGCCGTGTAGGCCACCGCCTGCTCTACGGACGACGGCTGGCGGTCACGAAGCTGCTCTGCGGTGACCACACTGATGCTTTGCGCAAGCTCTATCAGCGGTGTATCGGTTTTGCTACCTGCCGAGGTGCTAAAGGCCAAATAACCATCACTAGCGATTCGGCTGCCCACCACTTCCACGGTATCTAACACCATGTTTTCTGAGCTACCCGTTTTCTCCATGACATAGTCCGCAGGCCCTCGCTTGAACACTTTCAAACCACTGCCCTGAAGCAACTGGGCAAATCCCTCGTCCACGCTATAACGACCATTCAATCCAGCACTGTGCAGCTCATCAGTGAGATAAGCGGAAAAAGACAACACAACGCCGGCATGGCTGGCGAACTGACTCAATACACTGCCCAGTGGTCCCGGTTCAATGTTATATGTCTGTTGGCTAGTAGCCTGCTGCGACTGACCGCCCGCTGTTTGCGCCTGTGCTGCCTGAATAGGCAACAACACCATCGAACTCATCAAGGCACAACCCAGGGCGATGCCGCCAAGCGCACGCGAGGGTTGACCGCCATGGTGGTATCGAAGTGATATAAGTGTCTGCTTGGGCTTAAAGGGTGTGGTCATCGTAATCTCGTCAAGTCCAGAGTCGGTAGATTTATCTCTAGGTCGAACGAGATCGAAAAAGGGACAATAAATAATTCTTTTTTTATCCGATCGCTTTTATCGTTACCCAATAATGGGTCAGGCGGACGATGCTAACCGGCAGTGCATTAGCAATGGCTTGCAGTGCCCGATCGGTGTCATCAATAGGAAAAGCGCCTGATACCCTCAGCCCGGCAATAGCGGGATCACAACGCAGCATGCCTGTACGGTAACGACCCAACTCCGCCACCAAACGGCTCAGTGGCCAGTCTACCGCCACCAGTAGACCGCGCGTCCAGCTATCCGCCTGAGCGTTGGCGGTGGCAACGTCCACATTAACCGAGCTCATCTGCGCCTGCTCTCCGGCAACAAGGCGTTGCGTCTTGCCACCCGCCGACTGCGGAATCAACTCGACCTCCTCTTCCAACACGGTAACCTGGGTCGACGTATCCAGCTTGCGCACGGTAAACACGGTGCCCAACGGCACCACAGTGCCCTGCTCGGTATGCACTTGAAGCGTTTTAGCAGCGCTGGCGTTTTCAGCGCCATCCTGCGTGCGAATAAAGATTTCACCAGCATAGAGACGAATCAATCGTGAGGTCGAGGTTTCCACTACATCCAGTGCGGTGGCGGTATTGAGCACCAGTTGCGTACCGTCCGCCAGCGTATATTGGCGACGCTCGCCCCGCGCGGTACGGTGGCTGGCCATCCAGCTTTCCACTGGAGTCTGCTGCCAAGCCAACGAGCCTAGGGCGCTTCCCACTGCCAACAAGGCAAAACCGCGCAGCACGGCTCGCCGGCTATGACTCTGGCGTTGTTTGATCTGCAACGCATTGAGCGAAAGAGTGCCAGGAATCACCTGCAATTGCTGACGCAGTTTTTCCACCTGCTGCCAAGCCTGAACATGATTCGGATCCGCTTCCAACCAAGCATTATGTGCCTGTTTTTGCTGTTCAGTAACATCCTCCGAGCACAGCAACGCGTACCAGCGGGCAGCCGCTCTGAGGGTATCTTTACGGGCTGCCTGGGTATCGCTCATAGCGATTCTTCGCACATCAACAGCAAACAGTGTTCAGTCGCCTTGGCCATGTACTTTTTCACCGAGCTGACGGACACTCCCAAGCGTTTGGCGATCTCGGCATAACGTAGCCCCTCTAAATGACAGAGCAAGAATGCTTGGCTTACCTTATGGCCTAACCCTTCCAACATTTCATCAATCTGCAGCAGGGTTTCCAGAATCAAGGCCTGCTCTTCTGGTGAGACGACCACTGGCTCAGGTTGCTGCTTCAAAGCTTCTAACCAGGCTTTTTCCAACGCATCCCGACGCACGAAGTCCACCCATACCCGGCGGGCGATGGCGGTCAGAAAGCTACGTGGCTCATGAAGTTTGCTAATTTGGGAGGAATGATTGGGAGAAGAGAGAATGCGCAGGAAGGTATCCTGAGCCAGATCAGCCGCCTGCCAGCTACAGCCTGTTTTGCGCTGCAGCCAACACTGCAACCAGCCATGATGTGCATTATACATCTCGGCCAATGGCGTCTTCTCAGCTGAAACAGGCATTCCCCCTCCGATAAACGATCAGCAAACGGAGGGATATTCTAATAACAGCCAACAGTTAATACAAATCATTATTATTTTCTTTACGATAACTATTAATCTTACTAGCGACTATCCAGCCATTAAAGGCTTGTTCCTCTGCGCAGTTACCTTGGTGAGCATAATAAACCAATCGTAGATGGCGCTCTTCATCAACAGTGAGCGTCGTGTGCTCGAACGCCACCTCGCCCAGCTCTTCAAGGTAAAGATGACGCACTCCCTGACAAGGGGCGTTGACCTCCTGGTTTTTCCACATCAACTTAAATTCGGGCGAGACCTTGGTTAATTCTTCAATAAGCTCATCAATGGTGGGATCTTGAGCCGCACGGGCAAAGTCGCGCCGAAAGCTGGATAGCATTTGGCTGACCTGCGCTTTCCAAGGTGATAAACGCTGACGCATACCAGGGTCGGTAAATAACAGCCACAGCAGATTGCGGCGCTCAGGCACATGGGATGAGAAGCTGAAGAGCTTATCGGCGGCATCATTCCACGCCAGCACATCCCAGCGTAAGTTAAGAATATACGCAGGCCGTGTCGGCAAATCGTCCATCAACGTTTGGATCAGCGGTGGCACGCTGCACCAGGTTTTGCCTAGCTCAGAGGGTAACCGCTGATGAACCAGCAAGAACAAATGGCGTCGCTCAGTCGCATCCAACTTAAGCGCTTTGGCTAGATTGTCCAGAAAGGTCGCCGATACGCTAATATCGCGCCCCTGCTCTAACCAGGTATACCAAGTCAGTCCCACGCCCGCTAACGCAGCGACTTCTTCGCGCCTTAACCCTGGCGTACGCCTTCGGCGGCCACGAGGCAGACCTACCTCTTCCGGTGCGATTTTCTCTCGATGTTTACGGAGAAACTCAGCCAAATCTTGCCGCGCTCGAGTCAGCGTCCGGGGTGCAGTCATTTTGTTACCTTTGAGAACTCATCATTTCTAATAAGCTAGCACTTTTAATAACCTAGCACTTTTAGTAATAGCATAAATGGTTAAATTGTACCCCTCTTAAAGCCTCTCCAGAATAGCCCTTCGCTGGCAGAACGCCCGGTGATTTTTCGATCCTTAATTAACATGGAGAGCGTGATGGCTGACCAATCTCGTCTATCGGTATATCTAGTGGCACTGGGTGCTTTTGCGCTTGGGATGGCCTCTTATGTAACGGCAGGGCTCATTCCACTCATTGAAGATGCCTTTAGTGTCTCTGCTGCCACGGCTGCTCAGCTAGTCACGGCATTTACCTTAGCCTATGGCTTAGGCTCGCCTGTCGTTGTTGCACTTCTGCCCGGTCATTATCAACGCGTAGGCTTACTACTGGCGCTAGCCGTGTTTATTGTGGCCAATATCGCCAGCGCCTTGGCCAGCAGCTTCATATCCCTTGCCATATGGCGGGCAGTCGCTGGCGTTGGCGCAGGGGTTTATCTTGCCATGGGTATTGCCGCCTCAGCGGCCATCGCGACTGAAGCCCACCGTGGTAAAGCGATTGCTATCATTATGGGCGGTATGGCGAGTGGCACGGTATTAGGGGTGCCTTTCAGCCTGCTGCTGGCGGAACGTTTTGGCTGGGAATCAGCGATGTGGCTTATTTCAGTACTCGGCATCGTCGCCTATGCCGGGCTTCACGCCAAACTGCCTACCCTACCCTCCTTACCGTCACTGCCGCTTGCCCGCAAGCTGGCCATTTTGAAAGCCCCTCATGCCATGGCCATTCTGGCGGTTTCCTTATTCGGCGCCGTTGCCAGCTTAGGCATGTATACCTTTATCGCCCCTTTTATGACGGCTACCGAGTCAGGCGCTGTTCGGTCGATTACCGGTTATTTATGGGTATGGGGGATTGGCGGCGTCGTGGGCAGTTTTCTAATTGGGCCTCTGGTGGACAGATTTATCGGCCCTGTGATTACCCTGGCGATTATGTTGCTACTCTCTCTAGCGCTCATTGCTCTGCCTATCACGGCGTCGGTTCACCCACTGCTGACGTTACTGCCTATTGCCATTTGGGGAGCTGTAGGCTGGGCACTGCAAGTGCCACAAAACAACGAGCTGATTCGTACGCGCCAACCCCACGGCGACGATAATCTGGCGGTTGCACTTAATGAATCAGCGCTCTATTTAGGCAGTGCCATTGGTGCGGCGAGCGGAGGCATTATATTGGCCCTCCAATTTCCCGTTTCGACACTTGCGATTGGCGCGGGGGTTGTCGCCGCGGTAGGTGCGGCAATCCAGCTAGTCATCATACTCACCAAGCGCTAGCTCAGTTCGTATACGCCAAGTGGCATGACGAGAGTGGTATGAAGAGAGTGGCATGACGAGTGCCGCTTGGCGGTTGCGCATAGATCGGCCTAATGCTTAACACCTAAACAGCGCGTATTGCGATAAAGCAAGATTAGCTTACGCTTTCTATACTGCTGGTTATTGGCAGCGTCAGCAGTGGTCGCAAAACTGCTGGCCCTCCGCGAGTCAACTTAGTCATATTGTTTCTATTATTTTTCTCCAGTTATTCAAGGATATTATGGGTCTTCAGGAAATCGCTTTCGGTGGCATCCTTCTTAGCCCACTGCTGATCTATGCCCTCTTAGGCTTCATTGTCACGTTGGTGACCCGCACGCTGCTTCACTGGGTGTTGGGGCAGCATACGTTGTGGTACGCAGCGTGGTTCGACCTGTCGCTCTTCGTCATCCTTACGGCTGGCATTACCTTTGTATTTACTATCCTGCTCGGGGGTTCTTGATGCGCCATTCGCTCCGACTGCTACTCACTCTGGTTATTGTCGTACTTGCGATTGCCGCCGGTACCTGGCTATGGCGTTACTATCTTTATACTCCCTGGACCCGCGACGCTCGCATTCATGCAGAGGTCGTCACGATTGCGCCTGATGTATCGGGTTGGGTGGATACGCTCAATGTCACCGATACCGATTACGTTAACCAGGGCGACGTACTATTTGAGATTGATGACACACGCTATCAAACGGCAGTCGACAGAGCTCAGGCCACGGTTGAACACCGTCAAGCAACGCTCGAACTCAGCCGCGCAGAAGAGAGCCGGCGTAACCAACTGCGTAGCAGTCGTGCGATTAGTGCAGAAGACCAGCAGGTTGCCCAAATCAACTCACGTATTGCTGCCGCCGATCTCAATCAATCCCAGGCCGATCTCATCAGTGCCCAGCTTGATTTAGAACGAACACAAGTAACGGCGCCGGTCAGCGGCCATGTACTTAACGTGCAATTTGTCGCGGGTAACTACGTAAATCGCGGCACCTCGGTAATGGCACTGATCGCCGCAAACTCTTATTTCGTGGTGGGCTATTTCGAAGAGACCAAAATGGCGTCGATCAACGTAGGCGATCCGGTCGAGATCATTCTAATGAACGGCGCTCCCCATCTGGACGGCCGGGTGGCGGGTATTGGCCGAGGTATTGCCGATAGCAACACGACCCTTAACCAGCAACTGCTACCGCAGGTGGCGCCAACGTTTAACTGGGTGCGCTTGGCACAGCGTATCCCAGTACGCATTTCGTTAGACAACGTCCCTGACGACACGCTGCTTAGCGTCGGTATGACAGCAACGGTACGCGTCCACGCTGCCGAACAGCCTGAGTGATCCATGTCGCCGTTTGTTAATACCTACCTGACGCCCAATGCCACGGCGGTCAAGTTCGCCATCAAAACCACCTTGGCAATGATGCTGGCACTCTATGTGGCTCTCTGGTTCGACCTGGAAAGGCCTTACTGGGCGCTAATGTCGGCTGCTTTTCTCCAGGTTCGACCGATGAGCGGCATGGTGATCGAAAAAGGCATTTGCCAGCTTACCGGCACTGTTATCGGTGCCGTTGCAGGTATCGTGATAATGGCGCTGTTCGTCCAAGCGCGCATACCCGCACTGATCGTATTGACGGCCTGGATTATGCTGTGCACATATGTCGGTTCACTGTGGCGTAACAACTACACTTACGGCTGCCTGATGGCCGCCGTCACTGCGATGCTGATCGTGGTGATTTCCAGTGGCAGCACACCAGCGGGTATTTTCGATATCGCCGTGGCCCGACTTTCCGAATTGGGGCTAGGCGCAGTCTGCGCGATGCTGGCCAGCTCACTACTCTGGCCATCTCATGTAGGTGCACACCTTGCCACCCAGGCCGATAGCGTCATCAACGAAGCCTTCGAGCATGCCGCCCTGCGCTTGGAAGCCAGCAACGATATTCCAGCAATGCAGAAAGCCCTGCGGAGTAGCCTAGAACCATTAACACTACTGGAAACCGATAGCCAAGCGGCCCGTTTTGAGGGCCCTGTCGGCCCCGGCCGAGTGCGTGCCACCCATGTGCTAACGCGGCGTACGCTACGCTTTTTCGCCAACCTCCAAGCACTTCATCAACTGATGCACGACCACGCCGATCGGCTCGACCCACAAAGTATCGAGCTTG
The DNA here is from genome assembly GCF_007989605.1 of Vreelandella venusta. Lineage (GTDB taxonomy): Bacteria > Pseudomonadota > Gammaproteobacteria > Pseudomonadales > Halomonadaceae > Vreelandella > Vreelandella venusta. The sequence goes on along the minus strand of NZ_BJUL01000010.1, from coordinate 72,796 downwards.
CATGCCAGGTCGCTCAGGGCTTTCGTGAGGCAGAACACGTTAAGGGGGTCGCTAAAGCAAGAAAAGCACTCCAGGTGCTACGCCATCAGGTTCATGAAAGTGACCAGAGCAGCATCGCCCCACTCGACCAGCGCCTTCGCTTGGGGCTTCGCGAGTCGATTGGCCATGCGCTGGTGATGCTCGACGCCCGCGAGGCCATTGCTGCACCGGGGCGCCATAAACTACGCTCAACGCCGCTAGCTTGGCACCGTGACCACCTAGCCGCCAGTATTAACGCCATACGCTCGGGATTGCTGTTTGCGCTGCTGGCAACCTTCTGGATTGTTACCGCTTGGAATAGCGCCATGATTGCTATGATGCTGGGCACGTTGTTCTCAGCCTTCTTCGCTAGCCGCGAAAACCCCGTAGCTATCACGATGATGTTTTACAAAGGCATGTTGGCGGCGATTCCCAGCGCCTTTCTGTTCGGCCATGTACTGCTCTCCCAAGCCAATGGTTTCCCGATGCTAGCAATGCTGTTTGGCACGCCACTATTTTTAGGCTTACTGGGAGCGACTAACCCGGCCACCATGGGGTACTGTTTAGCCTTCGCTATTTTCAACATTCTGCTGACCATGCCTGGCAACGGCATGGATTTCTCTTTCGACAGCTTCGCCAACCGGGTGGTGGCCGTGGTGATTGGGCTAACCTGCGTCGTTATGGCTTTTCGCCTACTGCCAGGGCCAGGTGCACGACTTAGGCGGCGGCGTCTGATTAAGGTAATTTCCCAGGATATCGATGGACTACGCCGACGTTCGATTCGAAATGCTGAAACCCGCTTCAGCGGCCATATGGCCGACCGACTACTGCAGCTCGCTCAACACGACGATATGCTCCCCGAGGACCAACGCCATCTGTTTATTTTAGGCCTGACAGGGCTCGACTTAGGCACTGCGATGTTGCGCCTGCGTGACCGTTTTGACGATGCGCCGCACCCGTTAATCCGCCGAACGCACCAAGACCTACTGCAGACGCTGGCCAACGGTTTTGCAGAGAGCGCCAACGGACGGCCGCCCCAAGGTATTCGCGAAGCCGGTCAGCAGTTGGAAGCGGCGATTGAGACCTACGGCGACATTCCCGCCGACCATCTCGTGCTCATGAAAGGCTTGGTTGAACGACTCGAACTGGCCTTAGAGCGTCTTGCGCGCATTATGGCGGAGCGGCCACATAGTAAGCCTTCAGCTAAGCAGCGCTTGTCGACATCCGCATCACAGTGAGCGAATAAATCAATGTTATAGGGCGTTTCGACTTTGCCAGCGAGATTGCCGAGAATCTCCTTGCCCTAACTAAAGCGTAGCTGCTGGGGCGCTTTAGATTGATCAAAACGGAGGCTCATCACTATCAGGCCAATGAAAATCACCCCAAGCATCAGCCATGCCTGCTCAAAACTACCCAGCAGGTCTTTTATCACCCCTGCCGCAACTGGTGCTAAAGAGGCAATGAGATAGCCGATACCCTGTACCCAAGCGGTCAGCTGGCCAGCGAGCACGGGCTCGTCTGAGTGATCCATCGTAATAATCAAACTTAACGGAAAGAGACCACCAATTCCCAACCCCAGTAGCGTGATTGCTAGCCAAGCCATTGCTTCAGGCACCAGCCCAAGCAGCAAGAAACCCGCCACCGATAACAGAAGTACCAGCAGTAACACCGGGCGGCGGTCTTTCATTTGTTGGGCCAAGATAGGAAACGTTAGGCCAGCTATCACCTCAATGGCCGTTAGCCAACTAAGTGCCAGCCCCGCTTGCGTTTCCGACCAACCTAAATGGATAAAGGTGGGTGGAATCCAAGCCAGAAGGCAAGTATAACCCGCTGTGCCTAAACCAAAGAAAATCGCCAACGACCAAAATCGAGGCTGCCGAGCCATCGCTGAAAAAGCAATATTAACGCTGCTGTTTTGACTAGGGGCTGGCAGTACTTGCCCGCGCATCACCCAGCCAATAAGCCCGGCAAGTGCTAAAAGACCCCATAACGCCAAGGCGCTCTGCCAGCCAATATAGTCACTCACTACAGGGGTAATGGCAGCGGCGAGAGCTGCGCCCCCCATAATAGAGGCAATGTAGAACCCCATCACCATGGGAGTTTTCTCGCCTGCTGCCTGCTTTATCACCGCGGGCAGTGCGGCCTGGATAAACGCTATGCCAATGCCAGCGCCCAGTGCGGCTGTCCCTAAACCGGCATACCCGAAGTCAAACCAGTGTAACGCGTCCGACAGAGCAATCGACGCAAGCGCCAGGGTAATCACGCTATTAAAACCGACCCGTTTTACGAGCAATGCACTAACAAAACACCCTAGCCCCATCGCTAGTACCGGCAACGTGGTTAAAAGCGATAACTGTGTAAATGAAAGACTTACATCGTGGCGGATTGCCTCAACCAGCGGCCCAATAGCTGCCATGGATGGCCGCAGGTTGAACCCAATAAGAATGATCAGCAGGATCGTTCTTACCAACGGAATTGATCTCGAATTGCTATTGCGCATACCCACTGCCCACCCTTTATCGGCCATTGCTAAATAAGAATCGGCACTTACTGTAAAACCTCTAGTTAACTTGAGGTCAAGAGAAATAAGGGATCAGCGCATAGACTCTGGGGAAAGGGCATTGAGTGTGGGCGAGGTGGCGAAAAGGAGCGGACTTAAAGTATCAACGATTTATGACTACGCCGCTGAAGGACTAATAACAAGCTGGAGAATTGAAGCTTCGTGGCCAGGTAGGATGCGTATTGTCTATGGCGGGCGGTCTCTTCATCAATACATGTTTCATCACCCAGGAGATATCAGGGCGCCTAACGTTACTGTTTTCTTATTTCTGTTTCTTCTGAAATGCATCGCTAAACGCCGCCGCTAAAATGCCAGTGGGCATGGCGATAATGCCGATACCTGCAACGGCCGTTAACCCCGCAAAGAACTTCCCTACCGCAGTTACTGGCGTGACGTCCCCATAGCCTACCGTCGTCAGCGTAGCGATACTCCACCAAAGCGCCCGGGGCACACTACCAAACGCTTCTGGCTGAGCTGCTGCCTCCACCACATAAAGGCAGCAGGATGAAAACAGCAACAACAACACAGCCACGCCTGCGCTTAACCATAGTTCGTGAGAGCGAGACTGCAGTGCTTCTGCCAGCGCGGTCCATGCTTGGCTAAACCTGCCTAATCTAGCTAGGCGTAGCATGCGCGCTAAGCGCAACAGTCTCAGTAAGAACGCATTGTTCTGAGCAATAAATCCCAGAAAATACGGCAAGATCGCTAATAAATCGACCAAAGTCCAGAATGAAAATACATAGCGTAACCGCCCTTTCCAGCCGCGATAACGGGGATCTTCACCAATGGCATACAGCCGCAGCAAATACTCCACAATAAAGATCACTACAAATACAGCTTCCAACGTAGGGAAAAGATACGGTAGAAGCATCCGCAGCGTTGGTTCCGTCTCCAGAATTGCTGTCAACGCTGCCAATAGAATCAGTACACAAATGACTTTATTGGTTACCGACAGCCCTAACTGTAAACGGGCCTCTGGTGCCAACTCCCGATAGAGCGCGGCTTTTGATATTTTCATGCTTAGCAGAGCTTGTGAGTAAATTTTAGCTTGGAAGCGACCACTATACCCCTAAAACCCCAACAACCGCTTACGCATAGGACGAATAGAGAACAGTACCAGTGCGCCTAAAGCCAACCACTCGACAGATGCAGGTAGCAGCTCCTGAACTTGATTGGCCTGCTGAACCGGGTCCCACCCAGTCATCGCCAGCCCTTGATCAAATACCCAGCCAATTAGCACCGTCACCAGCAGAATGCTGACGAGATAAACCGCTAACGCTTGGCTGCCAAACTCACGCCGCAGAATAGCCAGGGTGGCTAGGCTCGTCACAGGGCCTGCCAGTAGGAAAACTAACGCCATCCCCGGTGAAATGCCCGCTAATAGCAAGCCAGCGGCAACCGGTGTAGCTGCAGTAGCACAGATATACAAAGGAATACCAATGACCGCCATAAGGATGAGTGCCAACAGGCCACCCGAAAAACCTACCAGGGTTTCTGGCGGCACAAAGGTAACCAGCACCCCCGCCAACAATAAACCGGCAAACATCCAGCTACTGATGTCATCCAATAAATCGCTAAAGGCATACTTTAATCCTGCGATCACCCCCGTCGACTCAGTGGCATGTGCATGAGCATGGCCATCATCAGCCCCTTTTGATGCACAGCAGCTGCTAACAGGGGTGCTTTTCGGCAATGCAGTTTGGCCGGTAAAACCCACTAAAATGCCTGTCACTATGGCAGTTACCAAGGCTCCCAACACTCGCGCCAGGGCCATTAATGGGCCCAAGAGCACACTGGTGATGAGCATTGAATCTACCCCAACGCCGGGTGTACTAATCAAGAAAGACGTGGTTGGCCCACGGCCCGCCCCACCCCGATGCAGCGCCAGCGCGGTGGGAATCGCCCCGCAGGAACACAATGGCAACGGCATACCAATCACCGCTGCGCGTAAAATGCTGCCCAGACCACGCCCTCCCATCCAACGCTGTAATAGATGCTCGGGCATTAAGGCCTTAATTAATCCCGCAATCACCAGCCCCAACAGCAGCCAAGGCGCGGCACTTAACGCAATACTCAACAGCTCATTGATCAAACTCATCGTCGGTTACCTACTTGTTAGTCAAGAGAATAACGACTAGCCTAAACCCTGTAATCGTTACAGGGTCAAGCCAATGAAACGCTACTATCGTATCGGGGAAGTTGCCAGCCGAACCGGATGCTCGCCGGAAAGCATTCGCCATTATGAAAAGCTGGGATTACTGGCACCGCCACAGCGGGGAGAGCAAGGCTACCGGTCTTATGATCAGGCGGCATTAGAACGCATTGGCTTTATCCGCCATGGCCGTAGCCTGGGGTTAGATCTGCACAGTATCCAGGAGTTGTTAGCACTTTCCGACAACCCCGACACCGACTGCACCGCCGCCGATAATATTGCCAGCCGTCATCTAGCACACTTAGAAGAACGCATCGCTGCCTTACAAGCACTGGCGGGGGAACTGCGCCAAGTGGTGCATCAATGCCGAGGCGGCAAGGCGGCTAACTGTCAGATCATTCAAACGCTGTATGACCACCAACCCACCTGCACCGAGCGGGGATGCGGAGAAGTGACGGCGTAAAAGCTGCCCCCTGCAATATCGCAGTTCAGTATCGTAACAAAGGAACACCGCATGATTGAGACAAGGGAACAACTCGACGCTATTAAAAAGTCATGCTATTCGATGGTGACCAAAAGCGCAGGGATCTCGGCAGGCACCGCCATTATTCCCATACCTGGGCTGGATATCGGCTCAGACGTGGCCATCTTGATGCGCATAATTCCCAAGATTAATGCCCAGTTTGGTTTATCGCCTGAACAAATCGAAAGCCTAGACACTGAAACCAAGCTTTTTGTGATGACCGCCATTTCCAATACGGGAAGCAAGTTAGCCGGAAAATACATCACCAAGACGTTAATCATTACGCTGCTGAACAAGATGGGCGTTAAAGTTGCTGCCAAAGGTGTTTCTAAGTTTGTTCCCTTTATTGGCAGCGCTGTGGCAGGCAGTATTAGTTTTACTGCCATGAAATACATGGGCAACCGACATATCGAGGATTGCTACAAGATTGCCTTGGCAACTCTGGAAAACAAGCAGCTACCTCCAGTGGCAGAGCCTGCAACCTTTATCCCTGCCGACGACCCTGCTAATTTCCATTAGCGGGTAGCAATACGGACTGACAGAGTAGTTTCCATCTTGAGACAGCGATTAACACGCCTAGAGGAAGTTACAGTGTCATCTATGGACTGGAACTAGGGCTATATCGTTGGCCTGCATGAAGATTACCCATGAGCAGCAAGCTTAGTACACCAAAACAGGCGAGCCCTGCCAACAACATTGCCAAATGAAAACCACTTTCCATCGCGCGGGTAAAAAGGTCTTGAAGAGCGATTGAGGTGTTGGGGAATACGTGCTGAGTAATAGCCTCACGCGCAATCTGCTCCACACTACCCACTCCTTGTTCAACTCCTCTCTCAACTACGGCAGAAGCAGAGGCAAAAACATGAATTGCCCGTTCACTCATTAATGTACCAAGCAGCGCAATACCAATTGTCATGCCAGCTTGGCGGAGTGCATTCATTGTTGCAGAGGCGGCTCCCGATAGTTCGGCCGATGCCAGGCTCATCACGGCAATGCTAGTGGCAGGAACTGCCAGCCCCACCCCGACACCGAGTAACGCAAACCATACCCCTACAATCCAGTAAGGTGTTTGTGCCGTAGCCGTTGCCATTAATAGCAAAGCAAGCCCAGCGAAGCCGTATCCTACTGCCGTTAACCGCCGTAGAGGAATCAGCTTATTTAATCTTCCGAATAGCAGAGAAACGCACAGCGTCATGACAAATTGCGGCATCATGCGCCAGCCAGCCTCAACAGGTGACCAATGCTGAATCTGCTGGAGAAAAATCGAGAAAAAGAACAGGCTGCTGTAGTAAGAGAATCCCAATATGAACGAGGCAAAATTCGCCACTAAGAAAGCGCGCTCCTGCAGTAGTGCTATTGGCAGTAAAGGCCGCTCTACTCGACTTTCTACCACCGCGAACAGTGCAAAGCTAACCGCGGCGACCATTAATGCAATGCCCCCCATTGTGAAATTATCCCCTGCCTCAATCATGCCAAACGCCAGTGCACCCAGGGCTAACACACTAAGAATTTGGCCCAACGGATCACGTGCAGCGTGTTCGGGGTACTGACGCTCGGTAATGCCGTACATGCCGAGGATAACGACCAAGATACCCAATGGAAGGTTAATCAAAAAAATGCTCTGCCAGCCAAAATGATCCAGCAATAGCCCCCCGCATAACGGCCCCAGGATTAGCGCTAAGGCATTAGAGGCTGACCAAGCACCAATTACCTGCGAACGCTCCTTTGGGTCGGGAAAAGCAGAGGTAAGAATAGGCAAGGCACCACAGATCAGGAAAGCGCCTGCAGTTCCCTGGATAGCCCGGCCCACTAGCAACACCGGCAATGACGGTGCCCAGCCGCACACTGCCGAGCCCAGCGTAAACAGGATGACACCACTGAGCCAAGCGCGCTTTTGACCATACCTATCCGCTACTGGGCCCGCAGACAACATGAAGCCAGATAGGCAGATTGCATAAGCGTTAACGACCCACTGCAGCCCTACGATATCGGTGCGCAATGCCATCTGCATGGTAGGGAGCGCCACGTTGACGATGCTGATATCAAGTGTGGCAATAAAGCTTCCAAGACAAACAGCGCACAATGCGCCGTAGCGGCGAGAAGGCTGCATGACAATTCCTTGCGGTGAGATAGAAAATTGCGGGCTCTTTTTTCAAGCATACAAATCGACCGACCGTCGGTCAATAAATTATACTGTATTGATCACCTGTGCTCTAAGCCATCACTCGCCTAAACTAGGCCGTATTTTCTAAGCAGTGCATGGCGCCACGGCCGATATCATTGCAGCCAAGACAGACGACCGTGCATACTTTGCACACCAAGTGGCAGACGCTTGTCTGCGTATGCTGCCCCCCTCCAGAAAAGCAGCCAGATAAACTTTTTTATCGCGGATCTCAGCGCCTATGATTACCGCCTTTGCCGTATCCAACTATCGCAGTTTGAAAAACGTTGTCTCCCCCCTGGCAGATCTCAATGTGGTGACCGGGCCCAATGGGTGTGGAAAATCCAACCTGTATAAAGCGCTGCGGCTACTGGCAGAGACAACTAAAGGCAATCTGATCTCATCAATTGCCCAGGAAGGCGGGCTTGACTACACCTTATGGGCTGGCCCGGAAAAACTGACCAAAAGCATGAAAGATGGCACCGCCCCCATTGAAGGCTCTGCCAAGAGAAACAATTCCCGCCTTAGGCTGGGTTTTGTGGGTGAAGACTTTGGTTACGCCATTTCACTGGGAATGCCCGCGCCACAGGGGTTTGCTGGCTACGGGGACCCCTCCATGTTTCAGTTCGACCCCGAGATAAAGCGCGAGTGTATTTGGGCTGGCGACGTCTGCCGCCCCAGCAGTTGCCTGATCGACCGAGCCGGACCAGTGGTGAAGGTGCGTGCTGGCCGTAAATGGCAGGTTTACAACGCCCATCTTCATAGCCACGAAAGCATTTTGAACGAAATCAGTGACCCCATCGCCGTGCCTGAGGTTCACGCGGTTCGACAAACCATTCGTAGTTGGCGCTTCTATGATCAGTTTCGCACCGACCCGCAATCTATGATCCGAACACCACAGATAGGCACCCGCACCCCGGTGCTGGATCACGATGGCCATAGCCTAGTGGCTGCATTACGAACTATCCACGAGATTGGCGACAGAGAAGCGTTATACGAGGCGATTGAAGACGCCTTTCCCGGTGCAACCATCAATTTTGCAGCCGACGCCGGTAACCGCTTCCTATTACAATTTATTCAGGATGGGCTGCTACGCCCTTTAAATCAGTCGGAATTATCCGATGGAACGCTTCGCTATCTACTGCTGGTGGCAGCGCTACTCACCCCTCGTCCGCCCTCCCTATTAGTGCTAAATGAGCCGGAAACCAGTTTGCATCCAGATCTGCTGCCTGCTTTAGGGCGCCTGATCATCCGAGCATCACGGGCAACCCAAGTATGGGTGGTCTCCCACGCACCACGCTTGGTAGCCACTTTGGAAAAAGAGGCTGCCTGCAACGCTATTGCTCTAAATAAGGAGTTTGGCGAAACCGTTATCCTCGGCCAGGGATGGTTAGACGAACCACCCTGGCAGTGGATGGATTAAAAGGATGGATTAAACCAAACAGAGTGGAATCACTTGGTCGCCGGGTTTTACCGAAGTTATCCCATGTCCAAGCTCCTCGACGATGCCCACCTCCTCATGCCCCAGAACACAAAACAAACCCTCTGGGTCTTTGCCGGATAGCGTAAACATATCCGTATGACACAGACTGGTGTTAACAATCCTGACTAAGACTTCGCCCCACTTCGGGCCTTCCAGAGCGATTTCTTCAATTTCTAGTGGCCGGTTGGGTACCCAGGCAATGGCTGCACGTGTTTTCATCATCTCCGCGTTTGGATGACGTATTAGCGCGCTGGGCTCCCAGCAAACCTTGCTATCTAAGGCACCATTTATGTTATGTTATAACATAATTTAAATGAAATGAGAGCGGTAATGAACATCTGGATGAAGCTAGAGAATGCCAAGCGCGGCGAGCGCCAACCGCTAGCAGCGGTGATTGATGCCATTCCCTGGAACGCCGACGGCTTGATCACCGCCATCGCGCAGCAGCACGACAGCGGTGAGGTACTGATGCTGGCCTGGATGAACCGCGAGGCGTTACTCGAAACGCTAACGACTGGCCAAGTGTGCTACTGGTCACGCTCGCGGAAGGCTCTGTGGCGCAAGGGCGAAAGTTCCGGCCATCGCCAGCGGCTGGTCGAGTCGCGACTAGACTGCGACGGCGACGCGATACTGCTGCGGGTTGATCAGCACGGACCAGCCTGCCACACCGGGCGGCCCAATTGTTTCTACAACGCCATCCGCAACGAAACGGTTGAGGTTATTACCGCACCGTTGAGCCATTGACATCAAAACCGCCTAACAGCTCTTGCTGGCAGCCAAGCTCACGCAACACCGCCTCACATCGAAACAAACGCTAATGCCCCTGCCTGTGCTCATAACATCATTCAATACGAGAACGACGCCATGACCGACACGCCCTTTACCGCTAACGGAGAGCCTCTTACGATCACCCTGCCGGATGAGCGCCAGCTGACGCTAACGTCTCCCACCTGTATCGCCGAGATTGCCGCCACTATTGGCCCTGGTTTGGCCCGTCAGGCACTGGCTGGCCGTGTGAACGGTAAGTTAGTAGATGCCTGTGATCTGATCACCGCTGATGCACGGGTACAGGTCATCAAGCCCAACGACGACGAAGGGCTGGAGATCATCCGCCACTCCTGCGCCCACTTAGTCGGGCATGCCGTAAAGCAGCTTTACCCGAACGCTGAGATGGTGGTTGGGCCAGTCATTGATGACGGTTTCTATTACGACATTGCCTATGAGCGCCCTTTCACACCAGAAGATATGGACGCTATCGAAACACGCATGAAAGTGCTGATTAATCAGGAGTACGATGTCGTCAAACAACGCCTGCCAAGAGACGAAGCGCTGGGTATCTTCCGCGAACGGGGTGAAAGCTACAAGCAGCGGCTGATCGAAGAAATGCCTGATGAACAGAGTCTAGGGCTCTACTTTCATCAGGAGTACGTGGATATGTGCCGTGGCCCCCACGTGCCTAACACGCGTTTTCTGAAACATTTCCGGCTGACCAAACTTTCCGGCGCCTACTGGCGAGGCGATGCGCGCAATGCTCAGTTGCAACGCATTTATGGCACCGCATGGGCCGACCGGAAAGCGCTTAAGTCCCACCTTAAACGCCTCGAAGAAGCCGAAAAACGCGACCATCGCCGCTTAGGTCGCCAGCTAGGGTTATTCCACTTTCAAGAGGAAGCTCCAGGCGCCGTTTTCTGGCATCCCGATGGCTGGAGAGTGCTACAGACACTGATTGCCTATATGCGCCGCCGTCAGCAAAACAGCGGCTATGTCGAGGTCAACACCCCCGATATGATGGACCGCGGTTTGTGGGAGACCTCCGGCCACTGGCAGAACTACCAAGAGCACATGTTCACCACCCAGACGGAAGATGGCCGTTCACTGGCGCTCAAACCCATGAACTGCCCAGGCAGCGTGCTGCTATTTCGCCATGGCCTTAAAAGTTACCGTGACTTGCCAATACGCATGGGAGAGTTTGGCAAGGTACATCGCTACGAACCTTCTGGTGCGCTACATGGCCTTCTGCGAGTGCGCCACTTTACCCAAGATGATGCCCACATCTACTGCACCCCCGAGCAAATGAATGACGAGTGCCGCCAAGTGGTGGCGCTGGTACTCGATATTTACCGCGAATTCGGCTTTGAAGATGTGCGCCTGAAACTCTCCACTCGGCCAGAGAATCGCATGGGTAGCGAGGCGGTGTGGGATCGCCTTGAAAATGCGCTGACCGCATCACTGGAAACGATGGGTTTAGATTACCAACTCAACCCTGGCGAAGGCGCTTTCTACGGCCCCAAGCTAGAGTTCGTGCTGCGCGATGCCATCGGCCGCGACTGGCAGTGCGGCACCCTGCAGGTGGATATGAACCTACCAGAGCGTTTTGGGCTCGACTACGTCGATGAGCAAGGCCAACGCCAACGCCCCGTGATGCTACACCGCGCACTTTTCGGTTCATTAGAACGCTTTCTCGGTATCCTTATTGAGCATCATGCTGGCAAGTTGCCCGCATGGCTAGCACCGCAACAAGCCGTCGTTATGTCGATCACCGAGCCACAGGCAGGTTATGCCAACACCCTGGCTGAAACGCTATGCGGCGCGGAAATTCGTGCCAAGGCCGATGTACGCAATGAAAAGATCGGCTACAAAATCCGCGAGCAGACTCTACAGCGAATTCCTTTTTTGCTAATCGTCGGCAGCCGCGAAGCGGCAGAGGGTAAAGTCACCCTGCGCCATCGTGACGGCACTGACCTAGGCACTCTGCCCGTGGATGAGGCGATCACGCTATTAGCAGAGCATAGCCGTGCCCCCGACATTGATGTCCAGCGCCGCGAACAAGCCAACCGCCTGGAGCGCCTGCGCGCGCCAACACCCGCAGAGGAGACACCGGCATGACCAGCGCTGGGCCAGCTCGACTATTCGGTATTGAAGGCAAAGGACGAATTGCTCTAGGCTATGATGCCGACCTTACGTTGGTCGACCTTAAAACCGAGCGCCTCATCACAAATGAATGGATCGCCAGCGTTAGTCGCTGGACGCCTTATCACGACAAACCAGTGACCGGCTGGCCGATAGCGACCGTAATACGCGGCCAAACAGTCGTTCGTGATGGAGCGCTGATGGGTAGCCCCCAAGGGCAACCCATCAAAGTTCTAGAAGTCCCCTTATAGACGACTCAGCCAGGAGGCAGCATGCCGCTTCTCGATAGCTTTACCGTTGACCACACCATAATGAATGCCCCAGCCGTGCGTGTTGCCAAAACCATGAACTCGCCTTCTGGCGATACCATCACCGTGTTCGACTTACGATTTAATAAGCCAAATGAAGACATGATGGGTGAAAAAGGCATCCACACTCTTGAGCACTTGTTTGCAGGGTTTATGCGCAATCATTTGAACAGTGCAGACGTCGAAATTATTGATATTTCACCGATGGGCTGCCGTACGGGGTTTTATATGAGCCTGTTGGGCAGCCCAAGCGAAGAGCGTGTCGGCAATGCCTGGCTAGCCGCTATGCGCGATGTACTAGCGGTTCAGCGAATGGACGAGATTCCCGAGCTCAATGAGTATCAGTGCGGCACCTTTGTTATGCACTCGCTAGAAGAAGCCCAGCAGATTGCGCAAACTATCATTGAGCAAGGTATTGGGGTAAACAAAAACGATGACATCGCCCTTAGCCCCGAGCAACTAAAAGCCTTAGGTAACGATGTGAAGTGATCGCCTCAGAGGCATCAGCGCTTTTCAGAAGCCGCTCATTAAATTGATAGTGAGCGGCAGCACTTACTAAAACTAGGTGACTTCGTCGCATCGCGGCCACCCAGACCACCACTATTCGGTTTAGTGGTGGATCAGCTTATCCATTAGGCAATGTAATTACCCCTTTCAAGTAAGGCGCAACGCAACCTTTGATAATCACGCGCTCGCCTTCTATCTCACAACTCAGCGCACCTTTTCGGACTCCCCCCTGGCGTGCTGTAAGCTGCCGTTTACCCAATTTTCTCGCCCACAAAGGCGCAAGCGAGGTATGCGCCGAGCCAGTCACGGGGTCTTCCTCCACACCGACTTTGGGGCCGAACCAACGGGAGACAAAGTCTACATCGCTGCCTTTCGCAGTCACGACAATGCCGCGTCCTGGAAGGTGCTTCAATTGCTGCATATCCGGCGTTAGCGATTCAATCAACTGAGCATCGTTAACCACCACCACGATATCGTCAGATATCAGCAGCTCTTCGATCTCATTAATCCCTAACGCCGCCTTTACCTCAGCTTCCATCGCCAAGGGTTCGACTACCTTGGCAGGAAAATCCATCGCCAGTTCGTCGCCGTCACGCTGCACTAAAAGCTGCCCACTGCGGGTCTCGAACGCCAGTGTTTCAGCGCTATCGCCCAGCACATTAAAGATCACCCACGCCGCCGCCAGCGTAGCATGACCACATAAATCCACTTCCACTGAAGGGGTAAACCAGCGCAGGTGATAGCCAGACTCGGTCGGCACGAAGAAGGCGGTTTCAGAGAGGTTGTTCTCCGTGGCTATTGCCTGCAACAACGTATCGTCCAACCACGCTTCCAACGGACAAACCGCCGCAGGGTTACCTTCAAACGGTTTAGAGGCAAACGCATCTACCTGGTAAAGATCAATATTCATTACAGCCAGCCTTTTCTAACGTCATGGGTCATTATGTTTTGGATAGCACGAGGCTTTTGGCAAGTGCGTACCGTTTGGCTCAGTTCGTCTCAACGGCGGAGCGCCCTTTAATGATAGAACGGGCAAGCATCAGATACGCCACCGAGCCACAGGCGGCCATGGCCAGGATGACCGCTTCAAGCGTATGCGGCAACATGGCAGACAGTGCGCTCAGCAACCCAGCGACACCAAACTGCGCAGCGCCCAGAAGCGCTGCTGCCGTCCCGCCACTGGTCGGAAAGTACTCCAAAAAGCAGGCCTGAATATTCGGCGAGATCGCCCCCACCGCACCGATGGTCAGCATCATGGCAGGCAAGAAGGCGTACAGCGGCCACTCCATAAAGGCGGCCATCACCAACAACAGTATGCCAACGCCCTGGCAGCCCGTTGCCAGCTGCAGGATACGCAGTGACGATAGCCTGGAAAGCAACGCTCGATTGAGAATATTGAAGATAAGCATCGCGACGATATTCGCCGCAAACAGCATCGAAAAGCTTGAAGGCGACTGGCCGAAATGCCCTTGATAGATAAATGACGCATAGGTGATGAACATCATTAGAGTCGAAAACGAGGCAGCCTGCCAAACGATGAACGGCAGAGCTGGCTTTGTCGACAGCACCAATTTATAGCGCGCCAGCAGGCTCATCTTAGGGCTTTTCGCCCGCGACACTTTACCCGTACCGGTAAAAAGCACCCGCACCAGCAACGGCACCAGCAGCACCGCGTATACCGCCAAGGCGAAAAAGATAAAGTGCCAGGAACCCAAAGACAGGATCGCGCTGCCTACGCTCGGCGCAATGCCAGGTGCCAGGTGCCAGCACCATGATAAAGCCCATCATCGAAAATAGCTTCGCGGCATCGCGGCCAGCCACCCGGTCGCGTACCAACGCCGGCACAGATACCAGAGTAAAGCCAGCGCCAAGGGCCTGAACGGCTCGCCCGCCGAGTAGCGTGTTCAAGGAATCCGCCATACCAATGACAATGCTTGAAAGCGCAAAAATCGCCAGGCCGCTCATCAACACCCGCTGCCGCCCGAAGCGGTCTGAAAGCGCACCGCCGATTAACTGACCAAACGCCATTGCGAAGACATACACTGAAACGCTCAGCGATACCGCCTGCTGAGAAACTCCCAGCGATTCGCCAATAACCGGAAAAGCCGGCAGGTACGTATCCATGGAAAACGGGCCCAGCATCATGGTCAATGCCAAGCTCAGCACCACAATGAACGGCGTTTTAGATTGGGTCATAGAAGCTCACGGTAGAGAGGCGTAATGATGGACAACATCAACAATATGATACCGACAGTTGCTATCAAGGCAATCGAATAGGTTGATAGCTTGCTAATAAAATTTTCGTGCAAGGTTCTGAGAACAGTCCTTGAGAGCAGAGCCATTAGAGTAAGTGGACAGCGCCCAACCAACAACGGGTATGATTGTGTAGCGCATTTCACACCAACAAGGAGAGCCGAATGCCCGCCTACATCGTACTAACCCGTGAGCACACTCACGATGCCAAGGAAATGGAGCAGTACGCTTCCAAGGCCAAAGCCGCCCGCGAAGGCCACGACCCACAACCGCTCGCCTTTTACGGTGACTTTGAGGTGTTAGAAGGAAGCGCCATGGAAGGTGCGGTGATTCTACGCTTCCCCGATATGGCCGCCGCCCGCGCCTGGTACGAAAGCCCCGCCTATCAGGACGCCCGCAAACACCGTTTCCAAGGTGCCGACTATCGCGTTTTTCTGGTGGATGGAATAGAAGAGGCTTAATGGGCAAAGCCCCTGCGGTCGTCGGCGAGGGGGACAGCTATCGCAACAAGATGAAATGTTCGATCAACCGGATCATCAGCGTTTTCTGATCCGGTAGGCTTTCTGCCACCAATAGGGCCAGGGCCACTAGGGTATTGTCATTAATCAGTTGCTCTACTGGCTTTGCCAGCAACGCGGCGTTGCGGCGCAGATACCACAAGAATAGAAACGAGCCGCAGCGTTTGTTGCCATCGGCTAGAGGGTGATTCTTGATCACAAAGTAAAGCAGGTGCGCGGCGCGGGTGGCGACGTTAGGGTAAAAAAGCTCATTCCCAAAGCCTTGCTCAATGGTGGCCAGGGCGGACGTCAGACCGTCACCCCGTAACTGACCGAATAGCTCGGTGGCCTCCCCCTTGCCAATCAGGGTCTGCTTCAACTCACCGATAGCCTGAAGTGCCTCTTCCAATCCTAAAGGCTGCATACCCGGCTGTTTGATGCCCACTTCCGCCAACTGCTGCTCATCGTAGCCCTGTAGCAAACTCCAGGAGCGGGCGTAATCGCTAATCACACGGGCAACCGCTTCACCTTCGGTTGATACCAAACCTTGATTGGTCAGGGTTCGGCTTAGCAAACTCACCGCCTGCTCAAACTCAATGCCACGCTCGGTTAGGCGGCGTTGGTTTAAGGTATAGCCTTGTACCAAATGTTCTTTTAATACTTGAGTTGCCCACTTTCGGAAATGAGTGGCACGCTTCGAACTAACCCGATAACCAACAGAAATAATGGCATCAAGGTTGTAGTGTTTAGTCCGGTATCGCTGCCCATGCTCAGCCACATGTTCCAAAATGGAACATGTGCTGTCTTCACTCAGCTCTCCACTCTTATAAATATTACTTAAATGTTTGGTGATTGCAGGGCGCTTGGTGTTAAACAGTTCAGCCATCTGCGCCTGACTTAGCCAAACGGTCTCTTGCTCCAGCGTTACCTCAAGGTGTGATTGCCCATCTTCACCGGTGAATATCTGTATTTGCTGATCATTCATGAGTGCTGCCTCCCAGGTTTACATCAAACGCTTTATGTCTTTAAAACAAGCCCCTCCCAAGCAAGCAGCACTCAATACGGCAGTAGTCACCTTTCCATACTAAAAGAGAGATTCAAGCGCCCGCAATCAGAGATTAAGTAAACCCTATCACAAAAGCTGTTCATTTATACAGTAAAATATCGCTATAATTCTGCCAAGCAATTAGACGCTTCAACGCACAAAAACCATCACCACCAGCACCATGGTCAGCAGTAGCAGGTATACCCTGGCATGAATACGGTCAGGAATGCGCCCGATCCAGGTCGACGCCAGTCGAATACCGAGCCATGAGCCCACGGCGAGTGCCAGCAAGGCGCGCAGATCCACATAACCGGCATACCAGTCCCCCAGCGCTGGGTGATTTGACGACAGCAACACATACGTCGCGGTGCCACTCACCGCCATGGGCAGCGATAGCGGATTGGCCATGGCGGTAGCGGCCGTCATACTTGCGCCTCTACGGCGCATAAGCGGAACGCTCATCACACTGCCACCCACGCCCAGCAAGGCGGCCACCGAACCAATCAATATCCCCATCATCGCCGTTAGCCCACGCCCCATAGGGCGCACCTCGCTCTCCGCCTGGTGCAAAAAACCGGGCCGCAGAACGGCATCCATAATCGTAAGCCCCAAATAGCCGATAAATGCCCAGCGCACCCACTCGCCACTTAACGACACGGCCGCCGCCGCGCCCAGCACAGCCCCAATGGCGATATAGCCCACTAGCGGACGCACCAGATGCCACTGCACGGTCTGCCGTTGATGGTGACGCCATGTGGACAGCGAAGCAGCAAAGACCATCAACGCCGTCGAGGTAGCCACCGCGATATGCATAGCCGCCTGACCGATGCCACTATTCGGCCCATGGACGGCAATCAGCAGGGTATACAGCAAAGGCACCACCACAAACCCGCCGCCGAAACCAAACAACACCGTGGTCACTCCCGCCACCCCACCACAAACAAGCAATACGCTATACACCGGCACTCTCCTGATGAAACGAAACAGCAGGCACTATATGCTGGCGAGGATTGGCCGACATTCGTGATTCGGACAACCATCAATGCGTTTCAGCCAGGTTAACGCTAATGCTCAATACACCTCTTGCAGATGTAGATCATGTGGCACGGCCCATTGTGGCCATCGGTACTGATTACCGCCCCGGCACCCTCCTCGATTTTCATACCCATCGGCGTGCCCAGTTTCTCTATGGCATGAGCGGTGTGATGGAGGTCAACACGGACGACGGTACCTGGATGGTGCCACCCTATAGCGGCGTCTGGCTGCCTGCGGGCAAGCGCCATCAGGTGCGCATGAACGGAGTGAGCACCCGAAGCCTGTATATCGAGCCCCACGTCGCGCCACGCGCTTCGCCCAACTGCGAAGTGCTGGTCGTGACGCCTCTCCTACACCACTTACTGCTGGCGTCTGCCCACATTCCCGCGCGCTATGACGAAAACGGCCGCGACGGTGCCCTTGCTCAACTACTCCTATACGAACTGGAACAAGCTCAGGCCTTGCCGCTATTTGCGCCACTGCCCCGCGATATTCCACTCGCCAACCTGTGCAGAGCGTTTCTCGGCCAGCCAAACATTCACACGCTGCCTGATGAATGGGCTCAGCAGTTGCACTGCAGTCAGCGCACTTTCAATCGCCTATTCCGTCAGCAGACCGGGCTCTCCTTTGGCATATGGCGCCAACAGGCCTGCCTAATGGCGGCTATTCCCAGGTTGCTGTCCGGCAGTTCCGTTACCCAAACCGCGCTGGAGCTTGGCTACGACAGCCCAGCCGCTTTCTCCAGCATGTTTCGCAAGGTGCTTGGTCAATCTCCCAGCGCTTTCGCCCGGGCGGCGTTAAAAGAGGACGGCACCTTAAAGTGATATACTCGAATCACAAATTGAGCCGAATAGGCTTTTTATTCGGCTCAAGGATGAAATAGCCCTGCGCTGCTTATTCCTGTTAAGCTGTTAATGTCGTTAAGCCAATCATGAAGCACCGATATATGGATTCAAAAAAGACAGATCGCTAAGCCGCAACAACTTTTTTTCGTTGTTGCGGCCGCCTGCTTAAACCACTTCCTTGCATGTAGGCCGCCGCCAAATCATCTTATTTGCGCGGAGACTTTATCGTGCCTATTAAACATCCCCGGCTGTGGACTTACAGCCTTCCGGTAGCGCTGGTTTTACTGGCTCCTTTTAATATTTTAGCGTCGCTCGGCATGGATATTTACCTACCGATTGTGCCCGCTATGCCAGCGATTCTCGGCACAACACCCGAGATAGTTCAGCTAACGCTTACTCTGTACATGATTATGCTTGGTGTCGGTCAGATTATTTTCGGGCCGCTTTCAGACCGCTTGGGTCGGCGCCCGATTCTGATTAGCGGGGTCTTCGTATTCGCGGTAACTTCATTGGCACTCGCGATGACTACGTCAGCTTGGCTTTTCGTGTTACTACGATTAGTACAGGCTGCTGGGGCAGCCGCGATGCTGGTGGCCGTTTTCGCAACGGTGCGCGACGTTTATGCGGATACCCCCGAGAGTGCGGTCATCTACAGCTTAATGAACGCGATGTTGGCGTTCGTTCCCGCGTTTGGGCCGATTGCAGGAGCCTTAATTGCGCGTTATTTCGGCTGGGAAGGCATATTTCTTGCCCTTTGTTTCTCTGCACTCATAGCGCTCCCCTTCGTATTACCAAAATGGCATGAGACACGACAAAGCAGAGAACACTCCAGCAGAGCCGATTTTAGCGTAGTGCTTAGAAGCCCTTACTTCTGGGTTTATACGCTAGCTTTTGGCACGGCGATGGGCTCGTTTTTTGTGTTTTTCTCTACTGCGCCTCGGGTACTCATCGAAGGAGCTGGCTTATCCGAAATGGGTTTTAGCGTTGCCTTTGCCACGGTAGCTGTCGTGATGATTGCCACAACGCGATTCGCCAAGCGCTTCGTGGCACACTGGGGAATTTCCGGCTGTGTGACTCGTGGCATGCTAATGCTGCTTTTTAGTGCAGGCTTGCTTGGGGTGGGCGAGATCTTCCTGACACCCAGCATCGGGTCTTTCGTGTTACCCATGTGGCTGGTTGCGGTCGGTATCGTGTTCACAACATCGGTGACAGCCAACGGTGCGCTTCATGAATTCAGCGAGATGGCAGGCACTGCCGTTGCCCTGCACTTCTGCATGCAGAGCCTTATCGTCGGTGTGATAGGCACAGGGGCAGTGATAGCACTTGATGGAAGCAGCGCTTGGCCACTTATCGCCTATACCGGCGGCATGGCAGCGATGACACTCGCTATGCTTATAGGACTAGCGCGATATAAACAGCAGAGGTAGGTTGACTCAATCAGCCCTAACGCCAATGCAGGTTTGCGGTAATTCTCGCTGAAGCACTGCTTATCTTTTCAGGCCATTCGTTCCAAAATGAATGGCCTGAGTCGTTAGCTCGCCCAGCATCACTGTCACTAGCTTCCTCACTTCGAGCGTGCCGATCATGATGGCGGGCATTTAGATACCTGATACTTACTTCGCGGCGTGTGCTTTCTTAGTCGGCATAAGGTGCAGCACACCCACCACCAGCGAGCCCACCAACAAGCCAATCACCGCAGAACACAGCGTATTGAAACTCCAGCCCAGCAAGCCACCCAAGGCACCGGTTGCCTCGGCAATACCATGCTCGACATGATGTACCCACGCATAGGGTGCGTTGAACCAACCCGTGCCATCGACCCCCAAATTGGCCATCAGAATATGCCCACCTACCCAAAGCATGGCGACGGTACCCACCACCGAGATGGTCGCTAGCACCTTAGGCATCGCAGTCACCAAACTGCGGCCCAGGGCCTGAATTGCCGAATTACTCCGCTGAGCAAGTTTCAGGCCGATATCATCCATCTTGACCAACAGCGCCACCACGCCGTATACCAGCAGCGTGATAACAAACGCCACCACCACCAGGCTCGCCATCTGTGACCAGAACCCCTGATGGGAGACAGTAGCAAGCGCGATTACCATGATTTCAGCAGACAGAATCAGGTCGGTGCGAACGGCACCACTGACGATCTTTTTCTCGGCTTCCGGCCCCTTCTCTACCGCTGGTTTGTCGTCGTCATGCTGACCGGATAGCTTATGCCAGACCTTTTCCGCGCCCTCAAAGGCCAGATAGGTACCCCCCACCATCAGGATGATCGGCAAGAGCGCGGGCAAAAAGTAATTCAGCAACAACGCCACCGGCAGGATAAAAATCAGCTTATTGCGGATCGACCCCAGCGCGATCTGCTTCACAATCGCCAGTTCCCGCTCCGCGGTTACCCCCTGCAAATATTGCGGCGTCACCGCCGTGTCATCGACCACCACCCCGGCCGCCTTCGCCGTCGCACGCCCAGCGGCGGCACTCACATCGTCCAGTGATGCTGCGGTCAACTTCGCCAATGCAGCAATGTCATCCAGCAACCCTATCAAGCCGCCTATAGCCATGGATGCTTCCTCCGTGAATAACAGGTGCAGATAGTAAAGCACATAGCGGCTGGGTAAGCCCTCGTTGATGCTGGTGAAGGCAACTCCCCGTGTCCCAAACTCCTTACCCGACACATGCTGCTCCCAATTCTCATACCCACAACACACAAAAGGCCACTCGGTATTCCGAGCGGCCTGAAAGAGGCTCGCCAAGTGTCCCCTAAGCGGGCGCGATCACTTCCACTCGATTGCCGATGGATTGTGGCCTGCCATGCTCGTCGCCAATAACGGCGGGGTAAGCAGCACGATCAGCATCGCGATCAACGCAAAGCCTAGGCCTACGAGCAATGGCGAGATCAGAGAAAACCCAAAGTCCAACCCTAATGCAGCGATAAAGCTACCAAACATAATCCCCAGGGTAATCACAGAAGAGTGGACGGTATGGGTAAACGTCCTCTGGCCTTGAGGAAGCTGCATAATACGAGCGACCAGCGCTGGATTTAAACTGACACCACACAGACCAATGACTAAAGTCGCCGCACCCGCAATATAAGAATTGTGGCCAAACAGATAAAACACTGTAAGAGCACCTCCAACCAAAAACAGGCCAGAAATGAGCACCGTTTTTGCGTGGTGAACGGCAAGCTTGGCGACGATTTGATTCCCGACCAGCATAGCAACACCATATGCCAGCAGCAGTAATGTGATCGCATGCTGTGACAATGAAGCATTCTCAGACAACATGGGCACTATGTAGCTAAAAGGCGCATATGCGGCACTGATTACAAAAAAGCTGGTCGCGTACAGCCAAACTAATTTGGCATTTTTCAGTGCGAGAATTTCACTCCTAACCGCCAGCGATGCCTCGGGTTGAATGTTGGGCAACCTTAGCGCGGTTAACAGAGCACAAAACAATGCGAGCAATGCCAACAGGTAGAAGCTCACCGACCAGGTAAACGCTTCTGACATTACTTTTGCCACTGGCAAGCCAATGATGGTTCCCAACATAATGCCGGACAAAACCAAAGCGACAGCATCTAGTTGACGAGATTTGTCGACCAACTGCTGGCACATGCTGATCGCAACACCAAAGAACGCACCGGCAACAGCGCCGGTGATCAAGCGCGATAACATCAACAGCCAATATTGGTGCGTGAGCGCTCCTAAGATTTCACCTAGTACAAACACGCAGTACAGGCGAATCACAAACGTTTTGGGCGGCAACCTATTGAAGATTAAAGTAAGCACGGGGCCGCCAATCGCCATGGCCGCCGCAAAGCCAGAGACCAAGTAGCCCACTTTTGCCACGGAAATACCCAAGTCACGGGTTAATTGTTGGGTCATGCCAAGAACTTGCAGCTCACAACAGACCATTAAAAAGATACCAACGCTCAGTAAATAAATGCTGCTGGGAAGTCGAGCTTTCATAGTTATCACTCATGGAATAAAACGATTGTCCCAGTATCACTTATGAACTAAGGTGAGATAAATAAACGAAAATTAGAAAATTAATAACTCAAGTTATGAATCTGGATTTAAACGCCGCACGTTGTTTTGTCAAAGTGGTCGAGCTGGGTAGTTTTACTCAAGCTGCACATATTTTGGGTTTGACTCAGCCGGGCATTTCTAAAGCGATCACTCGATTGGAGTCTCAGGTAGGCGCTAAGCTCATTCATCGCAGCACTCGGAAAATCCGGGTAACGGAGGATGGGCAGCTGTTTATGACGCGAATTCAGCCACTTGTTTATGGATTTGAAGAAGCGCATAGCGAGCTCAAGCACAATCAAGCAATCCCTGCTGGTTGCTTAAAAGTGAGCGCGCCTTCGGCATTGGGACAGTCGCTGATGCTGCCCATAATAAGAAGCCTCACGGAACAATACCCCGCGCTAGATATTGAACTGTCGCTTACCGATCAGAAAGTGCAGCTTTTTGATGAAGGATACGATGCCACGCTACGATTTGGCGCCATCGACGATGATCGTTTAGTCGCTTTTGCGTTACAAGATGCCGATTGGGTGACCATTGCCTCACCCACATACTTCGCCAAACAAGGTGTCCCCTCGCATCCGGATGAACTTTGTCAGTTTAACTGCTTGCATGTAAAACCTCGTGGTCAGACGAACGCCTTTCCATGGCGCTTTCGCATTGACGGAAAAAGTACTGAGTATCAACATTTAACTGGCAACGTGTGCTTTGACCATGGCGATCCATTGGTTGACGCCGCCCTTCAAGGCTTAGGCATAGTACAAGTACTGCGCTGCGTGGTGAGCACTCAATTGGCACGGGGTGAACTCAAAGAAGTCTTAGCAGACTTCCGCCCGCAAGCGTATCCGTTTCATTTGCTGTATCCGCCATCACGCCAGCGCTCGGCGAAGCTCACAGTGTTACGCGATGCCCTGGACCTGCACTGGGGGCGAAAACCGCTTAACCCCCAACAGGTTTAATACCAATGTTCAAATCTGCCGTGTTCTAAGGCATGAACTGAGCGTTCTCCTTAGACCAAACCAAATCGGCCGTCATCAGACGGCCTCTTGAAACCCTCAAGTGTTTGACGCGAGGCCGATCAGCGAATCTCGCAGGTCGTTTCCTTGCCGTAGACATCGCTGACGCGCGGTGCCCCATCGCCCATTACCAGCCCTCCGGCGCTACGCAGATAGTAAGTACCGGGGGTATCAGCAGCGAATTGTGCCCCGATGTAAACGCTGTCGCCTTCTTCGACTCGGATACCGGAAAACTCGGTTGCGAAGGTATCCACAGTTAGGGCCCGCTGGCCGCAGACCAGTTCGAGAGTTTGTGACGGCGGCTCAAGCATCAGTTCAGCCACCAGCTCGGCCTCGCGCTGTAAATACTCGCTCTTGACGCAAGCCCTGAGGTCAGGCTCCTTCCAGCACTCGTCCCGGCCCGAGATCCAACCGCGCTGCATGGCACGCAGGGTATCGGTGGTTTCATCGGCTCCCACGTCCAAGCTCTGCGCCGCAGTGACAGCGGCGGCGAACCGGTCGGCCAGACGCCGATCCAGCGCGGCCAGCTCGGTATCTTCGCAGATCAGTTTTTCCGCAGAACTTTCGGCCTGCGCGCAATCGAAGGAGGGCCCCTCTTGCGCCAGTCCTATAGCGGGCACCAGCGCCAGACAGGTGAGGATCGAGAGGGATCGCATATTCATCGGTTTTCCTTTTCTTGATGGGGTTCAGTCCGCCTGCATCCCGGCGTAGACAACCATACCAAACGTCGTCCAGTCGTTTAGAATATGGGTGCCGGTCGAGGCCCAGATATTACGGGTGATAAGGTAAGGCAACAGCAGGACGATTCGGATCGGAATGAGCGCAACAGCCTGCGCCATGTTCCCCTGATACGTCGGCAAGTGAACCAGCCCGAAGATGATCGACGCAACCAGCACAGCGAGACATAAAGCGGATTTACGCGGCATGGCTCGATGCAGCAGCGCGAGGCTACCGAGAAAAATCAGGACGGTAAAGATTTCTTCGCCCAACAGCTGAACAGCACTCCAGCCAAAGAACAGGACCTTGTCTAGCCCAGATGCCGTCGTCAACATGTCCCCCGCCGGATTCGCCGCGGTGTGGAACACGCTGTTGATCAGGGTGCCGACGACGATCGTCACGATCACGTTCAGCAAGAAGAACAGTACGATGAGCCCGATATCTCTAAGACCAAGCGGCCGGAACAGGGCAAACGGCGCCTTGGCGCCGCCGACTGCGGCGACCGCAACCAAAGGAATGAGGACGAACAACAACGGAGGGATGAAACCGCCGAAGCCGCTGTGGAACAATGGCTGGGCGACGATGAGCACGACGAAAGAGGCCACGACGGCTGCAAGCACGATGCCCCAGCCTATCAGGCTGAAGCCGTTGGGAAACCTCCGGTAGTAAGGCAAATCCAAGTCTTGCCTCTCGAAGAACAACATAGTGTTGGCCGCAAGGTAGTAGGTGAGCGCTGCAGTGCCCTAACTTAGTCAGAGGAGTAAACTATACGCTCAGCACTTGTCGACGACTTAGGAGCCAGCCGATGCTGCAACGAAATCTTCCGCTGCTGAAATACATCCAAGCTGCAGCATTTTTGAAATTGAATCTGCAGAAGCCCGGGCAGAGCTGGATTCATTCAAACCGCTGCTCGCGCTTCTCATCTTCCTGCTGTTCACGCACTTTCTCGCGCTCGACCCACTCAACCAGTTTTGCAGACACCGATTTAGAAGCCTTAGCGATCGGTACGTTCTTGTGTTCAGCTAATTCGGCAATGGCATCCGCTCTAGATTGCACCATGTTCGCTCTGCTCCCAGACCAAGATGAAAGTATAATGCGCTCGGCGAACACCTCCAAAACTTCTTCTGGCTCAGGAGAGGCTTCCAACAGCTTGATTGCTGACGCTGACATCGCAACCACCCTCTGATCTTCGTTCCCTGACCAGAGATTGATACCCGCTGCGACAGCCTCCCATACGCCGTTATCATTTCTGGAACGACACCACTCAATCAAAATTCCCACATCAACTTTGGCGAGGGGAGAACTCAACAGGCCCCCATGACGAATAAAGAACAACCGTCGATCTTGCTCTTCTTCAGTACCCTCAAAAACGCGGTTGAGAAACGCACAAGGCATCAATTCAGCAGTCGTTTCGATGGCATTTTCAAATGCATAAATATGTCCATAGTGCTCATCTACAACAGCAAAGATCGTGTCTAGCCACTCTATCTTTTCGGCCTCGTTACCTTCAAAACTGAGCGTGGCACCAATAACGCACTCCATGTGATGTGCCCCTATCTCTCCAGGATCACTGCGGCCTCTTTGTAGCCTCTGGATCGCTGCTTTTAGGCCGACCAGTCGAAGATCGGAACCAAGCGTATCCACTGCGCAATTTTTGCCATGCAGCCGCACACTTAGAGCATCCAAAACCACGTCATCACCGTTCGGTTTACTCAAGAGCTTCCAGGCAAGATCGATAATACGATTTCTAGGCAAGCTCGCATAATCGTCCCGCCACAGGATCTGCCCATACATCCCCAGGCAAGTGTCAGGATCATCCAGAAGCGCCATGCAGCGATCTAAGTCGGCTTTTGTGAACTCACGCCGGGGATGTAATCCAACCAATACGTTTCGAAGTTCAGGATGCTGTGCGCATTGATCGAGTAGCTCCTGTGCCAGTTCTGGCTCGACAGAGTCAGCTTCTTCGATGAAACCGCCAAAAACCGCAAAATCCCTGCTGGCTTCGGGCTGCTGCTCCAGTTGAGCGACTAGTTGCCTCCAACCAACTCGCAGATTATGTGCCCCCTTTGCTAACCCTCTTCCGAATGCGGCTCGGTAAGACATCCTATTGTTGGAGAACAGGTTAGAACCCAACTCGTTGAGCTCATGGTTTGATGCTGCAAAGTCCTCACCCAATCGAAGAGCCTTGGCTGCCAATCGTTCTTCAGCGTGACGATACTTGTTGGTGTCGTCATGATTAAAATCGTCTAGCGCCCAACAATCGTGCCCCGCGCTCAGCACATTGGCCATGATTTTCGGGATCAAGTCATGGGGTTCCAACTCCTTATCCAGCGCGGCCAGGTTGACCGGTAGCGGCTTGGAGCCATCTTCATCTTTGCGTCTGATGTAATCGAAATAGATCGTTGAACGTACGGCTTTCCAACCTTCGCTCCAAGCTTGGTGAGCATGTAGCCTGCGAGCTGCATCAATGAGTTTTTCCCTCATGGCTTTTTGGCGCCATATCCCTCGAAACGCGTTCGCTAGGATCGGACGTGCGGGATCTTCAAGAACAGAATTGCCGGAGGTTCCCAATCGCACTGCAACATCGACAAAGGCACTACGCCACTCAACAAGTTCATCGTGGTTAGGTTGAAATCCAAAATCTCTTGGGCGAGCACCAAACTCAGTCGCCCCGACCCCTGTCCATGGTGGCCCATTCAAAGCAGTCGAAAGCATTCTGAAGCCTAGCGACCTGCGCTCAGCCACGCCTGATGAAAGGCATTCATCCATGATAGCTATGCGCTGATCTAGAGAAGCATGCGTGCCAGATAGATATGCCTGGAAAAAACTTGTGATCTTATTTCGAACCGCATCATAGTTATTGCTCTCGTCTTCAAGATCCGCTACACGAATTAAGAGTCTGGCACAACGTTCAAAGGCGCTTTTTTCGTATGCCAACGACTGTAAAAGATTAAGAATTGTCCTTCGGCGTGTATTGTAAGGCGATCCCATGCCCTCAAAATCAGACAAGGTAAGCTCTGTTTCGATTCTATCGAGTAAGGCTTCAGGCGCTACCGGGGCAACATAGTTCAGCATTCGTGCTGCCGTATCTTCCAAAGTTGATATGCGACCTAGCAGCCCATCAGGCTGGAGCCAAGCTTCAACTATCTCTTTCGCGACGGGATGATCATGCAGAAGCCCCAGCCTGTGTGCAAACGACATTAACAAGCGTGGATTCCCAGTGCTTTCAAAGGTCGCCTTGAGTTGGTCAACCGGAATACTATCGAGCGCTGACGCAGCCAATTTGTTCGCAATGGCATGGGGCAAGATGGCTCGCCAATGGGCCCTCTTCTGCATAATATGGCGGTCCATCAGCTTCTTGACGGATCGAAACAGCTGGGTATGGGAATATCCGAATATCGAGCCCAGTACTTCCAGTTCGCTATTACCACTCTCCATGTTTGAGACCGAAAAGGAATATACAAGAGACAAGGCTTCAGCCTGTTGCCGCAAATCGTCGTCCGGACGTTTTCGCTGTTCAAACAAGCGATTAAACAAATCGTCATCAGAAAGCAGTGCCAAGCTCTCACCTTCCTCGACTCTCTCGGCAATTACCAAAGACACCCTTGCATTACCATCGGCAAACTCTGCGATCCGACGGGCGTTATTTTGACCGATACGGGGGAAACGACGGATCAGAAGCTGCTCAGCCACTTCTGGCCCAACTGCTTCAATGTGGATTACCTCAGTTGTCTGGGGCTTACTCTCTTTGATGTCGTACTCAACGGTGATAAGGCTTACCTTATTGCCCGCCGCTGATACTTTGCTGGCTAACGCAGAGTGAAGCTCTGAAGGGCAGTTATCTAGAATAATGATGGCACGTCGGCCTTCAGCGATAAGCCTATCTAGCATTGCTGCTGCCGAAGGATCAGGGTCAGCCCCTGTATCTACATACACTGCTACGGTTCGATCGAGAGCATTTGTGCCAACTGTTTCCTCAAAGAGAGCCTGCACGATCCTGGTCTTTCCAACCCCGGATAACCCTGTAATGCGAACTGCCTTCTTAGTAGACCTTATAAGGTCGCGTATTGGTTCAATGGCATACTCTATTGCCAGCTTTTGGCCTTGACCTGATGGTAGTGTGACAGTAACGCCTGGGGCCGAAATTAACGTATCGTCCTCGTCTTTCGGTGGGTTGCTCCAAGCCCCGTATGGCTGCCAACCGGAGTACCCTTGCCCAAGCTTGCCTTTGACCCACAGCATAACTGAAGGATGCTGACGCACCCACTGAACCAGCTTAGAGCGGTCGTAGAAATCCAGGTGAATATTTCTACTATTGGGATCATCTTTAACAGCATCCATCATTGCGCTGATACGCTCGGCCTTCCTAGGAGGGGAACAATCATCCTTCAGGCTAACGATGATATAGCCGCCACCCTTCGAAGCCTGTTTGGAAATCGTCGGTGAAAGCTGGCCTCTGTTGACCATTTCCTTAGTGATTGAGCCCCTCGGCATTCTGTGTTTCTTGGCCTGAAGAATTGTATTAGGCTTTTCAAGAAAACCTGTTTTCAGAGCATTTGCAGGAACCTTAACGTGGATATCAATTCCTTCGTCAGCAGCATTAATTGAACCTGACCAGCTTACCCACGCGGGGCTATGGCCATTCGCTGCAACTTCTGCCTCGGCGAGACGGGCAATTAGTTCTTCGAGTTGAATATCGGATAACCGGAGTAACTCATCTTTTTCGATATCAAAGATCGCCACGACTATACCTCAGGATAAAATCTTTTGATCAACGTGCCTTGAACAAGCCACAGGACATCTGCTGGGAAGCATTCAATCAATAAAAACCCGCCTATCGGCGGGTTCTTTTATAACGGTACGCGAGTAACCACTCACTCCCACTCAATAGTAGCAGGCGGCTTGCTGCTCACATCGTAGGTAACCCGAGAAACACCTTCCAACTCATTGATAATCCGGTTGGAAACCTTCTCCAGCAGCTCGTAGGGCAGGTGCGCCCAGCGGGCGGTCATGAAGTCGATGGTTTCGACCGCGCGTAGCGCGATGACCCATTCGTAGCGGCGGCCGTCGCCGACGACGCCTACCGATTTCACCGGCAGGAACACGGCGAAGGCTTGGCTGGTTTTTTCGTACCAACCGGCGGCGCGCAGTTCTTCGATGTAGATAGCGTCGGCATCGCGTAGGATGTCGGCGTACTCTTTCTTTACTTCACCCAGAATGCGCACGCCCAGGCCGGGGCCAGGGAACGGGTGGCGGTAGACCATATCGTAAGGCAGGCCGAGTTCGAGGCCGAGTTTGCGCACTTCGTCTTTAAACAGTTCGCGCAGCGGCTCGACCAGCTTGAGCTTCATGGTTTCCGGCAGGCCACCAACGTTGTGGTGGGATTTGATCACGTGCGCTTTGCCGGTTTTAGAGGCGGCAGATTCGATCACGTCCGGGTAGATGGTGCCCTGGGCCAGGAAGTCGACGCCTTCAATTTTGCTGGCTTCTTCATCGAATACGTCGATAAAGGTGTTGCCGATAATCTTGCGCTTGGCTTCCGGATCTTTCTCGCCCTTCAGCTTGCCCAGGAATAGCTCTTCGGCGTCGACACGGATCACCTTCACGCCCATGTGCTTGGCGAAGGTTTCCATCACTTGGTCGCCTTCGTTTTTGCGCAGCAGGCCGTTATCGACGAATACGCAGGTCAGCTGGTCGCCAATGGCTTTGTGCAGCAGCGCTGCTACAACCGAGGAGTCGACACCACCGGAAAGACCAAGCAGTACATGGCGGTCGCCCACTTGCTCGCGGACGCGCTGTACTTGGTCTTCGATAATTTGCGCGGGCGTCCAGAGTTTTTCAGCGCCGCAAATATCCAGCACGAAGTGCTCAAGAATGCGCTGGCCTTGCAGGGTGTGGGTCACTTCCGGGTGAAACTGTACACCGTAGAACTGCTTCTCTTCCCAGGCCATGGCGGCAATCGGGCAGCTCGGCGTGGAAGCGGTCACAGTGAAGGTGTCAGGCACCTGGGAGACTTTGTCGCCGTGGCTCATCCATACGTCTAGCAGGCCTTTGCCGCTGTCGGTATCGATGTGGTCTTTGATGTCTTTGAACAGCGGGGTGTCGCCGTCGATTTGAATCTGGGCGTAGCCAAATTCGCGCTGGTTAGAGCCTTCCACTTTGCCGCCAAGCTGCTCGGCCATGGTCTGCATGCCGTAGCAGATACCAAACACCGGCAGGCCCATTTCGAACACGCACGCCGGTGCTCGCGGGGAATCCAACTCGGTCACCGATTCCGGGCCACCAGCCAGGATGATGCCGTTCGGGTTGTATTCGCGAATTTCTTCTTCGGTGATGTCGAAGGCGCGGATTTCGGAGAACACACCGATCTCACGCACACGGCGGGCGATCAGTTGGGTGTACTGGGAGCCGAAGTCGAGAATCAGGATCTTATGGGCGTGAATGTCACTCATGGCGGGGTCTCGGTTAAGCGGTGTGGGTGCCGCTGTTAAGGCCAAAAAGCAAGCGGCGGGGCAATGCCCGCCGCGCCATTTAACTAAACGTGCTGGTTAGCTCACCCGGTAGTTGGGAGCTTCTTTGGTGATCTGCACGTTGTGAACGTGGGATTCGTTAAAGCCAGCGCTGGTAATTTGTACAAATTCCGGCTTGGTGCGCATTTCTTCAATACTACGGCAACCGGTGTAACCCATGGAGGCGCGCAGGCCACCCATCAGCTGGTGAACGATAGCGCCCATCATGCCTTTATAGGGTACGCGGCCTTCAATGCCTTCCGGCACCAGCTTCTCGGCACCTTCGCTCTTGTCTTGGAAGTAGCGGTCGGCGCTGCCCTGGCTCTGAGACATGGCACCCATGGAGCCCATGCCGCGGTAGGCTTTGTAGGTACGGCCTTGGTAAAGCTCAACTTCACCCGGGGCTTCTTCGGTACCGGCCAGCAGGCCACCGACCATCACGGCGCTGGCGCCAGCGGCGATCGCTTTGGCTAAGTCACCCGAGAAACGAATGCCGCCGTCGGCGATCAGCGGAATATCAAACTCTTTCAGCGCTTCCGCCACGTTAGACACCGCGGTGATTTGCGGAACGCCCACGCCTGCCACAATACGTGTGGTGCAGATAGAGCCAGGGCCAATACCCACTTTAACGGCGTCTGCGCCCGCTTCCGCCAGCGCTTTAGCGGCAGCGCCGGTGGCAATATTGCCGCCAATCACTTGAATGTTGGGGAAGTTCTCTTTGATCCAGCGCACGCGGTCGATAACGCCTTTAGAGTGACCGTGGGCAGTATCAACAATGATCACATCGACACCGGCTTCGGCCAGGACAGCAACGCGATCCGGCGTTTCCGGGCCAGTACCTACGGCGGCACCTACCAACAAGCGGCCGTCGCTATCTTTGGCAGCCATCGGGTAAGTGCGGGCTTTTTCGATATCTTGGAAAGTTACCAAACCGCGCAGATGAAATTCGTCATCCACAATCAGCATTTTCTCAATGCGGTGTTCGCGCATTTTGGCTTTGCTGGTTTCAAGGTCGGTGCCTTCCTTGACGGTAACCAACCGCTCGCGGGGGGTCATGATGTCCGCTACGCTGTCGCCGTGGTTGGGCTGGAAGCGCATATCACGCTCGGTCACAATACCTACCAGGGTTTCGCCTTCTACGACGGGGAAGCCAGAAAAGCCGTTCTCACGTGCCATCGCCAGCAGGTCATCCAGTTTCGCCTTAGGGCTAACGGTGACTGGATCTTTGACAATCACGCTTTCGTGCTTTTTAACCTTACGCACTTCAGCGGCTTGCTGACTCATGGTCATGCTCTTATGGATAATGCCAATGCCGCCTTCCTGAGCCATCGCAATTGCTAGACGCGCTTCGGTAACGGTATCCATTGCAGCGGAAAGCAGCGGGATATTGAGTGAAATATTGCGGGTCAGGCGGGTTTTGAGGCTGACATCCTTGGGCAGAATATCGGAGAAGCCGGGAACGAGGAGTACGTCATCGAACGTAAGTGCTTCTTGGGCCATACGTAGCATAGCGGCAACACCCTGATAGAAGAGGAAGTGGGGCGTGGAAAGTTAATCCCCTATTATAGCGTTTTGAGGGCCTTTCCAGCAATGTGAAGAAGGTTTTCAATCCAGACCAATGGCTAATAAGTTAGGATTCTTACGTAAGTCGCCCGCTCGCTCATTCTCTTTTTAAGGTTGCTCTATGCCCGATACACCACAAGCGCTTTCTGTTAGTCAGTTGAATCAGCGCGCCAAACAGACCCTTGAGCGCGATGTGGGTGAAGTGTGGGTAGAGGGCGAGCTTTCCAATGTTTCCCGCCCGGCGTCTGGGCATATTTACTTCACCTTGAAGGATGAGCGTGCGCAAATTCGCTGTGCGCTGTTTCGCCAGCGGGCGCGTTTTGTGGCAGCACCGATGCGCGATGGCGATCAGGTTAAGCTGCGCGGCCGGGTCTCGCTGTTCGAACCGCGCGGCGACTATCAGTTGATTGCTGACGCCGTACAGGCGGCGGGCTTAGGGGAGTTGCTGGCGGCGTTTGAGCGCTTAAAAGCGCAGTTGGAAGGCGAAGGCGTGTTTGCCAATACGCGCCCCCTGCCCTTTCCTCCCCGCAAAATTTTGATATTGAGTTCCGCCAGCGGCGCAGCGATTCGTGATGTGCTAGCGGTACTGGCGGCGCGCTGGCCACTGGCAGATGTCACGCTGATTCCAGTGCCTGTACAAGGCGCCGAGGCCGCCCCTGCGATGATTTCGGCGCTGGGGTTACTGAACCGACAGGCGCGCTTAGACCCTGACCAGGATGTGGTGCTGATCACCCGCGGCGGCGGTAGCTTAGAAGACCTGTGGGCGTTTAATAATGAGCATCTGGCACGGGCGATTTTTCACTCCCGCTTACCGGTGATGTCGGCGGTGGGTCACGAAGTGGATGTCACCCTGGCGGATTTCGCCGCCGATATGCGTGCCCCTACCCCGTCAGCAGCGGCCGAGCGTTTAGTGCCGGACCAACATGCGCTTAAGCAGCAATTAATTCAGGCAGAAAACCGCTTACAGCGTGCCATGCAGGCACGCTTAGAGCGCGATAGCCAGCGGCTGGATACCCTGCGCGCCCGCCTTCGCCACCCAGGCGAGCAGCTTGAGCGTCAACGCCAGCACGTTACCGCCCTTTGCCAACGGCTACAGCGCGCCATGCAGCAAACAGTTCAGCAACAGCAAGCGCGGGTCACCCAATTAAGCAAACGCTTAGCCAGCCAGGACATGGCGCGGCTGCACCGCGCAGAGCAAGAGCGTGTTAGTCAGCTGCAGCGCCGTTTAGCCAGCGCTATGCAGCGGGCGCTGGAAGTGCGTCAGGCACGCTTGAGTAGCGCCGCCCGTGAACTAAATGCCATCAGCCCGCTTGCGGTGTTGGGCCGTGGCTATGCCATTGCCCAGGATGAAAAAGGTCAGGTTATCCGCCGGGCAGAGGACACCGCGCCAGGCCAGAAGCTCTCGCTACGGCTGGGTGAAGGTCGGCTAAACGTAGAGGTAAAACGGCGCTACAAGCAGTAGCGCTTAGCGCATCTCAATATCCAGCTCAGTGATAAAGCGATCTCGCCGCGAAATTGCCTTACCTGCGTCATCTCCTGCCAGGGTGGCACAAGCATTAATTAGGCACTCCATGGCGGCAAAATAGGCCACCATGCTGTTGGAAATAAAGCTGCTTTCATGGGGCACCAGAATAGATACCTGGGCATACTCGACCAATGCGGAGCTGGCGTAGTCGGTTACGGCCAAGGTTTGAATGCCATGAGCCTGCGCCATCCGGCACACATCCACCACTTGGCGCGTATAGGGCTGGCAACTGGCGGCAATCAGCACGTCACCTTCGGATAACGACGCCAGCCCTTCCGCGACCCCGTTAGTGGCGTCGCTAAGCAACGCTACATCAGGGCGCAGCATGCCTAGCCCGTAAGCAGAGAAACTGCATAGCGCATGAAACTGACGTACTCCGTACAACCGAACCCTGGGCGCGTTGATCACCGTTTGGGCGAACGTTTCAATATCATCATGCTTCACCCCTTGCAGAAAGCGGTCGATATTGTGCTTATTTTCAGCGCATAACTGCTCCGCCTGGACATGCAAACTGCGCTTGTCTGCTGCCAACGCGCTGGCAGCATGGTCGCGGTAAAAAGAGGCAGAAGAGGTAAAGTTCGCGCTCAACAGAACTCTTTGTAGATCGCTGAAACGGGCATAGCCGAGAGAGCGTGCCAAGCGAGAGATACTCGATGGGTTGACCTCTAACCGACGAGCTGCCGAAGAAATAGACAGCAGCACCTGATCCCCCTGAAGATCGAGCAGGCGTGCCAGCACTTCCCGCGACTTGGGGCCAAGACGTAGCTCGCTCTCGCCCCGAGCAATGCTAAGCGCCAGTTCACGCAGACCATCAACGGTTTCCGGGGGCTGGCGCTCAGCTATCAAGTGTTTAGAGAGCGAAGAGTCAACTTGCGAAGAAGAGTTTTCCGTCATAAGCGGGTGGCGCTCCAGGGCGATCATAAAGTTGCCATGCTACACCATCCACTTCAAGACGCATGACCGCCGTGACCAGAGTATTCTCGTGATCAGGGTCGTCAGCACTGAGTCGCAGAATGGGCAGGCCACTGGTTTGTTGATCATGCAAAATGGCCAACGGCGCAGTCTCTCCTTCCGCTAGCAGCTGATCTCCACGCTGCTGTCGGTCTCGTGAGGAGTCAGTAATCCATTGAGATGCCACACCACTGGGGTGATACAGCGCATGATTAGCATGCACGCTGGGGGCATTGAGTGCTAGCTGGGCAGCCTCCCCACCACCAAACTCGATACTCATCACCTCTCGCTGCCCACATTCGGCAAGCGAAAAATGAAAGCCGCCGCACTCATTATAATGCTGCAGTAGTGCAACGACGCCGGCCACATTGGGCTGGCTTAAAGCCGCCCGTCCTAACACCATTCTTGGCACCTTAGGCGTCACATTGAGCAAGCGCAAATTATTGACCGCCTGCACCCAGCCCTGGCGGGTAAACGCCAGCGTGTGGCCCGGTATCGAACCGGGATAGCAGAAAGCGGTAAACCCCTCGCCCATCGCTGATGTCACTTCAGCCATAAAACAGTGGCCACGGAAGAATGGCAGACCATCCTCATTATGCGCCACCAGCGGCGTTTCTCCGGGGATCGCCAAGGTCGTGCAGCCGTCCGGTGCATGGGCCAACAGGTCACCCCGGCAGTTCCAGGCGAATACCGCTTCAATGGGCAGGTTAAGACCTTCCGCAAGTCCCTCTAGCTCTTCCCACACTTGAGGAAAATCACGCTGCGTATTGGCTGCCATGATAGCAACAGCGTTCCGGTAAATCGGGTCGTTAATTTCAGCCCAGATAGCGCTTGGCAGCAAAAAGCGATGCACCGCATCACGCCCTGCGCGCCCAAGAGCAACGCCAATGTCACGTGGCTGTCCATTGATAATCTGCCAGCCAATAGAGCTCATTTGTTTAGACATGGCGCAGAAAATCCTTCATCCGGTCATTAGGCGGGTTATCAATGACATCGACAGGGTTGGCATCAACCGCAATTTTACCGTGCTCCATAAAAATCAAGCGCGTGCCAACCTGTTTGGCGAAGGACATCTCATGGGTCACCACCACCATGGTCATCTGTTCTTCTGCCAGTTTTTGCATAACATTCAGTACTTCCTGCTTGAGTTCAGGGTCAAGCGCGGAGGTAGGTTCATCAAACAGCATTACTTTGGGCTTGATCGCCAACGCTCGAGCAATAGCGACCCGCTGCTGCTGCCCACCAGAAAGCTCATGAGGATAGTGTTTCGATTTATCCCCCAGGCCGACTTTTTCCAATAGTTCCTGGGCACTATTATCAGCCGCCTTACGTCCCATTTTGCGCACATGGCGTTGGCCAAAGGCCACGTTTTCCAGCGCTGTCATTTGTGGAAATAGGTTGAACTGCTGGAAGACCATGCCCGCTTCCTGGCGAATTTCGCGCAGCGTTTTGTTGCCTCCCTTAACGCTCATGTCGTCAACGAGAAGATCCCCCGAGGTGATCATTTCCAACCCGTTAATACAGCGCAGCAAGGTGGATTTTCCAGAACCGGATGGTCCTATTAGCACGACCACTTCGCCACGATTGATATCCAAATCCACCTTATCAAGTACCTTAAGCGGGCCAAAGTGCTTGGACACATTCTTGAACTCTATGATGGCGCTCATAAGATCCTCATCCGCTTCTCAATGATACGCAGCAGTAGCGACAACGTGCCGGTCATAATCAGGTATAACACGGCGACCGCCGTCCATATCTCGACTGCGCGGAAGTTAGCCGCCATGATTTCTTGGCCGGTGCGCGTCAGTTCGCCGACACCAATCACAATAAACAAGGAGGTATCTTTCAGGCTGACAATGCACTGGTTACCCAGCGGTGGAATCAAGCGGCGAAAGGCGAGCGGTCCAACGATATAGACCACCACTTTCCAGCGCGGCAAACCAATGGCGCGTCCTGCCTCGGTTAATCCTTTTGAAATTGATAGCACTGCGCCACGCACAATCTCAGCAACGTACGCCCCAGCATTAATGACAATCGCAAGGATTGCTGTCGTCATCGGGTCAATACGGATATCCACCAGCACCGGCAAGGCGAAATACAGAAACATCACCTGTACAACAATCGGCGTGCCTCGAATAATTTCGACGTAGATAAACGCCAGTGTATTGAGGATATAGCCGCCGTAGGCGCGCATCAGGCCAATAACAGCCCCCAGCGTAATACCACCGATCAACCCCGTTACGGTGATATACAGCGTGATTTTTGCGCCATTAAGCAACGCAGGCAAAAATCCTATAACAATCGACCAATCGATATTCATCTAGACTCTCCTGACAATGCAACGTCAGCGGAGGAAGCCCTCCGCTAGTAAATAAAACTTCAGGAGATTATTTGCTGGGCGCTTCGCCGAACCACTTCGCGTAAATTTCGTCGTAGCGGCCATCTTCCCGCATCGCCGCTAATGCTTGGTTAACTGGCTCGACCAGCTCGCTCCCCTTGGGAAACGCAATGCCATACTCGTGCGCCATCATCTGCTCACCGACAGCTTTTACCTGGCCGTCACCAGCGGTGGCAATGTAGTAGAGAACATTGGGCGTATCATGCATTGCGGCATCAACGCGGCCGGTGCGTAATTCCAGGTAAGCATTGTCGATATTGGGGAACTGGCGTAGCTCGGTGTCGGTGAAGTTTTCCCGTGCATAGTCAGCAGCAGAGGTGCCGGTGCGAACGGCCAGCATTTTGCCTGCTAAGTCTTCAGCACTTTCGATATCACTATCAATTGGCACCATAATGCGGAAGCCGCTTTCGTAGTAGCCATCTGAAAAATCAATCACCTCAGCACGGTCTTCACGGATAGTAATCCCCGCTAGGGCAACATCTAACTGGCCAGTCTGCAGGCCAGGAATAATGCCATTGAAATCCATTGGCCTTAGTTCGAACTCCAGCTCAAGCTCTTCGGCAATCATTGTCCACATATCGATATCAAAACCGACATATTCACCGTCTTGAGCAAACTCAAAGGGCACAAAGGCAGTATCGGTGGCAACCACTAGCTTGTCCGCGGCGGCAGTCGCTGCCGTGAGAGAAAACGCAGTAGCAGCCATTAACGTGGTTAGTGTTTTCATGGAGAAATCCTCGTGACGTCGATGTTATTGGTTATGCGTGAGTGACGTAGCGTGTAGATAACGGTGTTGTTATTGATTTGGCTTAGATGGGCTTGAATTGGCTTTGCTGGTTTTAACCACAAGCCCATCTGCAAATATAATTGCACATATACTTAAAATGACCAAATATTTGCATTTATTTTTTACACGCATGCGAAACCGGGTGTCGCAAAGACACCCGGCTCGTCTAGAACTTTCTCTTTAAGTAAGCGTTTTTAGGCTAGATTTTTCACCAACACCTTGGATTTTCGGGCGGGGTTGTAAGCTTCGCGTTTTAGCGGCGGTAGGTCATCTAGGCTGGCAGCACGGAAGCCGTGTTCGACAAACCAATGGGCCGTGTGGGTAGTTAACACAAATATTTCGCAAAGCCCACGCTGTCGGGCGCGACGCTCTAACGCTTCCACTAGGCGCTCACCACGCTCACCGCCGCGATAGTTGCCATGCACCGCGACACAGGCCATCTCCCCCACCGTGGTGCCGGGAAAAACATGCAACGCGGCACAGCCAATCACCATGCCGTCACGTTCTATCACCATGTAGTCGTCGATTTCGTGCTCTAGTCGTTCTCGCGAACGAGCCACCAACATGCCACGTCGCTCCAGCGGCTCCAACAGCTCTAGCAAGCCAGCAACGTCGTTCAACGTGGCTGGGCGCAGTTGCTCATAGCGGTGCTGGGTGATCATCGTGCCAACGCCGTCACGGGTAAACAGTTCACCTAGCAGTGCATCGTGGTTACGCCAGGACAGCAGGTGAGTGCGCGCCACTCCTTCTCTAGCGGCGATGCAAGCGGCGTTCAAGTGGCGTGCCAACTCACTGCCCGGCAACGCTTGCTGCAGGCGCGGTTCGGCCTCTGCCGGAGAAAGCTGGCGCAATAGCGCACCATGCTCGTCTTCAAGCCCTTCCGACTCGCCTAATAGAATCAGCTTATCCGCTTTCAGCGCGACGGCAGCCTGTTGCGCCACTTCCGAGGCATCTAAATCAAACACTTCGCCTGTGCTGGAGAAACCCAGCGGCGGCAGCAGCACTAGCGAGCCTTTTTCCAAAAGCCCTTCAATAGCGCTCGAGCGCACTCGGCGTACTTCACCACTGTGATCAAAATCAATGCCTTCACGCACCCCTAATGGCTTAGCGGTCACTAAGTTGCCGGAAATCACGCTAAGCTCTACACCGTGTAGTGGCGTGCTAGGCAGCCCCAGGGAAAGACGAGCTTCTAGCCATAAGCGCTGGCGTGCGGCTACCTGTTCCACGTGAGCCATCACCGCTCGGTCAGCTACCCATCGGCCATCCACCCGTGTTGGCTCGACACCGGCAGCCGTCAATGCGTCATGCACTTGTGGGCGAATACCAAACACCACAACTAGCCGCACCCCCAGGGTGTGTAGCAGCGCTAAATCTTGAATCAGCTGCTCTCCTCGGCCAGACGCCATGGCTTCGCCCTCAATTAAGATGACAAAGGTTCGTCCCCGGTGCGCATTAATGTAGGGCGAAGCATTACGAAACCAATCAACAAAAGGGAAGCGTGTGTCCAAGGGCCGCTCTCCGGCAGCAGGTGAATGAAAGTATCAGCGTTTACTTTAACAGAGCATAAAAAACAGCGGCACCTTCTTGTGTAAAAGAAGATGCCGCTGTGCGTTTGGCCAACCAGCCACGTATTGGGCGGGGTTATCCCTACCTGTTAACCAAACATGCCTTTGAACATAAAGAAGAACAGAATAGCCAAACCAGCCCCGGCAGGTAGCGTAATCAGCCAGGACATGGCAATGGTACCAATGACACGCAGGTTAAGCGCCGCCATACCCCGGGCAAGGCCTACGCCTAATATCGCCCCCACCAATGTGTGGGTGGTTGAAATCGGCAAACCCGTGCCTGAAGCTAATACCACTGTGGTCGCGGCTGCCAGCGTGGCGGCAAAGCCACGGCTGGGAGTGAGTTCAGTAATACCGGTTCCCACGGTGGCAATGACTTTGTGGCCGTAAGTGACTAGGCCCACCACGATACCACCACCGCCCAGTACCAATACCCACCAGGGCACTAGCGCAGAGCCTTCAATTTGGCCGCCAGTTTGCACCACGCTAATGACCGCCGCTAGCGGGCCAACCGCGTTCGCAACGTCGTTAGAGCCGTGAGCAAACGCCATGGCACACGCAGTAAAGATCATTAATACGCCGAAGACCCGCTCAACGTTGGCGTATCCAAAGTGATCGTTGGCATTTTTCTCAAACTTGATACGACGCTGCATCACTAGGCCTACAGCCATGATCACAAGTCCTAACAAGATAGACAGCAGCAGGCTTTGACTAAAGGTCAGGTCCAGCCCAACGTGAGACAGTCCTTTGGTTAGCGTGACCATCGCCACAATAAAACCAACCAAAAATACGTAGCCCGGTACATAGCGTTTGGCAGCTGTGAAGGGATTATCATTTTCAAAAATCAGGTGGTGCACTGATTTGAACAGCACAAAGCCGATAGTGCCCGCTAAAAGAGGAGAAACGACCCAGCTTGCTGCAATGGTGCCAACAGCGCCCCAATCAACCGTAGAGGCACCCAATCCCGCTACGGCAAAGCCCACAATGGCACCTACAATTGAATGCGTTGTGGAAACCGGCCAGCCTTTCATCGATGCTGCCAGTAACCAAGTACCCGCTGCTAGCAACGCTGATAACATACCGTACACTAGTAACTGTGGATCTTCCTGGAGCAATTCTGGGTCGATAATGCCTTTACGAATGGTGTTAGTCACTTCACCACCCGCCAGCCAAGCACCTAAAAATTCAAAGATAACCGCAATAATAATGGCTTGCTTGATGGTGATCGCTTTTGACCCCACCGAGGTTCCCATCGCATTGGCAACATCGTTCGCACCAACGCCCCAAGCCATAAAAAAGCCAAACAAACAGGCCAGAATGATAAAAATTTCACCGTGCTGGGCAATAATCTGCATAGGAATCCCTTAGCGTGCGGTCAAAATCTGTAGGCGGCTGCCCACGCGTTCAGCGCGATCAGAAACTTCACCGACCCACTCAATGATTTTGTAAAGGAAAATCACATCAACAGGAGGAAGCTGGCTTTCAAGCTCAAACAGCTGGCGACGTATCGCGATCTGCTGGCTGTCGGCTTGGTGCTCAAGGGTGTGCAGCTCACGGATCATATTCTGCATAACATCGGAAACATTGCGTCCAAAACCGGACTCAAGCAGCTCTTTCAGCTCTTCAAGCGCTTGGCGAGCCTGGGCCACACACGCCACGCTGGTACGCATATAATCGCGCATGGGATCGGCCAGCTCATTGGGTACACGCATTTTACGTCCCAGCATAATGCCGGTAATGTCGCGCACCTTGTTGGCGATCTTATCTTGCACGCTGATAAGGTCGAGCAAATCGGACCGCGAGACGGGAAGAAACATCGTGTTGGGCAGGTTAAGCCGTAGCTCTGTTTTCAACGTGTCGGCGTCATGCTCTAAGCGAGTAACGTTTTCACGCAGTACAGCTGCGGTATCCCAATCACCGGCAAGCGATGCTTCGAAGAACGGCAACAGTTGGTCGGCACATTCATTGGCCTTGACGATGTGGGCCAGCAGCGGCTGGAATGGCGAGCGGCCAAACATCGCGGAAAAAGGGTTGGAGGTAACCATATAGCCTTTAGCCTGTTTTCGGGGAGCCTGGAAATGGCGGCGCCAGTATAAAGAGTGCGCTCGCCGCCGTCATGAAAAGTTCACAATGTCATGAAAAATTAATTGAAATGTCACAATACAAAGGTGGCTAATGTCATGGAAAATTCAACATCTACTTCTAACTCTATTTCAGCGCCCACCGAAATAGAGCTTAAGCTTGCCCTTGCGCCAGCTCAACTAAACACGCTGCTGAGCCACACAGCACTAGCCGAAACACCCCAACGGCAACATCTGTCGAACACCTATTTCGATACCCCTGCGGGCGATATGGCCAATGCACGGATTGCCGTGCGCTTACGCCAAGTTGATGATCGGGTGCTACAAACGGTGAAAACCGCCGGTCATGGTGGTGGCGGCCTTTCTACCCGGCAAGAGTGGGAGTGGCAAGTTCCTAACCCACAGCTTGACCAGCATGGCTTAGCTGCCCTTCCGCCCTTCAAAGGCTCACTAGGCACCGCTATTTCCGCGCTACGACCTGCGCTGCGCACCGACTTTACCCGGCGCAGCTGGCAAATCGACTGGCAGGGCAGCCATATCGAGCTAGTGCTGGACGAAGGAGAGATTGTCAGCGGTGGTGCTCAAGCGGCTATTTGCGAGGTCGAACTAGAACTAAAAGCGGGTGAGCCAGAAACGCTTTGGGCGCTAGCATTAACGCTCGCGGAAAGCGTACCGCTGCGCCCTTCGGATACCAGCAAAGCTGCTCGCGGCAATGCGTTGGGCGTGCAGCAGTGGGCGCTACCTGAAGCTGACGCACCGGCTGAGTGGCTACACAGAGCCACAGTGGCGCTGGACGCTTACCACGACAGTGGCCTTGCAGAACACTTAACCATTGCACAGCAGGCGTTAGCCACACTGGCGACTCATCCGCAGTTGGATGAAAGCTCTCACCGCCACGCTCAGGTGCTGACCAAGTCACTAACGGACAATGGCTATCCAACGCCCGCTTATGGCACTGCTGCGCTAACCCTGGCGCATCGCTTCGCCTATCAAACCACGCTACGCTAGAAACATTCAGCCCACTTCAGGATGTCGCGATGAGTTTTCAATTAACTCCCGGTGCAGAAGGACTGCGCACACGGCTTTTCCATATTATCTTCGAGTCTGATACGCCGGGAGCCAAAGGGTTTGATATTGCGCTGATTATCGCCATTTTAATCAGCGTGACGGTTATCTTGCTGGACAGCGTAGCGAGTTACTCCGAACGCTACGGGCACATTTTTTACTATGCTGAGTGGCTATTTACGCTACTTTTCA
Source organism: Vreelandella venusta (assembly GCF_007989605.1). Taxonomy (GTDB): domain Bacteria; phylum Pseudomonadota; class Gammaproteobacteria; order Pseudomonadales; family Halomonadaceae; genus Vreelandella; species Vreelandella venusta. The sequence continues at coordinate 30,099 of NZ_BJUL01000010.1, read as the reverse complement.
GCATTGAACTGGCGGTGCGGATTTACTGCTTAGAGCGCCCAACGGTTTACCTAAAAAGCTTCTACGGCATTGTCGATGTGATCGCGATTTTGCCAGCCTGGTTAGTACTGCTGGTGCCTGGTGCTCACGGGCTGGTCATCGTACGAGTACTGCGGGTACTACGCATTTTCCGGATTTTGAGATTGATGGAGTTTATCGGCGAGGGGCGTTTACTACTCGATGCGCTTAGACGCAGTCTTCGTCAAATCCTGCTGTTTTTTAGCAGCATCATGATGGTCGTCATACTGTTTGCTGCATTGATGTACACCATCGAGTCTCCAGAAGCCGGCTTTACCAGCATTCCGATGTCGATGTACTGGGCAATCGTGAGTATGACTACGGTGGGCTACGGCGATATTGTCCCCGCCACGTCGATAGGCAAAGCGATCACGATGATTCTGATGCTGTTGGGCTATTCGATTATTGCCGTGCCTACCGGGGTGTTTTCCGCCCAGGTTATCCGCTCCATTCGCGAAGACCGCTATTCAGAAGAAGCCTGCCCCGGCTGTGGCCATGACCGCCATGAAAAGCGCGCTCGTTACTGTCTGCGCTGTGGCACCTGGCTGGATGAAGAGAGCGAAGACCCGCGCAAGAAAGCAGCAGACCCAAAAGATAGCCACGAGGGAGACGAAGACACAAACACGCCCCAGGGCAGCTAACCAACATAGCCAAGCCCAGGGCGCGCAGTAATTCATTTAGGGAGGTTATGTGATTGCTAGGCCGTTACGTTGATCAATCGGCGCTCAGGTCGGCCTCGATAATAAACAAGCGGCCGCCATCCACAGTGTTGGCGTCCAACATCTTCTGCTCAAGCTGGCCATCGGTGGACCAAGTGGCGAAGTCATCGTCGTTCAGCACCCCCAAGCGTTGGTCATCAATCACCCACAGACCTTCCATTTTATCGTGGGGATAACCGACTTCTGCCACCATATCTACCACTAGAGACTTGCTCACTGGCTCGATTCCGGCGCTGGCCAGAGCACTCCATCCCTGCTCTAGAACCACTTCTTCCAGGGTTTTACCTGCCAAGGTTAGCCCCAGCTCGGCATCCTGTTCCAGATCGCCGTTAGCTGAAACCGCCTCAAGATTGGTGCCCGAGGCAAGGTCAATGCGATAAACCTGCTTCTGAGCATCAGGTGTCGCAGCCTCAGCACCGTCGGGACCACCGTTCAGGAAACGGCCATCTCGTTCAAGCACCAAAAACTCAGTGGCGCTCAGCGCAACAAGCTCCGAGTTAGAGTTCTGGTTTTGCTCTTGGCGGTAGAGGTACTGGCCAATCTCACCCGAGTCCAGATCCACTGTAACGATGCGGGTGATATCCAGGTCCTTCACTGTACTGCCAGGGTTGTACAGCGTGGACTGCATAATACCTACCAGCGTTTGCTCATCCGGCGTGATAGCCAGCCCTTCCATACCTCGGTTGGCACGTCGGTTGGCAAACTCTGCTGGCAGGTTCATCTCGACCCTGTCGTCGTCAGCAAAGGGGTTGATTCGACCGATTTCACGACCCTCGGCATCGAAGTGAACCATGTGCGGACCGTACTCATCGCTAACCCAGAAGGTGCCGTCCGATAGCGCCACCAGCCCTTCGCCATCCAGACCATAATCATCCAAGCGGATCGGATTAGTGGCTTCATTATAGGGCTGGCTATCGTCTACTAAGATCGGCTGGCCATTGGCATGGTAAGGGGTTTCCCCCGTTCCACCGAGTGCCAAGCTGTTAGGCAGACCACTGATCTCGCTACCATCAGGGCGCTTAAGCAGAAGGGTGGCAACCTGTTCGATCACACCGTTCGCTTGAAGCTCAAACAGACCGATACGGGGCGTATAGTCCGGTGTCGGAAAGACTTTCCCCTTGCCATAGTCGCCAACAAAATTGGCATTGGGGCCACGATCAGTCAATGCATAGAAACGCGTTGAATCCGTGGGATGAGCGGTCATTGCCGACCCAAAGCCGCCATTACGGATCTCAAAAGCCTGCTGAGATTTGCCATCTGTTAGATCATCCCGTAATACGCTATGAGGAAGAAACACACCAGCGGCGGGGAAGCTATCGAACACGGTGGCGTTGGTATCATCAGCGTTAGCGTTATCAGTGCCGCCCACCAGCAGGGAGGACGTCAGTAAGGATGCCATAAAGAGCTTATGACGGTTCATTGGTTGGTTTCCTTATCGAATACAGGTTGACGCCCGTTGGCGCCTCAGCCGCCTCCACAGGCACAATTTCCAGCGTGCCCCGGGGCAAGGCAAGTTATGAAAAGTCTAGTGGCAGGAATATCGAATGGGGGGTGGCGCCGTAACAGTCGTCTTACTGAAACGCGCTCACACCGGGAAGGTTCGATTTGTTATGGCATATCGCTATGTTCACAGCCACCAAGATAACTTAGTGGCAACCAATGACAGGTGAATGACATGTTAGTGACTAGCGGCACAGGGACAACTTGCGGGGCTAATAAGAAAAACGCCCCGGCTATTAACCAGGGCGTCTTATCTATAGTAACGGCACGATGGAAGTGGTTACATTTTATTCGTTTTCAAACGGAGCTTCCCACGCGTTAAGTTCCGCGTCACTCCAGCTTCCGTAACTGGCATTGGGGAAAACAATCCAGTCTTGACCAAAACGCTCAGCGTGGTCGTTAACCAGGTCGCGTTGCTCTTCAAGACTTGCGTCGACAAAGTCACCCGAGAAGTCATGAAGCGTATCGCCCAACTGCATCACCAACGTATGATTGTCTTCGACGATAGCGCGACGCTCGGTCTTGGGTGGGCCAAGGAGCATGACGCGCTCGTCAGATACCTGAGGAAGCTCTAATGCTTCCATAGTGGCCAGCGTATCTGCTTTGTTTTCTTGGTAGCGATCCGACACATAGTAGATCGACACACCTTGCTCATCAGCAAATTCGAGAAAGTCTTTCGCGCCCGGGATCAAACGTGGCTCGCCCTCGCGCTCCCAATGCAACCAAGTATCCCAAGCAGTGAAGTCGTGGCAGGCCTGCATGTCGCGCACTAGCAAAGCGCTATTATCGATGAGCGTCTCATCCACATCGGTAATGATGGCCAAATCGGCCCCTTCACCATGCGCTTCAATTTGTTTTTCCAAGCGATAGGTCGCCAGTTCAAAGCCTTGGCGCTGTAAAGCAGTTATTTCTGCGGATTGCTGTTGGTAACGAAGCCCCATGGCGTACTCAACCTGATCACAAGCGCTAGCGTCGTCGGCTACTGCGCCCCCTGATAAAGGAAGTAGCGCCAAGCTTGCAAATGCTGTGGCAGTGGCAGCGTTGCGGTATCGAGATATCGTCATTAAGCAATCTCCTGTCAGTGATGGTTATCAGGCTGAGAGGGGAACCCCACACCATCCATCATTATTAATTATCAATAATAAGCATAATCATCATAATTTATTTTTATTGATCATTCAAACAACAAAGATAGCGCGCTAGATGAATAAGTTGATACGCATATCATGTTTAAAAATTTTTGTGGATTTTGGGTGATGAAGAGACAGGCGGGAAGACAGCAACCCCCTCGATACTTGTCACCAGGGGGCTACCAATACAGGCTAGAGAGCGGTGTTAACTTGTAAACGGCGTAATATCGCCGCGCCCTTCCCGTACAATTTTGGGCGGCAGCTCGCGCAGGTCAATCACACTGGTGGGGTCAAGGTGGCAGGCGCCTCCATCGATAATGGCATCAAGGTGGGCCCCGAAGCGGTCGCGGATCTCTTCAGGATCGCTCATTGGCAGGGTCTCTCCTACCGGAATCAAGGTGACGCTCATCAACGGCTCACCCAATGCTTCAAGCAGCGCGTGGGTAATGTGGTGATCAGGCACACGTACGCCAATAGAGCGGCGCTTCGGATGCAACAACAGGCGCGGAACCTCTGTGGTGGCATCCAAAATAAAGGTGTATGGGCCTGGAGTGTGGGCTTTCAACAGCCGGAACACAGCATTATCCACTTTAGCGTAAGTGCCAATCTCGGAAAGATCCGAACACATCAGGGTGAAATTGTGCTTATCGTCTAACGAACGCAGCCATTTGATCTTCTCAATGGCTTTTTTTTCACCCAAGTGGCAACCCAGTGCATAGCCCGAATCCGTCGGATATGCGACCACACCACCTTTGCGGATAATATCTATTGCTTGATCAATCAAGCGTTTCTGCGGATTTTCGGGGTGAATCTGAAAATATTGACTCATCGCTTGCTCCTGCCCTTGGGCATATCGTTATCGATTTCGTTTCTAGATTAGCCGATATGCGGTTTAAGACCCAGGACCTAACATGCCACTGGGCGCATCGCGCAAATGAACTAAGCGCGGATGCTGCCAAATCGGCGGTGCAGCAGTGCGCGGTATTAAGCTCATACTACCGGGGGCGGCGTGGCCGCCAGGAAAATGAAAATCGCTGCCCATGGAGGCGTATAAATCGCGCTCCACTAATTGCCGAGCAAGATCACGGGTGCTGTCTGGGTTCTGCTGACCACTCACCAACTCAACGCTCTGCCCACCTGCGGCTTGAAACGTATCCATCAGCAAACCTCGCTTGCGCCGGGTAAGCCCATAGCGCAGCGGGTGCGCCAGCACCGCCACGCCACCTGAGGCCACCACCCAGGCGACTGCATCACTGATTTCCGGCCAATGAGCTTTTACATCGCCTTTTTTACCACTGCCTAAATAGCGCTTAAACGCGCCAGCCCAGTCATCTACCACGCCTTCGGCAACCAGTGCGCGGGCAAAGTCGGGCCTGCCTAAAGGGCGATCGCTGCCTGCCTGGGCGCGTGCCTTTTCGAGCGCGTCAGGTAAGCCCATTTTTTCCAGCCGCTCAGCAATCACTTCAGCACGCTTGATCCGCGCTTCGCGCTGCAGTGCAAGCCCTTCTACGAGAGGCCCCTGCAAGCCGCCAGGCATAAGCGCCACTACGTGGATATTAATTCCCTGCCAGCGCGTGGATAACTCACAGCCGGGCACCAAGCAAAGTCCAGCTTGCTGCGCCGCGATGCCAGCTTCTTGAATACCTTCCATGGTGTCGTGGTCTGTCAGCGACATGTGGGTAAGACCACGTGCAGCGCACAGCTTTACCAGCTCGGTAGGAGTAAGCGAGCCATCTGACGCGGTAGAGTGCATGTGTAAATCCACCGTATAACGCTGGTCGGCATCAAACACGCGGGGCAGATGGTTTAGAGGAAGATAGTTCGCAGGAAGTAGGGGCATAAGCATGACGCCGTGTGGCGAGTTTGTCAGAATAGGGTGGTGTGAGTAAAACAGGCACCCTGTTTTCCCTTAACGGTATACCGTCGCTCACCATGGTGCGCGCTTACAGGGGCGCGGTCAATTCAGTACGGAACAACCGCCCTAGCATTCAAGGAGTTATCCCCATGCTTTACGCTATTATCAGTGAAGATGTATCCAACAGCTTGGAGCGCCGTTTAGCGGCACGCCCGGATCACCTTGGTCGCCTAGAAAAGCTGCGTGATGAAGGCCGTTTGGTTCTGGCTGGCCCCCACCCCGCTGTTGATACCGATAACCCAGGCGATGCAGGCTTCAGCGGCAGCTTAGTTGTTGCCGAATTTGACAGCCTTGAGGACGCTCAAGCCTGGGCTGACGCCGATCCATACATCATTGCTGGGGTCTATGCCAAGGTAATTGTTAAGCCATTTAAAAAAGTAATGCCTTGACCGATAGAGGCGAGTGTGAAGAGTCCGTCTTCTTTTTCACAGAGCCTGTGGAAAACTCTGTGAAAACTCGGCGGACGCTTTCCCCAAAGCTAGAGCTGATGCCCTTATCAACAAGTTGATCATTTTTTAACCTATCTTTAACACAAACTTCATCAGTACGGGGATACCCGCGTGACTCAACGCTCTAGCTATACTGCCCTGCCCCCGCTCGCGGCGTTAACAGCACCCTTACTCACTTGGAACGAGGCGTCTCCTCATTCGCAGGCCTTCGACGATGTGTATTTCTCTAGGGAAGATGGCCGGGCTGAAACCGAGCACGTTTTCCTGGGGGCAAATCACCTTCCCAAGCGCTTTGCGGACTGGCAACACAGCCGCGCGTTTGTGATTGGCGAAACAGGCTTTGGCACCGGGCTTAATATGCTGTGCGCATGGGACTGTTTTGAGCAGCACGCACCAAGCAGCGCACGCCTTCATCTGTTATCCACTGAGAAGTTTCCGCTTGACCGAGTGTCTCTTGAGCGCGCACTAAGTGCCTGGCCTTCGTTAGCAAATTATGCACAAGTGCTATGCGCCCAGTGGCCTGAAGCCGTCAGCGGTATTCACCGCCTTCATCTTAACGAGCGAGTGACTCTCGATCTGCACTTTGGCGACACCACCGAACGACTGAACCTACTCGACGGTCAAGTCGACGCCTGGTTCCTAGATGGCTTTGCTCCTGCTAAAAACCCAGAAATGTGGCAGCCTGAGCTGTTTGAGGCCATGGCAGCACGCTCTCGCCCTGGAGCAACATTTGCCACGTTTACCTGTGCCGGTGTCGTTAAACGAGGGTTAAAAGCAGCGGGGTTTAACTGGCAAAAGGTGCCTGGGTTTGGGCGCAAGCGGGAAATGTTAGCAGGCTATATCGACACACCGCCCAAAGACACTCGCCGCCAGTCAACGCCATGGTTCACGCCGCCTGCGGCAAGGCCAGCTAACCATGTGGCGGTCATTGGGGCAGGCATGGCCGGTTGTAGCGTAGCAGCGGCGTTGGCCAAGCGTGGGGTTCAGGTAACGGTCATTGAACGCGACACCCCGGGTGCCGGTGGCTCCGGTAATCGCCAGGGAGCGCTGTATGTAAAGCTAGCCGCGGAAACGAATAACCAGAGCCGGTTTTATTTATCAGGCCTTCTCTACAGCCAGCGCTGGCTTAGCCAGTGGGCTTCAGCAACACCACAGGAAGCGCCGCTGTGGCAACCATGTGGCGTGGTACAACTGGCGTTAAGCGACAAGGAGGCTGTGCGCCAGCAGCGCTTTATGGCACGCCATCCGCTACCAGAATCGGTGGTATCCGCTCAAATCGAGGCGCTTGGCGAGCTGGCGGGTGTTCCCATCACAGCGGCTCACGGACTGTTTTATCCCCAGGCAGGCTGGGTGCGCCCCAAACTGCTCTGCAAACAGCTACTACAGCACGCGAATATCACCATGCACCAGGGAGAAGTGACAACCCTTCAGCCCGATAGCAAAGCTTGGCAGGTCGTGTTGGCCAGCGGCGAGACGCTGACCGCTGATCATGTTGTGGTAGCCAATGCGTCTCTGGCTAACCGCTTTGAACAAACCGCAGCGCTACCGCTACAGCAGGTTCGCGGCCAGGTGAGCGAAGTGAAACTGCCCGAAGGCGTTCAAGGCCCGCAACGTGTGGTATGCGCGGGGGGCTATGTATCGCCGCCAGTGGAAGGCGTGCTGACGTTCGGGGCCAGCTTTGTGCCTAATAACGCCACCAGCGACGTTACGGCAGCAGACCATCAGCGCAATATTGATGAACTACGCCAAACACTGCCTGAATGGGTCGCCACCCTTGAGGCCGCAGGCGTAACGCTAAGCCCCGACACGCTAGCAGGTCGTGCGGCGGTAAGGGCAGCCAGCCCTGACAAAAGCCCCTACGCGGGGCCAGTGCCCAATGCTGACGCATGGCAGCAAGATTACGCGATGCTGCAAAAAGATGCTTCTAACGTGCCAGATACCTTAGGAGAGCACCATTCAGGGCTGTGGATATCTAGCGCTCATGGCTCTCGGGGCCTTTCCAGCGCTCCGCTCTGCGCCGAAATCATTGCCTCGCGAATGTGTGATGAGCCGATGCCGCTAGAGCTATCGTTAGTGGATCATTTACATCCTGGGCGACGGATTATTAGTGCGCTAGTACGCGCTCAGTAATCGCCCTCTTCCTCATCATCGGCAAGATCTCGCCCAAAGGAGCGCCATTGGGCGAGCGTCATCACCTCGGTCATTTCTAACTCAAGATCGTGAGCAATAATCAGTTCGTGACGCTCAAGCTGCTGTTTAAGCTCGGCTACCCAGCCGCTCATACCTGCGCCGGTATCGGTGGTATCGTATCCTTGGCGTGTCACAAATGCTTCAAGCAAAGCATCCAGCGTTTCCGGCGGCAGCATGCGTGCTGGCACTTCAATAAAACGGCTCATTCACTCTGCTCCCAGACAGCTAGACGCTCAATAAAGGTGGCTTCATCAATCACTTCAACGCCCAGTTGCTCTGCTTTGGTTAATTTACTGCCTGCGGCCTCGCCCGCTACCAAGCAGGCAGTCTTCTTGGAAACACTGCCGGCCACCTTAGCGCCTAACGCTTGCAGCCGCGCCTTCCCTTCGTCCCGGGTCATGGTATCCATCGTGCCGGTGAGCACCCAGGTCTGTCCCTCTAAGGGTGTCGGGCCTTGCGTCACTTCACTCTCTTGCCAAGTGATGCCCGCATCAAGCAGTGCTTTCAGCGTTGTTAGGTTATGGGGTTGACGGAAAAAAGTATGAACATGGGCAGCGACAATCGGACCAACATCATTCACCGCTTCCAGCGCCGCTTGATCAGCTTCTTGCAAGGTCTGAAGTGTCCCGAAATAGCTGGCTAAATTTGCCGCTGTGGCTTCGCCTACTTCACGAATACCCAAGGCGTAAATAAAACGTGCCAGCGTGGTGTGCTTAGCCTTATCCAGAGCATTTACCAAGTTGGTCGAGGATTTTTCACCCATGCGTGGTAGCGTCTGAAGCTGCTCAGCGGTGAGATGAAATAAGTCTGCTGGCGTTTTCACCCAGTCCAGGTCCACCAACTGTTCAATCAGCTTCTCACCCAACCCATCGACATCTAGCGCTTTACGGCTGGCGAAATGCTTCAGCGCTTCTTTACGCTGCGCGGCACAATAAAGCCCGCCTGAGCAACGCGCAACCGCCTCGCCTTCCAACCGTTCAATATCCGAACCACACACCGGGCAGTGATTGGGAAAGGTAATCGCACGCGCCTGGGCAGGACGCTTGTCGATATCGACGCGTACCACTTGGGGAATCACGTCACCTGCCCGACGGATGGCTACCGTATCACCAATCATCACACCTAAGCGGGTGATCTCATCGGCGTTATGCAGCGTCGCATTCGATACCGTCACACCAGCAACGGTGACCGGTTCTAACCTAGCAACCGGGGTGATCGCACCGGTACGGCCTACCTGGAACTCCACATCGTTAAGGGTCGTGACTTCTTCTTGGGCAGGAAATTTAAATGCTACCGCCCAGCGTGGCGCCCGTGCTACAAAGCCAAGCTCTCGCTGATGGCGCAGATCGTTTACTTTAATCACGACGCCATCGATGTCGTAACCCAATTGGTCTCGCTTTTCGCCCAATTGATCGCAGTAATCAGCCACCTGCTCAGGGCCATTGACAGTGCGAAGCTCCGTGCTGGAACGAAAGCCCCATGCCTTAAGCCTTTCCATTTGCTGGCTATGAGTGGTCATTGGGCTACTGCTAAGCGCGCCGTCGCCAAGGTTTGCCATATCGAGCCGGGCAACTTGATAAGCATGAAACTCAAGTGGGCGCGTTGCGGTAACTCGCGGGTCAAGCTGACGCAGACTGCCAGCCGCCGCATTACGCGGGTTAGCAAAGACCTTGCTGCCTTCTTCCCTCGCTCGATCATTAAGCGCTTCAAAGCCCGCATGGCGCATAATAACTTCGCCGCGTACTTCTAATAACGCTGGAATGTTGTCGCCCATTAGCTTTAACGGAACAGACCGCAAGGTGCGCAAATTCGATGTAATGCCTTCTCCGGTACGGCCATCGCCACGGGTTGCGCCACTGACCAGTACGCCCTGCTCGTACACCAACGATACCGCGGCACCGTCGAGCTTTGGCTCACAGCTAAACTCAACGCTATTCGCCTGACACTCCAAACGTTCAGCGACACGCTCAGCAAAGGCGGTAATGTCATCACGGCTAAATGCGTTATCTAAAGAAAGCATGGGAATCGCATGAGCGACTTCAGGAAACCCATCCGCGGGCGCGGCACCCACGCGCTGAGTAGGCGAATCCGGTGAGACCAAATCGGGGTACTCGGACTCCAATTGCTTCAACCGCTGCAGCTTGCGGTCGTAATCTGCGTCGGTCAGCTTAGGTTCATCTAAGATGTAATAGCGGTAATTAGCGTCATCCAAATCGGCACGCAGTTGGCTAATTTCTTCCAGAAGTTGTTTCTCAGGCTGACTCATTCAGATGTTCCGGCATACAAAAACAGGTGTTTAGTAACAAAAACACCCGCCTTCTTTGGGAAGGCGGGTGTTAACGAAACGCGACGCTTAACGCGCTTGCAGTTGGCGCTGCAAGCGATGGCGACGTTCAAACTCATGAACGCGCTGCCTTGCAAACTCAATGGTTTGCGCCGTCATTACGCTACGGTTTTCATCTTTAAGCTCACCGCCCATATGGCGTACGACAACCATCGCCGTTTCGACCATCGCCTCAAACGCTGCTGAGCTATCTTCAGCGCCCGGCAGCGGCATCAAGAACGTAATACCAGGGGTCACAAACTCATCCATTTCTTCAATGGGGAACGTACCAGGCTTGAGTACATTCACCATTGAAAATTGCAGTTCGCTATCGAAGCTTTCTGTTTCAAAACGGTGAAAGACGCCCATTTCACGGCTATAGCGAAGACCGCAGGCCATGATTAGCTCAAGCAATTTACCGCCATCAAAACCTTCAGGTTCCCGCGAAAGCACACTGATCACGACCATTTCAGAAGCGTCGGTGAGCGCATCTCTGGCACGCTCACTATTAACGTCGTGACGTAGCGCTTTTTCTAACGTCGGGTGCGTACGTACCACGTTATCACGATGACTCGTTTCAGGCGCATAATCGTCGTAGTCATCAACATCGTGATAACTCTCATCGTGCGCAGAAATCGTCGGCTCATTATGCTCATTATATTGCGCAGCCTCGCGCTCCGCGGCTGCGGCCATTGCAGCGGCCTCTCGCGCTTCGGCTTGCTCTTGGGCAATACGCGCTTTTTCCGCGTCGGCTGCCTCTTTTGCTTCACGGCGCTGCTGCGCTTCAAGCGCTTTGCGCTCGGCTTCAAGTGCCTTACGTTCAGCTTTTTGCTTGGCTAGTGCTTCTGCACGTTTCGCCTTCTCTACTTTCTTACGCTCTTTCTCTTTACGGCGCTCAATCACACGACGTTTAAAGGAACGGCCAATGCCTTCGAAGTCGACCAGGCGGTATTCATCAACCTCATCGTCATATAGTTCTCTATCTTCGCCAGCAGTATCTGCACGCAGTTGACGACGCTTGGGTGTTTCAGCAGCATGTTGCGCTGCATCTTCAGGTTCAACTCTTAGTGTCGGCTCTGCCTCTGCTTCTTCAGTTACAGTCGGCTCAGCCGCAGCACTAGGTTCTTCTGATGCTTTCTCGCTTGAAGCCTCTACAGATTCAACTTGCTCATCAACGCCAGTTGATACCGCTTCTTCGTGCTGAACCGCGGCCTGTTCGCTCTCAGTATCCTTAGCACCAACTTTCTGACCGCTAACGTCTGGCTCGGAATGCTCGACTAGTTCAGGCACTGACTGTGAATCGTGGCTATCAGAATGATGGGCTTCAGCGGAAGAAGAAGCAGACGCGCTACTTGTCGCTTGGCGAGTAGCGTTTGCGTGCTGAGCTTCACTGCTAACAGTATTATTGCCGAGACTCTCTTCAGCCATAAATATGCTGGGCTCCCGACGCTCGGGCTCAGGAGTTGCAGACCTGCTTAACGTGTGCTCGGCTGAAGCAGTATCTGGCAGAACGGATGCATGACTCGTTGAGGTGGGGTGTCCGACAGCAGAAGGCTGCTCATGTTTTCGAGGCTCATTTTTACGGGACCACGAAAAATGCGCATTGGCTTTTGACTTGGCCGAACTGGCAGAGCTGGAAAAAGAACGACGAAAATCAGACAGCACTTTGGAAGGCCCTGGATGCTCTTGGCGTTCCAACTTTGGTTTTTGGCCAAGGTTGCTGTAGTCGGCAGGCTTGACTACCCTGGCACCACCGTTTGGCAGTTCCCAGTTTATTTCCGCCTCTTTAACTTCATCATTAAATTCTTCGGATTTAGCGGCTGGCAAGTCTTTACCCGCTTGATCCAGACGGGGCACACGGCGTTGGCGCTGAAGCCTTCGCACACCGTCAACTACGATGAGCGAAACCAGTGCCAGTCCTAGAATGATTAACCACTCTCTTAATTCCATGTCGAGCATTCCATGGGTCAATATACCGATTGCAAAGGCGCGATGCCTGATGACGTAAACATATTCGAAATTAGCTAAATATCATCAAGCATAGCGCGGTTGCTACGAAAAGGGCCACTTTTTGCAGATTTTCACGCTTTAACACCGCTATAGGTGGTTTTAGGCCAAATCTCTGACTATATCAACTAAGAAAAGTGCCATTTTAGCGCTAACTTATCCCGACAGGACACATCGTCACATCATCGTCTGCTTTCTATAGGGAGAATTGTTGCTCCCTTGCTCGCCTTTTCACGCCGTAATATGACAAGCCCAAGCCCACACTAAAACCTACGTAACGAAACGCCACTGCTCTGCCAAAACTGCCCTACCAACTGCTGTCCGATCAACACTGTCCTGTTACAAATCTGTCTCACCAAGAAATCTGTGGTAACAAACAGTATTGAATAGCTAACGAAATCATAGCATAAATGTTTTAAACCCTTAACTAACGCTATACAAGAGTAATGAAAGTTCACATTTCAGATTTATCGATTTTCGCTAGAGGAACACGCTTAGCGGCACGCCGCGCTTTAGCAGGAGCAGCCCCCAACGCTTTGATGAAGGTGGTTAACCAGAAGCGATGAATAAATATAAATAACTGATAATAAATAAGTTTTACGATCAAAAAGAATAAAGAAAGAAACGCTATCAATAGCCACTAATGAATCTAATATGGGATAGCTAAACTAAAGCAGCACGACTCACCCTCATGTCCGCACACGCCGTCACAGGCTTGCTCCAGCACAGTTTTTGCATATTTCCCGAGGCATTTAAGAGGTGAAAATTCGTTTAATTCAGCACTATTAACTATTGGGGGCGTCAAATTTGCCGAGAAAGCACTTAATCAACCAGCGCGGCAGCTTCATCAATCCCAACTGACACAAGCCTAGACACACCAGGTTCCTGCATGGTGACCCCCATCAAGCGTTCGGCAGCTTCCATCGCTATTTTGTTATGGGTGATATAGATGAACTGAACACTTTCCGACATTTCTTTAACAAGTTTGGCATAGCGCCCTACGTTGGCATCATCCAGCGGGGCATCGACTTCGTCCAACATACAGAAAGGTGCAGGGTTCAATTGGAAAATTGCGAAAACCAGCGACAGTGCTGTTAGCGCCTTTTCTCCCCCTGAGAGTAGGTGAATAGTGCTGTTTTTCTTACCTGGCGGCCGCGCCATAATTGCCACACCGGTTTCCAGCAAATCATCTCCGGTAAGGGTTAGCCAAGCAGCTCCCCCACCGAAAACCCGTGGAAATAGCGTTTGTAGACCCGTATTAACTTGGTCGAATGTTTCTCGAAAGCGAACGCGCGTTTCCTGGTCGATACGTTTAATCGCCCGCTCTAACGTTTCTAATGCTTCCGTTAGCTCTGCATGCTGAGCTTCCAAATAGTTACGCCGCTCGGCTTGCTGATCGTACTCTTCAATCGCCGCAAGGTTGATGGCACCTAAACGGCGAATCTTATCTGTGGTGTTTTCCAACCGCTCCTGCCAAGCAGTTTCACTGGCGTCGCTAGGCAAGTGCTCTGCTAAAGCATCGGGGTCATGGCCTAATTCTGCCAATTGCTCATCTTGAGTGGCCGCTTTAAGCGCCAGCGCTTGAACATCCATACGGCGCTGCTGCAGCTGCTCACGGCTTTGTTCCAAGTTGCGTTCATGCTGCTGGCGAGCCAGCTCGTCGTTGCGCAGTTGCTCTGCCAATGTTTGGGCCTGCTGGCGGGTATCATTAAGACGCCGCTCCTGCTGCTCACGCTGGTGTAGCAACTCCTCTAACTCTTCGGCAGCCAATTCATCTGGCTCTACCAGCATTTCCCGTGACTCTTCTAGCTCAGCAATACGCAGCGCAAGGCGCTCTTCACTATCGCTACTACGACTTTGTTGGGCTCGCAGGCTATCGCGCTCAGCATTTAACCGCTCTCGCTCTAGCGCCAATGCCTGCTGACGCGCTTTCATGGGAGCATGTTGCTGATTTAACTGGTCACGCTGCTCACGTTGGCGACTACGCTGTTCAGCACTTGTTTCGCGGGCTTCGGCAGCGGCTTCAAGTTGTTCCATGGCCGCATGCCAGCGAGCGCGCTGCTCTTCTAAAGTGAGCGTTAACTCCGCCTCATCCTGTTGTAGTTGGGCGAGCTCATCATCCAATTCAGTGGCACGACTCTCTAAATGCTCTAGGCGTTGAGCTAGGCGTTGTTCTTTCACCGCAAGCTGTTGAAGCGAAGCGGCGTGGGCACGCTCTTGCTCGGCCTGCTGCTCACGGGTTTGCTCTAGCGCTTCGATGGCTTCGCTAGCGGCTTCGCACTGCTCATCCAGCAGCGCTAACGCCTCTTCATCCTGGGCAAGACGGGCGTCTAATTCATCAAATCGACGACGCGTCACCAATAGCGCATCAACACCTTCACCGTTAGCTTGTTGGTGCAGCCAGCCGCGCCCACGCCACACCCCTTCTCTGCTGACAACACTTTCTCCAGGCGCCAAATTACCTAGCAGCTTCTCGGCATCTTCGTTGTTTTCTGCGAAGTGAATACTTGCCAACCATTCGCCTAACGCACCTGCCCCAGACACCAACGAATCTAAGCGCTGCCTAGATGAGGCTGGCTGCTCAGCTTGGTCGATTAAGCACCAATCAGTGGCGAGAGCATTAGGTAGTGCTTTTAACTGGTTTGCAGTCACTAAACGGGCGTTTAACCACGGCGCAAGCAGCCAGGAAATCACTCGCTCCCAGCCAGGTGCAACACGAATCGCTTCACCAAGGCGTGGCGCATCAGCTAAGCCGTAGGCCGCTAATGCGTCGCTCAAATCCGGGTCGTGATCAGCTAGGGCGGCATCAATTAACGCCTTCAATGAGGCGAGTTCGCCTTGATGTTGACTTAGTTCAGCACGCTGCTGATCACGCGCTTGAGTGGCCTGCTGATAAGCGGCCTTGGCATCGCTATAGCGCTGTTGCCAGTGGTCACGTTCGGCTTGGAAGTCTTCAGCACGCTGTTCAGCCTCTTCCCGTAGGGCCTGGCATTCAGCGTGCTCATTGCGCAGTTCAGTAACATCGGCAAGTTCGCCGCGCTGCTGTCGGCGGCGCTGGTTTTCCGCCTGCATGCGTGCAATACGTTGCTCTAAATCGCGTAATTGGTCTTGGCTACGATCCGCTTCCCGACTGGCATCGCGCCAGTGATTCTCTGCATCGGCCCACTGCTGTTCGGCAGCTTCAAGAGCTGGGGTTGCATCCGCTAAGGTTTGCTCAAGTGTTTCTAGCTGCTCTTCAAGGGCTTCGTGCTCTGGAAGCAAGTCCTCTAAACGAGCCTCTATCGCGCCAAGTCGCTCTTGATCGCTTTCGCTGACTCGCCGCTGTTCATCAAGGTCACGGCGCGCCGTTGCTATATCGCTTGCCAATTGAGCCTCACGACTGCGGCGGTGCGCTTGATCCTGTTCCAGGCGGGCAATTCGGGTGGTGGTTTCAAAGAACTGTTGCTGATGGCGTTCTAATACATCAGCAAGTTCATCATGCTGCTCACGCGCTTGTTCCAGTCGCGTTTCACACTGACGTACGCCAAATACGTCTTTCTCAACCGCAATCTCCAGCTCGCGCACTCGGCTTTCTTGGTGAGATTGCTCAGCCCGCAATGCGCGTCCACGCACTAATGCCAGCTCACCTTTTAGCCGGTACTCCTGCTGTTTTAACTCTTGGTAGCGCTTAGCAGCTTCGGCCTGACGTTTAAGACGTTCGAGCTGTTTGTCCAATTCTTCACGGATATCATCCAGGCGTTCCAGGTTCTCCTGGGTGCGGCGCATACGGTTTTCAGTTTCACGACGGCGCTCTTTATATTTTGAAATACCCGCCGCCTCTTCCAGCGTGGCACGCAGGTCATCGGGGCGAGCTTCGATTAGCCGTGAAATCATCCCCTGGCCGATAATGGCGTAAGAGCGCGGGCCTAAACCAGTACCCATAAACAGATCAGCAATATCTCGCCGACGGCACTTTTGACCATTAAAGAAGTAACTGGATTGACCGTCGCGGGTGACTAAGCGCTTTACCGCAATTTCTGAGTACTGCGCGTAAGCGCCCCCCATGCCACCATCGCGATTATCGAATTTGAGCTCGATAGAGGCTTGGCCGATCGGCTTACGACCGGTGGAGCCATTGAAGATAACATCGGCCATCGACTCACCGCGCAGGGTTTTAGCTGAGGACTCCCCCATGACCCAACGCACCGCATCAATGATATTAGATTTGCCACAACCGTTTGGCCCAACGATGGCCGTCATATTGCCATCGAAGGGCACCGTTACTGGATCAACAAAAGACTTGAACCCAACAAGACGGATAGAGGTTAAGCGCATTGCGACCCTTAGCTGCGGTTGTTTGCGTGGACGTTATTCAAAAACGCGGTCAATAACAACATTTGCCGCATCATCCTCACTAATAGGTCCAACGCTGACGCTTTCCAGATCGCCAAACAGATCACCAGGCTGAGGGGTTGCCTGGCCAGATTGCGAAACGCGAACGACTAAGCGTGCTTCACGCACCTGAGAGATTTGCGCTTGGGGTGACATGGCCGCGTTGTCATCCAACACGACCGTCATGGGAAGCTCTGACACCTGAGTACGAATAACAGCCAGCGGCGGCAGTTCGCCTTTCATATCCCGGGCAGTAATAAACACGCTAGTATCGTCACTGACGTTATCCATCAGCGCTTCGTCTAATGAGACCGTCACACGCACGCCTTGGCTTTGGCCAGCCCCAACCGCCTCTGCTTCTGGCTCGACTCCTAAACGCTCTTGAGCAACGCGAATACCTTCGCGCAAAGAGGATGCCGTTTCGGGGTCTTCTATGTTTGCGACAGCACGACGCCAGCGGTCAATCGCTGTTTCATAGTCGCCATTATCAAACGCATGAATACCAAGCACGCCGAGCACTGTGGGCTGGCGTGGATCTTGCGCTAGCGTCTCATCCACTAGCGACTGCACTTCGGGAGTCAGTTCGCGTTCCGCCATAAAAAAGCGCAGTTGAGCAAGCTGTGCCAACAGGGGAGGAATCCGCCCTTCAATAGCAATCAACCGCTCTAACGCATCAGCAGCCTTGTCGGACTGACCGGTTTCACGGTAAAGCGGAAACAGTGAACTCCATACATTGGGATTATTCGGCTGACGCTCGGCCTCTGCTTCCATGCGTTCTAGATACATAGCCAGTGAACCATCGGGGTCGTTTTGCACTTCTTGCTGAATAGCATAAAGCGTTAAATCGCCTTCCGCGCCGTTTTGCTGATACCAAAACGTACTCGCCCCCACTACAGCAACCATAACCAAGGGAACAGCAAACCTACCCGCCGTTGCCGCCTTCAACGGGCGTTTAGTTCGGCTAGCGGTGTCTTCCAATAAGCTGCGCTCTAACTCCAGACGGTCTTCTTTAAACTGTTTCTCATCCATATCACCACGTTCGTGAGCAGCTTCCAACGAGGCCAAACGGCGCTTAAAAATCGCCACATTTTGCTCATTAGCGGTATCGTTAGCTTCGAAGTGATCTAGCTTGTCACGTAGCCCATGGGCACCGCGCATCGGCGCTATTAATAACCAAAGCGCAGGGAGTAATAGTAAAGCAATTGCAATCCACAGCGGTGTCATGAAGACCTCTCGCGGTTAATCAGGGCATCCAGGCGGGCACGTTCTTCGGCGCTAAGCGCTTTCGCTGAGGCATTACGGCGAGCGCGAACCATCATCACGACGACCACGACACCGAGCATGACCAAACCTAGCGGTAGCCCCCACAGCAGGTAAGTGCGATTTTCTAAACGCGGGTTATAGAGAATGTACTCTCCAAACCGCTGCACCATGTGGTTAACAATTTCGATATCCGATTGACCATCCTGTAGCAATTGATAGACACGCTCACGCATATCCGCGGAAATTGGCGCGTCAGAATCATTGATAGCCTGGTTCTCACATAAAGGGCAACGCATCGAAGCGGTGAGATCATGGTAGCGCTGCTCCATCACAGGGTCATCGAACTCACGTATCTCAATACCGCCGGCCAACGCGCCGCTAGCCAGCGTCAGCAGCGCGACGGTAAGCATTAAGCGTATTAGCGCCATTTTTCCACCTCCGGCAGAATGCGTTCACGAACGTCTTCCGGCGACACGTAACCTTTGTGGTGGTAGCGAATGACACCGTCAGCATCAACCAAGAAGGTTTCCGGCGCACCGTAGACCCCTAGGTCAAAGCCCAAGTTACCGTCAGGATCAAATACATTAACTTCGAAGGGATCCCCAAACTCGCTCAAGAACTCCAGCCCTTTTTCGCGAGTATCACGATAGTTAATACCGACCATGCGAATTCCGTGATCAGCCAGCTCCAGCAGTTGCGGCATTTCCTGCTTACAAGCGGGGCACCATTCACCCCATACATTCACCAAGGTGACGCTACCAGTTAACAGGGTTTGATCAACTTGGCGATTTTCATCACGTAGTGTTGTGGCTTCAAACGCAGGAAACTGCCTAGTCATTAGTGCCGAGTCGCGGTGCGAAGGATCGCGCCCTAGCCCTTGATAGAGAAACAAGGCGATCCCCAGAAAGCCAATCGGCAGGAGTAAAAGCAATAGGCGGCGTGTCATACCATAGCTTCCTTCGAGGTTGCAGACTCAGACGTTGCAGGAGCCGTGCTAGCAGACGCTTTGCGCGATATGACACGACGGTACCGCTTATCAACTATCGCCAGAATGCCACCGAAAGCCATCAACAACCCACCGAGCCATAACCAGCGCACAAACGGTTTGTATTGGACGCGCATCGCGTAACTACCATCGCCAAGGTCTTCGCCCATAGCGACATAGAGGTCACGGAAAAGCCCGGGACGAAGCGCCACTTGGGTCATTGGCATTCGGGTAGCGAGATAGAGGCGCTTCTCCGGGCGCATCACAAAACTGCTTCCGGAGTCGCCGCGCTGCACTTGAATGATAGAGGTATCTGCTAGGAAGTTCGGGCCCCGACGATTGGTCAGCTCCGTCATCGTAAACTGATAGCCTGCCACTTCGACAGTCGTGCCCGGCGACATCCGCACGTTGCGTTCGATGTTGTAATTGGAAACAACTGCCACGCCAACAATGGTGACTGCGATGCCCACATGACCAAGCACCATGCCCCAATACGCTAACGACAGCTTACGCAGCCCCGCCAAAAAGGAGTTGGCATGGCGAACTTTATCGAACAAGTCACGCACGATAGGCAGTACGATCCAGAGCGCCGAAACAATGCCCAAGGAGACCCAAAGATTCCACTCGCCGCCATATAGCAATGGCATAGCACCGCCCAAGATCAGCGCAGCAGCGCCGGACAGCCAAAGCTTACGCCACAGCTCACTGGCACTCATACTTTTCCAACGGGCGATCGGCCCCAGCCCCATAAACATGCACATCACCACCGTTAGCGGTACAAAAAGTGCATTAAAGTACGGAGGCCCCACGCTAATTTTACCTAACCCAAGGGAGTCCAAAATCAGCGGATAAACCGTCCCTAACAGTACGGTGACCGTCATAATGACCAGTAGAATATTATTGACCAACAACAACGAGTCTCGGGATAGCCAATTAAAGCCGACCTTATGGCTCACTCGTGGTGCGCGTACAGCGAATACCAGCAACGATAGCGTCACGGTTATTGCCAACAGCATTAGAATGAAGAAGCCGCGAGAGGGATCGTTAGCAAACGCATGCACAGAGGTCAGCACACCAGAGCGGACCAAAAACGTGCCCATTAGTGACAGCGAGAAGGTTGAAATAGCCAGCAACACTGTCCAGCTTTTAAACGAGCCACGTTTTTCCGTGACCGCCAACGAGTGCACTAGCGCCGTTCCGGTTAGCCAGGGCAGCAGTGAGGCGTTTTCAACCGGATCCCAGAACCACCAGCCGCCCCAGCCTAGCTCGTAATAAGCCCACCAACTACCCAGCGCGATGCCTACGGTTAGAAATGCCCAGGCCACATTAGTCCAAGGGCGCGCCCAGCGGGTCCAAGCAGCGTCTAAGCGCCCGCCTAGCAGCGCGGCAATGGCAAATGCAAATACCACTGAGAAACCTACATACCCCATGTAGAGCATAGGGGGATGCACAACTAGCCCAAAATCTTGCAGCAGCGGGTTAAGATCAGCCCCGTCTTGGGGCATATTCGGCAGCAGTCGCTCAAATGGATTGGAGGTCATCAAGATAAATAACAGGAAGCCAACGCAGACCATTCCCATCACGCCTTGCACCCGCGCTACCATATCGCGAGGTAGGTCGCCGGAGAATACCGAAGCGGCATACCCCCAGCCAGCCAGCATTAAACTCCACAATAAGACCGAGCCTTCATGGTTTCCCCACACGGCACTAAACTTGTAGTACCAAGGCAGCAGCGAGTTGGAATTATTAGCAACGTTCGCCACGCTGAAGTCATCCAGCATATAACTGGCGGTTAGGCACAAATAGGCAATGGCAATAAACAGGAACTGCCCCGTGGCCATAGGTCGACCATAGGCCATCCACAACGGACGACGAGTGGCCGCGCCTGCCAGCGGCATCACAGCTTGTATCACAGCCATCAACAGGGCAATGACCAGAGCAAAGTGGCCGATTTCAGGAATCATCTTGATGAACATGCGCGCTCCGAATTAGCAGTGGGTATCACCGTCTGCTTGACACGATAAGACATTAGTAATCGCTTGCTTGGGGGGTGCCTTCCTGTTCCAAACGTTTACCCACCTCTGCCGCTTTTGCCTGATAATCTGCCGGGGAGTAGCCTGCATCTTCTAATGCTTGCGCCACTTCAGGCGGCATATAGTTTTCATCGTGGCGAGCTAAGACTTTATCAGCATATAAGCGCCCATCTGCCTGAAGCTCTCCTACCACGACCACCCCCTGCCCCTCACGGAACAGATCCGGCAAAATTCCGCTGTAGTAGACTTCCAAGTCCTCGACGTAATCCGTCACGGTAAACTCAACATCAAGACTGGCAGGATCACGTGATACCGATCCCTCTTTAACCATTCCGCCCGCGCGAATCTGGCGCTCCATGGGTGCATCGCCCTGAGCAATTTGTACCGGGCTAAAAAATAAATTGATATTGGAGCGCAGCGCATACAGTGTCAGCCCCACCGCTATCGCGGTTAATGAAACCAACCCTAAAATGACGAACAGCTTCTGTTTACGTTTAGGCGTCATTACGAACGTCCCTTTGAGCAGAGTTAACTGGTGTTTGCGCAGCCTGGGGTTGGGCGTTTTGGCGGCGCACACGGCGCTTTACACCTTTCAGCAGCTGACTGCGCTCGAGGCGCGCATGCCAAACGATCACCAGCATCAACAACGCAGTAATGCCCCAAGCAGCCCATACATAAAGCCCGTGGCCACCCATGGCAAAAAATTCATTAAGTGAGGAAAAAGCCATTATCTCACCTCCTCTACTAGCTCTTGCACCCAGCGCTTATTGGTTTCACGGCGCAGTATTTCACTGCGCGTGCGCATCAGGGTTAACGCTATAAAAAAGCAGTAGAAGCCGAGCACCATAATGAGCAGCGGTGCCCACATTTCCATAGGCATTGCCGAACGTCCGGTAATCGTAAACGAGGCAGGCTGGTGCAGGGTGTACCACCACTCCACCGAATATTTGATGATCGGAATATTAATCACGCCCACCATTGCTAGCACTGAGGCTGCACGTGATCCACTATCGCGACTACTGAAAGCACCGCGCAGTGCAATGACCCCTAAATACAAAAACAGCAAAATCAGCATGGACGTTAAGCGCGCGTCCCACATCCACCAGGTTCCCCAGGTGGGCACCCCCCATACTGCGCCTGAAAAAAGCGCTACAAAGGTCATCGCAGCACCTAATGGTGCCATCACGGCGGCTGCCATATCGGCTACTTTAATTTTCCAGACCATATATACCAAGCCTGAAACAGCCATCGAGACAAAAATGGATTGCGCCAAGAAAGCGGCAGGAACGTGGACATAGATAATCCGAAAGCTATTGCCCTGCTGGTAATCCGCCGGAGCAAAGGCTAGTCCCCAAACGCTGCCCAGCAGCAACAGTAGCACCGCCGCTGTCCAGAACCAGGGCTGAAGCTTGGCGCTAATCGCATAGAACCACTTGGGTGATCTCAGTTTATTTATAAAGGCCCACATGGTGTTTTTGTCCTTTAACCGTTGATGCTGATGCGTAGCGAGGCGGCAATAGCCCAAGGTGCTAGCATTAACGAAATCGCTAAAAGTGCGCCCAAAATAGCCAGATGCGCCGCGATACCATCGCCTAAAATAGCAGCCTGCACAGCGCCGGCACCAAAAATAAGCACCGGGATATAGAGCGGCAGCACCAGCAGTGACAGCAATACACCGCCTCGCGCCAACCCAACGGTCAGCGCGGCGCCAATGGCACCAATCAGGCTGAGGCTTGCGGTTCCCAATGCCAGCGACAGCGCCAAAACCATGTAGCTACCGGCAGGAAGAGCCAACATGATACCTAAAATTGGTGCCATGAGTGCTAAAGGCAGACCTGTCAGCAGCCAGTGAACGGCAACTTTTGCAAGGCTGAGCGCCGCCAACGGCTGAGGGGCTAACAGCAGCTGCTCCAAACTGCCGTCGTCGTAGTCACTCCGGAACAGGCTATCCAGGGAAAGCAGCGCCGCTAGTAATGCCGCCACCCACAGCAACCCTGGCGCTATTTCTGCTAGTAACTGGGGATCAGGTGAAATGCCAATCGGAAAGAGCGTTATCACCAAGGCAAAGAACACCAATGGATTAAGCACTTCACCACGACGACGTAGCAAAAGCGTTAGATCTCGCTTAAAGGTGGCACTAATGGCAACCATGAGCCCACCGGAAGGCGCATGCATCGACATTTCTGGGATGCCTGTCGTGGCGTGTGAGCTTGGCAACGCTGTCTCCTTCTACCCCAGTTGAACGCGCCTAAGCACGGATGATGCGGTTAATTCATGATGTGTTGTCACTAATACACAGCCGCCCGCGTTGGCATGTGCAACAAGCTGCGCTTCTAATGCTGCCACTCCGTGGCGATCAATGGCTGTAAAAGGTTCATCCAGGACCCACAATGCCCGTTTAGTAAGCGTCAGCCTTGCAAGAGCAATTCGCCGCTGCTGCCCTGCGGAAAGCTGGCCTGCTGGCACATCCTCAAAGCCACAAAGCCCAACCTGTGCCAGCGCTTCTTCACGCTGATAATCGTCGCCTTTCTCGCCGCTTAGCGCTTGGTACCACGCCAAGTTTTCCAACGGAGAAAGACCCGCTTTTATACCAGGGGCATGCCCTAAATAGAGTAGATTGGCGAGAAAATGTTCACGCACCTCGCGCATCGAGTCGCCATTCCAATAAATGTCGCCATGGTAGTCGCTCAATTGGCCTGAGAGAATTTTCAACAGTGTCGTTTTTCCGCTCCCGTTAGGGCCTTCAATGCGCACTATTTCGCCACGTTGAATATCAAGATCTAACCCCTCAAACAGCCAACGGTCATCGCGTTCACAGGCTAGCTGTCGGGCTTGTAGGCAGAGGCTCAAGAATATCTCCAGGCACGTAGATTTTGCGTCGAACTCTACACGGAAAGCCCCTTTCTCGCCAGTCGCTCTATGCGGTCTGGGGTCGCATCACATTTCAACCAATCTTCGCTTAAGAACAATAGACTCTGCAGAGCACTAGCACTGTATGCAAAAACAGGTCTATACTACAAATACTGTATGAAAAAACACTACCGATTATAAACACAGCAATCTGCTCAATTACACGCCTAGGGAGCGGGCGCTGCATTGGAGAAAACTCATGACGATGACAATGCCAACACCCCTGAACATCACTCAACATACGCTACCTCAAACAGCGCCGAACACAGCACGCCCTGCTTATTCGGCCCCCCGTGTCACACGACGCAATACATATGCGCTACGCGTGCGCGGCAACAGAATGCGTGAATGCAACCTATTCGATGGTGATGTCATTATTATTCGCCGCTATCAGCAAGGCAGCCATCAAGAAACCGCTATTGCGACGATCAACCAGCGAGAAGTTGCCCTAAAACAACTTTCAATTAGTCGGCTTGGTGTTCACTTATGGCCCGAAGATGCAGCTATGCCTGCCGTCTTCCTGCATAATTGTGATATTCAAGTGCTGGGAATGGTGATGGGCGTCGGGCATGGCGCTAGCAACACTCAGCACCACTAATTGGCCACCCGCTTTAGGGAGCATCGATTGCGTTACCGAGTTCCAGACCTAGCACCCGCCACATGGCATACCGCTGAAATTGAGGTTGAAAAAAGTCGCTTCCTCACTTGGATATGCCATGCCCCCAACACTGGCGACTATCATACGATGTTGCAGGCGGCAAAAGCCGCTCATCCCAATGCAAGCCATCACTGCACCGCCTTTATTGCTGGTCCACCAGGAGAGCAAACGCACATAGGGTTCTCTGATGATGGCGAACCTGGCGGCACAGCAGGTAGGCCCATGTATCAAGCTTTGCTCGGTAGCCAGATGGGCGAAATAGGTTGCGTGGTGATTCGTTACTTTGGCGGCACCAAGTTGGGCACTGGTGGGCTTGCCCGGGCTTACGCACAGGCGGTTAATGCCGGGATTGAAAGATTACCTACACGCGAAGTCGTCGAACGAGAGAGCTACCTGCTACGTGTCAACTTTGCCCATGAAGCAGTCGCGCGCGCCTGGTGTGATGAGCAGAAAATTCCCATCCAACAGGCAGAGTACGATGGCAGCGGCGTATGCCTCACGATTGGCTGGCCAAAAGATGAGCCACTAAATTTTACTACGCTTGAAAATCGTCTCAAGACAGCACTCGATATGCAAAAAGTGCCGCCACAATAAGATCATTACTATCTCTAACAAAAAACGCGACTTACGCGAGCAATTGCTCGGTAAGCCGCGTTTAAGATACCCGCCATTACCTAGACTTACTATGCAATGGCACTGCTAGTGGGTTTAGCCTAAATATTTAATCATCACACCCGCCGCAACAGCAGAACCGATAACACCGGCCACATTAGGGCCCATGGCGTGCATCAGCAGGAAGTTATGCGGATTTGATTCCAAGCCAACCTTATTAGCCACTCGTGCAGCCATCGGCACTGCCGAAACACCTGCGGCACCAATCAGCGGATTAATGGGCATTTTGCTGACCAAGTTCATCAACTTCGCCATCAACACGCCTGCGGCCGTGCCAATACCAAACGCCACAATACCCAAGCCCAGGATACCCAGCGTTTCGAATGCCAGAAAGCTGTCTGCCATCAGCTTGGAACCTACCGATAGCCCTAAGATAATCGTCACGATATTGATCAGAGCATTTTGCGCAGTATCCGATAAGCGCTCAACGACACCACACTCACGCATCAAATTACCAAAGCAGAACATTCCTAACAGCGGCGCTGCATCAGGTAGGAAAAGCGCAACTGCAATCAACAACATCAGCGGGAAAACGATCTTTTCCAGCTTGGATACCGGACGCAGCTGCGTCATCTTAATTTGACGCTCTTTCTGAGTGGTCAGCAAGCGCATAATCGGCGGCTGAATCAGCGGCACCAGCGCCATGTAGGCATACGCAGCCACCGCGATAGCGCCCAACAGCTCAGGAGCCAATACGCTTGATACATAAATAGACGTTGGGCCATCAGCACCGCCAATAATACCAATGGCGGCTGCTTGATTTAGCGAAAAGTCCATCACCCCCAGCGAGGTAAGCACTACCGCACCAAACAGCGTAGCAAAAATGCCAAACTGAGCAGCCGCGCCTAAAAAGAGCGTCCGTGGGTTAGCCAGTAACGGGCCAAAGTCGGTCATGGCTCCTACGCCCATAAAGATAATCAGTGGCGCAATACCAGAGGCAATCGCTACTTTATAAAAGTTATAGAGCATCCCATCGCTATAGCCCACGCCAACCGCAATATCCTTTGCCGCACGCAATTGATCGGGAGCTGCTGCGTCGTGGGCAATCGCTTTAAGTAACTCTCGCCAAGCTTCCACACCACTTGATGGATCAAGGGTAGCACCCAGTGCGGAAGCGATCTGTTGCAGCACAGCAGGTTTTGCTACCTCGATCGCTTGGTCGAGCGCTGAGATTGCCAAGCCTGCTTCCGGGATATTCGCCAGAATACCGCCAAACCCAATTGGCACCAGCAGCAACGGCTCAAACTTCTTGTGAATGGCAAGATAGAGCAGCCCAAGCCCTACCAAAATCATGGCCGCCTGACCAAGCTCAAGGTTATAAAGCCCCGAGCCCTCCCATAAGGTAATTAGTTTTTCCATTGCCAAATGCCCTTAAAGCTCGATCAGCGAATCGCCGACGGCGACGCTGTCACCCTCGCTGACATTAACTTTCGAAACGGTACCGGAACTACTGGCGCGCACTTCGGTTTCCATTTTCATGGCTTCCAAAATAATCACTACATCGCCATCCGCTACTTGGTCACCCGGGCGTACATTGACCTTAAAGATATTGCCAGCCAGCGGCGCATCAATGCTTTCTCCACTAGGCGCAGACACTTCCTCTTTAGGTGCATTAGCACTCACTGCCGTCTGCTCTTGCACCGCCCCTATCTCGCCACCTTCAGAGACTTCCACTACAAATGCTTTGCCATTGAGCTTAACGGTATAGGTTTCCGGGCCACTAGAAGCCACTGGCGCTTTGCTTTCGGCTTTTGCCGGCACGTTAGCGCTTTTCGCCTCAGCTGCTTGGGGAGCGGGCTCGAAGGCATCCGGGTTGTCACGGTTTTTAAGGAATTTCAGACCAATTTGCGGGAATAGTGCATAGGTCAGCACGTCGTCTATTGCCTGCTCGCCGCTGGCAATACGGATGCCATCAGCACTCGCTTTTTCGTTAAGCTCAGTCGTAAGTCGGCCCATTTCTGGCGACAGGTTATCTGCCGGACGACAGGTGATCGGCTCGCCACCTTCGAGCACACGCTTTTGTAGCTCTGCATTAAACGGCGCGGGCGCGGAGCCGTACTCACCTTTGAGCAGCGCCTGAACTTCTTTGGAGATGGACTTGTAACGCTCGCCCATCATCACGTTCATGACAGCTTGAGTACCCACAATCTGGGAGGTCGGCGTCACCAGAGGGATAAAGCCAAGGTCTTCGCGTACCCGGGGAATTTCATTCAGCACATCGTCAAGTTTATCGCCAGCGCCCTGCTCTTTAAGCTGGCCTTCCATGTTGGTGAGCATGCCACCAGGCACCTGAGCAATCAAAATGCGTGAGTCGATACCGCGCAACGAGCCTTCAAACGCCGCATACTTTTTACGTACTTCACGGAAATAGCTGGCAATGTCTTCCAACAACTCCAGATCAAGACCGGTATCACGATCGGTATCTTTTAGCATGGCCACGACGGATTCAGTCGGACTGTGACCATAAGTCATGGACATGGAAGAGATTGCAGTATCGACATTGTCGACGCCGGCTTCGACGGCTTTCAAAATTGTCGAGGTCGACAACCCGGTAGTCGCATGACAATGCAAGTGAACGGGAATAGATAGCTCTTTTTTCAACCGCGTGACAAGATCATAGGCAATATAAGGCGTCAGAAGCCCCGCCATATCCTTGATAGCCAGTGAGTCAGCGCCCATTGCGGCAATGGTTTTAGCGAGCTCTACCCAGCTATCCAGGGTATGTACCGGGCTAACCGTATAAGAGATGGTGCCTTGCGCATGTCCACCTACTTGGCGAACCGCCTTGATAGCACGCTCAAGATTGCGCGGGTCATTCATCGCGTCAAACACGCGGAACACATCAACCCCGTTGGTCTTGGCGCGCTCGACAAACTTATCAACCACGTCATCGGCGTAGTGGCGATAACCTAATAAGTTTTGGCCACGTAACAACATCGCTTGAGGTGTATTCGGCATCGCTTCTTTCAGTGCCCGAATACGCTCCCACGGGTCTTCACCCAAATAACGAATGCATGAATCAAACGTTGCTCCGCCCCAGGTCTCTAATGACCAATAGCCGACATTGTCGAGTTTTTCGGCAATCGGTAGCATGTCATCAAGACGCAAACGGGTGGCAAACAGCGATTGATGGGCATCGCGAAGAACAACATCAGTGATCCCCAGAGGACGTTTTGTTTCATTCATGGTCGTGGCTCACAATTTTTACGTTATGGATTTGTAGTAAATTTAACAAAATAAATAGTAATCGAGCGGTAGGATAACTACAAAAATAGGGCCTTACTTACGCCGCGAAGAACGATAACGGTGCACTGCAGCACTAATCACTGCCTTGACTTCATCATCCTGGCCTTTCGGTGCAGATGGTTTTGCATTATTTCGACCGCTCGGTGCTGCTACAGGGGCAGGCTGGAAACGGCCAATCAATTTCGACATTAGCGTAACGCTAATTACCAAAACCGTAAGAAAAACAAAAACAAAACCCATACCCAACCCCATAAGGGCAAGCCCCTCTTGGAGCAACTCTGACTCTTGCATACCGCATTCCCCCTCTTTCAAATGCTTCTCGGCACACCAATAGCCTCTAAAGGCGCTTGGCGCAGTGAGGCTAATACACTAACCTGCCACATCCAGGATAGATTGCAATCGCGCCATAGTGGAAGTCATGGTTGTTAATTTACTACATAAAGGCAGGATAGGCCTAGCGCCTATGGAAGGTGTCATCGACGCCTTAACGCGTGATTTACTGACTCAGCAGGCAGGTTTTGACTGGGCAGTGACTGAGTTTGTCAGGGTGGTCGACACACGACTCCCCCCTCGCGTGTTCTATAAACATTGCCCCGAACTGTCAGCAGGCAGCGTCGCCACTCCTAGCGGCGTTCCCGTGCATTTGCAGCTTTTGGGATCAGACCCCGTGGCGCTAGCCAGCAATGCGCAACAGGCACTCGCTCTGGGCGCTATCAGCGTTGACCTTAACTTTGGCTGTCCGGCAAAACTAGTCAACCGCCACGACGGTGGCGCATCGCTGCTTCGCCAGCCTGAGCGCGTCTATCGTGCCGTAAAAGCGGTCGCCGAAGCCCTGAACGGCGAAATCCCAGTAACAGCCAAAATTCGCCTTGGCTTTTCTGATCGTCGCCTAGCAGTCGCTTGCGCCCAGGCCACAGAAGCTGGCGGCGCTGCACAACTGGTTGTCCATGGCCGCACACGAGATGAAGGCTATCGCCCACCTGCGCACTGGGAGTGGATTGGCAAAGTTCGCCATCAAGTATCGATCCCTGTCGTTGCAAACGGCGATATTTGGACATTAGAGGACTACTGGAAGGCTCGCACGCTATCTGGCTGCGAGGATGTCATGCTTGGCCGTAGCGCCCTTTCAGACCCATGGCTTGCAGCTCGCATACGTCACTGGCAGCGCACCGGAGAGCGCCTCCCTGACACCACCTGGACAATGCGTGCCAATGTGCTGAAGCGGTACGCCGACTTACAGCGGCGACAACTACCAGACCGAGTAGTGGTATCACTCGTAAAGCAGTGGCTAGCACAAATGCGCCAAGGCAATAGCGAAGCTAATCAACACTTTCATCGCCTGAAGCGCCTTACGGACCTCGACACTCTGCTCAACAACCTGGCTCCTAGCGCAGCACTTTGCTGCGAGCCCGCATAAAGTCGCTTTCGAGATTAGATTAAAAAAAGCGCCCTTTGCTTGCACATAAGGGCGCTTTAAATGATCGCAGGACCAAATCATGGTCAAACTAGCAATAAAAAACCCGCTTTCAATAGAAAGCGGGTTTTTCGAATTTGGCGCGCCCGGGAGGATTCGAACCTCCGACCCCCTGATTCGTAGTCAGGTACTCTATCCAGCTGAGCTACGGGCGCTTAACAGTTTTTAACATCGTTTTCGCGAACAAAAACATAGTA
>NZ_BJUL01000009.1 GCF_007989605.1 Vreelandella venusta | reverse complement strand
CCGATGTGGGCGCTGCCATCAGCGTTCGCGCCAGCTATACCGATCAGCAGGGCACGGCCGAAGCGGTCACGTCTGCTGCCACGGAGAGCGTGGCCAATGTTAACGATGCACCGACAGGTGGCGTGGCCATCAGCGGAGATGCGGTAGAAGATCAGACACTGACCGCCTCTAACACACTGGCGGATGAAGATGGCCTGGGCACGGTAACCTACCAATGGCTGCGCGATGGCAACGAGATCACCGACGCCACCGGCGAAACCTACTCCCTGACCCAAGCCGATGTGGACGCTGCCATTAGCGTGCGTGCCAACTACACCGATCAGCAGGGCACGGCCGAAACTATTACATCGATGCCAACGTCTGCTATTAGTGCTAATCCTGATAGCGATAATGACGGCATTTCGAATGAAGATGAAAGTCGCGTACCATCGCTGGATGGAAGCACTATAGGTGATGGCAACGGCGACGGCACTCCTGACGCCGAGCAAAGCAATGTCAGTTCTATACCGTTTTTATTGACGTCGACGGCTGTCTCTAATCCCGCAGATGCCCCTGAAGCGTTTATCACCCTGACGTCGAACGGCAGCCGTAACGTCGAGAGCGATGATGACTTACTAACGTTGCGTAATGTGCGACAGTTGGATGCACCGAATGACCGACCAGATGACCTTGATATGCCATTTGGTTTAATCGCTTTTGAAGCGGATATAGAAACCGTTGGTGGGTCTCATGTGTTTTCTCTGTTCGTCGACGATGATGTTGAGGCCAATGGTTACTGGAAGCAGAACGCGGCTGGAGACTGGGTAAATCTGGCTAGTGCAGCCTTTGGCGGTAGTCTGACAGGTGAAGGTAATAAATTACGCTTTGATTTTGTCATTGAGGATGGCGGTGAGTTTGATTCTGATGGCGTCGCCAACGGCGTTATTGTTGACCCTGGTGCCATTGGATTCCGTTTACCGGAAACCCCCGAGGATCCAGAGCCTATACCGGATGTCGATGATGGAGGGGTAAACAGCGCACCTATTGCGCGTGACGATGAATTTTCGAGCCGGTTTGGTTGGTTATTGCGCGGGAACCTGTTGGAAGACAATGGCAACGGTATTGATCAGGAGATTGATGGTGATGATTTCTCAATCACTGATATTGATGGTCAAGAGGTTCTTTTTGATACCGCGCTTGTTTTGTCATCTGGTGCGACTCTCACCGTTCAGGAAAATGGTGATTTCCTCTACGACCAGAGGGGGGCTTTTGTGCCCTCACAAGTGGTAGACCGCGTCAGCGATACCTTTGAATACTCGATTGAGGACTCGCAGGGAGCATCAAGCACAGCGACAGTTTCTGTTGAACTGGGCAATGTCACGGACACGGTCGAGATCTCAGTGCTTCAAGCATTATATAAAGTCGCGTTTGATCGAGAGGCGGATGCTACAGGGCTTGATTACTGGTCTGGTGTGCGTGAAAAAGGTGTGAGTATGTTTGATATTGCTGATTTCTTCATCGAATCGGAAGAGTTTACCGATGATCACGGAAATCGCTTCAGTGATGATGACTATCTGACCCTGCTATATGCCAACGCCTTTGATAGAGCTCCTGATGCTGATGGCTTTGCGTACTGGTCAGATGTACTTGAAGAGCCGACGGTTGATCATGGTGATGTGATGACCTATTTCGCCACTTCTGAAGAGATGCAGGTGAAACATTTAGCGGAAGGTTTTATTTTCGCCTGATGCATTGACGTTAGGCTGAGCACTAGCGGCCACCCTTCGCCTTCGGGAGAGTGGCCGCTTTTTATGTGTATCCGTTTTTGATGCTTTTGGCAGTAATGTGCCAAGCCCGATACTCATGTCTCCGTCGTTGGTCCGATGACATCATAGAACGCCGTACCTAAATCACCTGACCAAGAAAGGGTAGGTCGCTAAAGGAATTGATACTGCTGACATGGGGACGTTAATTGTGCAGGGGATAGTGGAAGCGCAGCCGATTATCTATGAAGATTTTCTGCCGGTCAGCGCGGCGGGCATTTTTCAGTTGAACCTGGGCGGTGCAGAGCGCGAAAACCCCTCTAAAGCGAAGGTGCTGGCAAGTTTATAAGGTGAAATTTTCGCTTAAACCCTGAAAGCTGGCGGCACAAAGGTGTGCTACCAGCGATTTTTAATCCGTAAAAGCTAGAATGTGCGCCAGACTGATTTTTGGCGCACATAAAGCAATAACATGTTACCAATAACGTCTAGCAGTATACCCAATTATCTGAATCCTAAATTAGTATTACAATCTAGATATCTGCCTTGCTGTTGCTATTAATAAATCCGATAAATTCTGTTCCAGCTCCTCAGGCATGCTCCGTGCTCGAGACATTGAGATACTGACAGCTGCTCGCGGTCGGTTATGTCTATCTAAGATAGGCACCGAAATTGATATGTCGGATAGAAAATATTCCTCTACCGATATTGCATACCCTTGGCGCCGAAATCTTTCTAAGCGATCCATTATCGCAGGTACTTCGGAGATGGTATTGGGTGTATAAGCCTTTCGCTGAGTTTGCTCCAACAGAGTAAGGGCCTCTTTTTCATCTAATTGCGACAGCATTGCCAGCCCTGGTGCCGTGCAAAAAGCCGGGAGTCGCGATCCGATAGTGATATCGGTATCGAGCATGTTTCGGCTCAGCAGGCGAGATAGATACACCACATCCTGTCCATCCAAAATCGTAAGGCTGACTGAGCCTTCTGTTTCTTTGCTCAGGTTCAGTAAGTAGGGGCGAACCTTATCGACCAATGGATGCGCATGAAGGTAGTGCGCGGCAATATCTAGTGTGCGCACGCTAGGTTCGATCAGTTGTGTTTCCTCGTTGCGCTGCAAGTAGCCTAGCTGCATCAACGTGTGTACAAAGCGCTGTGTTGCGCTTCTGTCCATGTCACAGCGTTCTGCAAGGTTCTTGATGCTCATCGCTGGATGCTCTGCATCGAAAACCTCAAGAATCCGAAACGCTTTAACCACGCTCTTGACCATTAAATGGTCCACCTTTTTCTTTTCGTTCAATTTTTCACCTTTTAATTGAATGGTCTCTGCGCAAGAAAATCATTTTTGTATCTTGATAGCTTTACAGTGAGCATATATCGGCTATATTGATTGTATATTGATCATTGATGATCGCATTGTAATCATTCTAAGGGCAAATAGAGAGATAATCATGTCTGAACATATTCTCACCAGCAAGCAAGGTCGCGTAGGTGTCATCACTTTGAACCGTCCAGAAGTTCTTAACGCCTGGCATAGTGAAATGCGTCAGCAACTTATCGCCGCGCTTGAGGAATTAACAAATGACGATTCGCTCGGCGCAATCGTGCTGACTGGGGCGGGCGAGCGAGCCTTCAGCGCTGGTCAGGACCTCAACGAGACCCGATCTTTTGACTCCGAGCGGGCCAAAAGCTGGGTTGGCGAGTGGGAGATGCTCTACGACAAACTACGCAGCAGTCCTAAGCCCATCATTGCTGGCCTCAACGGAGTCGCGGCTGGTTCGGCCTTTCAGGTAGCTCTACTGTGTGACTTCCGCATCGCCCATGCCGACGTTCGTATGGGGCAGCCCGAAATTAACTCGGGAATCGCTAGTACTACCGGCCCCTGGATCATGCGCGAACACCTGGGGCTAGCTCGAACCATCGACCTGACCCTAAGTGGTCGCTTGATGAATGCCGACGAGTCTTATGCTCTCGGTTTGATCAATCGACTGGTCGCAGCCGATCAGGTTATGGCTGAAGCGCTAGCGCTGGGTGAAGAGCTCGCCGGCAAGCCTCCTGTTGCAATGCGCCTGGATCGTCAGCGTTTTCAAGAAATCACCGAGCCTGGTTTCCGCGACTGCCTTGAGGCGGGGGTTCGCATTCAGGGGGAAGCTTACGCATCGGGAGAGCCGGCACGCATGATGGAACTCTTTCTCAAGCGTTAAGACGGTAGAAAACATAGGCGGTAGAAAACATAGATTGAACAACTGTCGCTTGAGCGACGCGTGAGAAGCAAAGGACATTCGGATTGCTATGATATTCAACCTCAACGATCCCAGTTTTATTCTCGCGCTGCGCGATATCGCAACGCGTGAGCCAGAACGCTTATTCGGGAACTTCGATCAACGTCCCTTGACATTTGGAGAGCTCGATCGTCAGGCCGAGGCTCTCGCCGTCCATCTTCGCAGGGAGCTGGGCATTCACCCTGGTGAGCGTGCCGCGGTAATGATGAATAACGGGCCGGAAGCTATCGCTATCCTGTTCGCACTGGCCAAAGCTGGCATCATTTGGGTGCCAGTCAATGCCCGTCAACGCGGCAATGGCTTGAAATATATTATCGAGCATTGCGCCCCTGCGGTCCTGTTCACCGATGCTGATCTGTGGCCTGTCGTTGTCGACAGTGGAGCGGACTTCACGGGCAAGACGTTGCTGCTGGGCGGCGCTAAGGACACAGTATCAGAGCACTTGGAAGGCGAAAAAAGACTAGACGCACCGGCGCCTGCCATGCGGGAACTATATGCTTTGATGTACACCTCAGGCACGACGGGAAAGCCAAAGGGAGTACGCGTTACGCATGCGATGATGGCGTATGCCCTGAAGAGCGTTGAGCTACTTTGCTCAATCAAACCGGGCGACGTCTTCTTCCAGTGGGAGCCCTTCTACCACATTGGCGGCGCCCAAATGCTGTTGCTGCCGCTGTTCTTCGATGTACGGCTCAGCCTGACCGAGCGCTTCAGCGCCAGTCGTTTCTGGGAACAGGTTCATGTAAGCGGTGCGACTCATATCCATTATCTGGGTGGCGTCCTGCAGATCCTGCTGAAGCAGCCGCCTAGTAAACTGGAGTCTACCCACAATGTACGTATCGCCTGGGGTGGGGGATGTCCAAGCGACCTCTGGTTAACCCTTCAGGATCGTTTCGGCTTCGAGATCCGTGAGTGCTACGG
The DNA here is from genome assembly GCF_007989605.1 of Vreelandella venusta. Taxonomy (GTDB): domain Bacteria; phylum Pseudomonadota; class Gammaproteobacteria; order Pseudomonadales; family Halomonadaceae; genus Vreelandella; species Vreelandella venusta. Next base: position 222,406 of record NZ_BJUL01000009.1, on the reverse strand, counting down.
AATGACGGAAGCCTCAAGCCTAACCACCTTCAACGCGGCAGGAAAGCCAGGGTCGGTGGGGCACGCCGTTCCCTGGTTGGACGTCGCTATTCACGATGATAGTGGGAATCCGTTAGCGCCAGGCGAGCCGGGTCAAATCGTGGTCCGTGAAACGCAGCCAGGTGTGCTATTCGATGGTTACTTCCACAATGCTGAGGCTACTGAGAAGACACTAACGAAGGGCTTGCTGCAAACCGGCGACCGCGGCTGGCTCGATACGGACGGGTTTCTCTACTTTCTCGGACGTATCACCGATAGTGTGCGCTGCCGAGGAGAGAATGTCTCGGCCTGGGAGGTGGAGTCGGTCACCCAGCAGCATCCCGATGTTGAGGAGTGCGCGATGATAGGCGTTGCCGCTGAGATTGGCGAGCAGGAAATAAAGCTTTTCCTGAAGCCGAAGGCTGGTCGTGATATCAAACTACGTGAACTGCACCTTTGGCTGAAAGAGCGCTTAGCCTCCTACCAGTGCCCTAGGTACCTTGCCATCGTGGAGGAGTTCGAGCGGACTCCCAGCCACCGCATCGTCAAGCATTGCCTGCCTAAGACCCTACACGAAACTTGGGATAGTCAACGTCTTCACTAAAAGTGATCTTGAGGAAAATATGAACAATAACGACAAGAGAAAAGTTCCGTCCACCGTTCCTACAACTAGAAAAAAGGAGACCAACAGCATGATCCATGTATTGCACAAGACTGCTTCTATTACGGCGTTATCTCTAGCAGCCAGTGGCATTGCCTACGCCGATGTCTGGGATTTACCTTCCCCGCAACCGGCGGACAACTACATTACAGAGAACGTAAGCTGGTTCGCCGATCAAGTACGCGAAGTTACCAATGGAGAGTTGGATATACGCGTTCATCCGAGTGGATCGCTATTTCCTGGCGATCAGATCAAGCGCGCTGTCCAGCGTGATCAGGCTCAGATCGGTGTTCACGTACTTTCCGCCCATCAGAACGAAAATATTCTTTATGGTATAGACTCAGTACCTTTTTTGGCAGATTCCTTCGAAGAGTCCGCACAGCTCTGGGAAGTGACTAAGCCAGCACTGGATGAGTTGATGGCGGAGCAAAACTTGCAGTTGCTCTATCACATCCCTTGGCCTCCTCAGGGTATTTTCTTTGACCGAGAGATCGACACACCCGAGGATGCAGAGGGGTTAAATTTCCGAGCCTATAATACGGCTACGGCGCGTTTTGCAGAACTGATGGGTATGACGCCAACCTTGATTGAGGAAGCCGAACTTTCACAGGCAGCCGCCACTGGCATGGTGCAATCACTGATATCTTCTGGAGACCCCGTTTACAACCACCAGTTATGGGACTACCTCCCTCACTTTTACGATGCCAAAGCGTGGCTCGTGCTTAGCCACGTCTTCGTCAACAAGGACCGCTGGGAAGCTCTTGACGAGGAAATCAAAGAGGATGTTCTGGCCATTGCCACAGAAGCCGAGCAGCGCGGCGAAGAGCAGGCCAGAGAGCTCACCGATGAACTCAAGAGCCGGCTGGGCGACAAGGGGGTTGCGATCAACCAGCCCAATGAAGACCTGCAAGCGGAATTTAACCGTATTGGCGAAGCTATGCAGGAGGAGTGGCTAGAGAAGGCTGGCCCGCAAGGCCGGCAACTGGTAGAGGAATATCGTGCCATGCAATAACGGTACGATTCACGTCCTCATTCCGAAGAATGGGGACTTCGCTTGGCTGGTTGAACTGGGGGCTGCTCCTATGAACACCTTCTCTTTCCGTGCAGCCAGATGTCTGGAAACGCTCTATCGCGTCTTCGGCTATCTTGCCGCGCTATGTATTTTTATCATGCTGATAGTGATCGTTGCTCAGGTGGTACTGCGTTGGAGTGGCACGACTCTGCCTGGCGCTACCAATTACGCTGGCTACCTGATGGGTGCCAGCACGTTCCTTGCTGCGGCCTATACCTTTCACGAAGGCGGGCATATCCGTGTTGGTCTTCTGGTGGAGCGACTCGGGCGCTTTCGCCTCATTGGCGAGCTGTGGTGCCTCTTGGTCGCAAGCGGCATTGCTGGCTTTATCACGTGGCACGCTTTCGATGCGGCCTACTGGTCCTATCGGTTTGGTGACGTCTCATCAGGGCAGGATGCGACTGCGCTTTGGATACCTCAGTCGCTGCTCGCGCTCGGTTCCACAGCATTTACGATTTCAATTCTTGACCATTTCGTGCGTACCCTGGCCACGCTGTTTTGTTCTTCGGCTGCCAACCGCCACGGAATTCATCCCATGAGGAGTCTCTGATGGACTTCACCGAACTGGCCATTGCGCTGCTGCTCATTCTCTTCTTGCTGCTGGGCTCTGGCGTCTGGGTGGCCCTGTCCCTGGTCGGGGTAGCCATCGTATGCATTGCGTTTTTCACTGGTCGCCCTATCGGGGCCTCAATGTACAGCACTTTGTGGACGTCTTCGACGAGCTGGACGCTAACGGCCCTTCCACTATTTATCTGGATGGGAGAAATCCTGTACCGCACACGGCTCTCCGAAAGCCTTTTTCGAGGTCTGAGCCCCTGGCTCAGTTGGCTGCCAGGTCGGCTAATGCATACCAATGTCATCGGTTGTACTTTGTTTGCCGCAGTCTCAGGCTCTTCTGCTGCTACCCTGACGACGGTAGGCAAAATGTCTATGCCGGAACTCAAAAAGCGTGGCTACTCAGATTTCATGAGTGTAGGGACTCTGGCAGGCGCTTCTACCCTTGGCCTTATGATTCCACCTTCCCTAACCATGATTGTCTATGGCGTGATTACCAATCAATCAATACCGATACTATTTATCGCGGGCATACTTCCCGGGCTGATATTGGCCACGTTATTTATGGGATATGTCGTTGCATGGGGGATATTGAAAAAGCCTAATATTGACCAAGAGCCAGCTATGACAATGAAGCAGCGTCTTTATGAGTCGCGACTACTGATACCCGTTGCGTTGCTGATAATTACCGTGATTGGTTCGATGTACTCTGGTCTTGCTACTGCGACTGAAGCAGCTGCACTCGGGGTTGTCGGCGCTTTGTCACTTGCGGCAATACAGCGCAGCCTGACCTTCTCCTCGCTGGTGGAAAGCCTAATTGGAGCCGCTAAGACTTCTTGTATGATTGCGCTCATTTTGGCAGGAGCGTCGTTTCTAACTCTAGCAATGGGATACACGGGGTTGCCTAGAGGTTTGGCTGAATGGGTGGGCACACTCGATCTAACGCCTTTTATGCTTCTGATGGCATTAATGGTTGTTTACATTGTGTTGGGATGCTTCTTGGATGGTATTTCAGCCGTGGTGCTGACTATGGCTGTGGTCACCCCCATGTTGAACGAAGCAGGTATCGATTTGATTTGGTTCGGTATATTTGTGCTAGTCATGGTAGAAATGGCTCAGATTACTCCACCAGTGGGCTTTAATCTCTTTGTAATGAAAGGCCTAACAAATCATAGCCTCGGCTTTATTGCCAAAGCAGCCGCCCCAATGTTTTTAATTATGGTTTTTATGGCGCTATTGCTAATTATATTCCCTGCACTTGTAACCTTTCTACCCAGCTATATGAACGAAGCAAAAATGTAAACGGGGAAATTTAGTTGTAGCCAACTACGGTCTGAAATGGTATCAATGCAGGCTTTTAGGCCTGCATTGATGGATTTTTTTGTCTTAGTTAAATTATTATTTTCTCAGATCTTGTTTTGTTTAAATGCCAGGATGTTAAATGATATTAGTTTACGTGTTAGTTTCATTTAATATCCAACTGAGGCTGATAGCCAAAATTTTTAAGGGGCACTGGGTGCCCAGGTGACCGATGAGCTATCGCTCTATGCTGAGCGCGAAAACGCCTCTAAAGCGAAGGTGCTGGCAAGTTTAAAAAATAATCCATCGTTAATTAAAGAACGGCAGCACAGGAATGTGCTGCCGTTTTGTTAAGTAATAACACCGTGATTAGATCAGCACTCGGAGGCACTGACCTGCATGATACAGCGAGAAACCACTCTCATAGGCGCAGCTCCACAGTGGGCGGGCTTTGATGGGGGTGGGCTGTGACAACGGCAGCGGCAGTAGGCTGTCATCCTCGTTTGCAATGTAATGGGCAAAACCCTGCCCAACCACCGTGCCGGTAGTGATGCCGCGTCCGTTATAACCAGTGGCTGACAATATTCCAGGGGCCGGTTCAAAAATACGTAAGGTGTGGTCCGGTGTGAATGCGATCTTGCCGGTCCAGGTGTATTCCCAACGCACGTTGCCAAGCCCAGGGAAGTAGTGATTTTTAATGGTATCGGCCCAGCGGGTTAAGTAAGCTAACGGCTTGCCTTCACCTTTCCCCAGGCTGCCCAACAGTAAGCGGCCTGCCTTATCTCGGCGTATGCTGCTAAGCACCGTGCGGGTGTCCCAAGCGCCTTGTTTTTCTGGAAGAATTGCATCGGCGGCTTCACCGGTTAGGGGTTCTGACGCCAGCTGATAATAATGGCCGGTAAAGAAGTGTTGTCGAACGTGGTTCCAGTCGTCTTCGGTATACGCATTGGTCGCCATGACGACTTTGTTCGCGGTTACGCTGCCATTTTGAGTTAACACCCGCCAGCGGTCTTCCTGTCGCTCGATGCCTGTTACGGGGCTTTGGCAGTAGAGAGTGGCGCCTAAGTTTGCAGTAGCGCGGGCGAGTCCTTGTGTATAGGCGCATGGGTTGATAGTGCCCGCGCGCTTATCAAGCAGCGCTGCATGTATCTGAGCGGTTCCCGTCATCCGCTCGCATGCTTCGCCTTCGATTAACGTCACCGGCGCCCCACGGTTTTGTAACTGGTCCCGGCGGCGAGCAAGCTCTTGGCAGCCTTTGGTGTTATGACCAAGGTGCAGGGTGCCCGTACGCGTTGCCTCACACTCAATGGCATAGCGCTCAATAATGTCGAATACTTTTGCCGGGGCGCCGCCTAAAATAGTATTAACGCGTTCGCCTTTTTCTTCACCTAGTGCGGCCACAATGTCGTCGGGTGGAATCCAAAGCCCAGCATTAACCAAGCCAACGTTGCGGCCTGAAGCACCCGTGGGGATATCTCCCGCCTCCAGCAACATTACCTTGATGCCTTTCTCGGCCAAATGTAACGCGGTGGACAAGCCCGTAATACCGCCACCAACAACACAGACTTCGGCCTCTTCCTGGTTCGCTAACGCAGGATAGTGCAATGGGGCTTCCGCGCTCGTTTGCAGCCAAAGGCAGCGCTCGGAGAGGGTCGTTTGCATCTTTATAGTACCTCCTGAAAAGAAGCGCAGGCCGGCCATAGGCCGACCTTGAATGGCTATGAAGTAAGTTGGGAAGAGTAGGTGGTTTGGGGAGTGTGGGGCGGATTTTTAGCCGCTTTCTCAGGGGCTTCACGGGGAATGAAACGGCCGGTGAGCGCCCACAGCAAACCAAATAAAGGGGATAGCCAGCAAGCAAATGCAAAGGGCGCATATGCTAGCGTGGGTACGCCAATTGTCGAGGACACAAATCCACCGCCCATGTTCCACGGAATCAATGGAGAGGAGAGCGTGCCATTGTCTTCAATAGTGCGTGACAGCGTCGAAGTCTTATAGCCCATGGCTTGATACTGGCCTTTCAGCAAGCGACCGGGCAGCACCAGCGTTGTATACACATCGCCAATAATAGTGCTTACCGCCAGCGTAGTGCCGGAGCTTGTTGCTACTAAGCTGAAGCGCCCTTTAATAAGCCGCATCAGCTGCTTAATAATCGCATCAACGGTGCCATAGGCTTCCAGCATGCCAGCAAAACCCAGCGCGAAGAACGTTAGCGTTACTACCCAGGTCATGGAGAGCACACCACCGCTGCTGAGCAGAGCATCAATCGCCGGATTACCGGTATCACTGTTAAAGCCATTTTGCATGGCATCAAACACTGCATGAACGGTCTCGCCCTGAATGCCGATAGCCACTAAGCCGCCTATCGCAGCGCCGGTAAAAATAGTCGGGAAAGGCGGGAATTTGGCAAGCGCTAATCCGATCACAACAAAAGGCGGGATCAACGTTACCCAGGAGAGCGTAAAGGTGTCATCAAGTGCCTGACGGAACGTTGCAATATCGGTACTTCGTTCAAGCTGGCCGCCATAGCTAGTGCCGAGCCATAAATAAAGTATCAGCGCGACGATCATAGCGGGCACCGTGGTGGCCATCATGCTGCGTATATGGCTCCATAAATCGGTTTCACACACGGCAGGAGTTAAGTTGGTAGTCTCTGATAAGGGCGACATTTTATCGCCAAAGAACGCCCCGGATACCAGTGCTCCGCCCGTTAGATACATGGGGATGCCCAGCCCTTCCCCGATGCCCATTAGGGCAAGCCCGAGGGTTCCTACTGTGCCCCAGGATGTGCCTGTGGCAAGGGATACCAAAGCACTAACGACGCACGTTGCGACGAGAAAGTAAGAGGGGGAAACCAACTGAAAACCGTAATACATCAGCGTGGGAACGGTGCCGGAAAGAATCCAGGTGCCAATGACCATACCGACCGCTAATAGAATAAAAATAGCGGGCATTCCCAGCTTAACCACCTCAAGCATCGAGGCTTCCATTTTTTGCCAGGGTACGCCACGGATGCGTCCGCACAGGGCGCAAATCATTATTCCGAAGGCTAAAGGAATATGCGGGGTAAAATCAGAGAATATAAAAAATTGCAGAATTAGAATGGCAGTAGTGGCCAGCAGTGGTAATAGCGCCATCGCGAGGCCCGGCGTCGGGCCGATTTGGACATCGTCACGCATACATCACCTTAATTTTTTTATGTTTTTAGTAAGGGCCCTACAGGGAAGGGCCCTTATAGAGGGGAAGGGTTAGTCGAACTTAATGCCTTGAGCTAGTGGGAGTTCACGAGAGTAGTTCACGGTGTTAGTTTGGCGACGCATATAGCTCTTCCAAACGTCGGAGCCAGACTCGCGACCGCCACCGGTTTCCTTCTCGCCTCCAAACGCACCGCCAATTTCAGCACCGCTAGGGCCGATGTTGACGTTGGCGATGCCGCAGTCACTACCAACCGCAGAGATAAAGGTTTCGGCTTCGCGAACATCGGTGGTGAAAATGCACGATGACAGACCCTGGGGGACGTCATTATTGGTAGCAATAGCCTCATCCAGCTCTTTGTAGGTGAGGACATAGAGAATGGGCGCAAAGGTTTCGTGCTTGACCAGCTCGTTTTGCTCGGTCACTTCAACAATGGCGGGCTCGACGTAGTAGCCTTCACCACTGTTGGCGAACTCTACACGGTTGCCACCGAACACTTTTGCACCTTGCTCACGCGCTTTAGCCAGCACACTTTGCATCGCATCAAAGGCTTGGTGATCAATCAGCGGACCAACCAAGTTACCTTCAAGCGGGTTGCCGATAGATATTGCGCTATACGACTTCTTCAGACGCGCTAAGATTTCGTCTTTAATGGATTCATGAACAACTAAGCGACGCAGTGTCGTGCAGCGTTGCCCAGCCGTACCTACCGCAGAGAACAGGATGGCGCGAGTCGCCATATCAAGGTCGGCACTGGGCGCTAAGATCATGGCGTTGTTGCCACCCAGCTCAAGAATGCTGCGGCCGAAGCGTGCAGCGACTTGTGGGCCTACTTCGCGACCCATGCGAGTACTGCCGGTAGCGCTGATCAGCGCAACGCGGGCGTCATTGACCAACTGCTCGCCAGCGGCACGCTCACCAATAATCACCTGGCTCAGGTGCTCGGGGGCTTCATCGCCGAACTCTTCAATGGCACGCTCCAACAGCGCTTGGCATGCCAGTGCCGTTAACGGTGTTTTTTCGGACGGCTTCCAAAGCAAGCTATTGCCGCATACCAGCGCTAAGGCTGAATTCCATGCCCAAGGGGCGACGGGAAAGTTAAACGCCGTAATTAGGCCAATCGGGCCTAACGGATGCCAGCTTTCGCGCATATGGTGACCGGGGCGCTCGGAAGCGATGGTCAGCCCAAACAGTTGGCGAGATTGACCAACGGCGAGGTCACAGATGTCGATCATTTCCTGAACTTCGCCAAGCCCTTCCTGGAGAATCTTGCCGCACTCCCAGGTAACCAACTCGCCAAGTGCTTCTTTGTGCTGGCGCAGTTGATCGCCAAACAGGCGAACCAATTCACCACGACGGGGGGCAGGCACGCTTTTCCAAGCTTGAAAGGCTTTTTCTGCGTTCGCGATAGCGGTTTCAACGTCGCTGCTAGAAGCCGTTGTAAGACGGCCAATTTCGCTACCATCAATCGGTGTGGTAACAACTAGATCGCCGCCTTGATACAGCTCTTTTGCGACACCCATTTTTTCCATCAGGGAATGAATCATTGCTTCACCAAATATTGAATTGTGAGTAAATTGGTTACAGGGGCAGTATTGCCAAGCATGAGGCAGCTCATCAAACGATGTTTGTGAAAAACATCATTCCTTAATTTCACCAAGTGGGAGTGCTATGCGTCGTCGAAACTTACCTTCTTTGACCAGCCTGAACTGTTTCGAGGCCGCGGCAAGGCATCTCAGTTTTACGCGGGCTGCGGATGAGCTGAGCCTGACGCAAAGTGCGGTGAGCAAGCAGGTGTCACAACTGGAAGTTACCCTGCAGCATCCGTTATTTAGGCGGGTGAGAAAGCGTCTGCACCTGACGCCAGAGGGAGCGGTATATCTCGGCGAAGCGCGTAAAATATTAGCCCAAGTCGAAATGTCCACGCGTTATATGCAGTCTTACGGCGTAGAGGCAGATGTGCTGAATATCGCCACCTTGCCCACCTTTGGGGCGCGGTGGCTTATCCCCAGACTCAACGGGTTCCGCTTTAAATATCCCAATATTAATCTCAATATTGCTAACCGCACCGAACCGTTTGATATGCAAAAAGAGCGTATAGAGGCGGCGTTCTTTTTTGGTCATGGCGTATGGCCGCGGGCGGAATGTATTAAGTTGCTGGATGAAGAGGTGGTGCCTGTCTGCTCGCCTTCCGCTATGGAGCAGACAACCGTTCGCGATCCATTAGATTTAACAGACATGGTGCTGTTACAGGTTTCTACTCGGCCCGAAGGGTGGCATGACTGGTTTGAAGCACAAGATCTCTATACGGAACACAGCTATCATGGCCCAAGATTTGATACGTTCTATATGGCGTTAAGAGCGGCCCGCGCTGGCTGTGGCGTCGCCCTAGTACCAAAGTTTCTTGCTCAGGAAGAGCTTGATGAGGGGAAGTTAGTCATTCCTTGGCAGTTCTCACTTAAGAGTCAAGATGCTTATTATATGGCGTACCCAGAGCATATGGTTGAAGTTTATAAACTGCGCGCTTTTATTGAATGGATTCGTGAGCATTTAGATTGATAACGATTAATCTAAATGCTTTGTTGACGGTGGTTTAAGGATGGCTGCTTTTTTATAGAGTCATCTAAAAATAATATGCTAAGTCATTAACCGCTATCTTATAAAGAGGGCTAAAATGTCAGGCTTAGCCTAAGCATATCTTTGTGCTGAATTCCATTTTCAATGATAGGCTCGGGATAGTTCTTCAAGAAAAAGTCTTTATCGATGTAATCAACCCTAAAGCCCTGGCGTTGGTAGAAGGTCAGTTGATAGCCGAATGTACCCGTTCCCACCTCTAGGCGCTGTGCGCCTGATTCCTTCACTTTTTCGATAACATATCCGAGCAGTTGGGTGCCAACACCATGCTGTTGAACCGCTGGTGAAACGGCAATGTTCATCAGTTCCAGTGCTCCCTTATAAATAGGCTTGATAACACAAGCGCCGACTATCGCCCCTTTGTCGTGGGCTGCGAAGCACCTTGATTGATATAGGTACCTTTTAATGGCCTCCTCGGACGGGTCCGCTAAAAGAAGTAGCTCCATTGGTACTTCAGAGGGTGTTATCTCAGCGATTTGCAACGCAACCTACTCCTCTCGTGTTCAGAATAATTTACATTCTATTTTTGTATGAATGTCTTTATGTGAGCGTTTGGGTGATTTTGACTTTAGGGCGTGTGTTCTGATTTGGATAGGCACACGTGGCCTGTCACTATAAAATTAAAGTATTTATGTAACATAAAAAGCCTGAGTGCAAGCTGCCTTAGGTAGGGGGCATTTTGTTGCTGTTGGTTTGAAAAAGCTGATGTACGGGCTCATCGGCGCGAAGTTATTCACACGAGATCATCATGACCCTACTGGATAAACGTGCATTGTACTTATTTGAGGTAAGCAGCTGCGGAGGCATTCGTGCGGCGGCGGAGCATTTGCATACCAATCCTTCCGTAGTAAGCCGCCAAGTACGGGGGTTAGAGCGGGAATTGGGCATGGCCTTGCTGGAGCGTCAAGGGCGGCATGTGACGTTGACCGAGGCAGGCCAATTGGTAGTGGAAGGGTTTCTTGCTCAGCGGCGGTTGAATTCAGAGCTGGGAGATACGTTGTCTCGGTTACGCAATTTACAGTCGGGGAAAGTGGTCGTCTCGGTAGGTGATGGCTTTGTGGATAGTTTTATCAACCATGTGATGCGCCGTGTTTCCGAGCACTACCCCGATGTGCTGATCGAGATTAAAACAGGGATTTATTACCCCCGAGAACCCCATGAAATGGTGGCCAGCGACGAGGTGGATATCGCGATTACCTACGGCCCCATTTCAGACCCACGGTTAGTGGTGCACTCCTTTGAACGAGGGCCATTGTGTGCGCTGGTAGCACCGTCCCACCGGCTTGCTCGCCAAGAGAGCGTGTCGATCACAGAGTTATTACAGCACAAGTTGATTTTTTTACCGGATGTCTCGGGCTCTCAGCAGTTCGTCAATGCGCTATTTGGTGCTGCCGGGCAGTTGGCTACGCCTGCCTATCGCTGCAACCTGCATTCGGTGTCTCGAAGGATGGCTTGTGCCGGGATTGGCGTGTCGTTTATGACGGCTGCTGCTGCACGCAGTGAAATAAATGCGGGTTTGCTGAAGGCGATTCCCATTGATCACCCTATGGCGGCTAGCAGCCAGGGCAATTTGGTGCGTAGAGTCGGCAGAAGACTTTCGCCCGCTGCCGACTATTTATGGAAGTTAATGATGGCGATGCAGTGATGTGCTGGTGTATCAGTTAGCCATCATGTACACGCCTGGACCAATTGGCCAGCCCATCGCCAGCCAGAACATCAAAAACGTTGACCAGGCGAGCAAAAAGCCTATGGCTAACGGCAGCATGGTGGCTATCAACGTGCCTAGCCCCATATCTGGCTTATAACGCTGCATATACACCAGTGCTACCGAAAAATACGGGCTCATAGGGGAGATAATGTTAGTGCTGGAATCGCCTATGCGGAACATTGCCAACACAAAGGCTGGGTCGAAGTCGATCATCATCAGCATCGGTACGAATACCGGAGCCATTAACGCCCACTGAGCGGAGCCACTGGTCATAAAGACATTCAGTACTGCGCTCATCGCAATAAACGCGCCTACCAGCGGCAGTCCGGTAAACCCGGTGCTTTGTAGAATGTTAGAGCCTTCGATAGCAATAAACTGCCCCAGTTCTGACCAGCGGAAATAAGCAATAAACTGCGAAATGGCAAAGAACAGTACTAGAGTCGGTGCCAGGTCACTGGCAGACTCCGCCATGCGTTGTGGTACATCGCGACTGCTGGTGATCTTGCCGGTGGTTATGCCATAGACCAAGCCAATAGTGACGAAATAGCCAAACATCAGTGGCACGAGTGAGCGCAAAAAGGGTGACGGAATCAAGCCGCCTTCTTCATTACGCAGTGGTGATGCTTCGGGAACCACGGCAATTAAGATCAGCGCTAGGTAAATCAGTGTGGCAACGCCTACCCGCTTTAGGCCGCGCTTTTCTGCGTCGGTTAATGTCGGTTTTATGATGTCAGTTTTAAAGTCTTTACTTATCGGTAAGGTGCGTTGCAGCCTCGGCTCTACGATCTTATCGATAATTAACGTGCCAATAATTGCCAGTACAAACACTGAGCAGGCCACGAAGTAGTAGTTATCAACAGGTGAAACGTAGGCGTCTGGGTCTACCAAACGTGCGGCTTCCGTGGTTATGCCAGCAAACAGCGCATCCCCGACGGTAATGAATAGGCTGGCATCAAACCCGGCGCCTGCCGCCGCGTAGGCAGCGGCGGCACCGGCGATTGGGTGGCGGCCCACCGAGTAGTACACCATAGCGGCTAGCGGGATCAGAATCAGGTAGTTGGCATCAGAGGCAATACTGCCGCAAATACCCGCCATAAAAACGCAGAAAGTAAGCAGCGCGGGTGGTGCTTTCGCCACGCTCACCTGCATCAACGTCGACATCAAGCCCACCTTGTCGGCCAAACCAATGCCGAACATCACCACCAAAATAAGGCCGAGGGGTGGGAAGTTAACGAAGTTACTGACCACGCTGGTCAGCATGAACTCAATGCCATCGGCCGAGAGTAGACTGCGTACCTGAACCACCGCGTCGGTTTGCGGGTTAACCGCTGAAACGCCGAGTGAAGAAAGCAGGGTTGAGAGGATTACAACCGTGCCTGCTAAAATGACAAAGAGAATAAATGGGTGTGGGAGCTTGTTACCCACACGCTCAATAGATGAAAGAACACCTTGCATCGTATTAATCCTTTTTTCTTAACGTTATTTTTTTAATCGTAATGAGAGGCCTGCAGAGAATTAAGTGCGTGATAACAGCTCTTTTGCTAACGCCACAAACATCCCGCCTGCAACTGGTAGAACAGCATCGTTAAAGTCGTAGTGCTCGTTGTGCAGATAGGCGCTATCGCCATTACCGACAAAAAAGAAGCATCCCGGTACTTCCTGTAGGTAGAACGCGAAATCTTCCGCCCCCATGGTGGGCATATAGTCCAACTGCTGAATGTCGTGACTTACTGCGTGCTTGTTGGCAATTGTTAGCACGCGTTCTGACCACGCAGAGTCGTTAACCAGGGGGGGCACCTGGTGGAGGTGTTCCAGATGAAACTGCGCACTGTGGGCTGCGCATACGCCCGCGGTTACCTGCTCAAGCTTGCCTGCGAGCGCATCGCGTGACGAGGGCCGATCGCTGCGGATATTCACTAACAGTTCGGCTTGGCCAGGAATCACATTGGCGGCGTCGCCAGCATGAAAAGCGGCTACCGTGATGACGCCTGCTTCCAGCGGTGATTTGTGGCGGCTCACTAACCCTTGCAACTGCTGTATTAGTGACGCCCCGACATAAATAGGATCTACCGCCAAGTGCGGCATGGCGGCATGGCCAGAAGTGCCTTCGATAGTGACTTTATAAGTGTCGTTACCACCCATGGCCGGCCCGGGTTTAACAAACAGTTGACCTGTTGGGAAACCAGGACGGTTGTGGTAGCCAAATATCGCGTCCACCTTGGGGTTTTCCAATACCCCGGCCTTGACCATGATGTCGGCACCATTGCCACCTTCTTCGCCAGGCTGAAATAGCAGTTTAATGTGGCCACATAGCTCATCACGCTGCGCCATGATGGCTTCGGCAGCCAACAGCAGCGTGGCGGTATGCCCATCGTGACCACAGGCATGCATCAAGCCTTGCCGTTGGGAGCGATGCTCAAACGTATTGACTTCCTCGATGGGTAACGCATCCATATCAGCGCGAAAGGCAATCACTGGGCCTTCGCGACCGGTCGCTAGCTCAGCCATAACGCCTGTAGTAGCAATACCTTCGGTCACGTGATAGCCGAGCGCTTTTAGCCGCTCTGCGACCAGTGCGGCAGTATTATTTTCTTGAAATTTAAGCTCAGGGTGCTGGTGTAGTCGATGCCGCAAAGCGGTGGCTTCACCAACTTGTTTATCTGAAAACATTTCCTATCCCACTGTTGTCGGTATCTTTATTTGGCTTTTTTAAGCTAAGCGACTTGGCGGGTAGATAAGAGTCGTTTTAATGACGAATTTGTTGCTTTCAAAGCAACGATGATGGGTTGATACAACCGAAGCGACTTCTTAACGATGTTATCAACCCCCTTGGCAGCTGGCGGTGAGATTGTCAGTGTCGCCTTCTTTCATGCTTATTTTTAACTTAAGCACTCTGTATATCGACTAGATCATACCTCTTTGCGGCAGCCGCACAGCAGGAGATTGCAATCACCCAGCGAAGTAGGCTATTGGTGGCGCAGTTGATAGATCAGCTTGTTGCACAAGACACACACGGCCGTGGAGTGCTCGGTATGAAGACCTTGTCGAACATGGGGTTTGCCCTATTTGGTGCAGCGCTGGTCGCGATTAGTTATGGACTTGCGCGCTTTGCGTTTGGTTTGTTTGTACCTTCTATTAGCGCCGAGCTAGAGCTGACAGCGTACTTGGTTGGCATTATCGGGGCACTGCCGTTTATTAGTTTTGTCTTGGCGACGTTGTTTGCACCGCTTGCAGCCGATCGGCTTGGTGCGCGTAATTTAGCAGTGTTATCCGGTGGGTTCGGTGTGGCCGGGCTGGTCTTTATCAGCCAGTCGTCTGGTGCCTTATCGCTCGGCGTAGGCGTGTTTGTCTGCGGCATTTGTACTGGCTTGATGATGCCCGCTCTGACGGCTGCTATGCAGGCATTGGTGAGCCGAACAATGCATGGCCGCGTTAGTTCTATCATGAATGCTGGCACCAGTATTGGCATTATCGTAGCAGTGCCGACGGTCGTGTTCCTGGCCGATGCGTGGCGCTTTACCTACACAAGCTTTGCTGTTTTGGCGGGTTTAGGGGTGATTGCTGCCTGGTACTTTATTCCTTCGGTCTCTCGGGTTGTGCCAGCCAATGCGGCACCGCCACCGCCAATCACGCGGCTACAGTGGTCGCGCCTTACCCGGCTATCGCTCTTTGCTTTCGCGATGGGGTTTGTGTCTTCGCCGTTCTGGCTTTTTGCGCCTGATTTGGCCGTTACCCTTGGCGGATTGCCTGCTCATCAAGTCGGTTGGCTTTGGTTTGCCGTAGGAATTGCTGGGCTTGGAGGCGCCGTAGTGAGTGATTTGGCTGACCGTAATAACCCTCCTATTACGCAGGCATTAATGCTAATGATGCTGTCTTCAAGCTTGGCGTTGCTTGCTGCCAGTCCCAGCCAGTTAGCATTGGCGATATTTTCCGCCATGGTATTTGGACTTGCTTACATGAGCTTAACGGGACTGTATCTGATGACGGGCATTCGGCTATTGCCGGGGCGGCTTTCCATGGGGCCCGTCTTACCTTTTATGGCCTGTGCGCTTGGGCAGGCAGTAGGGTCGCCGGTTGTTGGTATGCTGGTGGACGGTTTTGGGTATGCCTATGCATTTTCGCTATTTTCGGTTGTCGGCATTGTGGTGGCGATTATATCGCCAGCTTATCCCGGCCACATTGATTACTGGGCAGACTTGGTGGAAGAATCCGTGGAAGAAGAACCACTGCAAGAAGAGCTGCCCGCTGCTGAAGAAACGGGTCTCCAGGCGGCGTACGACCATCAGCTGCTGGACGAGAATGGCGAACCCTTTGAAGAGCCCGTTATTAAAGAGGATAACGTGTCCTAATGCGCTGCTGTTTGGCGTTATACGGTCGAACGCTAGCGAGACGTTGGAGATGCCAGGGGGGCGCAATTTGCCGCGAGGGTTTGCCATCACCGGTAGCACCGGGGCGGCTACAGGCAACGGACAACTAGCGGCATCGGCGATAAAAAACGACAACGCCAGCTGAACTCAGAGGCTAGCGTTGTCGGACGAACAGCGATCAGGCGAAGGCGTTCAGGCACCAAGTAATGGCGGGGATGGCGACAATATCGATCAGCACGGCGCCGCACAGCGGGACGATGATGAAGGCCTTATGCGACACCACGCGATAGTGCTCGCACACCGCACTCATATTTGCCACCGCATTGGGCGTCGCGCCTAGGCCGTGGCCAATAAAGCCCGCGGTAAGCACTGCGGCGTCGTAGTTACGGCCTAGCAGACGGAACATCACCACCACGGCCAGTAAGACGATGGCCAGGGTTTGCACCAGCAGGATCAACAGTAGTGAGCCGCCCATCTCCTGGAGCTGCCAGATCTTGAGATTCATCATTGCCATGGTCAGGAACACACCCAAGGCCACGTCGCCCAGAGTGGCGAGGGCGTTGTCCGGCATGCTGACCCAGTCGAAGCGATCATTAAGATTGCGTAGCAGGATGGCGACAAACATGGCGCCCACATAGCTCGGTAGGATGATCCCCAGATGGGTCGACAGAGCCTCTTTGAACCACACGCCCAGCACCATGATCGGTACTATGACGGCCAGCACGCGCAGCAGGGTGCGGCTGTCGATGGGCGCTTGAGTGGGGCGCTCCTCGGCTTGCAGTCTCTCCAGGTCATGCACGTCTTCGGCGACAACCGGGATCTGCCGACGGTCGATGATCCAACGGGCGATGGGCGCGCCGATCACACCGCCGACAATCATGCCGAAGGTGGCAGAGGCAATAGCGGCAGTAGTGGCGCCCTGGGCGCCTAGGGCTTCTGCCTCGGGGCCAAAGGCCGCTGCTGCGCCGAAGCCACCCTCTAAAGAGGTGGCTCCGGCCATTAGGCCGATCAGCGGGTCGAGGCCTAGCAGGCTGGCCATGCCAATGCCCACGCCGTTCTGCATCAGCGCCAACAGCCAGCAGGCCACTAGATAGATACCCAGCGCCTTGCCACCTTTTTTGAGCAGCGCCAGGCTTCCGCCCAGGCCGACGGTGGTGAAGAAGGCGATCATCAATGGGCTCTGCATCGCTGTGTTAAGTTCGAAGGTAACCAAGCCAAGATCGCGCAGCAGCCAAGCCAGCAGAGCGAAGCCGAAACCGCCGATCACTGGGGTGGGGACGCAGAAGTGTTCCAGCCAGTTGAGCCGGCGCTTAAGTCCGGCGCCAAATGCAAGCAATATCAGCGCCAGTGCCGTGGTGGACACGGCATCCAGAGTAAAGTGCATGTTGATGCTCCATGAGTTGTTATGTGCCGCTCAGGGCGGCCGGATAGGGGTGGCCGTTGATGACCGGTTAATCGTTGGCTAGCGTGCCAGGCGCTCGACCAGACGGGCCGCCACACGGGCCGTTCGCGCGTCTATATCCAGGCTTGGATTGAACTCGGCGACGTCTACCACTGGCAGCGCAACGCGTGCGGCTAGGTGATCAATAACATCCTCAACCAGGGACAGCTCGATGCCCCGGGCGGAAGGCGCGCTGACACCCGGGGCAATCCAGGCGGGTAGGGCGTCTAAGCAGATAGTGAGGTAGAGCCAGTCAACCCGTGCCAGCAGCCGCTCCAGAGCTGCTTTTAGCGCGGGGCTCTCCAGCGAGCGACACTGCTCGTCGAGCACCCACTCCACTCCCAGCGACTCGGCGCGGGCGAAAAGCGCTGGTGTATTGCCGCCACGACTCACGCCAAGGCAGGTGTAGTGGAAGTCGATGCCCGCCTCTTGGCACAGCTCGGCGCACTGCCGAAAGGGCGTGCCGGAGCTGGCGCGCTCGGCCTGGCGTAGGTCAAGATGGGCATCCAGGTTGAGAATGCCTAGGCGCGGCATTGTCGCCTGACGTTGGGCGTGAGCCAGCAGCCCCGAAAAGCTAGCGAAGGCGATCTCGTGGCCGCCGCCTAAGCCGATAACCCGATGCCCCTGTTCGAGCAGTTCGGACACCTGCCCGGCGAAGGCTTGCTGGGCGCTCTCTAGGTTGTCGCCTTGGCAGACCACATCGCCGGCATCATACAGCGGTGCCGTTAGGTGATACGCCTGGTTAGCTAGCTGGCGACGCAGCGCCAGGGGGCCTTCACTGGCCCCCGTCCGTCCTTGGTTGCGGGCGACGCCGGCATCAGAGCAAAAACCTAACAAAGCGCGCCCCGGCGCCTTGGCCTGAGAAACCGGACGCATCACCTGATGCCAGCGCCGTGCGTCACCTGTCTCCGTGTTATCGACCCGGCCTTGCCAGGGCGCCATCAGCGCCGCCTCATTATCTGCTTGTGTCACTGCAGGAGTTCTCCTAATCGTTGTGCACTGAGGCGCGTGGCCTCGCTCAGGGCCTCGGCTCGGTCTTGAGCCCGGGCGCTGGGGGCCATCACACTGATCACAGCCTTAAGGCGACTGCGGCCGTTGAACACTGGCGCGCTGGCGCCCCACACCCCTTGATCTATTTCGCCCAGACTGATCGCTACGCCCTGCTGGCGAATAGCCTCAAGGCCGATCAGGGCATCGTCCCGCTCCGCCGCCGAGCGAAGCATCAGTGCCATTTGACGCTCTTCTTCGCTCATCCAGGCCAACAGCGCCCGAGCGCTGGCACCCTTGAGTAACGGTTGCACTTGGCCCCGGTGGTAGCAGCAGCGCAGCGGCTGTGGGCTATCGATCATCTCTACGCAGAGGGCGTGGTCACGTACTGCTATCAGCAGCGCTGAGCTCTCCTGGGTGGTCTCAGTCAACTCGATCAGCACCGGGCGAGCCCAGCGAAGCAGTTCGTTGTGGTGTTCGAAACCTTGGTGCAGACGCACCGCCTGAGGGCCTGGCGCATAGGTGCCACCCTCGCGCTCGCTGACTAGGCCCCAGGCCAAAAGTTGGCGCAGGTGGCGGTATGCAGTCGAGACTGGCTGAGCGGTTAGCTCGGCCAGCGACTTCACCGTCATTGCTTCTCCTTGATTGGCTAGGCAGCACAGCAGCGCCAGCATGCGGTCGGATGGCCCCATCGAAATTACCTCAAATTTTGATAAACGATACGCAGTAAAATAAGCAAAGGAAAAAAAAGTTATCAATTTTTGATAATTGTAATTCTTATACTTTGGTCTTGATGAAGGCGAGTGGGGAGTTGGAGGCGTGAAAGAGTAAGGGAGCTGCGCGATTTTTCGGCGGCATCAACAACGTCGGATTTTGTACAGCGGTGAATATTGTTCAGTGGCAGGCACGTTGCCATAGAGCATTCATAACCTATGACCCCATGCCTAATACGTTGACCAGACAAAGTCAGTCGTTTAGCTGGTTAAGCCCACTAGCCCCATCATGAGCTTAATTCCCAGTGAAAGCAGTAACAGAACACCAACACTCGACAACCAAAGGGTCATTAACCAGCCTAAACGCTTAGCGAGTGATTTCATTGCATTGCTCCTGTACGTTCCTTAATACCAGTACGTTGATCAACATCAGCTTGTTCAATGGTAGGCATCACCCGGCTTCACCTTGCCGCGGAAGACGTAGTAGCTCCATGCGGTGTACATCAAAATAATTGGTAAAATAAACAGTGTTCCCACTAAGGCAAAGCCTTGACTTTGGGGCGGAGCGGCAACCTGCCAGATAGATGCATTCGGCGGAATAATGGTTGGCCACAAGCTAATGCCCAAACCGCTATAGCCTAGAAAAACCAGCCCCAGTACCAAAATAAAGGGAAGCGCGTTGCGCTGATAAGTAATGGCACGCCACAGCCACCAGCCGGTGATAGCTACTAATAGCGGCACCGGTAAGAACCACAGTAGGTTGGGTAACGAAAACCAGCGTGACGCAATGTTTGGATAGGCCAGCGGTGTCCATACGCTTATCAGGGCGATCATAATGAGTAGCCCGATGATTAACGGTTTGGTGATCTGGTACATCCGTTGTTGCAAGAGCCCTTCAGTTTTCATAATCAGCCAAGTGCTGCCAAGCAGAGCATAAGCAAACAGCAAGCCGATACCGCAAAATAGCGAGAATGGCGTTAGCCAATCCAGCGCTCCTCCGCTGTAGTGAGTGCCGTCGAAAGCGATACCTTGAATATAAGCACCCAATGCAATGCCCTGGGCTGCCGTTGCCAGCAGCGAGCCGCCAATGAAAGCTTTATCCCATACATGCCGTCGCTCGGGGGAGGCCTTGAAGCGAAACTCAAAGGCGACGCCGCGAAAAATCAGCCCTAGCAGCATCACGATCAGCGGAATAGCCAGCGCTTCCAACACGACTGCGTAGGCGAGGGGGAACGCAGCAAACAACCCTGCTCCGCCTAGCACCAACCACGTTTCGTTACCGTCCCACACCGGCGCAACGGTGTTCATCATAATGTCTCGGTCTTGCTCGTTATGAACATGCAGAAAGAGCAAGCCAATGCCCAAGTCAAACCCATCCATGACTACATACATCATCAACCCAAACAGAATGATAATGGCCCAGGCGAGTGATAGATCAATTCCCATAGTGCACCCCGTTCTAATTAGTGAGTTGTGCTCAGCGTTTCATTGGCCGCCGAGAGAGGGCGAGCTGGCGTGCGATGATGGCCCGGGCCGCCTAGCGTAGGTGTGGAGGGCTCGCTTGGGCCTTTGTTTACCAAGTGCATCATGTACACAACGCCGGTGCCAAAAACCGCCAGATACACCACCACAAAAATAGTTAAGCTAATGCTGAGGTGAACAGCACTGTGCGCTGATGCTGCATCGGTGGTTCTTAATAACCCGTAAACTACCCAGGGTTGTCGGCCTACTTCTGTGGTAAACCAGCCCGCTAGCAGTGCCACCAGACCTGCTGGCCCCATGCATAGGGTGCAGATAAGAAATTTATGGGAGCCATAAAGTTGACCTTTGAGGCGCAGGATGTTGCCCACGATGGCAAGCAAAATCATTAACACCCCCAGCCCCACCATCAAGCGAAAGCTCCAAAACACGATGGTCGAATTGGGTCTGTCTTGTGGGGCGAACTCTTTAAGGGCGGGCACCTGCTCGGTCAAACTATGTTTTAACAGCAGGCTCCCCAGCACGGGGATCTCCAGCTTGAAGCGGGTTTCTTCGCGCGCCATATCGGGCCAGCCGAATAGAATGAGTGGGGTGGGCTCTCCGCTGCTGTTATCCCAATGCCCTTCGATGGCGGCGATTTTGGCAGGCTGGTGCTTAAGCGTATTGAGGCCATGAAAGTCGCCCACCACGGCCTGAAGCGGAGCGGTGATCGCCAGCATAATCAGCGCCATGGAGAGCATAGTGCGCACCTCGGCGGACTGCTTGCCACGTAGCAGCAGCCAAGCGCCAGAGGCGGCGACGAATAAGGCTGTACTCAAAAAGGCGGCTAGGGCCATATGGGCAAGTCGATAGGGGAACGAGGGGTTAAAGACAATCTTCATCCAGTCAACTGGAATCACCGCGCCATTAACAATTTCGTGCCCTTGAGGAGTCTGCATCCAGCTGTTGGAGGAGAGAATCCAAAACATCGATACGATGGTGCCGAGTGCAACCATACAGGTAGCGAAAAAGTGTAAGCCTCGGCCGACACGTTCCCAGCCAAATAGCATTACGCCTAAAAACCCGGCTTCAAGGAAGAAGGCGGTAAGCACTTCATAGGTGAGCAAGGGCCCTGTGATACTGCCTGCAAAGGCGGAAAAGCCGCTCCAGTGGGTCCCAAACTGGTACGCCATCACAATGCCGGATACCACACCCATCGCAAAATTAACGGCGAATATTTTTGACCAGAAATGGTAAAGAAGGCGATAGGTATCCCGTTGGGTTTTAAGCCAGAGACCCTCTAATACCGCTAAGTAGCTGGCTAGCCCGATGGTGATGGCGGGAAAGATAATATGAAAGGAAATCGTAAAGGCAAACTGAATTCTGGCCAGGTCAACGGCCTCAATTCCGAACATGGTGCTTCCTCCGGTGACAGCCACCCTCTTTAACTCAAGTGGGCCGGTATAGCCGCTGTGTGGCTTCATCGGAGTAGTCTATTGTCTGCTGTATTTCATAACAGACTCAGATTTTTATTAAAAAACCATATCAGTTGAGAGGTGTTGGAAGGTAAGCAACATAACAGCAACGAGGTGGCGAAGGGCTGCTAGAACCGCGTTGTTAAAACAGAGTTAATAACTGCCCCAGAGTTTCCATGCCCCGCTCGCTGCGTGCTGTCCACGGGTGGCCATAGCTTAAGCGTACACAGTGTCGGAACTGCTGGGTTGCAGAAAAAATGGGGCCTGGTGCTAAGCTAACACCGTGGTCGAGCGCCATGTTAAATAAGCGTAGTGAGTCAACTTTTTCAGGAAACTCTACCCATAAAAAGTAGCCGCCATCAGGGCGGGTAATACGCGTTTGGGTGGGAAAGTAGCGGTCTGCAGACGCCAGCATACTACCTTGTTGGGCTTCTAGAGCGTGGCGGAGCTTACGTAAGTGACGGTCATAGCCGCCGTGCTGTAAATAGTCGGCAATGGCTGCCTGTGCGGGAATGGAAGGCGAAATAGTCGTCATTAACTTCAGTCGTGAAATAGCTTCGGCGTAACGCCCCCCGGCTACCCAGCCAACGCGATAGCCAGGCGCCAAGCATTTCGAGAAAGAGCTGCAGTGAATCACTAACCCCTCATCATCAAACGCCTTCACTGGGGCAGGTGGCGTGCTGCCAAAGTAAAGCTCGGCATACACGTCATCCTCTAGCATAGGGACTTGGTGCTGCTTTAATAGCTGGTAAAGGGTCTGCTTACGCTCATTGCTTAGGCTGGCGCCGAGCGGGTTTTGCAGATGACTCATAAACCAGCAGGCTTTGATAGGTAACGATGCTAGCCGCTCCGCTAACACATCAAGGTCGATACCCTCGCGCGGATGCACTGGAATCTCCACTGCACGCAGTTTTAGCCGCTCCAATACTTGCAAGCTGGCATAAAACGCTGGGGACTCGACGGCAACCAAATCGCCAGGTTGGGTCACGCACTGCAGGGCTAAGTTGAGCGCTTCCATCGCACCATTGGTAATCACCAGCTCTTCCATTGGAAGCTGGATTCCCCCCAGCATGTAGCGCAGGGCGATTTGTCGGCACAGGTCGACATGTCCGGTGGTCATGTCGGCGACGACCTGCTGAGGAGAAAGCTCGCGCAGGCCACGTGTCATGCTAGTGCTCAGCCGCGAAAGTGGAAAAAGTTCAGGGCTTGGGAAGGCCGACCCAAAAGGCACCGTTCGATCATCTTGTAGTGAATCGAGCACCGAGAACACTAGCTCACTGACTTCTACTTCCGCGGGGTCGGTGGGCTGCAGCGTCACACGTGGCTCACCCAGCAAGCGCCGAGCATGTTCACGCACAAAATAGCCTGAGCGTGCTCGTGCGGTGATGAGACCACGGTTTTCGAGTAGGTAGTACGCCTGAAACACTGTGGATGGGCTGATCCCATGGTGACGACTGGCCTGGCGAACCGACGGAATTCGCTCCCCAGGGCCAAGCACGCCCTGACGAATCAACGTGGCGATCTCATCGGCAAATTGTTCGTAACGTTTCATGGGATAAACCGTCGGTGCGTTGAGGATAGCCCCAGGATACTCCATCACAGTTTTAAGTGGCACAAGTGAAACTCTCTGCTTTAGGGAAATGCCACTGTGATGCATGTGGGAAATTTAAAACAGGATCAAATCGATTAATAAAAAGCATATCAGAAGGTGAGTTAATAAACTTTTTCGACGCAACTGATATGCAATATTTCTCTAAAACTGCGCCTGTTTGCTAGTCAGTATAGTGGGGATAGTAGTGGTTAATAATCGGCGACGCCCCTCGACCGTATGACCTCCACCCCTCTTTTCTGGATATCGGTATGACGCAACGCATTCCACTGCAAAATCTAACCACTGAGGCAGCGGTTGAATACCACTCGCCTTCTGATAATGATTCCCGTCACCAGCCTGCTAGTAACAAGCCACCCAATAGTAAGCCATCCAAGCTTGGGCATATTTATGTGCGAGAAATTGGCGGTTTCTTTCAACGCATCCGGCGTTACTCAAACTGGTTGTTAATGGCGCTGTATTTTGGCTTGCCATGGATTAATTGGGGGGACCGGCCGCTGGTATGGTTTGATCTTGCTGCCCAAGAGTTCCATATTTTTGCGGCGACGTTTTATCCACAAGACTTTATCTTGCTCACCTGGATCTTGGTGCTGTGCGCATTCGGCCTATTTTTAATTACGGTGGCGGCGGGGCGCGTGTGGTGTGGCTATAGCTGCCCGCAAAGCGTTTGGACTTTGCTGTTTATCTGGTTTGAGCATCGCTTGGAAGGACCTCGGCACCGTCGCATACGTCGTGATAACGCATCACGCACTTTTGACACGCTGTGGCGCAAAACCGCTAAACATGCGGCTTGGCTGCTAATCGCGCTGGCAACGGGGATAGCCTTTGTCGGCTACTTCACGCCGATTAGAGCGTTAGTGGTGGACTTTGTCAGCTTGAATGCGCACCCCTGGGCGCTATTTTGGATTGGCTTCTTCGCGGTTTTTACGTACCTGAATGCGGGTTGGCTACGCCACCAAGTATGCCTCCATATGTGTCCTTACTCGCGTTTTCAGTCGGCAATGTTCGACGCTAATACACTGATTGTTTCTTATGATGCTGCGCGTGGTGAGCCTCGCCGTAACCATCATCAAAAAGCTGCTAAGGCATCCAGTGTTGGTGACTGCATCGATTGTGAGCTGTGTGTTCAGGTATGCCCAACAGGTATCGATATTCGTGATGGACTGCAGTACGAGTGCATTGGCTGTGCCGCGTGTATTGATGCTTGTGACAGCGTCATGGCCCGGCTTAATAAACCGCTTGGCCTCGTACGCTATACCACGGAGCGCGCGCTGGAGGGGAAAGGCACCCGTTTCTGGCGCCCTCAACTGATCGCCTATGCTGTGGCGTTGCTCTCTATGGTGGCGCTACTTGTTGGCTTCTTGAATACTCGAGTACCCATTGATGTTGATATTGCGCGAGATCGCCAAGCGTTGTTTAAAGGCACCGAAAGTGGACGCATCGTCAACTACTACAACGTAACGCTGCGCAATCAAGATACCGATCCTCACCGCTATGTGTTGACGGCATCCGGCTTGCCAGGGCTGCGCTTACAAGGCATGGAAACCATTGACGTAGAGGCTAACGAGACTCGTCGCTTACGGGTTGCTCTCAGCGCCGATGAGAGTGTTTTGACTCACCCCAGCCACCCCATTGAGCTGCGCTTTACATCGCTGGAAGAGCCATCGGTAACGCGTGTGAGTGAAACGCGTTTCCTGGGGCCGTCGAGCAAATAGTAATTAAAATGCATAGAGTTCTGAGTGACTACTTACTCAGAACTCTATAAAACTTACTCTGCGAACTATTTGTTAAGTATTACTAGGCAGTCAGTTGCTGAGCGTCACTACGCATATGTCCTGGCGGTGCGTTTAATGGCTAACGCTACCTGGGATAGATGCAGTTCATCTTACCCACGTAACATCTGCCAGTGGCACAGACCGTTAGCAATTAAAGACGACCCCCTGCTTTGGCCGCTCATCGACGGTTAGCTCGAATACATCAGGGCGGGAGTAATGCCCAACAACATCAAAGTCATAGCGTGCCTGAACGAGTTGGGCGGTATCTACCTGCGCTGTTAGCAAGCCTGCCTGTTCGCGCATCGGTCCTGCAAGCACGTCTCCTAACGGGCCAACGATCAGACTGCCGCCGCGAATCAGCGGGCGATTGCTGTCCCAATCTGCTACTTCAATGCCAAGCTCGGCGGGAGAGGGTTGGATCTGACAGGCGCTAACGACGAAACAGCGCCCTTCGTGGGCGATATGGCGCATGGATGCTTGCCAGACATCGCGTTCATCTACTGTGGGGGCGCACCATATTTCAACCCCCTTGGCGTACATAGCGGTGCGCAGCAACGGCATATGGTTTTCCCAGCAGATAGCGGCACCTGCAGTCCCTGCCTGGGTATTCACAGTGGTTAGGGTGGAGCCATCGCCTTGAGCCCAAATCAATCGTTCTGTGCCTGTTGGCATCAGCTTGCGATGCTTGCCGATTAGCCCCTGTTCAGGGTCGAAGAATATCGCTGAGCAGTAGAGCGAGCTGCCATCACGCTCAATAACGCCTACCACGAGGGTTGCCCCGGTACGCGCCGAGAGATCAGCAAGAGCTTCTGTTTCAGGGCCAGGAACATCAATTGCGTTAGCAAAGTAAGCAGCGAAAGCGTCACGGCCCTCGGGCAGCCGGTAGCCAAGTCGAGTGCCGAAAATCTCCCCTTTGGGATAGCCACCGAGTACGGCTTCGGGCAACACCACTAAGGTGGCACCCGCTTCAATAATGGCAGACTCATAGGAGAGGATGAGATCGAGTGTAGCGGCTTTGCCTGAGGGGAGTGAGCCGATTTGGAGAGCGGCAACGGTCGTTTGCGTCATGCTGGGTACCTTTGGAAAAAACGCGTCAAAAGTTGATAACAAAAAATGCTATAAGCTATAGCGATATTAATGAAGATAGGCTTGTTTCTGTTTGTTATGAATAAAGTTGATATCGCAAAAACGGACCTGAACTTACTCAAGGTATTTGAAGCACTCTATGAAGAGGGCGGTGCGAGTCGCGCAGCAACGCGGCTAGGGTTGACCCAATCGGCGGTGAGTGCGGCATTAAAGCGCTTGAGAGACGTTTATGGTGATCCGTTGTTTCTGCGCACCGGGCGCGGGCTGGCGCCGACCCTGCTTGCTCAACAGTTGAAGCCCGTTGTTTCAGAGGCGCTGCAAAAAATCCGCCAAAGCCTTGCCATGGTGTCGCCATCAGGACGCAGTTTTGAGGGTCGGTCTGTGACAGTTGGTCTTTCCGATGACTTTGAAATCGCTATTGGATCACGTCTGATTGAGCGTGCGGCGCACGCAATGCCCGGCTTACGCCTGGTTTTCCGGCAAGCTCACAGCCAAGTGGTCGCTGATGCCCTGGCAGGACGAAACTTGGACTTGGCGATTAGCTCAGGAGGATTGGCAAGAAGTGGCTTGAGCCGATGCCTACTCGGTGAGGCAAGTTACGCCTGTGTAGTGGATCCTGAACACTGGGCGACAGCAGTGCTAGATATCGAAGGCTTCGTTTCCGCTGAGCATATCCTGGTGTCATCGGGTGGTTTTGTGGGTATCGTCGACGAAGTATTGGCGGAGAGAGAGCTGTCGCGCCGTGTCGTTGCTGCCACAACACATTTTGCTGCCTTGCCCTACTTACTGAAAGGAACGTCGGCGATTGCCACCATACCGGCGCACGCGGCCGTTTCAATTGCTGCCATGACAGGACTGAAGGTGCTGCCCTGTCCGCTGCCGTTGGGCCATTTTTCGGTTGAGCTAGGCTGGAGAACGGCTGATGGGAATGATGTGCTACTAAGGACAATACGCCCATTGGTAGAGGAGTGTTTTCATTCTATTTAGTCAATGCGACTTGTGCTGGGGTGTCCACCTGATATGTCTTTTTGCTTGTTAACTGAGCTTGTCATAGCGCTTGGCTGGCGCTGATTGTAATACATTATCGCGGGAGTTCATCTGAATGATGAGAGATGGCTGAGATCACACAAAGAGGGGAAGCATGTATTAGCATGACAGTGCTCTGATGAACGAGCGAGTAGCGCAGTTTCGTGACCAGGTACAATGACATCTCTGTGGTGAGCTGAGCAAAGGGGAGTTTTTGCAGTTACGCCTTCAAAATACTGCTATTTCACCTCCCGCGTATGCTGATATGGAAAACGCAAAACTAGCATTTGGTACGGCGATATCGAAGGGTTCAGAGTTCGCTCGCTGGGCTAGCCGCAATCTGCAGCGATACAAGCTGCTCGGTTACACGGCCGTAGTATTATCCACAAAGCCACGCCCTGTTATCACTAGTGAGCCTTGATTAGCCTCGTTATCGACAACAAACACTTTACTTTTTTATTTTGTTAGTTAGGCTTACTAATTAGCTGGTGAGATGAATAGGCAAAAGCATTATGAATTTACGGCAAAGCTTGCAGCGGCTTGAATGGCACCTCTGGAACCAGTGGCGCGAACAAGCGCAGCATAGTGAGCATCTGGAACTAAGCACTAGTGAGTTGCAGTACCTGTATACCCTATTGGCGTGGGATGAGACAGGCATGCGTCTGACTGAGCTGGCTGAGTGCATGCATGTCAGCAAAGCATCTGCTAGCACTATGGTGAGAAAATTGGAGCAGCGGGGATACTTGCTGCGTCGTTCTTGCCCAGAAGATGCCCGTGCACAGCGCTTGCTTCCAAGTGCTAAAGCCCTGACTTTGAAGCATAAAGAGCCTGAAATATATCAGGCAGCGCTGCAACACTTTAAGCAGGCACTGACTGAGGAGGAGCTTGAGCAGTTTACTGTGCTGATGGGCAAAGCCTGCAGTAACCTGAGCTTAGGTGCGCTGACTCCACCCAAGCCTTCTGGCCAGCCTTACAAGCACCTATGAACTTACATCAATCTACTGTGACCAGGGCTTTCTGGCACTATACTTTGCCTTCTGTCGCGGCTTTGATGGTCAGCGGCACTTATCAAATTGTTGACGGTATTTTTGTTGGGCACTTTGTCGGCGGCAACGGCTTAGCCGCTACTAGTCTTGCTTGGCCATTAATAGGCGTGTTGCTTGCCGTTGGGATGATGATTGGCATCGGTGCTGGAGCGCACGCATCCATGCAGTTAGGTGCAAAGCAGCCAAGCAAAGCTCTAGAATATCTTGTTCAAGCACTGTTTTTACTGTTAGGGCTCAGTGTGCTCCTGGGGGTAGTACTGTTCTTTTTCAGCCCGCTGTTTTTATCGCTTCAGGGGGCAGAGGGAGAAGTGCTGCTTTTCGGGCAGCAGTACCTTAATTGGATGCTGGCAGGCACTCCTATTGTACTAGGTAGTATCGCGTTGCCGTTGCTGGTGCGTAATGCAGGGGCGCCTCGCTTGGCAACGCTCGCGATGGGGATAGGGGCAGTAAGTAATATTGCGCTGGATGCGCTGTTTTTGGGCTATTTAGGCTACGGGTTGGAAGGTGCCGCTTTAGCCACTTTACTGGGTGAGCTGCTCTCTGTTGCGCTGTGCTTGGGCTATTTGTTTAGCAGTCGTAGCATGCTGGTTATCTCCGTGAAACAGCTAGTATGGCAAAGAAAAAAAGCTTGGGACCTGCTAAAAACGGGCTTTTCAAGCATGCTGATGTATCTATACCTCAGCGTTTCCATCGTGTTGCACAACATGCTGCTGTTACAGCATGGGACATCGTTACACGTGGCCGCCTTCAGCATCGCCGGTTATTTAATGACGTTCTATTACTTGTTAGCTGAAGGTGTTGCAGGCGGTATGCAACCTATTACCAGCTTCTATTATGGAGCGGAGCAAAAGCGAAAAATTCAGGCGTCTTATCGGTTAGCGTGTTTGATTGTGCTGGCGGTGGGGCTGTGTTTTGCTTTGGCAGTGCAATGGTCTCCGGGTTTTTTTGCGCAGTTTTTTATTAGCGAAACAGACACGGCTTTACTTGAAACCACCAGCCATGCGCTGCGACTTTTCATGTTTGCTATGTTTCTTGACGGCTTTTTGGTGATCACCGCTACCTGGTTTCAGTCTTTAGGCCAAGCACGCCCAGCGACAATGATTACACTGGGAAATATGGCCATTCAGGTGCCTTTCTTGCTTCTTTTGCCACTGTTATTGGGCGTTAATGGTGTCTGGTTAGCAGTGCCCGTTTCCAATGTGGTGTTGTCGTTGCTGGTGTTAATCATGGTGATGCGGCAGTGGCGTCGACTAAGTAATGATTGATCGAGTCACAATTGAGAGCGTGTGTAGCGACGTTTAGCATATTGATGTCGCTGACCCCGGTTGGGCTCTTCTGCAACCATTTTGATGTCAACAGGCAATAGGCAAGCCCTCCCAGAAATCCAGAGGCGAGGACTTGCCGTTTGACCATAGCCTGAACCATCTTAAGCATTCATTTTGGTTACACACTCACCGATTGGCGAATGAGCTGAGCTTTTTCCATCAATAACGGCCGGTAAGTTTCGAGCAACGTAGGCATATCCACGCGGGCGGCATTGGTACTGATATTCATCGCGCCGACCAGTTTCCCATGGGTATCAAACACGGGGACAGCAATCGAGCGCAGGCCAGAATCCAACTCTTGATCGGTAATCGCATAACCCTGTTCCCGCGCTTGCTGAATCGCCGCTTTTAGTGATGCGCTATCGGTAATGGTTTTGTCGGTATAGCGCGTTAAGGTGAGCTGGCTCAGGTAATTATCCAGCTCGCTATCCGGCAACTGGGCAAGGAGCACTCGACCCATGGATGTGTATGCTGCTGGTAGGCGGGTGCCGACGGAAAGCGTGATTGCCATTAAGCGGTGCGGAGCAGCTGAGCGGGCCAGATAGATAACGTCGTCACCATCGAGCACTCCAAGCGATGAAGACTCACCACACTGGCGGGTAATATCCTCCAGGTACTGCTGAATGACGCCTCGGTAATTATTAGACGCTAAATAGGAGTAGCCCAGCTGCAGTACTTTGGGGGTTAGCTCGAAGTAGCGTTGCTGTTTGCGTACATAGCCAAGGGCGTGGAGCGTCAGTAAAAATCGCCGTGCTTTCGCGCGGTTCATGCCTGTGCGCTCGGCGACTTCGCTGAGCGTCATCCGCGTGTGCGTCTCATCAAACGCCATCACGACTTCCAGCCCGCTGGCCAGCGCGGCCACAAAATCACGATCCGTCGGTTTTAAAGCATCTTCTGGTAGGGCATTACTCATGAGTGTCTCGGCTGCGTCGATGTGGATACGAAGCGAGAAAATAACATTTTGTTCGAATGGCGAACAACAAGAGACGTTTCTTTGTGGAGAATTGGAGTTAACTTACGGGGGCTTCTTAAAGACCTAAAAGCAAGTCTCAAGAGATTGATAGCGAGTAGTTGCATCTATGCAGAGGGCATCAGTACTCATACACCGCTCTTTCCATCGATGAAAAAGGTGGACCAAAAGGCCCACCCATTAGCAAATTCCTGATTTGGGAAGGTTGCTGATTACTTCGAATTTCTAATCGGTAACTCAGCAGCACTGAACGTGTTCTCACCGGCTTGGTGTTGCGCTGATGAATCAGGGTAGGAGATCTTATTGGCTTCATCGGAGCCGCGCTCGGCAAGTGCTGCACCAGAGAATAAAATTAGAGCGGCGGCGGCTACTGTATTGATTAACTTCATAACTTTTAACCTCACGTTAAATAAAAAGTCGCTACATTTGCGATGATTGTTCATCGCTATATCGACGACGAGATATATTGTAAGCAGGCTAACATAATTATAAAATTGATTAAAAATACTCGAACCTTTCTATTATTTAGAATGATTTTTGAGGAAAACATTTTTGAGAAAAACTAAGAGGGGGCACTACCACAAAAATAAGGCGCGACCGGTGAAATGCCATGTGGCTAAAGTGGGGCTAAACGACTACTTAGTGTTAGGTCGTGGATGGTAGAAGGTAAATGGTTGCGAATAGGCTAATGCCGTTGCCAAGCAAGGCCGAGAGGCGCTTACTTGGCAAGGCAATCAAGTAGTGAACGGTGAAGTAATACGTGGTAAAGCAGTACGCTATGCTTAGTTTAGCGTAGCTTCAAGGCGCTCGGCTCGTTCACCCGGGGCGGGGTGGCTGGAGAAAAAGCTGCTGTTGTTGCCGTATGCTGCTTCCAATTTGCGTAGCGCAGTCAGGGAGGCTTCAGCGTTCAGGTTGTACTGCTGCATCAGCTCAACAGCGTAGTCATCAGCTTCATTTTCCTGACGCTGGGAAAACTGGGCATTCACCAACTTTTCGCCTAGCTCACCAAGTTGAGAGCTTGATAGTGCTGCCGCAGTCTTACTTCCGCTAGCAGCGGCGGCTTCACGGGCAGCCGATGCTGCGTAAGCAACTTGGAAAGCACGCTTAGAGTGTCCCAATGCTACGTGGCCAATCTCATGGGCGATAACGTAACGTACTTCATCGTCTGTCATTGCGTCCATTAGGCCGGTATGCAGTCGGATAGAGCCGTTGGGTACTGCAAAAGCGTTGATGTCATCCAACTGATAGACATTGTACTCAAGGTCGTTTCCGTCGATGTTTTCCCAACCCTGGGTCAGGCTTGCCAGCCGCTCAGCATATTGGCTGTCACTAGCGACAAGCTGGTTTTCGGCATCAAGCTGGGCAATTGTCTGATCGCCCAGTTGTTGCATCTGCTCGTCGCTCATCGTGGCAGCGCCTGCTAAGCCGGTGCCCGCAGAGATCATGCCGCCTATATCCGCGCCTGATTGACAGCCGCTGAGGGTGAGTACCGCAGCGAAACCTAAGGTGTAGGATGTTTTAAGTACTAGGGGCGTTGTTTGCATCGCCAGTTCCTTTGTCGATAGGTATGAATAAGTGGTGGACGTCGTAAATCTAACATAACGCTTATTTGTGCCAGGCTAATTATACTGTATATCAATCGGTGGCTCTATACTCCTAGCAACGTATGGAGATAGATATGGGGATAGATAAGTGCGATATCTGGC
The DNA here is from genome assembly GCF_007989605.1 of Vreelandella venusta. Classification (GTDB taxonomy): domain Bacteria; phylum Pseudomonadota; class Gammaproteobacteria; order Pseudomonadales; family Halomonadaceae; genus Vreelandella; species Vreelandella venusta. Next base: position 190,283 of record NZ_BJUL01000009.1, on the reverse strand, counting down.
ATATCAGGCTGATTACCTCGACTAAACGACGTTGGCCTTCAGCGTGGCGCTTGTTTAGGATCAAGGGGATCCTTCATCAATCAGCGAGCTGTTGTTATGAAACCTGAAACTATTGCCCTCCACCATGGCTATGCGCCTGATTCACAAAACGCAGTTGCTGTGCCGATCCACCAGACCACGTCGTTTTCATTTGATAGCGCCCAGCACGCGGCGGATCTATTCGATCTAAAAGTGGAAGGGAATATTTACTCGCGCATTATGAACCCAACCTGTGCGGTGCTGGAGCAACGGGTGGCCGCGCTAGAAGGTGGCATTGCAGGGTTGGCAGTGGCGTCTGGTATGGCGGCGATTACCTATGCGATCCAAACCATCGCTGAAGCAGGCGATAATATCGTCTCGATTAGTGAGCTGTATGGCGGCACTTACAACTTGTTTGCCCACACTTTGCCACGCCAAGGCATCCAAGTGCGGTTTGCCGATAAAGATGATATCGACGGCATCGAAGCGCTAATTGATGAACGTACAAAAGCGGTATTTTGCGAGAGTATCGGTAACCCATCCGGTAGTGTAGTAGATCTGCAAAAGCTAGCTGACGCGGCACATCGCCATGGGGTGCCGGTGATTGTTGATAACACCACCGCCACGCCGTTTTTATGTCGTCCCATCGAGCACGGAGCGGATATTGTCGTTCACTCGGCCACTAAATATATCGGTGGCCACGGCACCACGGTGGGCGGTGTGATTGTCGATTCAGGCACATTCCCCTGGGCGGAAAATGCCAGCCGTTTCCCGCTGCTTAACGAGCCAGACATCTCCTATCACGGCGTTAGCTATACCCGCGATGTGGGCGACGCCGCCTTTATTGCCCGTGCCCGCGTGGTGCCGTTGCGCAATATGGGGGCGGCGCTTTCTGCCCAGGCGGCCTGGAACCTGCTTCAGGGGCTGGAAACGCTGTCACTGCGTATAGAGCGTATTTGTGCCAATGCGTTAGCCGTTGCTAAGCATTTGGAAAACCATCCGCTGGTGAAGTGGGTGCACTACGCGGGCTTGGAAAACCACCCTGACCATACGCTGGCCAAGCATTATATGAACGGCCATGCCTCGGGAATTCTTAGCTTTGGTATTGAGGGGGGGCAGGCTGCCGGTGAGCGTTTCTACGATGCCCTGGCGCTGATTCTGCGTTTGGTTAATATCGGTGATGCTAAAAGCTGCTCTTCCATTCCTGCCTCCACCACACACCGCCAGTTAAACGAGCAGGAGTTAAAAGCCGCTGGTGTTACGCCGGATATGGTGCGCTTGTCGATTGGCATTGAGCATATCGACGACCTGTTAGCAGATATTGATCAAGCGCTAGCGGCTTCTCAAGGGTAACGCGCCTCGAATTCGGGTGCCGTCCGCGTTTTCTAACGCTAGGTGATAGGTAGTTAACTACTTGGTTGCCTAGCGTTATTACGTTGTGTCACGCAACTTTTAATCGCTACTTTCTTTGCGCGCCCCTTCGGTTAAGTGCATGACGTTAGAGGCTTTGATCCGGTTCAAACAAAAGGGTAAGGAGCTGTTGTTAGGCACACCTCAACGTTAGATATCACTTTAAATTTGACGATATTGCTAATGCTATCAAAACTAAAGCTAGCACCATGAAGCTAATTCCATAAGTAATGGCAGCGATGCAGGCGCTTTCCCATAGAATGGGATCACAATAACTAACAAAACCTATCAAAGAGGGAACGGTCATGGAGTTGAATCACAGCGTATCGACACATCGTCTCAAGGCTGTTGCACTGGCTAGCGTCCTAATGCTTCCAGCCGCACAAAGCGCACTAGCGGATGAGGTGGTTGAACAAATCGAACTAGGTCTTGAACTCTATCAAGAGCAAGAGTACGGCGCGGCAATTACCGAGCTGGAATTTGCCATTGAAGACATGCGCAAGATGATGTCAGGCCTAATTGCCCAAACCTTCCCTGATGCCCCCGAAGGTTGGACGGCACATGAAGCAACCTCCGGTAGCGCAGGAGGGGGAGCCGCCATCATGTTTGGCGCTGGTGGTACATCGCTTGAGCGCTCCTATCAACAAGATGGTGGCGATGGTCAACTGACCGCTAGCATGATGATTGATAGCCCGCTGATACAAAGCATGGGAGCTCTGTTTAATAATCCGGCAATGATCGCTGCGCAGCCTAATATGGAGCGGGTTCGTTTGGGGCGTGAAGCAGCAGTGGTGAAGTGGGAACCTGAGTACTCCCGAGCCGAAGTAACGTTATTACTCGATGGTCGGATTATGATGCAGGTGAAGGGAGAAAACCTGGAGTCCCAGGATGTCGCCGTCGACCTAATGCGTGACTGGGATCTTGCTGCTGTGCGTGAGCAAAGCGCGCGTTAACATCGCCTCACACATGTTACTCCACGTGACCAACAGTAACCGTCTACTGCTCAACGATTTCTCAACCTTGTTCCGCCTCAACGCTATAAGCGAGGAGGCGGTAACGTGGCAACGCGGAGCGAGACTTACACGCCTAACCTTTCAACACGCTTAGACGCGGCCAGCGTATATAAAAATTCTAGCCCCAACGTGGCTGCGGCGAGTGACGTGATATCGCCATGGTCATAAGCAGGGTTTACTTCAACAACATCCATACCTATTAACTGCATGCCGACCATGCCACGGATCACTTTTAGCATCAGGTCAGTAGACATGCCGCCACATACCGGTGTCCCGGTGCCTGGCGCGTAGGCAGGGTCTAAGCCATCAATGTCCAGGCTGATATAAGCCGGATGATGGCCAACACGGGCACGGATGCGTTCCAGTACGGCGGCAGGGCCGTGATCATTTACCCAGTCTGCGTCCAGCACTTCATAAGGGTGGTTGTGGCGGTCATAGCTGGTGCGAATACCAATTTGCAGCGAGTGTTCCGGCACTACCAAGCCCTCTTTTAAGGCATGGTGGAAAATAGTGCCATGGTCAAAACGCGTGCCTTGCTCGTAGGTGTCGGTGTGGGCATCAAAATGAATCAATGCCAGTGGGCCATGCACCCGAGCATGAGCGCGTAGCAGGGGCAGGCTGATATAGTGGTCACCGCCCAGTGTCAGCATTTTTTTATCGGCTTTTAGCCACCGCAATGCGTGGGTCTCAAGGTTATCGACCAAGCTTTCCGGCTCACCGTAGGCGTAGTCCAGGTTGCCCGCGTCGCATACCCGCAGCCGCTCTTCCAGGGCGAAGTCCCAAGGCCAGCGTTTGCCTTCCCAGATCAGGTTAGCAGTGCTTTGGCGAATAGCGTTTGGGCCCATGCGGGTGCCTGATCGTCCTGAGCATGCTAGATCAAAGGGCACACCACTCACCACGACCTCAGCATCGGTCGTTTTAGGATCGCTGGCCTTCGGCACGCCCATAAAGGTCGAAATAACATCACCAAACAGGCTTGGCATGATCTGAGATGGGGTCACCGAGCGGGTACTCCTATGGTGTGCACTAGCAATAAAACCGGGGGATAGGGCTTGAAGTAGCGCGACGATAAGGAATTTTTAGCGATGAATGAAATGAATGTTTAGAATGAAATCATTCACTGGGTAAATAGTGAGGCGCTATGCGTTCGCTTCGTCATTTTGATTTGAATCTTCTGCTGGTATTTGAAGCGCTAATGCGTGAGCGCCATGTGACACGAGCAGCGGAAAAGCTGCATTTAAGCCAGCCCGCGCTGAGTCATGCGTTAAAACGGCTGCGGGACGCATTGGACGACCCATTATTAATACGTACCAACAATGGTCTGCAGCCAACGCCTCGTGCGCTGGCGCTGTTGCCAGTCGTGCAGCAGGCACTGGCCATGTTGCAGGAAGGCCTCGCCCCACCGATCAACTTCTTACCCGCCACCAGCGAGCGGCATTTCACTCTGGCCACCACGGATTATTTTGAAGAGGTGATGTATCCGGCGTTTGTTAGCCAATTGTTGGCTTACGCGCCGGATATCAGCTTTTCCATTGAGCTGATCACCCCCAACGTACTGAGTGAAGGGCTGGAACAGCGCCAAGTAGATATGGTGGTCGGGTTGGATAGCCAAAGTGTGCTGCCCAGTGGTGTCATTCAGCATCTGTGGATGGATGAGGAGTTGGTTTGTTTGGCAGCAACTGACAATGACCGCGTAGGTGATGCACTGACTATTCAGCAGTTTGCCTGTGAGTCTCATGTGGCACTGTCTGATATCAGTGGGTTAAGACCCAGTAACATCGATAATTGTTTAGTGCAGCACGGCTTAAACCGCCGGGTGATTTCAAAGAATCTAAACTATATTGCGGCAGCGCGGGTCGTGGCGCTCACTGATGCGATCATGACGTTGCCACGCCAAATGGCTGAGCGATTTATCACCATGCTGCCGGTGCGGATCGTCGCGCCACCTAAAGAGTTACCTGCACTTAATATGACGCTGATTCAGCATGGACTGTATGCTAACGACCCAGCACTCATTTGGTTGACGCAATCGCTGATCGAATTCGCTAGCACCTTTAAGCTGAGCGCCGCTGAACAGTAGCCGAGCTCTGCATGCTGATAGGGAGTTGCTTCACTAAAGGCGGATGACCCCGTAGTGGTGACTTAATAGAGATGACTTAGTAGAGTGTTATAAAAGACACCGTAAGCAGGATTTAGCTAAACCACAGGCAACCATAATAATGACAGCAACATATAAACTCCTGATTGCCGACGATCATCCCCTGGTACGCGATGCCATGGCACGAGTGATCCGTGAAGCTTACGCAGATGCTGAGGTTATCGAAGTAGAAGACTTTGATGCGGCCCTCGCCCATGCCCAGCAAGATCCTGATCTTGACTTGATATTGCTAGATTTAAATATGCCCGGCATGAACGGGTTAACAGGGCTTTTGCAGTTGCGTAATGAGCAGCCTACGATTCCAGTGGTGATCGTGTCTGCGGAAGAGGATAAGCAGGTTATTCTGCAGGCTGTCTCTTGTGGGGCGGCGGGGTTTATCACCAAATCGCTACCCCGTGACCAGATGCGCCACGCGATTGCCCAGGTGTTAGAAGGCAATATCTTCCTACCGGCTGATGCCATGCGTGCACCGGACAGCATCCGTAAGCGTCGCCATCAGGATCAAGGATTTACCGCGGAACAACTGCGCCTGCTGACCCGCAAGCAGCTACAAGTGTTGGAGCATATGACGCGCGGTGAATCTAACAAGATGATTGCCTATCACCTTAATATTGCGGAAACCACGGTGAAAGCCCACGTGTCAGCGATCTTACGTAAGCTGGGGGTGACCAGCCGAGTACAGGCGATTTTATCCGCCAACGATATCGATTTTTCCCAGTTCCTCAATCGTTGACAAAATAATGGCCAGCGCTATCCAGCCAGTGGGTTTGCCAGTGGCCCAGGGTGCTTATCTGGGAGAGTAAATTGGTAAGGGCCTGTGAATCGATGCGTTGTTGTCCGAGGCGATGCAGAGGTTGATGGGTGCCTGCCAAGAGACTTTGCCACTGCAGAACCAGCGCCGCGAGTGGCGTTTCAGGCGCTGTTAGCGCTGGTTGTGCCTGCAGAACGCTATCAGACTCTTGCCAGAGGGCGTCGGTGATCGACCGTAGCTTTTCCGCTATCTGTTTTTCCTCTCTCAGCTTCTTCTCTGCCGAGCCCGTGTTTTTGCTGACTTGCCCTGCATGACTAACCTGCACGACATAGCCAAGTGAACAAGGCGCGCCGTCACCCCTGCGAACCGCCGCTACATAGCCCAAGTGATGGTCATAACGTGCCTGCTGAAAAAATGCTGCGCTGTGGTGCTGCTCCGCAAGTGCCAATAGTAATCGCTGGCTGGGAGTGCCCGGTAGGCTCAGTGTCCGCATGATGGCGGTACTGGTCGCTGGGCTAGCAGGAGGAGGCTGCTCAGCGCGTATTGCGACTCGGCGCGCCAGATTTGCTAGCGCGTGGCAAACGGCATCGGCGCCTGTGTTATGGGAAACCCATACCACAGGCTCGGCAGGCAGTGGTGTTAAGCGCTGTATCAACTGCTGTGCCAGCAGCCCTTGTTGAGCCTTAGAGGCAGCTAACACGGCGTCTTCCAATAGCGTCACCATAGCGTGATTGGCTTGACTACCCATCGCTATCACCCAACTGCCGTGGGGTGAGTCCTGTTGCTTGAAGACAATGTCCTGAAGCGCCAGCCGCTGAGCGGTAAGCGGGCTGGGGGCAATCACTGCGCCGGGCACAAAGCAGGCCGCCCAGGCGGTGGTGGCAAGTGCCGCGAAATCATCACTAACACCGTACTGACCGCACCAGCGCTGCACGGTGGGGTAAGCCGCTGGTTGTCTATCAAAAGCATCAAAAGCGGGTGGTGAGGGTGATGGAGACGCGTTACCTAATAGCCAACGGGCATTGTTAGCGGCAAACGGGCTTGTGCCTGACTGATGCTTAGGGGGCTGCGCAGTAAAGCGACGAGCTAGCGCTTGGTGGCGGGCGTGTGCAAACCAAGCTGGGGCTAACTGCACCGTATCAGCGGGTGGCTGCCAGCGGTTGCCATGATCGTTAGGTGTTGTTCCGGACAGGGTTGCGAAGAAGGCTGCTAAACGCTCACTAAGGTCAGCCGCAAGAGCTTTCACCTGCTCCTGTGTTGCAGTGCCGCTTAACATTAAGCTAAAGGCGTCTGTCGCTCCATTCGGGGACAGCGCTGCGTGGTAGTCGGTAATCGAGTCAGGTAATTGCCCCACTAGGAAGCCTTGATTTAACCGATCAGCAGTGTCGCCAAGGGCGGTAAGTTGATGACGAGCGATGGCCGAGGGCAGTGGCCACAGTAGCTCAACGGCGTTGCCCATCCTGGCTACCTTCGCGTGGGGCAGGCGGTTCCAACGGGGCGTAATGGCAAGCGAAGGAGCGCTGGGGGTTGGTGGGCTAAACAGCGTTGCCATGCGTTTAATCAGCCGAGCCATCGTTTCCGTGTCCCAAGGGCTAATTAGGGCGATGCTCATGCGGCCGCTGTGGTAGTAGTCGTGATGAAACGCGGTGAGCGCCTCAAATAATAGCGCCATGTCGCTGCCTAGGGTTTGCGCGTTACCGTGACGGCAGCCAGCACCGATATGTTGAGGGTCGCTGAGCGTAGCGATGGCCGACAGCCGTTGCATCGCCGGACTGTGTTGGCGAGCCTGCCACTCGGCGTCGATGGCGGCGACTTCGGCACCAATGACGGATGGCGAGAATGCCGGCTTGGCGAGCTGGCTGGCAACCGTGAGCGCCGCGACTTCTAGTTTGTTTGCGGGTATCGAGAAATGTACATCGGTGACGTAGTCATCGGTATGGGCGTTCAGGCTGCCTTGGTGTTGGGCAAACCAAGTAAGCAGGCTGATGTTAGAAGATGCTTCCAGCGGCGCGGTAGTGAGCACGTGCTCAAGCAAATGAGCCAGCCCTGGCAGGGTGCGCGACTCATCCAGATAGCCCGCCGCAATGGCGATGCTAACGTGAGCGCGGGTTAAGTGGGGCGCCTGGGCCAGCACTCCCTGTGCTCCGTTAGGCAGGGAAATAAAGGTTGGCTGGAAACGAAGCTTAGCCATTGAGCAGGCTGCGCAGCAGCGCGCGTAGTTTGCCGGGACGAACGGGTTTGTTTAACTGCGGCACGCCAGCATGGCGTAGTCGCCTTTGCCAGTGGTCAGAGCGGTCGGCGCTGAGAATAGCGGCTGGCAGGTGCGGGTCGTGCCAGTGCTGGCGAAGTTGGCGAATAGCCTCCAGGCCGGTCATATTGTCATCTAAGTGCAGGTCGACCAGCAGCATATCCGGTGCTTCCTGACAGGCTTTAGCGGTATCGACATCCAGGGCAGTATCGCAACTGATCTGCCATTCACTTAACAGCAGCGCCATGCCTTGCAAAATCGTTGGTTCATTATCCAGGATCAGCACGCGAAGCCCTTCAAACTCATCGCCAGCGGAGAGCGGCGCGCTGGGAGCGGGGGCTTGGCTAAAGGAAATAGCGCTGGCACGCGGCACCGTAACAGCAAAGCACGAGCCTTGGCCGGGGGCAGAATGCACAGAGAGCGGATGTTCAAGGCGCTGGCTAATCCGTTCGACAATGGCAAGCCCCAGGCCAACGCCCTGGCGGTCCCGTGCACGGGTAGCGTTAAGTTGGTGAAACTCGCGAAAAATAAGCTGATAGTCACTTTCGGGAATACCAATACCACTATCGACAACCTGCACGGCCAGGCTGTCGTCGTTATGGCGGCGGACACCTAGGCAGATGCCACCGCGGTGGGTATAGCGGCAGGCGTTAGCAAGAAAGTTGCGCACAATGCGGCTGAGTAGATAAGGGTCGCTGGTTACCGCTTGATGAGAAGGCACGTAGCGCAGCGTTAGCCCCTTACGTTGCGCCACCGGGGAAAATTCATCCGCCAGACTGCTGAGGATATCGTCGATTTTAAAGTGGCGTAGTTGTGGCTGCACTTGGCCGTGATCTAGCCGTGAAATATCCAGCAGATCGGAAAGAATCGCTTCGGCGCCTTCCAATGAGTTTTGCACACTCTCAATCAAAGACAGGTTCTCGCTGTCGGTCAGCCGTTCCTGTAGCGAGGCCACCAATAAGCGTGCAGCGTTCATGGGTTGAAGCAGGTCATGGCTAGCGGCGGCTAGATAGCGGTCTTTACTTTGGTTAGCAAACTCTGCGGCATCGCGAGCGCTTCTAAGCTCCTCGTTGAGCCGTTCAAGCGCTTGGGTGCGGTCAACGACCCGGGCTTCCAAATGGGCGTTGAGGGTTTCTAAATGCTGGCGCGCGCGCTCGCGCTCGGTAATATCCGCCACAAAGCCTTCGATCAGGTCTTCGTCTCCGGCAAGCTCGGCGGGCTTACGTATTAGGGTAATTGCCACGGGTACCTGATGCCCGGATGCGCCCTGTAGCCAGGTGGTTTGGCCGGTTACGTGGCCTTGCGCAAGTAGCAGGTCGCGTAGTTGTTGCCCAGTAGATGCGTTAACAAACAGCGCGTCAAAGCGCGCGCAGCGCTCAAGTGTATGCTCCACGCTACTATCATCAAGCATGGCGGATAGCGCCGGGTTAGCGGCGCGCAGTTTGCCGGATAGCGATGCCTGAAAAATACCGTGTAGCGCGTTTTCGAACAGCCATTTATAGCGGTTGCGCTCCACCTCAAGCTCTTCTAAGCGTACGGAAAGCTCGCGATAGTAGCTTTTACGCGCCGACTGCTGGCCAAGCCCAAGCAGGTCACTGACCGAAAAGCCCGAGGGATCGCTGGCTTTTTTCATAGTGCCTCTTCGTAAACCACCGCCACGTCTCTTGAGCTGGAACGCCGTGGATTGGTCAGGATGCAGGGATCACCCAGCGCATGGTTGGTGAGAAAAGGCACGTCGCTACGCGAGACGCCCATCACGCCAAGGGTTCCGCCTAGGCCAACGGCATGTTTTAAGTCGACTAAGTACTGAAACAGGGCTTTTTTGATCTGCTGCTGCGACAACCCCCGACAGTCGATACCTACGGCCTCGGCAACCCGCTTAAAGCGGTCAGGGGCGGCTTCGTAGTTATAAGCCACCACGTGCTCTAGCAGCATGGCATTGCATAAGCCGTGGGGTAAATCCAGGAAGCCACCTAAACTATGGGACATCGCATGTACCGCGCCCAAAATGGCGTTTGAAAACGCCAGCCCTGCTTGCATACTGCCCAGCATTACCTGGGCACGCAGCTCGCCGTCGGCCGGGTTCGCCACCAGTGCTTCAAGATGGCTGCTGATTAAGCGCATGGCTTCTAAGGCATGGGCATCGGTAAGCGGGCCGCTACCGGTTGAAACAAACGCTTCGATAGCATGCACCAGCGCATCGACCCCGGTACACGCAGTGAGATAGGGCGACATGGTCATGGTGACTTCTGGGTCGATCAGCGACACATCCGGCACCACGGCTTTGCTGATGATTGAGAATTTCATGCGTCGCTGTTGGTCGGAAATAATCGCAAACTGGGAAATATCCGCCGACGTGCCCGCAGTTGAGGGAATGAAAATTAGCGGCGGAATGGGCACGCTAATCGTATCCACACCTTCAAAATCAAGAATGTGGCCACCGTGGGCGGTGACGATGCCAATCCCTTTGGCGCAGTCCATGGGGCTGCCGCCGCCCACTGCCACAATTGCTTTGCAGCCTGTTTCACGGTAGACCTCGGCACCGGCCATAATCTCATCGACCCGTGGGTTAGGTGATACGGCGGTAAAGCGCTCAACGGCAATATTGGCTTCCAGCAGCTTGGCTTCAATATCGGCGACCCAACCCGCCAGCAGCACGCCGGGGTCGGAGACCAGGAGTACCTTTTCTGCCCCGAATGTCGTGGCGTAGTTGCCCGCCGCGTGGCGCGCCCCGTCGCCAAAAATAATTTCAGGAGCGACAAACTTACGAAGTTGTGTGAGCGGCGAAGTCATGGGGCGGTCTCGTTTATCGTTGTTAACCATTATCTTAAGCACCTTCAGGGATTGTTGCGCTACGACCTTGGTGCTGTCGTTAGGTGGCTAGATTGATAAAAGGCTAGCTCGCGGGCCAGCATGGTTTGGCGAGCGTTGGGGTGGCGAATGCCGTGATACTCGTTATCAAACAGCAGTGTTTGTGCCTCGCCACCGTGGAGTTCGATATGCCGCGCCATGGCATGAGTTTGTTCTGGCACCACGACGGCGTCTTTGCCACCCTGGATAAACAGTGCCCGTAATGGGCGCTGGCAACGGGCGACGTGGTAGCTAGGGCTGCGCTGGGCGAGCTGGGTCTCGTCTCCGATTAGCCAGCCCAGGTAACCGGATTCAAAGCGGTGTGTTTGTGCCGCTAACGTTAATGCATCGGTGACTCCGTACAGGCTAGTGGCCGCAGCAAATAGCGGCGTGGCCGCCAAGGCATTAAGAGCAGTCAACCCGCCAGCGCTTTGGCCACGAATAAAGCAGCGCGCTGTATCGACCGCAAATCTTGCGCAGGCGGCGTTAACTAGGGCGATGACATCGTGGGTATCGCTGATGCCCCACTGGCCGGCTAAGCATTCGCGATAGCGGCGGCCAAAATTGCCGCTGCCACGGGGGTTGATATCCAATACGTGAAAGCCCTGCTGTTGCCAATAGGCTACCAGTGGGTCGTAAATAGGGTAGGCGGCGGCGGTGGGCCCGCCATGAACGCGTACAATCAGCGGCGCAGCGCGGTTGGCTAAGGCTGTGTAGAAAAAGCCGTGAACCGTTTCGCCTTCGTTGCCAACAGGGGTTTCCAGCCATTGTGCGCTGGCAGCGTTTGCAGTCGCTAGGCTTCCTGTTACGTTACCCTCGACCTTACCCACTAGGCAGTTGCGTGAGCCATTGTCATTGAAGCGTATCAGCTGAGCGCCGCTGGTGGCGCTTTGCACAATGGCGTAGTCACCGTGCTTGGCTAACGTGATGCTTGCCACGCGGCCGGGGGCTGGTAACAGGGTTTCCACCTGCTCGCCGCAACGGCGATAAAGCTGAGCTGCCCCCTGGTGCAGTTGGCAGTAAACCTGCCGATTGTCTCGCCATAGATGCTGGCGCTCACCCAGTTGCCACGGTGTGGTGATGTGGTCAACCGGGGCACTGCTCAGGCACACAGGGGTGGCCAAATTTACCTGCCAGGGTTGCCACCAGCCAGCGTGATCGCTCATACAGATCAGCGCGTTGCGGGGCCCAAACTGTGGCTGGCTAATCGCTGCGCCAAAATCCCAATGCTCCAGTACTTCAAGCTGACCTGTCGTGGTCACCCGTGCGAGATGTAGCTGGCTGCGTTGCCAAGGCATGTGTGGCAGCGACCAACTGACCCAGGCGAGGTAGTTGCCATCATCGCTTAATACCGCTGCGCCATAGAAGTCAGCGCCTTCAGCCAACACTTGCCTGTTATCGCCTATTCTGCTGCTGTTAGTAAAGGCGACCAGCCGTTGACCTTGATGATCCTCTTCTACCGCAATCACTCGCTGACGCTTAGGGTCGGCGCATAGCCCGCCGTAGGCTGTTTGCGGGCGCTGTTGCCAGCAGTGGCTTACAGCGTGGCGGTCGAGCTGCATGATGGCTTGATCGTGCTGGCGAACCCATACGACATCCGCTAGCAAGGGCGTGTAGCTGCCGCCGCCGTACTGATTTACACGGCTACCCACGGCATCTTCTACTACACAGCGCGGCGTCTCGTTGCTGTCGGCGCGCCACTGCCAAAGTTGCATGTCGCCCGTTTTCGGGGAGCGTGCGAGCCAGTAAATAGCTTGGGCGTCGCTATGTAACTCGGCCAAAGTGTCAGTGGGCTCGGCGGCATCTGCCAGGGTAAGCAGCATAGGCGTGCTCCTTAGTGTGGGGCGCCCCACAGCAACCGTGCTTCGTAGCGTGGGTAAAGCTGCATTACGCTGCGGGTGAACTCATATTCGCTGAGTGCCATGGTGCTAAACATGTCGGGAATTTCAACGGCCAAGGCATGATTGGCACCGAGCCCTTCGCTAGCCACATCGCTGAGACGTTGGTCTAGCCATTCCAGGTAATGCGAGGTTTGACCAATGATCGTTTCGGGCGGCGCACTGGGGCCGTGACCCGGTACTGCGGTGCTGGCGTTGAGCGCGCGCAGATCATTCAGTTCTTCCTGCCACTGTTGCAGGCTTGGTGTGTGTGCGGTGGCGGCAGCACGTTGATAGAAGCCCATGTCGCCTAAAAACAGCACGCCGGTGGCATGGTCCATAATCACCAGATCACCACCGCTATGGCCACTCATGGCGAAAAGCGTGAGCGGGTAGTTGCCAAGAGTTATCTCACCTGCTTCGATCGCGCTGGGTAGGGTAATAGACGAGTGCTCTACACTAAACCCAGTCAGCCGCGCTACATTATCGATCAGTGCGTCCCGGTCGCGAGCCATCAACGCACGAGTGCTGGCTAGGGTGAGGTGCTGGGCCTCGTCGAAGGCGGCATTACCAAAAAAGTGGTCAGGATGGTGATGGGTATTCAGCACCCAGCGTACGGGTTGAGCGGTGTGCTGCGCAATCAGTGTCTTGAGTGCTTCGCCGAAGTGTGGGCTGCTGCCGCTGTCGATAAGGATGACACCACTGGGCGTAGCAATAAACGCTTGGTTGCCAATATGGCCGCAGTTGCTGGTGGAGAGCTCTTCTCTTACGCCTTCCACCATCCAGGTGTTTTCCGCGACCGCTTGGGCGGTTAGTGGACGTTCGCAGAACATCACCGGTTCGCTGGCTGCCAGCGGCGTGATTAGCAAGGAACTGAAGGTGGCCAGAAAACAGGCTTTCATGGCTGCAGACCAATAGAAAAGCGGTTGCCATTGTTATCCCGTGCGCCAATCACATAACCACCCGGTGAGGGGCGCATATGCAGCCCTAAGGTGGGGTTGGCGCTCACCGATGCTTCAATATCCAGAGCGGCTACTTGCTGGCCCTGCTGATCCAACAGTTCAAACGACTGCACATAAAAGGCAGGCTGGCTGGGGATTAAGCCGCTGTCCATGGGGTGAGAAAGGCGCACCCGCAGGCGCTGTTCGTCCTCATTGGCAAACAGCCGACCCTGCAGCTCGCCGAAGGTGGTTTCCCAATCGGTGTCAGCGCTGGCAATGCCGGGTGTGGTGCAGCCACCGCCTTCCGCTTCAATGTAGGTGCCGCCCACATGCCAGGTATCGCCCTGTTTCACTGCTACGCGCACCGCGGAGGCCTGTTCCAAGCGAATATTTAGCGACAGCTTGGCTAATCCATGGCTCATCGGGGAGTAGCGGAACAGGCGGGGAATCGGGTTGAGATCCACCCAGGCAATAATGTCAGTGATCGGCTCGCCGCTGGCTTCTAAGGCGCTGGCGTCTAGTTCAAGGGGCACTTGTCCTGAGTCTTCGGCGAACCCCGGCGCGTTAACGATGACGCGATCATCAAACACCACGGGGGCATCGCCCAGAAAGCGCTCGCGGTACACAGGCCACATAAATGAGTTAAATGGATCCTGTTCAATCGTGCTCGCAGTGGCTAGCGCGGTGGTCGGCAGTACGAGCAGCAGCCAGCAAAGCGCCGCGAGTGGAAGGGCAAGTGGGGCGGCGAACGTCGCGGCGAGCCGTTGTAACGTGATGATGGCGGTTAGGGTTGCCATAGTGCCTCCCAGCGTTGGGGTTATTGTCCGGTAGTTTCCATGCTGACCGTTTCTAACCAAGTGCGAATGGCCCACAGCCCTTCTTGGCTAACGTAGTCGGACATGCGCGGCATTAGCACTCGGCCGTTGCGTTCGGAACCATTGGTGACCAACTCTTTGAACCACTCATCGCCCCATGGGCCATTTTCCAGTTCGCGTAGGTCGGGAGCGATGCCGCCGGATTTCGCTTCTAGCCCGTGGCAAGCGGCGCAGTTGCTATTGTAGGCGCGGGCACCGATATCGATGGCAAGTTCTTGCTGGGGGTGATCACGGTAGGGGTTCTCTTCCCGCCATTCGTCGCCTAAGCGTTCGAGGTCTTTAATATCAACGGCTTGAGGAGTCACGCTGCCGTGAGACCAGGCCAACGGTGAGGCCAGCAACGCGGCAACAGCGATAGCGCCCACTTGGCCACTGAGGCGTACGGGCAATGTTGCGGAGATTGTTTTTGCCAGTACGGTTTCTTTAAGTGCGGTTTTTGTAATGGTCATGGGAAATGCTCCTCAGGGGATCAATGTATCGTCACTTGAGTGAGCTTAGGCAGGCAGGCCTTCCGAACCTATAGCACCTTAGGCATCGCTAGGATCATCCTTTGGAAGTAGTGCTAAATCAGGATGAGAACGCGACTGGAGGGGTAGATTGGTTTGTTATCCGAGCTTCTAAGCTGGACTTAGTCTTGCTGGCACCACGCAAGCAGCAGCTTGGCCGCTTTGCAGCCATTGCATTGTGATCATTACTCGGATGGAAAACCCATGACAGACGCTATCAATAACAACACGTCAGCCCGCAAAATTTCGTGGCCCTTTCGCCTGCGTACACTCACCGCCGCCGTTGCTTACGCTTCTGCCTTAGGCGTCGGGGGCATTGCGCTGACAGCCCACGCCAGCGAGGTGACCTGGGACGATATTCTCAATGACCATAACAACACTGAAACGGTGTTGATGTACGGCATGGGCGTGAAGGCGCAGCGCTATAGCCCGCTTGATCAAATTAACGCCGATAACGTCGAGATGCTGACCCCCGCGTGGTCTCACTCGTTTGGCGATGAAATGCAGCGTGGCCAGGAGTCTCAGGCGCTGATTCATGAAGGCGTTATTTATGTCACCGGCTCCTATTCACGTATTTTTGCAATTGATGCGCGCACCGGCCAGCGGCTGTGGTCCTACAACCATCGCCTGCCCAGCGATATTCGCCCCTGCTGTGACGTGGTGAACCGCGGTGCGGCTATTTACGGCGATAAGGTGTTCTTCGGCACGCTGGATGCTGGCATCGTGGCGCTGAATAAAGATACCGGTGAGGTGGTGTGGCGCGAGCGCTTTGGTGATCACCGCGCGGGCTACACCATGACCGGTGCGCCAACCATTGTCGAAGATAGCGAAACAGGTCGCGTATTGCTGATTCATGGCTCTTCGGGAGATGAGTTCGGCATTGTGGGTAAGCTGTATGCCCGTGACCCTGATACCGGCGAAGAGATTTGGATGCGGCCCTTTGTTGAAGGCCACATGGGACGTTTGAACGGCGAAGAGAGCACGCCGACAGGCGATGCCAACGCACCTTCATGGCCCGATGACCCCGATAGCGAAACCGGCAAAGTACAAGCCTGGAGCCAAGGTGGCGGTGCGCCGTGGCAGAGCGCCAGTTTCGACCCTGAGACCAATACCATCATCATTGGTGCCGGTAACCCCGCTCCCTGGAATGGCTGGGCACGCACCTCGGAAGACGGCGACCCGTCTGACTACGACAGCCTTTACACCTCTGGCCAACTGGGTATCGACCCTTCGACTGGCGAAGTGAAGTGGTTCTATCAGCACACCCCCAACGACACCTGGGACTTCTCAGGCAATAACGAAATCGTCTTGTTTGAGTACCAAGATGAGAATGGCCAAACGGTGAATGCGGGTGCCCACGCTGACCGTAATGGCTTCTTCTATGTCACTGACCGAACCAACGGCGAGCTGATTAACGCCTTCCCATTTGTCGATAACATTACCTGGGCCACCCATATCGACCTGGAAACTGGCCGTCCGGTTGAGGCTGAAGGTCAGCGCCCGCCGCGCTTAGAAGAGGGACAAACCCGTTCTGAGCCGGTTGAAGTTTCACCACCGTTCCTGGGGGGTAAAAACTGGAACCCAATGGCTTACAGCGAAGACACCGGGCTGTTCTACGTGCCGGGTAACCACTGGAAAGAAGACTATTGGACCGAGGAAGTTGAGTACGTGGAAGGGGCGGCTTACCTGGGTATGGGCTTCCGCATTAAACGTATGTACGACGACCACGTCGGTATTCTGCGTGCCGTTGATCCGGTTACCGGTGAGTACGCCTGGGAGCATAAAGAGCCTATGCCGCTGTGGGCAGGCGTGCTAGCGACCCACGGTGATCTGGTGTTTACCGGTACCGGCGATGGCTACTTAAAAGCATTCCATGCAGAAACCGGTGAAGAGCTTTGGAAGTTCCAGGTAGGCACCGGCATCATTTCACCACCGGTTACTTGGGAGATGGACGGTGAGCAGTACATTGGTGTTACTGCAGGCTATGGCGGTGCAGTTCCACTATGGGGCGGCGACATGGCTGAACTGACCCGGCCGATTGCTCAGGGCGGCTCGTTCTGGGTCTTCAAATTGCCTTCCTTCGTTCAAGACTTGGCTAACCGTTAAGTTACTGACACCTCTTGGGCGGCTTTTGCCGCCCTTTTTTGAATGGAGATAACGGTAATGGAAAGAATAACAATGATAACTGGCAATGCTCTGCCTTTATGGAGCCGCCAAGCAACGGCGGTTTTTCTCTGCCTTAGCGCGATAAGTAGCGTTGTTGCCGACGATTATGTTGAAGCGTATCAACCGCCAGTGCATAACGGCTGTGAGTTAGTGTCAGGTACTCAGTGCGCCAATATGGATTTATCCGGCGGTGACTTTTCCAATCTTGACCTACAGGGCGCTAACTTTGCGGGCAGTAACCTAGAAGGCTCGGATTTCCGCCACAGCAACCTACGCAGCGTTGATTTTGAAGGCGCATCACTGAGAAATGCCAACCTCAATCGTGCGCGCATGCCCAACACGCATTTACGCGGTGCCGATCTTTCCCATGCCAGTTTGGTTGGGCTGGATAGCTGGAGTATTTATGCCCAGGGAGCGACATTTGATTATGCTGATTTGACTGGCGCTAACCTTGAGTTTGCTCGGCTTTCTGGGGCCAGCATGCAAGGAGCAACATTGATGGGCAGCAATCTGGAAATGGCCTGGATGAATAAGGTCAACCTGATCGGTGCAGACCTGCGCGATGCTAATTTGCAAGAAGCCAAAATGAACATCACGCGCCTCAATGATGCTGATATGACTGGTGCACGCATCCACTACGGCAACTTCCAAATGGCCCAAATGGAGGGCTGTACCGGCTGTCCGTTTGATTGGGAGTAATGTCACCATGACGACACAACCTTCGGCGCACTCTGTGTGCCGCTACCTCCTCTGTTTGGTGTGGGGAGGTGGCGTGTTCAGCGGGGTGGCAGGCGCTGAGGCGCCCGCTGCAGCATTTAACCAAGAAGGCTATCGCCTGCCGCCTTTTAAAGCGCCGGTTACTGCACCGCTTCCAGGGGTGACCACGTTAGATGAGCGTGCTTTTCAAGCGTTGCTGGCGTCACCGCCAGTGATCCTAGTGGATGTCTATGCGCTGCCCTGGCATAACGGTCTTTTTCTGCAGGACAGTTCGCACTTAACGATTCCAGGTAGTATTTGGCTGCCGAATGTGGGCGCGGCTAGTTTGGAAGAGGAGTGGGTGAATTATTTCACCACGGCACTGGATGCGCAGCGTGAGCGCGCTGACGCCGCGCCGCTAGTGTTTTTCTGCCGGGCTGACTGCTGGCTTTCCTGGAATGCTGCACGGCGCGCTGAGGCAATGGGCTATGAAGAGCTCTATTGGTACTCAAATGGGGTGGATGGCTGGCAAGCGAGCGGACAGCCGTTAGCTCCCGTTTGCCCGCAGCTGCCCGCCCATGCTGAGCGAGCCACCTGCGAGCCTTAATCATTTTATTACTGATAAACAGATTTATTGTCGATAAATCAGCTCAAGTGGTTGGCGAGACGACGTCGCTGTTGAGCTATTAGGGCTTTGACGTTCAGCCTGACTTTCAACTTGATTCTGCAACTGCCTTGTTTGCAACTGCTTTGACTGACGGGCATTGCGGGGAATCAGCGTCGCTTGATCGGACGTGTTGTGGCTGTTTTCTGCGATTAGGCTGTCTAACAACCCATGCTGGAGAGAGTGCTGGCACACCGGGTCGGTGGCGTTCATATCACCGGTTAATAAATAGGCTTGGCAGCGGCAGCCGCCATGGTCTTTATCGCGGTCGTCGCACTGTTGGCAAAGCGTAGGCATCCACTGGGTGCCGCGAAAGCGGTTGAACGCATCGCTTTGGTACCAAATGTCCTGTAGCGACGTTTCTTTGACGTTCGGAAATGCCATCGGCAGTTCCCTGGCGCTGTGGCAGGGCAACACGGCGCCATCTGGGGCTACGGTCATAAAGATACTGCCCCAACCACCCATGCACGCTTTAGGCGCTTGCTCAAAGTAGTCCGGTACCACAAATAGTAATGACATATCGCGGCCACGTGCCGCCAGTGTTTCACGCCAGCGATTGGTTTCCGCCTCGGCGCGTACCAGCTGTTCACGGGTAGGCATCAGCGCCTGGCGGTTCAAAAACGCCCAGCCGTAATACTGGCAGTTGGCCAGTTCAACTGCATCCGCACCTAGCTCATCGCAGAGGGCAATCAGATCGCCAATTTGATCGATATTGTGCCGATGCAAGACCACGTTTAATACCATGGGGTAGCCAGCGGCCTTGACCGCTTTGGCCATGGCTAGCTTGTTGGCGTGGGCCTTGGCAGAACCTGCCAGCGCTTGGGCTAGCTCGGGGTCGGCGGCTTGCAGGCTAATCTGGATATGATCCAGGCCTGCTTCTGCCAAGGCGTCTACCCGCTGGGCAGTGAGGCCGACACCGGAAGTCAGCAGGTTGGTGTAAAAGCCTAGCTGGCGTGCTTCGCTGACCAGCGCTTCCAGGTCTTGACGAATCAACGGTTCGCCGCCGGAAAAGCCAAGCTGTGCTGCCCCCATTGCTCGGGCTTGGCGCAGCACGCTAAACCACGCGTCGGTATCCAACTCGTTTTGGTAACGGGTAAATTCCAACGGATTAGAGCAGTAAGCACACTGCAATGGGCAGCGGTAGGTGAGTTCCGCCAGCAGCCATAAGGGCGGTGAGGTCGTTGTACTAACCACAATGAACCTCCTTCACGGTTAGCCAGCCGTTGTCTCGGGCTTCATCGATAAACTGTATGACATCGTCTGCTAAGGACTCCGCGCCTGGGTAGCGCTGCTGCAGGGTAGCGATAATATCGGCGATGGAGTGATGGCCATCAACCTGCTCAAGAATCGCGCCGGCAGTCGCGCTGAGCTTGACCATGCCTTCGGGATAAAGAATAACGTGGCAGCCCTGAATGGCCTCCCACTGTAGGCGCCAGCCGCGTCGCAGCTGGTAAATATCTTGATGTGATATGACGAGTTGCTGTGACATGGTGAATTCCCCAACGCTAGTCGATCATTGCCTAGTAATGTGAGTGCTCAAGCCCACGGTGATACACCGCTTCGTGGGTGACGGTGTGGTAAGGCGGTCGGTCTAACTGATAGGCCATAGTCATGGCATCCAACATGCTCCACAGCACATCGAGCTTAAATTGCAAAATATCCAGCGCGCGCTGCTGCAGCGCCACCGTGGTACACATGCCTAAAGCGATTTCCAGACCGTGCTCGACGTCTCGGCGGGCTTCACCGAGACGTTTACGAAAATAGCGATAGCCTTGCTCGTTAATCCACGGGTAGTGCTGAGGCCAGGTAACTAGGCGGTTTTGGTGGGCAAGCGGCGCAAATAGCTCGGTAAGCGATGAGATCGCCGCTTCCTGCCAGGGGGCACGGGCGACAAAGTTGCGGTAGGCATCCACCGCAAAGCGCACGCCGGGTAGCACATGCTCCTGGGAAATCAACGTATGACGCGGTAAACCTACGGCTTCACCTAGGGCTAACCAGGCCTCAATCCCGCCTTCATCTCCGGCGTGGCCGTCGTGGTCAAGCAGGCGCTGAACCCATCGTCTGCGGGTGTCGGCATCTGGGCAGTTGGCCAGTAGTGCGGCGTCTTTTTGGGGAATCATCAACTGGTAGTAGAAGCGATTAGCCACCCAGCCTTGCAGCTGTTTCTGGCTAAGCTCGCCGTTGGCCATCGCCTGTTGAAAGGGGTGATTAAGATGGTAGTACTGCCCTTTACCCATTAGTGCTTCACGGAATGCCTCCCGGCTGAGCGGGGTGGCAGAAGCACTGGGCGTTATCGCTGTCATCGCCATAGTCGTTTTCCTGATTATTTTTTTAATATCTAATATATATATTGCTGATTTAAATGGTTTTATTTTTAGCCGTTCTTTATGAATAGGGTTTGTTTAATGAAACAGGGTTTTTTGGTTATAGATCGCTCTATTTGAATTATTTTATTAAGTTATATGCTTATTTTGATTTAATTATTTCAGGGCCTGTTTTCTCACTTTTTATTGCCCTGCTATCTTTTAAATTCTACTAACCTAGTGCTTTTTTAATCTAAGATTTAGGTCTGGATGTTAATCGATTAATACTCAATGATATCTAAGATGAGAGAGTGTTTAAGGTCTATGAACGTTGATTTAAAACGTCAGTTTCATCCCGTCGTAAGCTGTTTCGATGCCTGAGGCCTGCAATGTTTTCGCTGCATCGCTAGCGCCGTCCAAAATCGGGTTGGTGTTGTTGATATGAATCAAAATGCGCCGCGTGCTGCTGGGTAGATCGCTCAATAGCGCACACATACCGTCGCTGCCATTGAGCGCAAGGTGACCCATCTGTTGGCCTGTGGAAGTGCCAACGCCAAGCGTCTGCATTTCGTCGTCTTCCCACAGGGTGCCATCCACCATCACCACATCTGCGGCGTTTAAGAAACGCATGGCCAGTGGTGTTGGGTTGCCAAGCCCTGGGGCGTAGCACAGCGACTTGCCGCTACGACGATCAACAATATACAGCCCCAAATTATCGCCACAGGAGGGTGCGCCGCGCCGAGGTGAGTAGGGCGGCGCATTGCTGTGTAGCGCAAAGGCGGTCAGCGCGATATCTGGCAGAAAGGGAACCGAAAACTCGACAACTTCCTGATGACCTTCCAGCTCAATCGGCTGCCAGTGCAGTCCGCCCCAGTGTTCCAGCATCGGAAATAGCGGAAAACCTGTCGATAAATCGCGATGCACATTAGGTGTGCACCACACCTCTAACGGGCAGCCTTCCCTTAAGGAGAGTAGCCCGGTGACATGATCGATTTGGGCATCGACCAGTAGCACACCACGAATACCACTGCCACGCAGGTCGCTTGGCCATAATTCCGGATTGGCATTGAGCTGAGCGCGAATATCTGGGGACGCATTGCATAGCAACCACTGCTTGCCATCCACGCTTAACGCAATCGATGATTGAGTGCGAGGTTGATGATCTGCACTGCCCAGGCGAGCGTGGTAGCAGTTAGGGCAGTTGCAATTCCATTGGGGAAAGCCGCCACCTGCGGCAGCCCCAAGAACTAAAATCTGCATAGACTGACCTCCTACGTGAGTGCTGTGGTTGTGCTATGAATCCTGGGTAAAAGCCCCTACCTGATATAAACCCAATAAGGCAGGCAGGGGCCGCGGTTCAGTCGCTAGCGATTAGCGGGTAGAGATATACAGCGTTACTTCAAAGCCAAGGCGCATGTTCTGATACGTCGGTTTGGTCCACATAAGTGACTCTCCTGCGTTGTTAAGCATGTTGTTGTGAGTGCCGTTACAAACGTCATGACAAATGTCGTTATAAGTACTGTTGTGGGCGTTTTTGGAGGTTAATCATTATTGCCATACCCACTACTTCAGTTAATCATTGGTGGGGTGAATTGAATGCGGTACTTTGGAAGTAGTTTTCTCTAACTTTTGGTGGGGAATCGTTGTTAAAAAGGGTAGTGTTGTAGTTAAACAACCCAATTGAATCGAAGGTTGAATAGTAACTGGCGGTCGCCGCGTTAGATCCTAAACTGCTATCTGGCGCGACGACGCATGTCAGTAATAATGCCCAGCGTCCAATAACCAAGGGTAAAAATATGACTGTTTTGGTCATGACGCTGGAAATGGGCTAACCAAGGGAGAAAGCGTGTGAAAATAGGCGCACCGAAAGAGACAGCTCAAGGAGAAGCGCGTGTAGCGCTTACTCCTGAGAGCGCAAAACAGCTTCAAAAGCTAGGCCATGAGTGCTTGGTGGAAGCCGGCGCAGGGGCTGCCGCGGGCTTTAATGACGACACGTATCGCGACGCGGGTGTCAGCGTTGTGGAAAGCGCGGAAGCGCTGTGGCGTGATGCGGACGTGGTGATTAAAGTCCGTGAACCTTCGGAAACTGAGGCTCACTATTTGCGAGAGGGCCAGACGCTGATCGCGTTCTTCTGGCCTGCACAAAACGAAGCGCTGTTAGAAACCTGTAAAGCTCAGGGCGCATCTGTTATTGCGATGGACATGGTGCCACGTATTTCCAGAGCGCAGAAAATGGATGCGCTCTCCTCAATGGCCAATATCGCGGGCTACCGTGCGGTGATTGAGGCGGGCAATAACTTTGGCCGCTTCTTTACTGGCCAGGTAACCGCCGCCGGTAAAGTTCCCCCTGCCAAAGTATTGGTGATCGGCGCAGGTGTGGCGGGCTTGTCGGCGATTGGTACCGCGGCTAGCCTTGGCGCTGTGGTGCGTGCGTTTGATGTACGCCCAGAGGTGTCCGAGCAGATTGAATCCATGGGCGCTGAATTCCTGTTTCTCGATTTTGAAGATAGTCAGGACGGTTCAGAAAGCGGTGGCTATGCCTCACCCTCTAGCCCAGAGTTTCGCGAGAAGCAGCTAGAGTGTTTCCGCGAACAAGCACCGGATGTCGACATTGTCATCACCACGGCGCTGATTCCTGGTAGGCCCGCACCCAAGCTGTGGCTGGAAGATATGGTTGCAGCCATGAAACCTGGCTCGGTGATTGTCGACTTAGCCGCTGAAAAAGGCGGTAACTGCGACTTAACCAAGCCGGATGAACGCGTGGTATCTGATAACGGCGTCGTGGTGGTCGGCTATACCGACTTCCCCTCACGCATGGCTACCCAAGCGTCGCTGCTTTACGCTACTAACATTCGCCACATGCTAGCTGACCTCACGCCTGAGAAAGACGGCGTCATCCATCACAACATGGAAGATGATGTCATTCGCGGCGCTACGGTCACGCACCAGGGCGAAATCACCTTCCCGCCGCCGCCGCCGAAAGTAAAGGCCATTGCCGCAGCGAAGCCGAAGAAAAAAGAGCAAGAACCAACGCCTGAAGAGAAAAAGGCGACTGAACACGCGGCGTTTAAAGCGCAAACCAAGCGACAAGCTGGCTTACTCGCCGTTGGTGGCGCGTTGATGCTGTTGCTGGGTCAAATAGCCCCTGCCTCATTTATGCAGCACTTTATTGTGTTCGTGTTGGCGTGTTTCATCGGCTTCCAGGTGATTTGGAAGGTGAGCCACTCGCTGCACACGCCGTTAATGGCGGTCACTAATGCCATCTCCGGCATCATTATTTTAGGGGCGATTTTGCAAATCGGTTCAGGCAGCGGTGTCGTTATCGTGCTGGCGGCCATTTCAGTACTGATTGCGTCGATTAATATCGTGGGTGGCTTCCTGGTGACACGCCGGATGCTGGCCATGTTCCAAAAATCCTAAGCGGCGGAGAAACGAGATGTTAGGACAAGGATTCGTATCTGCCGCGGCAATTGCGGCAAGTGTGCTATTTATTTTATCGCTAGGCGGCTTGAGTAATCAGGAGAAAGCCAAGCGTGCCGTCTGGTACGGCATTGTGGGCATGGCCGTAGCGGTATTATTTACCTCCCTTGGGCCAGGTATTGGCGGCTACTGGTGGCTGGTGCCAGCGATGTTGATTGGTGCCGGGATTGGTGCCTATGTCGCAGGCAAGGTCGAAATGACCGAAATGCCTCAGTTGGTAGCGGCACTACATAGTTTTGTGGGTCTGGCAGCGGTCTTTGTTGCCTGGAGCGCAGATTTAGAGCGCCGCCGGGTGCTGGCCGCACAAGCCGCCGATGGTGCGATGCAAGAGTTTTCTGCGTTTGCCGCCTTGGTGGCCACAAAGGCTCCTGCTGAGCTGACCTTTTTGCAGATCGAGGTGGTGTTCGCGATTTTCATCGGTGCGGTGACCTTTACCGGCTCGGTGATTGCATTCGGTAAGCTGGCAGGCAAAGTAGATGGCAAGCCTCGTCAACTGCCGGGCGGGCATATGCTCAACGCGGGGGCTGCGGTGCTTTCGCTGCTGCTCGCGATTATGTACCTCAACGGTGCAGGCTTCTGGACATTGATCGTGCTGGCAGCGCTGTCATTCTTTATTGGCTATCACCTGATTATGGGCATTGGCGGTGCGGATATGCCCGTGGTGGTGTCGATGCTGAACAGCTACTCTGGTTGGGCGGCTGCGGCGATTGGTTTCACGCTTTCTAATGATCTGTTGATTGTTACCGGCGCACTGGTGGGGTCCTCAGGGGCAATCCTGTCTTACATTATGTGTAAGGCGATGAACCGCAACTTCGTTAACGTGATTTTGGGCGGCTTCGGTGGTGCTCAAGGGCCAGCGGCTGAAATTGAGGGCGAGCAGGTAGCGATTGATGCGAGTGGCGTAGCAAGTGCCTTAAACGATGCCGACAGCGTGATTATCGTGCCGGGATATGGCATGGCGGTGGCTCAAGCGCAAAGTGCGGTGAGCGATCTAGTACGCAAACTGCGGGCAGCGGGGAAGACCGTACGTTTCGGTATTCATCCGGTGGCAGGGCGCCTACCTGGGCACATGAACGTACTGCTGGCTGAAGCCAAGGTACCTTACGATATCGTGCTGGAAATGGACGAGATTAACGACGATTTCTCAAGTACGGACGTGGTGATCGTGATCGGCTCCAACGACATCGTAAACCCAGCGGCCGAGGAAGATCCCAATAGTCCTATCGCTGGTATGCCGGTATTGAAGGTTTGGGAAGCTAAGCAGGTGTTTGTCAGCAAGCGCGGTCAGGGCACGGGCTACTCTGGCATTGAAAACCCGCTATTCTTCAAAGAGAACACGCGTATGTTCTACGGCGATGCACGGGATAGCTTGAACGCACTATTGCCACTGGTAGAGTAAAGATAAGAAAACACTACTATCCTGATAGTGGTACGGGCAGGGCGTCTGACGTCCTGCCTTTTTTATGGGCTCAGTTTTTATTGACTCAGCTTTTAGTAGCTAAGTTGTTATTGGCTAAGAAATAGCTAGTTTAATAATAAATAACTATCGATCTATTGGTTTATTACAAATTGTGACTATCGATGAGGTGCTTTAAAACAGTACATATCAACGCAACGCTTGCTGATTACCTACACTGTAGGCAGCAATATGAGATGTCGATCATCTGTTTCCTTGGCGAGCCCAAGGCGAAGAGCAAGAAGGGGAGAGAAACATGAGTGGAAAATGTCCTGTAATGCATGGTGGTAATACGTCTACTGGCACCTCCAACAAAGATTGGTGGCCAGAGGCGTTGAACCTAGACATTCTGCACCAGCATGATCGTAAAACTAACCCGATGGATCCTGACTTTGACTATCGGGAAGAGGTCAAAAAACTCGATTTTGACGCCCTCAAGCAAGATGTTCATGCCTTGATGACTGATAGCCAAGCATGGTGGCCAGCCGACTGGGGCCACTACGGTGGCCTGATGATCCGCATGGCATGGCACTCTGCCGGAACTTACCGTATTGCCGATGGCCGTGGTGGCGGTGGTACCGGTAATCAGCGTTTTGCACCGCTCAACTCCTGGCCGGATAACGTAAGCCTGGATAAGGCGCGCCGTTTGCTGTGGCCAGTGAAGAAAAAGTATGGCAATAAAATCAGCTGGGCCGACCTAATCATTCTTGCGGGCACAGTGGCCTACGAATCTATGGGGCTGCCCGCTTACGGATTCTCGTTTGGCCGCGAAGACATCTGGCATCCGGAGAAAGACATCTATTGGGGGGCTGAAAAAGAGTGGTTAGCGCCTTCCGATGAGCGTTACGGTGACGTTGAACAGCCGGAAACAATGGAGAATCCGCTGGCTGCGGTGCAAATGGGACTTATCTATGTTAACCCAGAAGGGGTTAACGGCCAGCCTGATCCGCTTAAGACAGCTCTGCAGGTGCGCGAAACCTTCGCCCGTATGGCGATGAACGACGAAGAAACCGCTGCTTTAACAGCAGGGGGCCATACCGTGGGTAAGTGCCATGGTAATGGCGACGCCGCTGCGTTAGGTGCTGAACCTGAAGCCTCTGACGTTGAAAATCAGGGCTTTGGTTGGGGCAACCCACACATGGGTGGCAAAGCGAGCAATGCCGTGACGTCGGGTATTGAAGGCGCTTGGACTACCAACCCAACTAAGTTCGATATGGGCTATTTCGATCTGCTGTTTGGCTACGAGTGGGAACTGAAGAAAAGTCCCGCGGGTGCTCATCAGTGGGAGCCTATCGATATTAAAGAGGAAGATAAGCCGGTTGATGCAACCGATCCCTCTGTGCGTCACAACCCGATCATGACCGATGCGGACATGGCGATGAAGATGGATCCGACGTACCGTGCCATTTGCGAAAAATTCATGGCCGACCCGGAGTACTTCAAGCAAACTTTCGCTAAAGCGTGGTTTAAGCTAACTCACCGTGATTTAGGCCCGAAAGCACGCTATATCGGCCCAGAAGTGCCTGCGGAAGACCTTATCTGGCAAGATCCAGTGCCTGCCGGTAGCACCGATTACTGCGAAGAAGTGGTTAAGCAGAAAATTGCTGAGAGCGGCTTAAGCATTAGCGATATGGTCAGCACCGCGTGGGATAGCGCGCGCACTTACCGTGGCTCCGACATGCGCGGTGGCGCCAACGGTGCGCGCATTCGCTTGGCTCCCCAGAAAGATTGGCAAGGCAATGAGCCAGCGCGTCTTGCCGATGTGCTTAACGTATACGAGCAGATCTCTGCTGATACGGGGGCCAGCATTGCCGATGTGATTGTCTTGGCGGGTAGCGTGGCTATCGAAAAAGCCGCCAAAGCAGCGGGCTATGAGGTGCGTGTGCCGTTCCTCAAAGGCCGTGGCGATGCCACGGATGAAATGACTGACGTAGACTCTTTTGAGCCTTTAGAGCCACTTGCCGATGGCTTCCGTAACTGGCAGAAAAAGGATTACATCGTCAAACCCGAAGAAATGCTGCTGGATCGTGCCCAGTTGATGGGACTCACCGCGCCGGAGATGACCGTGCTGTTAGGTGGAATGCGTGTGCTGGGCACCAACTATGGTGGTACCAAGCACGGTGTGTTCACTCACCGTGAAGGCCAGTTGACCAACGACTTCTTTGCCAACCTGACCGATATGGGCAACAGCTGGAAGCCGGTGGGCAACAATATTTACGAAATTTGCGACCGTCAAACGGACGCCGTTAAATGGACAGCCTCTCGCGTTGATCTAGTGTTTGGGTCTAACTCACTGCTACGCTCCTACGCAGAGGTGTACGCCCAGGACGATAACGGCGAGAAATTTGTTAAAGACTTCGTCGCCGCCTGGGCAAAAGTGATGAATGCAGACCGCTTCGACGTCGCATAAACGTCAAAGCAACGCTTGCTCTAAGTAACTTCCCTGTCCTAACCCGCATCTTTCGATGCGGGTTTTTTTAATGCCAATGGCTTAATTGCTTCCGGTAGGCAATTTGCGCTTGGCTGGCACTGACAGGGCTCAAACGCACCTCGGTTCCCGGTACGCATTGAGCAAGCAGCGCACAGGCCATCGGGGTAAGCGCACCAAGGCGAGGATAGCCACCAATGGTTTGGCGGTCATTCATTAAAATAATCGGCTGGCCGTCGGGGGGGATTTGCACGGCGCCAAGCGGAATGCCTTCAGAAATAACGCCGCCGAGCGTGCAATGCAGAGGCTGGCCAGTGAGGCGGATACCCATGCGATCAGCGCGATTATCGACTGTCCAAGGCTGGTTAAAAGCATTGTACAGGCTACGTCCAGCGAAATGTGAAGCTTGCGAGCCAAGCACCATGCTGAGTTGGCAGCTTTTTTCCGGCATGGCGGGGGCTATTCCTTCAGGCAAGCTGCGCTCGCCGGATGAGCTACCTTGCCAGGTGAGCTGATCGCCGGTTTGTAGTGGCCTGCCGTCGTCGCGGAGCCCGCCAATTTGTTCGCGGGCAGTGCAGGCACGGCTGCCCAGTATCGTTGGTGCGTCTAATCCGCCAGGAAACGCCAGATAGGCTCGCAGGCCGCGACGGGGTTGGCTGAATATGAGTGTTTGACCGCAACGCAGCAGAAAGCTTGTGTTGGTGGCCAATGGCTGACCATCGATGGTAGCACCAAGGTCAGCCCCGGTGAGCGCCAGACGCACCTCGGCATTGGCAACCAAGCTGAGATTGCCACCCATAACAATTTCCAGTGCCGCGCTATCTGGTGCGTTACCAAGTAGCCAGTTTGCCCAGCGAAATGAAATCCAGTCGGCGGCACCTCCCTGAGTGACACCCAAATGACCCACGCCGAACCGCCCTAAGTCTTGAATCAGAGCCAGTGGCCCAGCCTGCTTAACCGTTAGCATTGCTTGGCTCATGGCCGCTCCTCCATCGGCGTGGTATCGCCTCCTGATGCTTCGAACTCTGCTTGGCCAATCGCTTTAAAGCGCACTTTATCACCAGGGCGAAATAGGGGGTCGCCCCGCTTAGCGAATTCAAAGAGCGGTACGGCGGTGCGACCTAAAATATTCCATCCTCCAGGGGAAAGGAGCGGGTAGATAGCGGTTTGTCGATCGGCAATGCCCACACTGCCTGCCGCGACTTTGCGGCGCGGCGTTTTCAAGCGAGGCGTGGCGATGCCCTCGTCTACCAATCCCATAAAGCCGTAGCCGGGGGCGAAGCCCAGTGCGAAGACGCAGTAATCACGGTCGCAGTGACGCTCGATTAGAGAGTCAACGCTGAGTCCTGCACGTTTTGCCACCAGCGGAAGTTCAGGGCCAACGCTTTCGTCGTACCACACGGGAATCTCGTGCAGCTGACCGTTCTGCGATTCGCTAGGCTTTAAGTGGCGCAAGGCACTGCGAATCAGCGTCGCGACTTGACCAAAGCTGAGTTGCTGGCTGTCGTAGTGCACCAGCAGCGTGGTGTAAGAGGGAATCAGGTCAATGAGTGCCTCGCCCAGCGCATCGCGCAGGGTTTGATCGGCAGCGATGATCCACGCCATATTGGATTCATCAATAGTGTCAAACAGCCGTACCGTTACGGCGTCCATGGCCGCCGTTTCTAAACGCAGTTTCACGCAGACTCCAGCGCCGTAAAGGCATCACGAATAGCACGCACGGCAGCGACTGACTCAGGGTTGTCGCCGTGCACGCACAGGGTGTCGCAGGGCAGGTGCAGCGCGCTACCATCACGGGCGGTCAGTGCTTCGCCTTTGGCGAGTGCAACGGCTTGCGCAACGATAGTGGCTTGGTCGTGATGGACAGCGCCTGCCAGGCGGCGAGAAGCGAGGTGGCCGGTTGCTTCATAAGCGCGGTCAGCGAACGTTTCAAACCATAGGGTAACGCCCATTTTTTTCGCCAACTGACGATGAGGTTCCGGATCGGCAGTTGCCATGACCATCAGCGGAAGATTGGCATCATAAGCGCGTACCGCGCGCATGGCACCTTCCAATAGCTCAAGATTCGCCGCCATGTCGTTATACATCGCCCCATGGGGCTTTATGTAGCTCAGCGTCGCACCTTCGGCTTGGCAAATTCCGGCCAGCGCACCGACCTGGTACAGCATCATATCCTCTACTTCTGCGGGCGAGCAGGCCATAGAGCGACGACCAAACCCCATTAAATCGGGATAGCCGGGGTGGGCGCCAATACGCACGCCATGCTGGCTGGCCAGAGCGACCGTGCGGCGCATTACATGGGGGTCTGAGGCATGATAGCCACAGGCGATATTGGCGCAATCGACATAAGGCATTACGTCGGCATCTAAGCCGATTGACCAATTACCGAAGCTTTCGCCCATGTCGCAGTTGAGCAGTGGGGTTGCCATATCGTCTCCTAGCCTGTTTTGAATTTATTGGAGTCACTTGTTGGTTAACAGCGAGTTGTTCGTTAGCTGCGTTGGCAAAGAACGCTTATTTTTAATTAAGAAATGCTAATGTTGAAGAATTTGTTGTTAAAGATGCGATTGTCTGTGTTTGTTATGACTGACCAGTGTAAATAGTTAGCGTGATTATTACTGTGACGTCTTAAAACCAATATATGAACCTATCTTGTTAAGTTCCAATCGTTTTTAGCGATACTTAGTATCGGTGCTTCCTATCGTGCTGTTATTTATTGGGAAAATAGTTGACGCTAGGGGGGAATGCGATTATCAAATAAATAAAGCAGCTCAATAAAAGATTATAAAAAACGCTCACGCCAGCCCTAACGAATATCCGCAGCGCTAATAATAATCGGCGGCCAGTGAGTCGTTTTGAGGAGTGAAACATGCAAACATCGGCCATGAGTCAGCTTGTCACTGTTCGGTTAGACGCTGTTCAGCGAGAAACAGAAGGTAATCTCACGATGCTGGCTCTAAAATTGCATGACACAGCAATGCGACTATTTAACCCAGTGACACATCGCGCTAGGGAGCGGCACTGCGCGCGACGTTACCTGTGCTGTGAAGGAACCCACGCCGATGTTACTGCAACCGTTGGTTAGGCAAACGTATGCTTGATTTCAAGGAGCTAGACGCTTTTGTATGGGCGGTAAAACTTGGCTCTTTTCGTAAGGCGGCGGTACGCCTGCATATCACACAGCCTTCTGTTTCTGAGCGTATTTCACGCTTGGAAAGCACCGTAGGCGAGCTGTTGCTTGAGCGCTCGGCGCGCCCGGTTCAGCCGACCATGCGTGGCCGCGAGTTCTTTCTGCACGCTGAGCGCATACTGCATCAGCGTGATGAGGCGCTGAAGCTGTTTGATAGTGCCGAAACTTTTTCTGCGCCGCTTAGGCTTGGCACCATTGAAACCATTGCGCATAGCTGGTTTCCCGCATTCATTCAGCAGCTTACTGCGCGTTTTCCTGAGCTTATCATTGAGCTAACAGTCGATTACTCGCCGGTCCTCAATGATCGGCTGATGCGCAACGAACTTGATATTTTGCTGGCAATGAATGGTTACTTGGCCCCGGAGCAAATTGAGTGTGAGACGTTAAGCCCTTATGAAATGGGTATGTTTGTTTCGCCTCGTCATGCCGCGTTGCTAAACGAACACCCTAATGCTTGGTGTCAGTCGTTGCCGTTTATTTCCTTTGGCCGGCAGGCTCGCCCCTACGAAGAGCTAGTTCGTTACCTTTCTGACGTGGGCGTTCGACAGCCTCGTATCCATAGCGTTAGTACATTGATGACCATTGCGCGGATGACGATGGAGGGGCTGGGAATCGGCGCGCTCCCGGTCGCCACCGTATTAGATGAGTGGCGACGGGGTGATCTATACCGTTTAACGCTACCCGTACCGTTGCCGCCTATGAACTATGATGTGATATGGCGCAGTGCAAATCATCCGCGCTTTTGTCGCAGCGTGGGCCGAATTGCCCAAGAGTGTGCAGTTAACTATGCCAGAGAGCGGCGCGCTGATATGGCAAACACATGTGTTACCGGTCGCTGGGTTCGTCCTAGCGCAATCTCTACCACTCCCGAAGCAGCACCTCGATCAACCTGAGCTTCCATTAATATGAATAAGAGGACGTCCCCATGCATAAACGTATAACAACGCCGTTACTATTAGTGACCGCTTGCAGCCTTGCCGCTGCGGCAACCGCCCAGGCGGCTGAATGGACCATGGCAACGCCTTATGGTGATGCAAGCTTCCATACTCAAAACAATAAACAGTTTGCAGAAGATGTGGCTGAGGCCACAAACGGCGAGTTAACTATTACGGTGCACAGCGGTGGTTCGCTGGTCTCTCATGGTGAAATTAAACCGTCGGTGCGCCGCGGTACAATTGATGCTGGTGAAGTATTCCTCTCGATTCTTTCAAATGATGACCCTATTTTCGAAGTGGATACGCTGCCGGGGGTAGCCGGTAGCTATGAAGATGCCTATGCCTTGTGGGAAGCCACCAAGCCGATGATTACTGAGCTATTTGCCTATGAAGGAATGGTGCCTTTGTATGCTGTTGCTTGGCCAGCTCAGGGCATTTACACCTCTGCGCCGTTAACGGATCCCGGCCAGTTCGACGGCTTGCGGGTGCGTGCGCCGAATATTAATACCCAGCGCTTCGTTGATAATTTAGGTGGCAGCCCGACAGAAACCGAAGAGTCCGATATTCCTACCGCTTTTAGCACCGGACGTGTGGATGCCATGATTACGTCCAGTTCTACCGGTAACTCCATGGCAGCCTGGGACTATGTAACCGATTACACCGATGCCAACTTGTGGCTGCCTAAGAACATTGTGTTCATGAGTCAGCGCAGCTTTGATCGTTTAGATGAAGCTACCCAAGAGGCGCTGATGGAAGCCGCGGCTCGTGCCGAGGAGCGTGGCTGGCAAATGAGCCGCGAGAATAATGAAGCTAGTCTGGAAGCACTGAAAGAAAATGGTATTTCGGTTTCTGAGCCTAACGAAGCGGTTTCTACTGCCCTGCAAGCGGCAGGGGATGAGCTATTTGCCGACTGGGAATCCCGTGCTGACGATGACGCAAAACAAGCCTTAGAGAGCTATCGCGAACAGCGCGGTAACTAAGTCTTAATGGCTAGTTTTAAGCGCTAGCTTTAATCACTAATGCTGGCTTTAAGGGCGGTTGTTTGTACCGCCCTTACCACCCACGCGCTCAATGAGACTGCGAACATGATGTTTAAATTCGACAAACTCTACCGCCTCGGGGCTTGGGGTGCTGCCGCGTGTATGGTGGCTATTTGTACACTTATTGCACTGCAGGTTACGTTTCGGTTAGTAGATGCGTTGCTTGTTTTGGTTGGCCTTAGCCGGCTCGGCGTGAGCATCACCGGCGTTTCTGAAATGGCGTCTTATCTGTTAGTTGGGGCAACGTTTCTTGGGCTTGCCTACACCTTTGTTCACCATGCGCATATTCGGGTGACGCTGCTGATCTCGCGCCTACCTTCTGCTATACGCGTCTGGTTTGAGGTGTTTGGGCTGCTCATTGCGGTAGTAATTAGCCTGTTGCTGGCCTATGGCTTGATTGGGCTGGCAAGAGAAAGCTTTCAATATAACGATGTGTCGTCGGGCTTTTTATCGATTCCCTTGTGGATACCGCAATTGGTATTGGTTGTTGGGGTAGGGCTCTTAGCATTGGCTCTTCTGGAAGCCTTATGGATAGCGCTGCGGATTGCTATCCACGACCCTGCGAGCTTCCGTGAAGCAACTGCTATCGACGATAACGAAGCGCATTAAGACGCTACCCAGGAGACACCCCCGTGTTATTACTTAGTTTGGCTACCATCATGACTCTTGTGGTGCTGTTGGGCAGTGGCGTCTGGATTGCCTTTGCTCTGATTGGCACTGCTTGGATTGCGCTTCAGTTTTTTAGTCCCTTCGACCCCGGCCCTATTCTTGCCTCGGATTTTTGGGGAGCAAGCTATGGTTGGGATTTAACGGCACTGCCGATGTTTATCTGGATGGGTGAGATACTGTTTCGCTCAGGTCTTGCCGACAATATGTTTCGTGGCTTGTCGCCCTGGTTAAATCGCTTGCCGGGACGTTTGCTTCACACCAATATCATTGGCAGCGGCATGTTTGCCGCCGTATGCGGCTCTTCCGCGGCGACCTGTGCAACGGTGGGGAAAATGACCCTGCCGGAACTCGAACGACGCGGCTACGACAGCAACATGGCGATTGGTACATTGGCCAGCGCTTCAACGCTGGGCTTGCTGATTCCGCCTTCCATCGTGCTGATTGTTTATGGCGTCGTGACTGAGCAGTCCATTACTCGGCTATTTATGGCAGGTATTGGGCCGGGGCTGATGATCTTAGCCATGTTTATGACTTATCTGGTGCTGTGGGCACTGTTGAAAGGTAACCGAAACGGGTTAACCGGTGCTGATGAGTCGGGCATGAGCTTTGTTGAGAAGCTGCGCAATACCTGGTCGCTGGTGCCAATCCTGCTACTTATCGGTGGCATTATCGTATCGATCTATGGCGGCCTAGCATCACCAACAGAAGCCGCTGCGGTAGGCGTTGTACTGTCGATGGTTATTGCGCATTTTAATGGCCACTTTAATCGAGAAATTTTTACCAGCTCGTTATTTGCCGCCGTACGTACCGCATGCATGATCGCTTTTATTATTGCTGGCGCGTCATTTCTAACCTCTGCGATGGGCTTTACTCAGGTGCCAATGCAGTTAGCTCGGGCGATTGGTGAAATGGGGCTGTCCCCCACGATGCTGCTGGTGGCCTTAACGGTGCTGCTGTTGATCATGGGCTGTTTTTTGGATGGTATTTCACTGATTCTGCTAGTCACGGCCATTATTATGCCAGTGGTTAGCGCCGCTGGATTCGATCTGATCTGGTTTGGTATCTATCTGGTGATTGTGGTTGAAATGTCGCAAATTACTCCGCCAGTGGGTTTTAACCTGTTTGTCATTCAAGGACTTACTGGGAAAGATATTGTCACCATCACGAAAGCCACACTGCCATTCTTCCTACTGATGCTTTTGGCGATTGCTTTTATGCATCTCTTCCCTGAAATCGCCTTGTACCTGCCCCAGGCAATGAACAGGTAGTCGACGACTACCCGTTAATCTTGGCCATGAATGGAGATTCCCCGGCGGCCAGAGCGTTTGATGGCATACATGCTCTGGTCGGCGGCATCTATTAGCTCCCGCTCATTGCTGAAATTACCATCGCTTAAACACGCAATGCCCATCGAAGCGGTGATATATAGTGCTGTCTGGTCGATCTTCAGCATAGGTTGCTCGTTTAAATGCTGCGCGATACGTTCGGCTAACTGTCTCGCGGTTTGAGCCGTCTCATCGGGTAAGATAATTAAAAACTCTTCACCGCCGTAGCGCCCAGCCAAGTCGCCTGAGCGAGTTAATGACGCTAGTGTTTTACCAAAGCGCTCGAGAATTAAGTCGCCTGCCTGGTGGCCATACTGGTCGTTAAGCACTTTGAAATGATCTAAATCGATAAACACCACTGACAGTGTGCGACCTTGCTCACTGCAAAGCGCAAAACGTTCTTGGAGCTGCTGCTCTAGCCACGCACGGTTAGCCAGTTGAGTGAGTGGGTCAATACGACTGCGTGCTTCTAATGCAGAATTATGCAGCTGTAGAGTGTCCAGCTGCTGTTGCTGACCATCTAATCGTGCGGAGAGCGTCAAAGAGTGCTGATAGAGCAACTGCTGTGCGTCCGTCAGCAGGGCATGACTATCCACAGGCGCGGGTACGGTGAGATCTAGAATATCTGTTAATAAATCAATTTGTTCTGACAAGTGATGGAAAAGCGCCTCAATGACATTGGTGGGCAGTGTTTCTGTGACTGCTAACTGCCTAAGTAACATTGCTAAGGTGGTGGTTGGCTCAGGGCTGAGCCATGCATCGGCGATGGGGCCGGATAAGCGTAGGCAGAGTGTTGTCATGTCATCGGTTAAAAAGCCGTCATGGCTTTGGCCAATAGCATGCACGATTGAGGACGGTAGCCCCCATTTGGCGGCTAACCAAGCGCCAATTAGTGCATGGTCACTGCCAAAGTGGCGGCGCTCAGCGTTGATTAACTGTGTGTGAGACATTTTGCGTTCAGCGTATAGTGCCTCTGCCTCATCTGGGTAGGTGGAGAGGATCGCCAAAATGCCGATATCTTGCAGTAGGGCAAGCGTGAATGTACTGCCAACCTGTGTGGGGCAGAGTTGGTGCGCCAGCTTGCTTGCTACCACGGCGGCAACAATAGCGCGTCGCCATGTTTGTAGAGCCGCATTCTCTGTGGGTGGCCAGGGGAACAGAGTGAAGCTCAATACGGTGGCGAGCGTTGCGTCTAATCCCAGTCGCTGGGTGGCTTCCAAACTGGTTTGTGCAGGATGAGCTGAACGTAGGTAGTGCACGCTATTCGCTGCCGCAATAAGGCGCGCCGTTAACCCAGGGTCGCGTTCAATAACGCGCGCATAGTCACTCAGAGAGGCCTGAGGGGAGCGTGCGATTTCAAGCGCTTGTATGGCAATAGCAGGAAGCGAAGGCAGATTGGCCGAGCGTAATAATGCATTACCAAGAAAGCTGGGAAGCTCGCTAGTCAGTGAAGTGTAAAGTGTTTCGTCTACCGCTGAACGGCTCGTCATATTATCCCTCAACGTGCTGTCCAGCATAGCGAGCAGCCACTAAGTTATGTACTAGGTAATCAATTCTAGCGTCTGCGTGTGTTAGCAGGATCATAGATAGGCATGGTAAATCAGTAAAATAACTGTTTATGCTGTAGCCCGCTGCATTTTATTGCAATAGCTTATTACAACAGTGCACTGTAAGCAGCTGCTTTACGATGACAAAGGTGAGTGCGCCAATGCACACCAGAAACGAAGCGTCGGAGATTTTCCGTCAGTTGGCGGAAGGTTTAGGGCGTAGCGGAAGACCTGACTTTTATACGACGCTTGTCGAGCAACTGGCTCAACTACTAGGGGTCGATCATGCGTTGATTGCGGTGGTCACCGAGCCGCATATGGCCACAACGTTGGCCGTTTGGTCAAATAACGATCATCAGGAAAATATTGCTTATCCTCTCGCTGGAACGCCTTGTGAAACGGTTGTAGGTAGAGAGCCTTGCTTGTATGCCTGCGATGTTCAGGCGCGCTTTCCTAAAGACGAGCTGCTCAGCGAACTGGGTGCAGAGAGTTACATGGGGTTGCCTCTTTTTTCACCTGATGGCTCGGCCATTGGTATCTTGGCGGTGTTAAGCAATAAACCGATGCAGCTCGACGGGCTTGAAAACGAAATCTTGCGCATTGTGGCTGCTCAAGCAGGGGCAGAACTTGGCCGCTGCCAAGCCGAGCAGGCGCTTCGTCAAAGTGAAGAGTTGGCCCGGGAGAGTGAGCGGCGTTTAAACACATTGCTTAATCACCTTCCTGGCATGGCCTACCGTTGCCTAAATGATCAACACTGGACGATGCAGCTGGTCAGCCAAGGGGCTGAGGCGCTCACGGGCTATCATCCGGATGAACTGCAAAATAACCGAGGCATCAGTTTTGTCTCCCTCATACACGAAGCCGATCAAGACCGCCTTCATCTGGCTGTAAAACAGGCAATCCAGCAGCGTAAGCCATACCGTGTGGTGTACCGATTGCGCCATCGGGACGGCAGTTACCGCTGGATGTGGGAGCAAGGGCAAGCCGTTATCAATGATGATGGGCAGGTGGCCTACCTCGAGGGCTTTATCTCAGATGTGACCGATCAACATGAATCACAGCGCGTGCAGGACGCGGTGGTACAAGTAGCCTCTACAGTTACCTCACGCGTAGGAGACGATTATTTTCACCAGTTGATCGTCACGTTAGTTACGTTATTAGAAGCAGATGCCGGGTTTATCGCGTTACTGGATCAGCCCGTTCCGCGGCCTTTGGGAACATCTAATAAGATAAACACGCTGCGGCCCGCAACTGCAGCTCATACCGTTAGTTTAGTCGCTAATGGCCAGTTAATAGATAACCAAACGTTTATGCTGCAGGGAACGCCGGCTGAACGGGTGGTCTTTGAAGTCGAGAGCGTTGTGCAAAACGGTCATGCGTTTACGCTGCCGGGAACCTCGTTCAGTACCCAGGCGTGGATAGGCCGTCGCTTGGACAATGCTAAGGGCGATGCTATTGGGGTGATGATGGTGTTTTATCAAACACCACTAAACACTAATGCGTTTGCAACTTCCGTGCTGAAAATTCTCTCTACGGGTGCGGCCGGTGAGCTTGAACGTCGCCGTGATCATCGTCACATGCAACGTCTGGCTTACACAGACAATACAACAGGATTGCCTAATCGTGCGTGCTTTATTGAGCTATTGACTAGCATGGGAAAAGAGGTCGCTAGTCAGGGTGACTCCCTTTCACTGCTGCTGCTGGATATCCGACGCTTTAAAGAGGTAAATGATTTACATGGCCACGAGGTAGGAGATCAGTTACTCGCGACCGTGGCCGAACGCTTGCGGCAAGCCAACCGATATCAAAACGCTGTCGCGCGACTTTCCAGTGATGAATTTACCGTGCTGTTGCCCAGCATTGGGGATGTTCGCCTTCAAGAAGTGGTGTTTCAGTTATGCGAAATTATCAAACGCCCTATTCAACTGGGACATCGTATTTTTAATCTCGATGTCAGTATTGGAATTGCTAGCTATCCAAGCGATGTAGCGGAGGTCGATGAGCTGTTTAATGCGGCCAGTATCGCGCTCCATCACGCAAAACGCCGTGAGAATAGCGTATGCCCCTATACGCAAGCGATGCGTCAGGCGCTGGAGCGTCGACAATGGATGACTGAGCGCCTGCATCAAGCCATTACTGAGCGACGCTTACAGCTTTATTTTCAACCGCAGTTCAGCCTTACGAGCAAAACATTAACGGGGGCTGAAGCGCTGTGCCGCTGGTTCGATCCTGAGTGGGGCTGGGTAAGCCCGAGCGAGTTTATTGCTCTGGCGGAAGAGCGTGGCTTGATCCGCAGCCTGGGAGACTGGGTGCTAGAAGAAGCAGCGCGTCAGTTAAGTGTTTGGCAGGTCGGCAATACGCCACTGCCAGGTAGGCTCTCGATCAATATTTCAGCTCAACAGTTTGCCGACCCCCAGCTAACCGCACACGTGGCTAAGCTGACTACCTGTGTACCTCCGAGCACCATTGCACTTGAACTGACTGAAAGTGATTTTATGCGTGACCCTGACCAGGCGGTCACTATTACTCAGGCGATGCGTCAAGCTGGCTACGCGCTGTTTATTGATGACTTTGGTACGGGTTACTCATCGCTCTCGTATTTACGGCGCTTTGCTGCGGACGCGTTAAAAATCGACATTTCGTTTGTGCGAGACATGCTCGATAACCACCATGATCGGGCGATTGTGCAAACCATTATCGCCATGGCTAACACGCTTGATATGAAGACCCTTGCAGAAGGCGTTGAAAATCTTGCCCAGGCTGATTTGCTCGCCAAAATGGGCTGCAGCGAAGCTCAGGGATACTGGTTTGGTCGCCCACTACCCGCCGATGAGTTTGCTGCAATGTGGTTAACCCCTTAAGCCATTTTATGGGTAAAAGAGGAGAGCAATTTCTATTCTCATCAATGGCGTCATCGTCCTGTCATCATCGTTGGCATACCCTACGCGCCGCCGAACTCGCGAAAAAAGGAGTGCCACATGCGCCTCGCTCTGTTTGATCTTGATGACACCCTCCTGGATGGAGACTGCAGCGACCGCTGGAATTTATGGATGATTGAGCAAGGGTGGATCAGTGATGCCGAGACCTTTATCGCCCGTGCCGAACAGATGCAGCAGGCTTACCACGCCGGTAAGTTAAAGCTAGAAGAGTACTTGGCAATGACCTTGGCACCGTTGCGGGGTCGCCGGGTAATCGATGTACAAAAAGAAGTTGAGCGCTTTGTCGCTACCCATTTGCAGCCGCGTATTTTTGATCAAGCCTGGCGCTGCTTGGATGCACACCGTCAGTCAGGCGATATCCTAATCCTCATTTCTGCGTCATCGCATCACCTAGTCGCGCCGATTGCGACAATGTTGGGGATTGAGCATGTGCTGGCGGTAGAGCTAAGTATTGAACAAGCGGCAAGCGGGGCAAGTTACACCGGCCATAGCAAAGGCGTGCTCTCTTACCGTGGGGGGAAAGTAGTGCGTTTTCAGCAGTGGTTAACCGAGCAAAAAATTGCCCCCAGCCATACAACGTTCTACTCAGATTCCCGCAACGATATCCCGCTGCTGCAGTATGTCGATTGCCCAGTGGCGGTTAACCCTGATCCCGTGCTGGCGGAGGTGGCTAGTGTAGAAGGGTGGCAGCGCTTAGACTGGCGGATGGCAGCGTCGACAGGCGCTTCATCGGTCAATGATTTGTCAGGAAAATCGGCGCATGCCTGATGCCTACTACTTACAGTTAACGGAACAGCTTCGTTATTTAATTACCCAGCATGCCACGCAGTGGGAAGGTAGGTTGCCCGCTGAGCGAGCCTTGGCGGAGCGCTTCTCTACGACTCGGGTGACGCTTCGCCAAGCCTTAGCGCAACTGGAAGGGGAAGGGCTCATCCATCGCAGCAATCGGCGTGGTTGGTTCATTTCACCCGCCCGGCTGGTGTATGACCCCACCCGGGATGCAGGCTTTAATGATTACGTGAGCGCCCAGGGAAGGCAACCACGCACGGCGGTTCTAAAGCTGGAAACCCGCTCACATATGACGGCTGCCCGTGCCTTGGGGCTGCCCGATGATCAGCCGTTTCATCATATTCGCCGTCGTCGCTACGTGGATGATCGCGCTGTGCTGGTGGAGTCGCTTTGGGTGGTGCCAGAGCGTGCGCCAGAGTTGCTAGACATCTACAGCGGGCAATCACTCTGGGGGTTGTTAAGAGGGCGATGGGGGCATCACTTGGCCAATCGCTCGATCCGCATGGTGTCCGAAGCGCTGTCGCCATTAGATGCAGAAGAATTACTCGTTACCCCAGGCGCGGCAGGACTCAACATTTGCCGTGCCATTTTTGATGATCAACAGCGCCCCATCGAATATGACGAAGAGCACTGGTTGCACGATTCGTTATGCATCCGTGTTGAGCTGTCGGGTCAGCAGTAGCCTAGCAAAGACAAGGGCGCTCACGAGCTCCCATCCATACGCGTACATAACAACTTAAAGAATTGGTCAAACAAGCGTCATCGCACTGTCATTTAACGACGGCAAACTCCTGGTCTATACCAAAACGCTGGGAGCCTACCATGTCGAAACTTCGCTGTTTGTTCCAACCGACTCAGACTGCAGCCGCTCTGCTTGCAACGGCTGCTGTTGCCTTCACTACTGCGGCTAGCGCCACTGAGCTAACGGTGTACACCGCCGTTGAGTCAGATGACCTGCAAAAATATGCCGAACGCTTCAATGCCGCCCATCCCGATATCACCATTAACTGGGTGCGAGACTCTACGGGGGTGATTACTGCGCGCTTGCTGGCGGAGAAAGATAATCCTCAGGCAGACGTCGTCTGGGGCTTAGCTGCTACCAGTCTGTTAGTACTTGAAGAGGAGGGTATGTTGGAACGCTATGCGCCCGCTGGCGTTGAAAATCTTGATCCAAAATTTATTGATGCCGCTTACCAGGATGGTGAAGACCCTGCGTGGGTAGGCATGGATGCCTGGGTCGCGGCCATTTGCTACAACACCATTGAAGGCGAGCGCCAGGGCGTGCCGATGCCGACTTCCTGGGAAGACCTGACCCAGCCTGAGTTTGAGGGGCATGTGATCATGCCTAACCCCAACTCTTCCGGTACCGGTTATCTGGATGTAGCCAGCTGGTTGCAGCTATGGGGCGAAGAGCAGGGCTGGGATTACATGGACCGCCTGCATAACAATATTTCCCGTTACACCCACTCTGGCTCTGCTCCTTGTAGCCTAGCGGCCACCGGTGAGGCGGTAGTTGGCGTATCGTTTGCCTTCCGCGGCGCACGGTTAAAATCCCAAGGCGCACCGATTGAAGTGATCTTCCCGCAAGAGGGGCTTGGCTGGGATATGGAAGCTGCCGCCATCGTTGCGGGTACCGCCAAACAAGAAGCTGCACAAACGCTAATGGATTGGGCCGTTTCCCGCGAGGCTAACGAGCTCTATAACGAAGGTTACGCCGTGGTGGCTTACCCCGGTGTGGCACAGCCGATTGAAAACTATCCCGCTGACATTGGCGATCGCATGATTGATGCCGACTTCCAGTGGGCCGCGGTTAACCGCGAACGTGTGCTAGCAGAGTGGCAGCGCCGCTTCGACGGCAAAACCGAACAGTAAGCACGAACAGCTGCCCCGGCCAAGGCTGGGGCTTGGAGATGTTATGCAGACCACACTGACATCGCCGCTGACGGCTCACTCGGCGGCGAAAACCCTCTCACCTTCCGCGCACCTAAGCATAGATGGTGTCACCAAGCGCTTCGGTATCTTTACCGCGCTGGACAACATTGCGCTACAGATTCAGGAAGGCGAATTTGTATGTTTTTTAGGGCCTTCAGGTTGTGGCAAAACAACCCTGTTGCGCACTATTGCGGGCTTAGCTCAGCAAACAGCAGGTAGCTTAATTCAGCGCGGCAAGGATATCTCCACGCTGCCCCCGCAGGCGCGGGATTTTGGTATCGTGTTCCAATCCTATGCGCTGTTTCCCAACCTGACGGTGTTCGACAACGTTGCCTACGGGTTATGCAACCGTCGCAGTGATCGAACGGCGATTGCTGCCCGCGTGGCGGAGTTACTTGCGCTGGTTGATCTTAGCGGTAGCGAGTATAAATATCCTGCCGCACTTTCTGGTGGGCAGCAGCAGCGGGTTGCGTTGGCGCGGGCGCTGGCTACCGAGCCTGGCCTGTTACTGCTCGATGAACCGCTCTCAGCGCTGGATGCGAGAGTACGCGGCCATTTGCGGCATCAGATCAAAGCGCTACAGGCGCGTCTTGGCGTGACCACCATTATGGTGACCCACGATCAAGAAGAAGCACTCACCATGGCGGATCGTATCGTAGTGATGAACCACGGGGTGATCGAGCAAGTGGGCACGCCTGCCGAGATCTATCACCAGCCCGCCAGCGCTTTTGTAGCGTCATTTATTGGCACCATGAACTTTCTAGAGGTGACCGCTCAGGCGAATAACCACGCGTTGCT
The DNA here is from genome assembly GCF_007989605.1 of Vreelandella venusta. GTDB lineage: Bacteria > Pseudomonadota > Gammaproteobacteria > Pseudomonadales > Halomonadaceae > Vreelandella > Vreelandella venusta. The sequence continues at coordinate 147,279 of NZ_BJUL01000009.1, read as the reverse complement.
AGGCACTACTTTATGCCCTTGCTTGCCGCACGCCTATACACAAGGCCAAGCCGCTCAACTGGCCATTCGCCCCGAAGCAGTCGCGCTTAGTGCTAGTGCCGGCGAGCTGAGCGGTGATGTCATGGGTATTGAGTTTTTAGGTGCATTCCAGCGGGTATCACTGCGCCTTAACAATACCGAACAATGGTTGCTGGCTGATGTGCCCAGCCGTGATAGCGCCACATTAGGATTACAGCTAGGGCAAACCTTAGGTGTCCATTTGCCAGCCGATGCTGCCCGTTTATATCCGGCAGGGAGCAACCAGTCATGAAGGCGAATACATTTTCAGCGACGGCAGCAGCGCCTTCGTTGGAAGCATTGATACGCCTGATCGTGCTGCTAGCGGCTGTGGCGCTGTTAGTGTTCGGCCTGCTGTTTCCGCTATTTGCAATGTTGGTGAAAAGCCTGCAAGACCGCAGCGGCGACTTTATTGGGCTGGCGAACTTTGTGCAGTATTTTCAAACGCCAGCACTGGTCAATTCGATCGCCAATTCATTGCGCGTTGCGCTCACCACGACGGTGGTCGTCGTAGGGCTCGCCTTTTTATGCGCCTACGGCATTACCCGTACCTGCATGCCGGGCAAACGGCTGTTTCGAATGTTGGCAATTTTGCCCATTTTGGCACCCTCGTTGCTACCCGCCATTAGCTTGGTTTATCTGTTTGGTAACCAGGGGTTTTTGAGCGACGTGCTGGCAGGTCATTCGATTTATGGGTCGATTGGCATTGTGATGGGCATGAGTTTCTGGATTTTTCCCCATGCGCTAATGCTGCTAACCACTGCATTGACCAATAGCGATGCACGCCTCTATGAAGCAGCAGAAGCACTAGGCACGCCGAAGTGGCGTACGTTTTTGACGATTACGCTGCCCGGGGTGCGTTACGGGCTGATTTCATGCCTGTTCGTGGTCTTTACGCTGGCGATTACCGACTTTGGTGTGCCGAAAATTATTGGCGGCCAATTCAGTGTGCTCGCCACCGATGTGTATCGCCAAGTGGTGGGGCAGCAGAACTTCCAAATGGGCGCGGTGGTTAGCGTTATGCTACTGATGCCTGCAGTGCTATCGTTCATCGTCGACCGCTGGATACAGAAACGCCAAGTGGCTCAGCTTTCGGCTCGGGCAGTACCCTGGCAGCCAACGCCTAGCCCGCTGCGAGACTGGACGTTTGCGCTACTGTGCTATTCCGTTGCGGGCATTATTCTGCTGGTCATTGGTACCGCGGTGTATGCCTCGCTCATACAGTTTTGGCCCTATAACCTGTCGTTCACGCTGCAGCATTACACCTTTCAGGGCTTAGCCGGCGGTGGTTGGGGAGCGTGGTTCAATTCCCTAAAACTGGCCTTTAGCGTCGCGTTAGTGGGTACGCTGGTGATTTTCTTCAATGCGTGGCTGATTGAAAAGAGCGAAGGCTATCGCCCGCTGCGCCAGGGCCTACATTTTATGGCCATGCTGCCCATGGCGGTGCCGGGTATGGTGCTGGGTTTGGCTTATATCTTCTTTTTCAACCAGGCAGGGAATCCCCTTAACTGGCTTTACGGCACCATGGCGATTCTGGTGCTCAATACGCTTGTGCACTTCTATACGGTGTGTCACCTCACCTCTGTCACCGCGCTGAAACAGCTCGATCCAGAATTTGAAGCCGTGGGGGCCTCGTTAAAAGTACCGTTCTGGACCACGTTTAGCCGTGTGACATTGCCGGTATCGTTGCCCGCCGTGCTGGATATTTCTGTCTACCTGTTCGTCAATGCGATGACGACAGTATCTGCGGTCGTGTTCCTCTATAACAGTGATACGCGGCTTGCTTCAGTGGCGGTGCTGCATCTGGACGAGGCGGGCTATTTTGCTAGCGCTGCTGCCATGGCTGTGCTGATTTTCCTGACCTCGCTGGTGGTTAAACTGCTCCACACGGCGCTTACTCACGTTCTCTTAAACAACGCTCAGCGTTGGCGTCAGGCGGGCTAAACAGCTCGCTACGCCAATGGCTAATATGTGCTTAAAAACTGGTATAGACCAAAATGATGAATCATTCACAAGCGCCTTACCTCTTAACCCCAGGGCCACTCACCACCTCCCACGCGACCAAAGCAGCCATGTTGCGGGACTGGGGCTCCTGGGATGACGACTTTAATCGCGTCACTGCCGATGTGCGTGCGCAACTGCTTGCCATGGCCGAGGCGGCAAGTGATGTCTATGCCTGCGTGCCGATGCAAGGCAGCGGCACGTTCGCCGTTGAAAGTGCGCTGGCCTGCGCAACCGACCCCAACGGCAAGGTGTTGGTGTTAATGAACGGCGCTTACGGCAAGCGGGCTGCTCAACTGCTCGATATGATGGGCCGCCGTTATGTGACGCTGGACAAAGGTGATTACCTACCACCGCAACCCGACGAAGTAGCGGCGCTGCTACAGCAAGATGCTGACATTACCGCTGTATTTCTAGTTCACTGTGAAACCAGCTCCGGCATTTTGAACCCGCTGGAAGCCATCGCTGAGGTGGTGCGCGATCATGGAAAAACGCTGATCGTTGACGCCATGAGCTCATTTGGAGGCGTACCGGTTAGCCTGGCAAAAACGCCTATTGATGTGCTGATTTCATCGGCCAATAAGTGCATCGAAGGCGTACCGGGCTTTGGTTTTGTGATCATTCGCCAGACGCTACTTGCTGCTGGCAAGGGGCGTGCCCACTCGCTAAGCCTGGATTTACACGCTCAGTGGGACTACATGGAACGCACCGGCCAGTGGCGCTTTACTCCGCCCACGCACACGGTGGTGGCCTTTCAAGCGGCGCTTGCCCAGCACCGGGAAGAGGGCGGCGTGGCGGGGCGCTGCGCACGTTATACCCATAACCGTGATGCGCTGGTAAAAGGCATGCGGGCGTTAGGCTTCAGCACGCTTTTAGAAGATGAGTGGCTATCGCCGATCATCACCACCTTTTTGAGTCCTAGCGACCCTGCGTTTGAATTTAAGACGTTCTATGCAGCGCTGAAGACGCGCGGTTTTTTGATCTATCCGGGCAAGTTAACTGACGTCGACAGCTTTCGCATCGGCTGCATCGGCCAATTGGATACGGCAGTGGTTGAGCAGCTACTCAGCGTTATTCAAGACGCTCTAACGGATATGAATGTTTCTCTCTTCACTGAATCAAGGAGTGCCTGATGCACTATCAATCTCCTCAATGCCTGCAGGCGGTGATTTGTGACTGGGCGGGTACGCTGGTCGATTTTGGCTCCTTCGCCCCGACCCAGATATTTGTCGAAGCCTTTGCCGAACTGGGTGTGGCGATCAGCCTAGAAGAAGCACGCGGCCCGATGGGCATGGGCAAATGGGATCATATCCACACGCTGTGCAATCAGCCTGAGATAGCCGAGCGCTTTCTCCAAGCAGTCGGCCACCTGCCGACTGATACCGATGTGACGGCACTTTATGAACGCTTTATGCCGCTGCAGATCGCTAAAATTGCCGATCACTCGGCGGTGATTCCTGGGGCGCTGGATACGCTCACTTGGTTGCGAGGGCAGGAGCTAAAGATCGGTTCGTGCTCCGGCTATCCGGCCGTGGTGATGGAAAAGGTGGTGGCGCTAGCCGCCGATAATGGCCTGAAGGTGGATCATGTAGTGGCCACCGATGAGGTACCCAACGGTCGCCCACACCCCGCCCAGGCGCTGGCCAATGTCATTGCGTTAGGCATCAGTGATGTTGCTGCTTGTATTAAGGTTGACGACACCACCCCAGGCATACTTGAAGGGCGCTGTGCAGGAATGTGGACGGTCGCACTCACTTGCTCAGGCAACGCCTTGGGGCTGAGTTATGATCAGTATCAAGCGCTAAGCGATCGCGAGCGTCATGCCGCCCACGAGCGAGTAGCCGCACAGTTTGCTCCCTCAAAACCGCACTACAGTATTGCCACTATCGCCGAGCTGCCAAGCGTTGTAGATGACATAAATGCCCGTTTACAGCGAGGAGAACGGCCTTGAGCCCAGCCGCACTGGCATTAGTACTGTTTTCGGTGTGTATGCATGCTGGGTGGAACGTGCTGGGTAAGCGCAATGCGCCGTCGCTGGCATTTTTTACCTTGGCATACGGGGCAGGCGGCGTGTTGTTGCTACCGCTGGTGTGGCTTGGGCCATCATTAGCGGCGCTACCCAATGCATTTTGGGGATGGCTGGCGCTTTCAGGGCTGTGCCAAATGCTCTATATGGGTGGCTTAGCCTGGGCTTATGCGCGTGGGGAAGTCAGTGTTCTCTATCCCATTGCTCGGGCGCTGCCAGTGGTACTTGTGCCGCTCGTATCCATTGCACTGCTCGGCAACCGCACGCTGGATGTGGTCGATGGCATTGGCATGGCTTTGGTGGTGGCGGGGGCGCTGTGCCTGCCGCTAAGCCACCCCGAGGCGCGTAGGCTATCGACCTATTTAACACCAGCCATGGGGTTTGCACTGCTGGCAGCCGCAGGCACGGTGGGCTATTCGCTGATAGATAAGCAGGCACTGGCGTTAATGCAGCTAGCCGGTCATAGCAGCTTGACCGCCGGCGCGGTGTTTATGGCGTTACAAGCAGTGATGACCTTAACCTGGGCTATCCCACTGCTGATGCTGCTACCCACGGAGCGTCGTCGGTTGCCCGCCATCCGCCGGCAAGGGCTAGTGATGCTGGTCGTCACAGGTTTAATGATGACCTGCACGTATGGTTTGGTACTCATGGCCCTGGCGCTAACCGACGAAGTGAGTTACGTGGTGGCGCTACGCCAACTCTCCATTCCGGTGGGGGTATTAATGGGTGTGTTGTGGCTAAAAGAGCCTGCATCGACGGCAAAAGCCGCTGGTACACTGATCATGTTGAGTGGGCTGCTGCTGGTGGCACTTTAAGCTCGTGCTAGCTGACCGCTTGCCAGATTAGGTTGATTCCCACCAAGAACATGGCCAGGATCACTAAGCGGTAAAATAGCACTTCGTTGACGCGGCTTTGCAGCCACAGCCCATTGCGCACGCCGATCCAAGCGACGGGTACCAACAGCAACGACGCCCAGGCGCTAGTGACATTGATTTCACCCAGCCACATATACGGCGCTAGCTTGATCGCGTTGACTACGGCAAAGGTCACCGCGCAAGTGGCAATAAAGCTCTCTTTCGATAGTTTGCGCGGCAGGAGATAAACGTTTAGCGGCGGCGCGCCCGCATGGGCCATAAAGCTAGTAAAGCCGCAGACACTTGCCGCTGGCAATGCCCAACGGGTGGAGATCGGTTGCTTGGCCACGGGCTTAAGTAGCATATAAGCGGCGAACAGCAAGGTGATAACGCCGAGGGTCAGACGTAAGCCCTGTTCGCTCAAGCTGCCAAACAGCAGCGTGCCCACCGTCACGCCGATAAACAGGCCCGGTACAAAGCGCCAGACCTCAGCGGCGTCCTGCTTGCCCCACCATGCCTTCACCGCAAAAACATCCATCACCAGCAGTAGCGGTAGCAGCAGGCCTGCCGCTTGGGTGGGGCTGATCGCCAGCGCCATGAGTGGCACCGAGAGCGTGCCGAAGCCACCCGCGAAACCGCCTTTGGAGACGCCGGTCAGATAAACGGAAAATACAATTAACACCCAAGCGATGGTGGAGTAATCGGGAAGCATAGGGCCTCTATGGTTAAAGGTAATGCACAAAAAAGCCCCGAATCAGCGGGGCCAGTTAGCATAGCATTAGATAAATGTTAGCAGGCAAATTGTGCAGCCTGTTAGGCTTTCATTAACCACTCATGGTCGGGGTCGTTGTGAAATTTCCACGCCCGCTTGGGCCCCGCCATGACATTTAAGTAGTAGAGCGAGTAGCCATGAGAAGCGCCCACCGGGTGGTAGCCCTTGGGGACCAACACGCAGCAACCGTTCTCTACCGCCATGGTTTCATCAAGGCTTCGGTCATCGGTGTAAACGCGCTGAAAGGCGAACCCTTGTTCAGGGTTAATGCGGTGGTAGTAGGTCTCTTCCAGGTAGGATTCGTGGGGTAAGTTATCCACATCGTGTTTGTGAGGTGGGTAGCTCGACCAGTTACCCGCGGGTGTGAATACTTCAACCACTAGTAGGCTATCGGCAGGCTCGGTTTCCGGCAGAATATCGTGAACATGGCGGGTATTAGTGCCTTGGCCTCGGGTGCTCTGCTTGATGTTGTCGGGGGAAATCAGCCTTGGGATGTGGTTGCCATGTCCAGGAGCAGCGCACACCGCTAGCTCTAAATCCGTGGCCGCTTCCACCGCATAGCTAACATGGTCAGGCAGATAAACCGCGTAGGGAGGGATCTGCTCAAAGATATCCATGCGCTTGCCGATGTCTTCAAAGCGGTGCTCGCCGCAGGTCACTGTGGCCCGCCCGGTGAGCAGCACCAGGCAGACTTCCTGGTTATCGCTGCTGGCCTCCAGGCGCTGGCCCTTGGCGAGTTTATGCACCCGAAAGCCAACGTACGTCCAGCCAGCAGATTCAGGAGTAACGTCAATTACGGTGCCTTGAGCATCTGGGGCGGTGGGGCGTACCAGTAGTGAAGCCATATATCGCTCCTTCTGATGGCTAGCTGCTTGGTTGACAGCTAGTCGTTGTCGATATGAAAGGTCTACACAGACCTGTCTGCGTCTGTTTACACCGAGGCGTCGAGCAGGATTTTGCGACCTTCACGCAGCGAACGCTCCGCTGCATCGGCTAGGCGCAACGCCTCTAGGCCATCTTGGGCACCTGCGAGTGGCGCACGCTTCTCTTGCCAGGCGGCGACAAAGTCGCCAATTTCAAGTTGGTAGGCTTGGGCGTAGCGCTCCAGGAAGAACCACTTGGGTTTATCCTCCACTTGTCCTGCTTCACCTGTAAAACGCAGCCGGGTATCGCTCTCGTTCTGAGCTTGCAGCATGCCCAGGCTGCCAAAGGCTTCGATACGCTGATCGTAGCCGTAGCTGGCGCGCCGCGAATTGCTGATTTGGCACAGCTTGCCACTGGCGGTGGTCAGGGTGACCATGGCGGTATCCACATCACCAGCTTCGCCAATCGCTGGGTCAATGATGCTACTACCGACGGCAAAGACGCTTTCAATGGGCTCATCAAGCAACCAGCGAGCCATATCAAGGTCATGGATCATCATGTCGCGAAATAGACCGCCCGACTCAGCTACATACTCGGCAGGCGGGGGAGAGGGGTCGCGGCTAATAATCGTCAGCGTTTCAAGTGCGCCAATACGCCCTTCGGTAATCGCTTTTTTCAATGCCGCAAACTGTGGGTCGTGGCGACGGTTAAAGCCTAACGCGCAGGTCACCGGGTGTTCACTAAGTACCTGCAGGGCATCGCGCGTGCGCGCTAAATCCAGGGCGATAGGTTTTTCGCACAGAACCGCCTTGCCTGCACGGGCGGCACGCTCCAGATACTCCGCATGAGTAGGCGTGCTTGAGGCGATCAGCACGGCATCAATCTCATCATCTGCGAAGATTTCATCCACAGAGGCTGCTCGGCTAGCGTACTGCTTGGCCAGGGCTTCTGCAGTAGGCTGATGAAAATCAGCCACAGCAACCAGCGTCACGTTTGGATGTGAGTAAATCGCCTGGGCATGCACTTTGCCGATGCGCCCAGCGCCGATAAGCGCGAGTTTCATAAGCACTCCTGTTTTGTTGTTGCTGTTGGCTTGGTGTTTATGTCTTACGTTTTTTAGTTGAGGCTTTTTCCAGGGCTTTGTCCCGGGACTTGTCTTGTCGCACGCCCAGGGCAATGGCCAAGGCTTGGGTTAAGCAGAGCGATGCGGTTAAGCCGCGAAAGCTTTTCACTTCAGCTTCGTTAACTACGAAAGCAACATCTGCGAAACGCGCCAGTGGGCTAAGGCTTGAGTCGGTAATCACCACAATGGGTAGACCGCGCTGATGGGCGTCTTCGCAGGCTTTTTGGCTCTCTTCGGCATAGGGAGAGAAGCTGATGGTCAGTAGGGCGTCGTGTTGGCTCATCGCGCGCAGTTGCTCGCCGTACATTCCCCCCAAACCACTGACCAGCAGCGCAGGTTTATCCACATGCGCCAGGGCATAGGTCATGTAGCTGGCGACCATGAAGCTACGTCGTGCGCCCATCACATGGATCGCATGGGCCTTTTCAAAAATATCTAGCGCCTTCTCTAAGCTCTCTGGATCAATGCGGCTGGGTAACTGCTCAAGCACGGCGCGGTTGGCGTCAGCGAACTCCCATAATAGTTGGGTGCTATCGGGTGTTTCTCCGGTGGCGCTGCGTACCGCACGAATTCGCTCGGTGTAGTTAGGCAACTCATCGACTAGGCGGCTGCGAAACAGCTGCTGCATTTCGGAAAAGCCCTTAAAGCCCAAGCTATTGGCCAAGCGAATTAAGGTGGATGGGGTGACATCCGCCTGTTCGGCAATTTTGGCCACGGTCGCTAAAGCAACTTCCTGAGGGTGATCAAGCATAAAACGCGCGGTTTGCTGTAAGCGTTTGCTCAGTGTGGCGTACTCAGCGGTGATCAGCGTTTCCAACTCACGGTAGCTCTGTGGTGGTTGTGGCATACAAATTCCTTCGCGTTGGCCCATCTAGCAGCCTTCTGCTTATGTACCCGTGGATATGCAGTACTGAGCAAAGTGACTCGTTGTTGTGCAGTCTAGTTGATTGGAATAAATATTCCATTTATACCAAAGTATAGAATAAATAATTTGCTATAACTGATGTTTGGAATCTATATTTCATGACGCCAAGGCATTTAATGCCACTTCCCTACCAACAACGATAACGTTATGAGGAATTATTTATGGCACGTCTATCTCAATGGCTTCTAGCCTCTGCTGCCACCACGGCATTAATGGCAGGTGCCGTACAAGCACAAGAAGAGAGCCGTTTCGTCATGGTGACCCATGGTGTTCCCTCTGATCCTTTCTGGTCGGTGGTGAAAAACGGTGCAGAAGCCGCCGCTGAAACCGTTGGGGCTAGCTTGGAGTATCGCGCACCTTCTACCTTTGATATGGCTAAGATGCAGCAACTTGTAGAAGCCGCAGTGGCATCTGGTCCTGATGGGTTGATTCTCTCTTTTACCGATGAAAATGCCTTGGGTGGCGCTGTGCAAAATGCTGTCGATAACGGCATCCCCGTCATCACCATTAACTCCGGTGGCGACGTGGCTCGGGATTATGGTGCCCGGCTGCACGTTGGGCAGAGTGAGTATGAAGCCGGTAAGCAGGCTGCTGAACGCATGCAGGAGATGGGCGTTGAGAAAGGCGTCTGCGTTAATCATGAACAAGGCAACCAAGGACTTGACCAACGCTGTGATGGTTTTGTCGACGGCTTCGATGGCAATGCTGAGCAGCTAGCGACCACTTACGACCCCACCAATATTCGTAATGCCATTGTCGCTTACCTTAACGAGAACAGTGATGTGCGAGGTGTATTGACCTTGGGGGCATTGGCCGCTGATCCGATGATTCGGGCCATGCGTGAGCAGGGGGCAACCGATATGTTCACCCTGGGTACTTTTGATCTTTCACCCGGTATTTTGGAAGCCTTGGATGCGGGTGAGCTGGACTTTGCGATCGACCAACAGCAGTACATGCAGGGCTACCTACCTGTCATGTTCCTAGATCAGTTCGTCAAGAACGGTCTGCTGCCCGCAGGGGATGTTGCCACCGGACCAGGATTTGTGACCCAAGAAAATGCTGCCCAGGTCATTGAGCTGAGTAGTCAGGGCATCCGCTGATAACTACCTAATCGGAACAGGCTCGGCGGTGTCGAGCCCTTGGGAGTCGATCGCTATGAATTCCACTGAAACGAAACCATCGGCTGCGCCAGCAGCGGCTGATCAAGATGAGCGCATCCAGAGAGTCTCTTTCTGGAAGAAAGCGCTGAATCGCCCGGAGCTGGGGGCGCTGGCCGGTGCGGTATTGGTGCTTGCCTTCTTTATTGCTGCCTCCAGCGGCACCGGGATGTTTACTCCTGCGGGTATTATTAATTTTCTTGAAGTCGCCGCTCAGCTGGGCATTATCGCCACGGCAGCTGCATTGCTGATGATCGGCGGAGAATTTGATCTGTCAATTGGCTCGATGATTGGCTTGGCGGGCATTCTAATTGCCATCCCTGCGGTGGAGTATGGCTGGCCGCTATGGGCCGCAATTTTATTGGCGTTCGCCTGTGCGGGTTTGGTGGGCTGGATTAACGGTAATCTAGTCAATAAAACAGGCTTGCCGTCATTTATCGTTACCCTGGGCTTCCTGTTCATTCTGCGCGGCTTAGCCATCGGGATCAGTCGGTTATTGACGGGGCGTACTCAGGTAGGAGGAGTGCAGGAGCATATCCCCGGAGATTGGTTTGCGGCGCTTTTCTCTGGAGAAGTCGCTACGGGCCTATTTAGCTGGATGGCAGAAAATGGCTGGATGGCGACCAACTTTGCGGGTAACCCCACGGTTACCGGTATTCCCGTCTCGATTGTCTGGTGGCTAGGCTTAACCGCTGTAGCGACTTGGGTGCTGCTTTGCACGCCTTATGGCAACTGGATATTCGCTAGCGGTGGCGATGCCAATGCAGCACGCAACTCAGGCGTTCCCGTCCAGCGTGTCAAGATTTCACTGTTCATGTTCACCGCTTTCTCCGCCACCATCTTTGCCTGCATACAGGTAATGGATACCGGCTCGGCGGACACCATTCGCGGCCTGCTAAAAGAACTGGAAGCCATTATTGCGGTGGTAATTGGCGGCGCTTTGCTAACCGGTGGTTATGGGTCTGCCATTGGTGCGGCGCTGGGGGCACTGATCTTTGGCATGGTGCAAATGGGCATCTTTTACACCGGTGTTAATACCGACTGGTTCCAGGTTTTCCTCGGCGTGATGTTGCTGGTGGCGGTGCTATTCAACAATTACATGCGCAAAAAGGCGATGGAGGCCAAATAACATGACCACACGTACGCCAATGATTGAAATGCGCAGTGTCAGCAAACACTTCGGCAGTGTTATCGCCTTAAGCGATATCTCGATGCAGGTCTACTCAGGTGAGGTTATGTGCCTGCTAGGGGATAACGGTGCTGGCAAATCAACGTTGATTAAAACTCTTTCCGGTGTTCACCAGCCTACCCACGGTGAAATGCTATTGGATGGCAAACCCGCTCGTTTCAAGTCCCCTGCTTATGCATTAGACGCTGGTATCGCGACCGTTTTCCAGGATCTGGCGATGGTGCCATTGATGTCGATTACCCGTAACTTTTTTATGGGGCGCGAACCGACGGTGGGCTGGGGGCCTTTAAAGCGAATTGATTGGAAGTATGCCGACCGGGTAGCCAAAGAGGAAATGGCTAAAATCGGTATTGATGTACGCGACCCAAGCCAGCCGGTGGGCACGCTTTCCGGTGGGGAGCGCCAGTGTGTGGCGATTGCTCGTGCTGTCTACTTTGGTGCCAAAGTACTGATTCTGGATGAGCCTACGTCCGCGCTTGGGGTTAAGCAGGCGTCTGTTGTACTGCGCTACATTGCCAAAGCCCGCGCCGATGGCCTAGCGGTTATCTTTATTACCCACAACGTCCACCATGCTTACCCAGTGGCCGATGCGTTCACCCTATTATCACGCGGCGGTAGTTTGGGTTCCTTCCGCAAAGAAGAAGTCAGCCGCGAAGAAGTGCTCAATATGATGGCGGGGGGCGCTGAGCTTGAAAGCCTGGATGCAGAGCTTGCGGAATTCCAGCGGGAGGATAAAGCCAAGAAAGCCAGCTTAGCCGGTCAAGATACTCAGCCTGTCGATGCAAGCAGTGCGGAGCAATCTTCACCGCGAGCGGCAAGCGGTTATTAAGGAAGCGTGATGAATAAGTTGACCCCATCATCACCGTTCACGCTGGCTGTCTGTGCTGAAATGATCTTCTGCGATTTGCCGGTACTGGAACGCGTTAAGCGTATCTCTGAACTGGGCTTTCAAGTCGAAATCTGGGACTGGACGAAGCACGACATTGATGCGCTGGCCAATAGCGGGGCGACGTTTTCGTCCATGACCGGCTATGTCACCGGCACCCTGGCAGATGCCCCCGGAGCAGATGAATTGCTACGCACCGCCGCTGAGTCGGTCGAGGTAGCAAAGCGCCTAGGCATTCCGCGCCTTAACCTTCACGGCACCGGGCTAGATGGTAATGGGTTGCCCGTTCAGCCTTGCCAGCAGATGACGGGCGCTATGTGGCTAAAAGCCCGCGAAACGCTCAATCGGCTGGCAGATCTCGGCGAGCAGCACGGTGTCACCTTCGTACTTGAAAACCTTAATACCGAGGTTGATCACCCCGGCGTGCCGTTTGCTCGCCTGGAAGATGTGCTTGCGCTGGTGGAGAGTATCGACCGGCCTAGCTTGCGCATCATGCTAGACGTTTATCACGCCCAAATTGGCGAAGGTAATCTGATTGAATTGATTCGCCGCTGCGGGCCGTACATTGGTGAAGTGCAGGTAGCCGATGTGCCTGGGCGCTGCGAACCGGGGACTGGCGAGATTAACTACCCGGCCATTGCTCAAGCGCTGAACGACATAGGCTATCGCGGCACGGTGGGGTTAGAAGGCTGGGCCTCTGGCGATGACGGCCTAGCCCTTGATCGATTCCGTGCTGCCTTCTCACTTTAGGTACGCCTCATCGATAGCCACCCAAGACGCTTTGATGCCCAGCGCCCTCTTTTGCCCGATACCACGAATTTGTGACGTGGGGAGACATTTATGCTGAATAACAATAGTCAACACCGGCCGCTTGATCTGATTTGCCTGGGACGTGTGGCGGTCGACCTGTACGCCGAGCAGATTGGCAGTCGTTTAGAAGACGTGGCGAGCTTTGCCAAGTACCTAGGTGGTAGCTCGGGCAATATGGCTTACGGTACCGCTCGTTTGGGATTGAAGTCTGCCATGCTCTCGCGGGTAGGGGATGAACAAATGGGCAACTTTGTTCGCGAGGAATTAGCACGAGTGGGGGTGGATACCTCCGCGCTACAAACCGACCCCGAACGCCACACCGGCTTGGTGCTGCTGGCGTTAAAAGATCGCGAAAGCTTCCCGCTGCTATTTTACCGCCGCGACTGTGCCGATATGGCCATCGACGCCGATGCTATCGACCCTGAATTTATCGCTCGGGCCAAGGCGCTGGCGATTACCGGCACCCACCTTTCTACCGATACCACTCGCCGGGCGTGCCGCAAAGCACTGGACGCTGCCGCCCAGTATGGCGTGAAGCGAGTGCTGGATATCGATTACCGCCCCGTGCTGTGGGGGCTGACCAACCCCGGCGATGGCGAAACCCGCTTTATCGCCGATGCAACCGTGACCACCGACCTGCAGCGCTGGCTGCCAGATTTTGACCTGATTGTGGGCACCGAAGAGGAGTTTCATATTGCCGGTGGCAGCACCGACACCTTAACGGCCCTGCGCGCGGTGCGTGAGGTTAGCCAGGCGACCCTGGTATGCAAGCTGGGCCCCATGGGCTGTGTCGTATTTGAAGGGGCGATTCCTGACCGCATTGAAGATGGCATTCTGGTCAAGGGCGTTCAGGTCGAAGTACTCAATGTACTGGGCGCTGGCGATGCCTTTATGAGTGGGCTGCTACGTGGCTGGCTACGCAATGAATCCTGGCAAACCAGTGCCAGCTATGCCAATGCCTGCGGCGCGCTGGTGGTCTCCCGCCACGGCTGTGCCCCCGCCATGCCCACCGAAGACGAGTTATTTGATTACTTGGCGCGCCGGGCTGAGGTACCCCGCCCGGATATCGATCAACGCCTGAATCATCTGCACCGCGTCACTACCCGGGTGCCCGTTCAATGGCCCGAAGTGTTGGGGTTGGCATTTGATCATCGTCGCCAGCTCACCGATATGGCCCGCGCAGAGCATGCCAGCTGCGCGCGGCTGCCAGCACTCAAAAAACTCTTAGTCACCGCCGCTGAAGAGGGCGCTAAGCTGGGCGGTATCTCCACTCCCGCGATCCTGGTTGATGACGTGCTGGGTCAGGACGCGCTCAATCATGCCAGTGGAAAAGGCTGGTGGATTGGTCGGCCGGTAGAGCTGCCAGGCTCACGCCCGCTGCGTTTCCAGCATGGCGATGACTTAGGCGCTTGCCTGCGCAACTGGCCTAGAGAGCAGATCATTAAATGCTTGGTGTTTTACCACCCTGACGATGAACTCTCACTACGCCTAGAGCAGGAGGAGCGTCTGCGTCAGCTCTATCAAGCGGCCTGTGCTTATGGGCTAGAGTTGCTGATTGAGATAATCCCACCCGCTGATATGCCAAGTGATAACACGACGCTACCGCGCAGCCTTCAGCGGCTCTACAACCTAGGCATTCGCCCAGACTGGTGGAAGCTACCTGCCATGTCAGATGCAGCTTGGAAAGCGGTGGGCGAGACCATTGAGCGTGAGGATGCTTACTGCCGTGGGGTTGTACTGCTCGGGCTCGACGCCCCTATGGACGACATGAAACGCGGCTTTGAAGCAGCTGCCAATCATGCCTGCTGTAAGGGGTTTACCGTTGGCCGCACGCTATTTGCCAGTGCGAGTCGTGATTGGCTGGCCGGACGTATCGACGACGCTAGCTTGGTAGAGCGCGTCGCCCAGAACTATGCCGAACTGATAACGGCGTGGCGGCAATTAAGGCAGGCGCAGCCGCACACGCTGGCCCATACCGAGGAGGCGTAAGATGAGCACCATTCGACTCACTATGGCTCAAGCACTGGTCAAGTACCTTGCCGCTCAGCGTATTGATATCAATGGCCAAGAAGTGGCGCTTTTTGAGGGAGTGTTTGCGATTTTTGGTCATGGCAACGTGGCGGGCTTAGGCGAAGCGCTGTACCACGTGCAAGACGAATTGCCGACCTTTCGTGCCCATAACGAGCAGTCCATGGCCCACGCGGCGATTGCCTTTGCCAAAGCCAATGGTCGCCAGCGCCTAATGGCGGCGACCAGCTCCATCGGCCCAGGGGCGACCAATATGGTCACCGCTGCGGCGCTCGCTCATGCCAACCGTTTGCCGATCCTACTGCTGCCGGGGGACACCTTCGCCACCCGCGAACCCGATCCGGTACTGCAGCAAGTGGAACATTTCGGCGACCCGACGATTAGCGTCAACGACTGTTTTCGCCCGGTATCGCGCTATTTCGACCGCATTAACCGCCCCGAGCAGTTGCTGACCAGCCTGCCCCAGGCGATTGCCACCCTGCTTGACCCTGAGCACTGCGGTCCCGCGACTCTGGCGCTGCCCCAGGATGTGCAAACCTTTGCCTACGACTATCCTGCGGCATTTTTTGCTCCCAAAGTGCACCGCATCCGCCGCTCGCCACCAGATGCTTACGAGCTTCGTCAAGCCATCACCGCACTGCAGCAGGCTAAGCGCCCGTTGATCATTGCTGGCGGCGGCGTGCACTACGCTGCTGCCTGCGACGCCTTAGCCGAGTTTGCCAAAAAGCGTGCTATTCCGGTGGCTGAAACCCAGGCGGGCAAGGGTGCGCTGGCCGATAGCCACCCTTGCGCTGTGGGTGCCATTGGGGTGACCGGTAGTGCCGCGGCTAACCAGCTAGCGGAGCAGGCGGATGTCATTCTGGCGGTGGGCACACGACTGCAGGACTTTACCACTGGCTCTCGGGCGCTGTTTGAAGGCAACGATAAAACACTGATCGCCCTTAACGTTGGCCGTTTCGATAGCTTGAAGCATCAAGCGTTGCCGCTTAGCTGCGATGCTTTGATCGGGCTGGGGCAACTCGACGCAGCGCTGGGCGAGTGGCGCGGTAGCGATGAATGGCGCGAACAAACCGGCACGCTCAAACGCGAATGGGTCGAAATAGTACGCCGTGTAACCGCAGATCAAGGGCTAGCGCTGCCCACCGATGCTCAGGTAATAGGGGCCGTCAATCGCCAGGCTGGCAACGATACTACCGTGGTCTGCGCTGCCGGTGGTTTGCCCGGTGAGCTGCACAAACTCTGGCAATGTTCGGGCCCTGGCAGCTACCACGTTGAGTACGGTTTCTCCTGCATGGGTTATGAAATTGCTGGCGGGCTGGGCGTCAAGATGGCCAAACCTGACAGCGAGGTAGTGGTGATGGTCGGCGATGGCAGCTACCTGATGCACAACTCGGAGCTGGCGACCTCGGTGATGCTGGGCCACAAGCTGACAGTGGTGGTGTTGGATAACCGCGGTTATGGCTGTATCAACCGCTTGCAGCACGCCACTGGCGGCGCGGGGTTTAACAACCTGCTGCAGGATTGCCTCAGCGTCGAGGCGGGCGCACCGAAAACCGATTTTGCCGCCCACGCTAAAGCGTTGGGCTGTAAGTCTGAATCAGTGAGCGGCATTGCGGAGCTAGAGCAAGCGTTGCTGCGCGCTCGCAGCGCCTCTTCGACCTACGTGATTGCCCTGGACACTGATCCACTGCCCAGCACCCAAGAAGGTGGTGCCTGGTGGGAAGTGGCTGTTCCCGAAGTCTCCGAGCGTGAAGCCGTCAATAAAGCCTATCAAGGTTACCGCGAAGCCAAGCAGCGCCAGGCCCGCTAATCGAATGCAGAACATCAGAGAGTCGGCGATAGGGTAAAGCGCCCTAACGCCAAAAATACTCAGACAAAAATGACAAGGAATACGCTATGCCAACGGTTACTTTAGGCATCAATCCGCTCACCTGGACCAACGATGACTTACCCAGCTTGGGCGGCGCAACACCGCTGGAAACCTGCTTGAAAGAGGGGCGCGAGGCAGGCTTTAGTGGTTTTGAATTAGGTAACAAGTTTCCTCGCACGCCTGACGCCTTGACTCAGGTGCTTAGCGCCCATGACTTGGCGCTTGTGTCGGGCTGGTACTCCGCGCGGCTGTTGGAGCGCACGCCTGAAGAAGAGATTGGCGCTATTCAGGATCATATGAACCTGCTCAAGCAGTGCGGCGCTAAGGTAATGGTGCTATGTGAAGTTACCCACTGTGTGCATGGCGATCAGGAGCGGCCGCTCTCACAGCGTCCGCATCTTTCCGAGCAACAGTGGCAGCGCCTGCTGCATGGCCTTGAGGTGGTGGGTGACTACCTGAAATCCCAGGGCATTCAACTGGTGTATCACCACCACCTGGGCACGGTGATCGAAAGCCAGGCCGACGTTGAACGCTTAATGGATTACACCGGCGAGGGCGTAGGTCTGCTACTTGACTTTGGTCATCTACGCGGTGCTGGCGGCGACCCGCTGGCCATCGCCAAACGCTACAGCCAGCGCATTCACCATGTGCACTGCAAAGACCTGCGTTTCCCTGTGCTGGACGCAGTGCGCAACCGCGACAAAAGCTTTTTAAACGGTGTGCTAGACGGCCTGTTTACGGTGCCGGGGGATGGCAATGTGGATTTTCTGCCCGCCTTAACCCACCTGTGCGAACAGGGCTACCAGGGGTGGTTAGTGGTTGAAGCCGAGCAAGACCCCGAAGTCGCCCATCCGTTGACCTATGCTCGCCTTGGGTATCGCAACTTGCGCCAACTTGCCGAGCAGGCAGGTTTTGACGTTGCCAGCTAAACAGTGCCAATCGCCGCCTTTTAATCAGGAGCTTTTATGAAGATGTTATCCCATTATCTTAATGGTGAGTTCTCCACTGGTCAGAGCCAGCGCACTGCGCCGGTTTATAATCCGGCCACTGGCGAACAAAGCGCCCAGGTAGCGCTAGCCACCGCCGATGAAACTCGTGAAGCCGTGCGTATCGCCGACGAAGCCTTTGCCGGCTGGTCAAAAGTCTCGCCGCTAAAGCGCGCGCGTATTCTGTTTAAGTTTAAAGCGCTGGTTGAGGAGCACACCGATGAGCTGGCGCGCCTCATCTCCAGTGAGCACGGCAAGGTGTTTTCTGACGCCAAAGGCGAAGTGACCCGCGGCCTGGAAGTGGTTGAGTTTGCCTGCGGCATTCCCCATCTGCAGAAGGGCGAGCACTCCATGAACGTCGGCAGTGGCGTTGATAGTTACTCGATGATGCAGCCGCTGGGCGTGTGTGCAGGTATCTCGCCGTTCAACTTCCCCGCGATGGTGCCCATGTGGATGTTCCCCATCGCTTTGGCCTGCGGCAACACTTTCGTCATGAAGCCTTCGGAAAAAGATCCCTCCACGCCGCTGCGCCTAGCGGAGCTGCTTAAAGAGGCGGGCCTGCCGGATGGTGTCTTTAACGTCGTCAATGGCGATAAAGAAGCTGTCGATGTGCTGCTCACCGATGAGCGTGTTCAGGCGGTAAGTTTTGTGGGTTCCACCCCCATCGCCGAGTACATCTACGCCACGGCGTCAGCACATGGCAAGCGTGTTCAGGCGCTGGGCGGGGCTAAAAACCATATGGTGATTATGCCCGATGCGGATCTCGACCAAGCCGTGGGTGCCCTGATGGGCGCGGCCTATGGCTCAGCAGGCGAGCGCTGTATGGCAATTTCTGTTGCTGTACCCGTGGGCGAAGATACCGCCAACCGCCTGCGTGAAAAGCTGGTGGCTGAGCTGGATAAATTGACGGTCGGGCCTGGCCTGGTTGATGGCCCTGATAATGATATGGGGCCGCTCATCACCCGCGAGCATCGCGACAAGGTGGCGGACTATATTCAGGTTGGTGTGGATGAAGGCGCAGAGCTCGTGGTCGATGGTCGCCAGACAACGGTTGATGGCGCAGGCGATGGTTACTTTATTGGCGGCACTCTGCTCGATCATGTGACGCCAAAAATGCGTATTCACTCGGAGGAGATCTTTGGCCCGGTGTTGGCTATTGCTCGCGTGGC
Organism: Vreelandella venusta; assembly: GCF_007989605.1. Lineage (GTDB taxonomy): Bacteria > Pseudomonadota > Gammaproteobacteria > Pseudomonadales > Halomonadaceae > Vreelandella > Vreelandella venusta. The sequence goes on along the minus strand of NZ_BJUL01000009.1, from coordinate 128,562 downwards.
GAGCTTCGACGAAGCGGTCAGCATGATCAACGCTCATGAATACGGCAACGGAACGGCAATCTTTACCCGCGATGGTGATGCTGCGCGTCAGTATTGCGAGCAGATCCAGGTCGGTATGGTCGGCGTTAACGTACCGATTCCGGTACCCATGGCGTTCCACAGCTTTGGCGGTTGGAAGCGCTCGCTGTTTGGCCCGCTGCATATGCACGGCCCCGATGGTGTGCGTTTCTACACCCGCATGAAAACCATCACCCAACGCTGGCCCAGCGGCATTCGTGACGAGACTAACCACTTCACCATGCCGACCATGTAAGCAGCCTACGGGGCACGACACCATTCAACGCCGGGCCCAGCCCGGCGTTATTGTTTTAGAACAGGGATAACCACAATGAAAACCCTCAAGATTGGCCTGATCGGCACTGGTTTTATGGGTAAAGCCCACGCCATTGCCTTTAATGCAGCATCCAGTGTTTTTGAACTGCCTGCCAAGCCCGTTTGCGAGCTGCTGGCGGACGTTGACCTTGCCACTGCGGAGAGCCGAGCGCGGGCCTGGGGATTCGCCCGCGCCACCGATGACTGGCGCGCCCTGGTAGCCGATAGTGACGTGGATGTGGTGGATATCTGCGCGCCTAACTTTCTACATAAAGAGATGGCGCTGGCCGCCATTGCCGCTGGCAAGCATGTTTACGCTGAAAAACCGCTGGCGTTGAGCACGGCAGACGCCGACGAGATGGTTAACGCGGCTGAAAAGGCGGGCGTCAAAACATTGGTGGGCTTTAACTACATTCGCAATTCCGCCACCCAGTTGGCTCGTCAGATTGTCGCCAGCGGTGACATTGGCGAGCTGATCCACTTTCGTGGGCGGCACAACGAGGATTACCTGCTCGACCCGCACAAGCCCCACGACTGGCATACCAAGCGCGCTACTGCAGGCGCCGGTGCATTAGGCGATGTGGGGTCGCATATCCTTAATATGGCCGAGTTTTTAACCGGGCAGCGGATTAGCGAGGTTTGCGGTCAGCTACAGACTGTCATCCCCACTCGGCCTAGTGCCGACGGCAGCGGTATGGCCGCGGTAGAAAACGATGATCAGGCCCAGGCTATGCTGCGGTTTGATAAAGGATTAATCGGCAATATCGAAACGTCTCGGGTGGCGGCTGGTCGCAAAATGGGCTTGGCCTACACGCTAACGGGCACCAAAGGCGCCATTGTGTTTGATCAAGAGCGCATGAGCGAGCTGCAGTTATATCGCCACGACGGTGCCCATGGCAGGCGTGGGTTCACTACGCTGTTAGCAGGACCGGAACACCCCGACTATGCCGCGTTCAGTCCCGCGCCAGGACATGGTCTAGGCTATAACGATCAGAAGATTATCGAGGTGCGCGATTTGGTGGAGGGGATCATCAACCATCGCCCCCTTTACCCCGATTTCCGCGCAGCCGCACGGGTGAATCGCTTGATAGATGCCATCGAAACGTCAGATCAAACGGGGCAGTGGGTTCATGTGTCATCTTAGCAGCCCTGTGCCTGACTAAAACCTGAAGCACCCGCTGAGCGATAATGGTTTGCTGACAATGTTTTGGTGATGATAACGATAGAAAAGGCGTACTTCGCTTTAGGCATTTTGCAAAGTACGCCGCGCTTCCCTCCAGCCAGCTGCAACGCCATAAACAACCATCAGGACCAGGCCGCTAAGGATCACGAGAAAATCAAACCTTCGTGTCAGGAAAACGGCGCCAGCATCGCGCTAATATCTTTGTCCTTGTAGGGCGGATAGACATCGACGGTCTTGTCCGCGGGCGAAATCAGCAGCGACTTAGTGTTGCTGAGTGCATCGAACCCCGTCTTGCCGTAATACTTCCCTATCCCTGAATTGCCGACCCCGCCGAAGGGCAGCGAGCCGACCCAGCAATGCAGATTGGTCAGGTTTACGCAGCCGCCGCCGAAGGACACTGACTGAAGAAAGTGCTCGATCGTCGCCTCGTCGCGGCTGAAGATATAGGCGGCCAGCGGTTTGTCTCTTGTCTTCAGCATTTCGATCAGCGTGGCCATGTCGCCGTAGCGCAGGATGGGCAGCACCGGACCAAACACTTCCTGCTGCATCGCTGGGTCCGACCAATCGGAAGGATAAAGCAGGGTGGGCTCGACGTAACGGGCAGGCACATCGAAGCGCCCCCCGAGTACGGTTTTGTCCGGCAGGATATAGGAAGCAACGCGCTGCGCATCTTTCTCGCTGATCATGCGCGCGAAGTCAGGGCTTTGCGAGGGATCGGCCCCGTACATGCGCGTGACCGCAGCTTTCAGTTTCTCGACAAAAATGTCTGCGACACTATCATGTACGCAGACGAAACCGGGCGCGATGCACCATTGACCCGAGATCGCATTATGCCCCCAGGCGATGGCGTCGGCGGCACGATCAAGGTCTGCGGTTTCGTCGACGATTGTCGGGTTCTGACCACCCAGCTCTAGGATCACAGGCGTCAGGTGCTCGGCAGCGGCACGCATGACGACTTTGCCCACCGCCGAACTGCCGGTGAAGAAAATGAAGTCGAAGGGCAGCTCCAGCAGCGCAGAGATCTCCTCGCGTCCACCAGTAACCACGGATACGTCCTCGGGCTCGAAATATTGCGGCACCAGTTCCGCGAAAAGCGCGGCAGTTGCGGGCGTAGTGTTAGCTGGTTTCAGGATCACGGGATTACCCGCTGCCAACGCCGCAATGGCTGGATCGAGCAACAGGAGGATCGGCGCATTGAATGGCCCGATCACCAATGTCACGCCGAAGGGTTCACGTCGGATCACACCGCGCTGGCCGAGCTTTGCCAGTCCTTCGGGGATTTCGATCTCTTCCGGTGCCATCAGCCGGTCCAGATTGTCGCGATAATAGGCGATATTTCCCATCGGCACCGTGATCTCGAACTGCTGTTCGAACGGCGGCTTGCCGAAATCTTGATGAAGTGCCGCACACCAGCGTTCGCGATGTTCAAGCAGCATGCGCTCCATTCTCGCGAGCTGATCTAGCCGCCAGTCGCGTGATTTCGTGCGGTCGCTGAGAAAAGCTGTTTTCTGGCGGTGGAATAGCGTCTCATACGGATTGTTCATATGTCCGGTTCCCCATTAGCGTGCAGGTGTTAACGGTCATTCACTCGACTTCATCCTGTGTTGTTGTTGTCCGGTGAAGTCGGTCTATTTATTTCCTTCGTTTTTTCCCTCGGCCAGCAGCTTTCCGTTCGACAGTTGTGCCCTGAGCATTGGCATCTTGTTTCAAAGATGACTCGCTCATCAGAATCGCCCTATTGCCTGATTCCCTGCGTTATCCGGAGCCGTGCCGCACATAGCAGAAATATATGGGCACCTTCACCAAGTCAAGCGGTGCTTAGCGATTTCTCCTTTCAAGTGTTGCAGTGCCCGCCAGGGGCACATGGTTATAGGATGATTAAAGTAGCTAACCCCAAGAACGACATAAAGCCGACCACATCCGTAACGGTGGTTAAGATGACGGCACCTGATAATGCGGGGTCTATTTGTAACCTTTTCAACACTAAGGGAATCAGCACCCCTGATAAGTTCGCTAGGCTCATATTCACAAAGATGGCCAGCGTAATCACCAACGTAATCAGCGGATCGCCAAACCACAAATAAGAAATTCCACCAACGACGAGCGCCCACACCAAGCCGTTACTCATCCCTACCCACAGTTCCTTGTTGTAGAGCCACTGTTTGTTGTTACCGGCAATTTGCCCCAGCGCTAAACCGCGGATCACCACCGTGAGGGTTTGGCTGCCGGCAATTCCGCCCATACTCGCGACCACTGGCATCAGGATGGCTAGCGCTACAATTTGATCCAGCACCTCTTCAAACTGTCCAATCACAAAAGCCGCTAAAAAGGCCGTGAGCAGGTTAATGCCTAGCCAAATGCCGCGGCTCTTTGCGCTGCGCAGTATCGGAGTGAAGACTTCTTCTTCGTCGCTGACGCCCGACATGTGCTTTAACGTCATATCAGCATCATCTTGGGTGATTTCTAATACATCAGCGGCGTTCAACTGGCCCACTAACAGGCCGTCACTATCGCAAACCGGGACAAAAGGCAGCTCTTTAGAGCGGAGCAGTGCGGCGGCCTCGTTTACCTTCATCTGGTCATTGAGTGTGAAGGGGGCAACCATGTACTCATCAACGACGCTCTCCTGCGGTTGTTTGACGAGGTCAATCAGCGTCAGCGTGCCCAACAGGCGTTTATCCTTATCGGTCACCATGATTTGTTGCGACTCATCATCCAACAGCTGATGAATACGGATATAGCGCTGTACGGCTTCCAGCGATACGCCCTGTTTTACATTGACCGTTTCTGGGTCCATGTAACGCCCAACCACGTCATCTTCATAGGAGTGCAGGTTCTCAACCTGGGCGCGGATCTCCTGATCTAGGCTGGCATAGACAGTTGTTTTGATCTGTTCGTCGGCGACGTCGAGAACTTCAGCCACTTCCTGGGCATCAAGGCCTTTTACGATTTGCTCTACAACGCTGGCAGAAAGGTCTTCAATATAGTCGGCACGAATATCTTCATCGACTTCGGCGAGTACTTCGCCGAGCAGTGCCTCAGGAATGTACTCCCACAATCGGTCGCGAGTTTTGGTTGGAAAAGACTCGAGCGTGCGCGCAATCGATAAAATATCGAGTTCAGTAAACAGTTCGCTTAGAGCGGCGGTATCTTCCTCATCTAACCGTTTTTGAAGATAGAGCAGTTGCTCCTCTGAATTTGTGTATTTTTCCTCATCGCGCATAGAGTCCGTCCTTATTGGAAGCTTAGTGTTAAAAGCTTAGTGTTAAAGAAGTGCAAACTCCTGGCGGCTCGCTTTATGAATGTTATAGACAGGTAGGGTTGAAAGCCATGGCGGTATTGTGATGCAAGCACACGATATACCAGCCCATATCAAGCCCAAGCAGCTCTACAGCTGGAAGTGGCGATCACCTCACTAAACGATGAACTATCAGTCACATTAGCTATGAGACGAAGGCTCTGGCCGGGTCGCCAACCAAAGTGCAATCAGCATCAGTAGAGCCACTACCGAGCCGCTTAACCAACCAGGGCCAAGTGACCAAACGATAATTATCGCGCTCACTGCTATTGTGCAAACGGCAACAATCTTAGCGCGCTTGGGGATGGCGCGTTCTTGCTCCCAAGTAACCAGCAGCGGCCCGACATAGTGGCGGGAGCGAATCCAGGCTTCAAAGCGTGGCGACCCCCTTGAGGCACAGTAAATCGCTATTAGCATAAACACGGTGGTCGGCAATAGAGGCAGAAAAATGCCTAATACGCCGATGCTGAAACTCACCCCTGCCAGCATTACCCACATGAGGCTGATCAGTCTCATTCTTGCTCCCCGATTGGCACACGGTAATGCATATATTGCCCGTTACGTATGGATAAGTATGGACTTATATGAAGGCTTTGCCACTCTGCGGGATAGCGTTTGTTGGCTGCTGACAGTTAGCTTAAGGCGTTAGAGCGAGAAGCGGGGCAGTAGTGTTGCCGCTACTGATAGGCAGCAGCTCTACGTCATAAACCTTGGCGATGGTGGCGGGGTCAAGCACTAGGGTGGGCGAGCCGTGAGCAATCCGCTGGCCCTGATGTAACAGCCATACCCGGTCGGCGTAGGTGCTGGCGAGATTGAGGTCGTGGAGCACGCAGACAATCGCCATCTGGTGCCGTTCTGCCCAAGCGCGCAGTTGGCGCATTAAGCGCTGTTGCTGACCGATGTCGAGTGCGCTGGTAGGTTCGTCCAGCAGTAAAAGCCCGCCATCTTTAGCGCTAGAAGAGCGCCGTGAGAGTAGCTGGCAGGCACCTCGTGCAATCATTACCCGTTGGCGTTCGCCGCCAGAGAGTGAAAGCACGCTGCGTTTAGCTAAATGGATCAGATCTAGATCGTGCAGCAGTTCCGCAATCAGTGCGCTGCTGGGGTTACTGCCTAAGCCCACCAGCTCGGCGAGCTGCCAATCAAAGCCGGGCAGCTCTTGCTGGGCAACCAGCGCCCGACGATTGGCAAGCTCGCTGATTGGCCACTCACTCAGGCGTTTTCCGTCCAGATGTAGCTCGCCCTGTTCACAGGGGCGAAATCCCGACAGCATACTAAGTAGCGTGCTTTTACCCGCGCCATTGGGACCAACAATGGCGAGTAGCTCACCAGGGCGCAGAGTGCCGTCCAGCGGCGCGATTGAGGGCGTGGTGGTAAAACCCGCCTGGTGTAGGGTTAGCATGCCCGGTTCCGACGCATTAGCAGGTAAAGAAAATAGGGGCCGCCCAGTAGGCTGGTTAATAGCCCAACGGGAATTTCGGCGGGGGCACTGAGGGTGCGCGCCAGGGTATCGGCCACCACTAGCAGTAGTGCACCGCCTAACATAGAGGCGGGTAGCAGCAGGCGATGGCCAGGCCCGAGCCACAGTCGCAGGCAGTGGGGGACGAGCAAACCAAGAAAGCCAATCACGCCGGTAAGCGCGACGCACAGCCCTACACCCAGAGAGGTAGCAACGACCACGCGGCGTTTTAAACGCGTCGCGTCCAGGCCTGCTGCATGGGCGGTAGATTCGCCCAACTGAAGTAGGTCAAGCTCACGAGCACTGCGTATTAACAGCCATAGGGCAAACGCAATCAGGGCAAGGGCTACGGCTGTGGTGCGCCACAGAGCGTTGGTAAGCGTGCCCATTCCCCATAAGCTGAGCTGACGAAGTTGCTCGTCGCTGGCAATAAACGCCAGTATGCCGCCTCCAGCGCCTGCTAACGTGTTGATTGCCAAACCTGCTAGTAGCAGTGACATGACGGCGGCACTGCCACCCCCTTGGCGCTTGGCAATGCCAAACACCACTAAGCAAACGCTAAGCGCACCGAGAAAGCCCGCTGCAAACTGGCCATAGAGGCTACCGGCAGCGCTGCCCTGAAATAGCACAATCCAAAGTGCTACAAATAGCCCTGCACCACTGGCAAGGCCTAATAGCGTTGGGTCGGCCAATGGATTTCTAAATAACCCCTGCATAGCAGCGCCACTGCCCGCCAGCATCGCTCCCACGGCAACCCCCAAGAGTAGGCGCGGTAGGCGTAGCTGCCACCACACTTGGACACTGAGTTCATCTGCGCTGCTATTGATGAGTGCCCAGGGTGACACGCCTAACGCGCCTGAAGCAGCACCCCAGCCGAGGGCGATCAATAACGCCAGGGTAAGGCCACTCAATACACGTGCTGTCCGGCTAAGCGGTAACAAGGGACGATAGCGATCGTGTGAAGCGCTGGTGATCATCGGCTAGCCTGCTCTGTGCCAAGCAGTGCTTCAATGTCCTGGCGCAAGGTGAGTAACTGGTCAGGCGTGCGGGGGCCAAAGCCGAGCAATGCCTGATCATCAATCACAATAAGCCGCTGTTCGCGTCCTGCGGGCGTTAAGCGCATACCCGGTAACTGCCATAGCGCGTTTTCACCGCCCAGCGCGTCTAACCCCCGTTGGGACATAATCACTAGCGCGGGTGCTTCCTTGGCCAGGGCTTCGGCACCCACGCTGTGGTAGCCCTGCATCTCGGCAAAGGCATTTTCCAGCCCCACCGCTTCAAGCGCGGTGTGCGCCGCTGTATTGCTCCCCGCTGCACGTGGGGTTAAGCCGCTATGCTGCATGATAAACATCGCACGGATCGAAGGTAGGGCGGGCAAGTTGGCCAGCCGCTCAAGCTTATCCGTTAAGACGGCTGCTAGGCGTTCACCAGCGTCGTCACGCTCTGTTAATCGCGCGACAGATTGGACTTTTTCAGGAATCGCTTTAAGCGAGGTGGGTGCGTCAATCACATCAACCGTTACGCCTACAGCCTCTAGCTGTTCCAACACTTCCTTCGGGCCGGAATGCCCCGCTGCTAACACGCGATCCGGCGCGACGGAGAGGACGCTCTCCGCCGACAGCTGGCGCAGGTAGCCGACCGAAGGCAGGGCGGCCATTGCTGGTGGGTGGAGTACCGTATCGTCGCGGGCGACGACCTCGATATCCGCGTCAAGCGCGGCGATGGTTTCAGCGATATCGCCGCCTAGTATGACCCAGCGTTCGTTGGCTAGTGCCCCGCCAGTGGTTAACCAGCCAATCAGTAGCGCGGCAAGCGAGCGGCGTGCGAAGCGTGAGGCGCTCATGCCACGGCCTCTTGACTGCCAAGCTCATTTAGCAACTGCCGCCACTCTGGACGCTCCACGCGACCTTCCTGGCGCTCAGCGTAAATTTGCAGCACCAAAGAGCCTTCGGCATCAAAGGCTTCTACATTGGTGACGCCACCGTCGCGGTTAGGCTTGCTGACCTGCCACATTTGCTCAATGGCGGTGTCATTAAGGTGCAGCGTGAACTGCTCGCCAAACAGGTTCAGCCAGCCGCGGGCGCGCTGAGGTTCAGGTAGCGTGCCCGTGCGAATTTGCACACAGCCAGGACTGGCTACGAACAGCATCAGTGGCAGTGCGCGCTGACTGGCTTTGGTTAACAGATTTTCCAGGGCATCGACGGGCAGCGCGCGGGTATAACGGCCTTCCATTAGCTGGTTGGCTTCAATGCGCTCTAGATGGTGGCGCTGGAGCAGGGCGAAAAATTGGTGCACATCGCGCATCGCCGCCCATTCGCTGGCGAGTGTCGGCGCTTCAGGAAGCGCACGCTTTAAGCGAGGCACGCTTTGGGTAAACGCAGGAGTATCTAGGGTGCCTAGAGCGGCTAATGCGCCCCATGGGCGGGGCAGCGGATTTTCCAGCGCAAAGCTTTTGTGAATGGCGCAGCCATGCTGATTGAAAATTTGCAGGCTCCAGCGCCACTGGCCTTGCTCGTTCTCCGTGGGCATGGGGTCACGAATTAGGCAAGCCCAGTGCCAGTGGGAGTACAGCAACCGTAAATCTAGGCCGCCTGGGTCAAGCAGCAAGCCGGTTTGCGGCCCGCCGTCCAGGTCAGGGTAATCACCGGTTTGCTCAAGCACAGCTAAACGGGAGCGGGTGAGCGCTTTGACTCGGCCTAACAGAGGGAGGCGAGACGCAAGGTCTTTCGGCGTGAGGGGCAGCGTCCATACGTCACGGCCTAAGCGCGCGGCCTGAAGTTCGCCTTCACTAATTGATAAGCGCTCGGCAATATCAATCGCTGGCAGGCGAGGCTGTGCCGCTCGTGCTGCGTCAAAGGCTTCGAGAATTGCGATCTGCTGGGACTCAATCATACGTCACCTCTAGGCTTAACATTGCAAGGAGTTACCACTGCCAGTTGAGGGTGGCGAACAGGCTACGTCCGTCGCCCAGACTGCCATCGGGGCGATACCACACTTTGTCGCCGAGGTTGGCGAGGCGCAGCGCGGTATCAATAGCGGGAGTGATTTGCCAGGCAAGATGGATATCGTGCAGCCCATAGCCTGGTAGGCGTTCATCGTCGCCCTGTTTGTCGAACGCCTGGGCAAAGCGGCCTTGCCAGCCGATCCGTACAGCGTTGTTATAAAGCGCAACATCACTGCCCAGGGTCATTTCCAGCGGTGTTTGGCTACCCAGAGCCTCACCACTATCGCGATCTTTGCCGGATACCTCGGAAAGACCTACAAAGCTGGTCAGCAGTGGGAATGCGCTAGGTTGCCAAGTAAGTCGAGCGTCATAGCCCCATAGCTGGGCACGCTGCACGTTTACGGCCTGAGTGGTGCCCGCCATGATATCGACCTGGGTGTCGATGAAGTCGTCTGCACGAGTGTCAAAGTAGCTGGCGCGCGCCTGCCAGTCGCCTTGGTGCCATACCACACCGCTTTCCCAGGTGCGGCTGGTTTCAGGCGACAGGTTCGGATTGGGAATCCAGTAGTTGTCGGGCGTGCAGAAAGATGGCCCAGCGCAGAACCCGGCAAAGTGACGCTCGTTGGCGTAAAGCTCGGAAAGGCTGGGGGCGCGGAAGGCTTCGGCGTAGCCGGAGAACAGCATTAAGGTGTCATCGGGTCGCCAGGCAAGACGAAAGCGCGGCGATACTTGGTCGTGCACGCTGTCGGCATCGTTTTTACCACTGGCATCATAGCGGTCATAGCGCGCGCCAATGCCGACGTCAAACTGCCCCGCACCGCCCTCAGCTAAATAGCGGCCCGCGGTAAGGGTGGTGTCAAGATAGGCTGACTGAGTATCGATATCAGCCTTCGGGAAACCATTCGCTTCACCGTTAGGCCGTTGGCGGGCCTGCTCCAGTTCAGCGCCAAACACCAGTGTTTGTGAAAGCCAGCCATGGTCGATGCTGTGATAGCCATCGCTTTGCAGGCCGACTCGCTCAAGGGTACGGTTAGCCTGTGGCTCGTCGATATCCTGTTGGCTAAAGGTAAGCTGAGAGGTGATTTCAGTGGCCCCACTCGGTTGCCAGCGGTGGCCAAGTTGTACGTTATTACTCTCAACATCACGGTCGCGTAACGGGTTGCTAGCGTTGGTTGATAGCTGCTGCGGATTAGCGGGTTGGGTGGCGCGCTCATCATAGTGCTGCCAGCTAATAAACACCCGCTGCTCATCGCTTGGTTCCCAGCCGCCTTTCAAAAGCAGGCTATTGAGGCTGGCATCTTCTTCTGCTTCGTCACCGCCCGCGCGACGAATATCGCCGGACTCGCTGCGGCCCACCGAAAATAGCCCGTCCACTTGCCCATTAGCCGTATCGCGACGGCCAAATGCCGTTAGGTTGCCGCGTAGCTCGTCGTTCGCTGTTGCCCCGCCTAGGGAAAGACGTGCACCGCTATCGTCACCTGGGGCTAATAGATCGCTGGCCTCGACGCTGGTAAAGCTAACAACGCCGCCCATGGCATTGCTACCGTACAGGCTGGAAAGCGAGCCACGGGCAATCTGCACTTCTTGAATCAGCGCTGGGTCGAGGAAGAAGTTGCCCACATGGCCGGTGGAAATATCCTGGCGAACGCCGTCCAAACGCACCAGGACACCATTGCTGCCGAAGCCACGCATACTCAGTGTTTGACCGTTACGGCGTCCTTGGCCAGACACATGCAGGCCAGGCTGGCGGCTCAGCACGTCTTCAACGCGACTCGCGGTGGCAAGCGTTGCGTCTTGGCGTTCGATGATGTCGATAATCAGCGGTGCGCGGGACAGGTCCGTCGGTGCGCGGGTACCGGTGACTGTTAGCGGGGCTAAGTCTGAGTCGTTGGCGTTGGCAGGCAAAAGAGGGAGTAAGGTAAGGCAAAAGCCTAACGTGTGAGTTGGTTTCATGGGCCAGACAGTTCCAGCAGAAAGTGATGGATAATGTTGCTGGCTGGGTGCGATGGGCTACCTGGCTGGCTAAAAGGGTTAGTAGTAGGTACGTGATTATTTAAAAGGGCTTACGCCGTTAAGATCAGCTTGCCGCTTTTCGTGCGGCGCAGCACATAGCGTCGCTGTTCATGGTGAATAACCAACTGACCGTCTTGATCAAGCAGCGCCTGACTTGTCACTTCGCGAGATGCGCTAGGCGAGCTTTCTGGCGGAATGTCTTTTTTTCTGGGCTGCATGAGAGGCTGTTTCCTGTGCTAATGATAACTATTAGCATTAATTTAGCAGATTTCGCTACCCCTCACAACCATCACTCCCAACCTTACCTAACCACTGTGCAGATGCTAAACCAGCCCGTTTTAAAAGGTGGGGAATAGCTTGCGAATGAGCGTTCACCTAACAGTAGAGTTCTCGTCATTACCCTGTCATTTAAATTGATTAGTGTCCTCTTAACATAAAACTAGCGCGTGTTAACCGTGACGAGAGGAGCGTTGTTATGAGCAAGGAAATTGAAGATCATCGCCTGTTTAACCAGAGCAGCAACCAGCCGTTTGCGGATGTGTTAGCGCAGCATGTTTCTCGGCGAGCGGTAATGCGGGGCGGCTTAGGCTTGGCTGCAGCTTCAATGCTTGGCTTTGGCGGTGCCGCCCAAGCACTGGCTTCAAGCGGGGCGCAAAAAACGCCGTTGACGCTGGCGTTTGAGGCAGTTCAAGGATCGCTAACAGATGCTGTCGTAGTGCCTGAAGGCTATGTTGCCCAAGTGCTGGTGCCGTGGGGCACACCGTTGAACGCTGGTGACAGCTGGCAGTCCGACCAGCCAATGACTGCCGAGCGCCAAGCCGCGAGTGTGGGTATGAACCACGATGGAATGGCTGGTTTTGCTCTGGATGCCGATAACGCCTCACGGCGCTTTGTGCTGGTGCTCAACAACGAATATATCGAACAAGATGCGCTGTGGGCTCCTCAAGGTGGCCCCACTGATGCTGAAGGCAAGCGCCCCGCCGAAGAGTCGCGTACTGAAATCAACGCTCACGGTGTCACTATTGTGGAAGTTGAGAAAGACGCTAACGGACACTGGTCGCATGTGCCTGGCTCCCGCTATAACCGCCGTCTTACCAGCGCGACGGTGATGGACATTGCTGGCCCAGTGGCAGGCAGTGACTATGTGAAAACGCGTTTCTCCCCAGCGGGTACGCAAACCCGTGGCACCAATAACAACTGTGGTAATGGGTTAACGCCCTGGGGTACTTATATCGCTTGCGAAGAGAACTGGCCCAATGTGTTTGTTAATCACGGCCAACTCTTCCAGGACGACGCGCGGATTGGTATTCCTACCGATAAAAGCCGCTATGGTTGGGATACCTCGGCGGGCGATGCCTCTGAAGAAAACGATGAATTTGCCCGTTTCAATATCACGCCACGGGGCGAGCGTGCTGAAGATGATTACCGCAACGAAGCGCGCACCTTTGGCTACCAAGTAGAAGTCGACCCCTATAGTGATGCGCATGCGGTAAAACGCACGGCACTTGGTCGTTTTCGTCATGAAGGGTGTTGGCTAGGTAAGCTGGAAGCAGGGCAGCCTGTGGTGTACTACTCTGGCCACGATTCCCGCAACGAGTACGTCTATAAATACGTTTCTGACGCTGCCTGGGACCCCGCCGATGCCAATCGTCCGGGTGAAGCGTATGATCGCCTCGCCATTGGTAGTAAATATCTGGATAACGGCACCCTCTATGTAGCTCGCTTCAACGCTGATGGCAGCGGTGAGTGGTTGCCGCTAACACCTAGCGCGCAAACACGCGACGGCCGTTCGTTGGCAACGGCGTTGGGCTTGGCAGAGGATGACTTAGCTGGGGTGATTATTAACACCTGTGATGCAGCGGATCTACTGGGAGCGACACCGATGGACCGCCCGGAGTGGGCAACCGTGGATCCTTCCTCTGGCGAGGTGTACCTAACGCTGACCAATAATTCGAAGCGCAGTGAAGAAGCCGCAGCGGCTACTTTCACCAATCAAGGCGATGACATTGCTCAGCTAGGGGTAGGCTATGAGACAGCCCCGGCCAACGCTGTTAATCCACGCGCTAATAACGAAGCAGGTCACATTATTCGCTGGCGTGAAAGCCGCCTGCCGAATGCCTTTCGCTGGGAAGTATTTGTGTTTGGTGCCGCCACTAATGATGAAGGCAATCATTCCGGCCTGACTGAAATGAACCAGTTTGCTAGCCCCGATGGTCTGTGGTTTGACCAGCGTGATGATGGTCAGGGCATACTCTGGATTCAGACTGATAATGGCTACGAAGGCATTACCGAGTACACCAACGACCAGCTATTAGCCGTGGTGCCTAACAGCCTGGACGAGATTCAGGGTACCGGTCCGGTGATTAACAATAGCAATCAGCAGCAGCTGAAACGCTTCGCCGTAGGGCCTAACGGTTGTGAAGTGACCGGCATTTTTGCGACACCGGATAAAACGGCGCTGTTTATTAATATTCAGCACCCCGGCAACTGGCCCGCGGATGGTAGCGCACTGACCCAAGATGCCACCGCTGAGACCAGTGGCCAAGTACGTCCTCGGGCATCTACCGTTGTTATTCAGAAGCGCGATGGTGGGCCTGTAGGAGTGTGAAAATAGCGGTTGAGTCTTAGTCACCATTGTGGGTGCTTAAAACGCTATTGAGAGCTTCCATTAAAAGCTTCGAACCTGTGAAAGGTTCGGAGCTTTTTTTGATCCTGGGCCTTTTGGGCTTACCGCTTTTTCTGCCGGGCTTCTAACGCGTGGATGGCGTCGATTTTCAATGGGAGCTTGTTGGCCCAGAGAATATCTTCGCGGCAATGGCCAATATCTATCAGCACCTGATCATCGTAGGCCAATAGCGGCAGTATATGGCGGCGGAAAAGACAGCGCCGCCGAAAACGCCACCAGCCCATATCTAGCGCGCGAATTAGCCTCATTGACGGCATGGCCGGCATGTAAAAATCTACTTGTGGCGGCTTTGGGGGCGGCGCCAATTGGCTAGCTTTTATCCATGCATTTTGGGCATGTTGGGCTGAATATTCACACTTCATCGCGCACCTCTTTTTTCACAACGACTGTGCAGGCAGCGGTGTCTGGGCACTGACTGGACAGGTATGGTTTGTGGTCAATAAGTGAGAGGGTCGCGACCTCTTGTGAACAGCTTGGAACTTCGCCTTGGATCAATCAAACGAAAAGATCTACACTGATCGTTAAGTTTTTCTGAAGAGTGGGCGTGATGAATCAACTATCGGCCATAGCTCCCAGCCGAGCTGCCTTGCCGCTACTGGATAGCGAGGTGCTACGCACCTTTGTGACGATTGCGGAGAGCGGCAGCTTCACCCGCGCCGCCCAGCAGCTATTTCGTACCCCATCTGCGTTGAGCATGCAGATCAAACGGCTAGAAGAAACGCTTGGGCAAACGCTATTTGTGCGAGAGGCGCGCTATGTGCGCCTGACTACCGAGGGGGAAGTACTCCTGGGCTATGGTCGACGGCTGCTTAAGCTCAATGCTGAAGCCGTGACTCAGTTTTTATCTCCCTCCATAGAGGGGCGCGTGGGGCTGGGGATCACTGACGACGTCGTTGGGCGTATTTTACCCAATGTGCTTGCGCAGTTTGCTCGCTCGCATCCAGCCGTGCAGATCGATGTCGTCGTTGGGCGCAGTCAAGATTTGCTCGCTAGGCTGGATGAGGGAGAACTCGACTTAGCATTGGTGATGGGGGGAGAGCCTGGTCAGGCGGCGCGCGGCGATGTGGTGCATAGCGAACCGTTAGTGTGGGCGGGTCGTGAGGATGGCGTTGCCGTGGAGCGAACACCACTGCCGGTGACTTTGGCTCAACAGGGGTGTACGTGGCGGAGGATCGCGCTAAACGCCCTTGACCATGCTGGGGTTAATTACCGGATCGCTTACTCCTGTGACCATTGTGCTGGTCAGGAAGCGGCTATGCTGGCTGATCTGGCTGTGACGGCTTTTCCGAAAAGCTTGATTCGCCCACCGCTCAAACGGTTAAACAACGATTCTCTACCGCCGTTGGGCGATTATCAGGTATTTCTTGTCAAGCGTGCGGGCAGTCGCGATGCCTGCGAGGTATTAGCTGAACGTGTTGTAGAGGCGTTTCGTAAGGGATGAGTTCATAGGGAAGTTCGTTGCGTATCTCTGACCGGCGTAGCTCTGATAGTCGACCCGACACTATGTCGGGTCGAGAAAGCGTTCCTGGCCACTCAATACGCGACGCAGAAGCGCTGATTGGTGTGTCGTGGGTTTTCCAGTTCATCGATCATGGCGATGGCGTAATCCTGCACGGAAATACGGCTGTTGCCTTCGCTGTCGGTCAGTAGCGTATCGCCGCCCAGCCGGAAGTTGCCTGTGCGTTCGCCGGGGAAAATCTCAGCAGCAGGGGAGAGAAACGTCCATGCTTGGGCTGTTTGTGCGCGTAAGATTTCAAGAGCTGTTTGCGCCCCTTCCGCCGTGGCCCGGTACTCTGCTGGAAAACCAGGTGCATCTAACAAAAGCTGACCCGGCGCTACCTCGAGTGTTGCTGCGCCACCCACTATCAGTAGCCTAGGTACTGAAGCTTGTTGAGTGGCTGACAAAATCGAGTGAAAGCCTTTGAGGTAATACTCGTAAACATCCTCCTGGGCGTGGCCACTAAAGGCGCTGATAACGGCCTCGGAACCGCGTAGCTGCTCGGCAAGCGCATCGGTATTTAACACGTCACTTTTAACGGTAGTGAGATTCTCCTGTGGCGCTACCCGCTCGGGCCGGGTCACTAACGCCGTCACGTGATGGCCGCGGGATAGCGCTTCGGTTAATAGGGCAGATCCAATGAATCCGCTAGCGCCAAT
Organism: Vreelandella venusta; assembly: GCF_007989605.1. Taxonomy (GTDB): domain Bacteria; phylum Pseudomonadota; class Gammaproteobacteria; order Pseudomonadales; family Halomonadaceae; genus Vreelandella; species Vreelandella venusta. Next base: position 112,453 of record NZ_BJUL01000009.1, on the reverse strand, counting down.
CAGTGCAATCTTCATAACAGTTCTCCTTAAGTAGGTTGTCGCTGCATTGTCTGACGCTTTATTGATTTGAAAAATAGCGATTAACGTAATTTACTGTTATTGATTTCATAACAGTAGGGTGATGAATGACCACCGCCAATGAGTTCGATTTAAACGGTTTGCCGATCTTTGTCGCGCTGGTGGAAGCCGGTAGCTTTACCAAGGCAGCTGAGCGGCTAGGCTGTACAAAAACCCGCGTGAGTCTACAAATTCGCCAGCTGGAAACGCGCCTGGGTGTCACGCTGTTCCATCGCACAACGCGGCGGGTGCAACTTACCCAAGCTGGGGAAGCACTCTACCATCAGTGCCACCCGCTGTTAGCAAGTTTACAGGGCGCGCTTGAGAGCACCGTGAGCGATACTCAGCAGCTACATGGTGAACTGCGTATAACGGCTCCAGAAGATTACTCCTCCGGGGTGCTGAGCGACGTGGTGGTAGCGTTCAGCCGTTTGCACCCAGCGTTGCATATCGAACTGCGTAGCGGCGACCAAGTCAGCGATATGGTGCAAGAGGGAATCGATTTAGCATTTCGTTTAGGCTGGTTAAAAGATTCCACTCTGCGTGCCCGTCGGTTAGGCACATTTCAACAGTATGTAGTGGCTGCTCCCAGCTACCTAAAACGCCACGGCATACCAACGCACCCGAAAGCCCTGGAAGCACACGACTGGATTGCCTTCACGCCATTAAAAGCGCCTTTAACGTGGGCGTTTAAGCAACAAGCAACCTTGGTCAATGTGCAAATGAACGCAAGGTTAGCAGCCAATTCGACGGTGAGTTTAGTGGCTTTGACCGCTGCCGGAGGCGGGTTTTCAGTGCTGCCCGATATTACCGCTGAACCGGAAATAGCGGCCGGACGCTTGGCTCGCGTTTTGGCCGAATGGTCTCTGTCCGAGGGGGGCGTTTATGCGGTTTACCCGCCTGGACGGCATGTGCCCGCCAAAGTACGTGCGTTTATGACATTTTTTGAATCGCAAATGCAGCGCTAAAAGTGACAGCCGCGATTGCCGTTCTCATCATGCTTGTTTCCCATACGCCGCCAAAAACACATCCACTGCGCTACTAACCTGACGATCAATCTCTTCATCACTGGGGAGCTGGCGAACCCCCATACGCACCTCCATAACCAACATGCCTTGCCACATGCTACAGAGTTGGTCTGCGGCCAGTGTGGGAGCGTTAAGAGTTAAATGTCCGGTGCGGGCTAGCCCCTCAAGTTTTTCCTGCAGCCACTTTTTAGTGGCCCAGGGGCCTGATTCGAAAAAGGCCAGTAGCAGCTCGGGGTACTGACTTCCCTGTGTACTCATAACGCGCTCAACGGCTAACACGTGGGGCTCCAACAAAAAGCGCACGAGGCTTGTGCCGACTTCAATCAGTGACTGACGCACGGCTTCATGGGTGTCGGGAAGCTGTTCTAGGCCATGACGGAGGAGGGCGGTTTCACGCTGAATGACGCTGCCAAACAGCGCTTCTTTGGTGGCAAAGTGGCCGTACACGGTCACTTTGGAAACACCCGCTTCACGGGCAACGGCTTCCATGGTCACCCCTTCGAGTCCAAAGCGAAAAAATAGGCAGGTCGCCGCGTTTAACATCGCGTCGCGCTTAGCCATATCCTTGGGGCGGCCGACGCTGCGTTTTTTGTCAGGCGGTAAAGGTTGCGAGTCCGTCATGCGTAAAATCCGTGCCTATCGAATAAATAAATATTGAACGCTAGCGTACACATATTATAGTGAACCGAATCGTTCAAGAATAAACCATTTCGAGGCCATTATGGACACTTCCTTCAATACTTCCTGGCGCCACCGAAGTCGTGGCACGTTGGCGGCCTTAATTATGATGAGTATCACGGCAGTGGCGGTGGTTGCGCTTACTAGCCAGCACAGTCGTGCCCAGTTGGCGAATCAGCAGGAAACGGATAACGCTTTGTTGCAAGTGGTGACGCAGTCTCTTGCTCACTCCCAACAGTTGGAACGGGACGTGCGCTTAACGGGGCGAGTGGTTGCACGCCAGTCAGTGTCGCTTGCTTTCGAACCCGCTGGCCGTGTTAGCGAAGTGTTGGCTGATAGAGGGAGTGCGGTTGAACAGGGCGATGCGCTGGCGATACTGGATACCCGTCGTCTTGAAAGCCGTTTGGCAGAAGTGGCCGCACGCAGTGAGGAAGCCCGCGCTAGCCTAGCTTTTGCTCAGCGTCAAGAAGAGCGCGAAGCGCAGCTGAATCAAAGTAACTTTGCCAGCCGTACGGCGTTGGACCAAGCGCGCACGGATCGGTTAACGCTTCAAGCCCGCCTTGCCGCACTGACGGCTGAGCGAGACAGCCTTACTGCTGACCTTGAGGACAGCACGTTAAAAGCGCCTTTCGCTGGGCGTGTTATTGAGCGTTATGTCAGCGTTGGTAGTTTAGTGACCAGTGGTACCGCCGCGTTTGAGCTTATCGACGTTGAGAAACTGGAAGCACATTTAGGGTTGCCTGCTCGGTTAGCGGCGACGTTTACACCAGGCGAGACAGTCGCGCTCAACGTTAATCACCAGGCTATTGGCGGTGTGGTGCGTGCTCGATTACCCCATATCGACAGCGACAGCCGCACGCAAACGCTGGTTGTCTCGCTTGACGCCTCAAACAGCGCGGTGCCTGGTGATCTCGTTGAGCTTAGCTACGCAGTTGTCGAGCCTGCCAGTGGTTACTGGGTGCCGCTAGATGCCTTACGTGCTGCCGAACGAGGATTGTGGAACGTGTTGGTGGCAGAGCCGCTGGAAGAGGAGCGCTTTCGTGTGGCACGGGCGAGCGTGGAGCTGCTGCACACCGAAGGCGACCAAGCCTTTGTGCGCGGAACCCTTGAGCCAGGAATAAGGCTAATTACTAGCGGCATTCACCGCATCGCCCCGGGGCAGCAGGTCACCCTCAGTGAGGATATGGCTTATGCAGCGGATTGAGTGGTTATTTAACCGGCGTTTAGTGGCATTAACCTTGGGGTTGCTGGTTGTGGCTGGGCTATCGGCTATTCAAACGCTTCCTCGGGCAGAAGATCCTCATCTGATTGCACGTATGGCTACTGTGCTTGCGCCGTTTCCCGGCGCTACGCCTGAACAGGTTGAAGCGCTGGTAGCGCGGCCCATTGAGAACGAGCTGCGCACTATTTCTGAAATCCAAGTGCTTGAATCTACGTCGCGCCAGGGCATCGCTGTTATCAGTCTTGAATTAGAAGACGCGGTTGTTGATGTCACCCCCGTATGGAGTCGAGTACGCGATAAGCTAGGCGATATCGCGCCAACCTTGCCAGCCAGTGTGCAGACACCAGAGCTTCTGGATGACCGTGGTTACGCCTTTAGCATAGTGGCTGCCCTGCGCTGGACACTAGATTCTTCGCCTAACCCTCAGTTAATGGAGCGCTACGCCGAACGGCTGGAAGATCAGTTTAGGCGTGTTGCAGGCACGGAATACACCCATCGATTTGGTATCGCAGGGGAGCAGGTCGAAGTTATGGTCGACCCCTTAGAGCTAAATGCACTGGGGCTTTCCGTAGGCCAGCTGGCCGCCGCCATTGAAGCAAGTGATGGCCGTCGCACAGCAGGCGAAGTGGTTACCCAAGGCCATCGGCTAACGGTCGGGTTGAGCGGTGAGTTTAATACGTTAGACAGGTTGCGCGATGTCGACGTGGCTATCCGGCAAGGCCAAACGGTTAAGCTAGGAGAAATTGCCGAGCTGCGTCGCGGCGTGCAGGATCCGCCCGCCGCTATGGCGCTGCTTAAACGGTGAACGAGCCGTGTTTGTGGGTGCCCGTATGGCTCCTGGCCAGCGTATTGATGTTTGGGTTGAACGGGCTCAGCAACAGCTAGTGGCGTTTGCTGACGAGTTGCCTGTAGGCCTTGAAATTGAAGTGGTGTTTGAGCAAGCCAGTTACACCAATCAGCGCTTAAGCGATGTCGCTAGCAGCCTGTTGATAGGGTTAGTGCTGGTAGTGGCTATTCTGTTTTTAAGCATGGGTTGGCGCTCGGCGATCACGGTGGGGCTAGCGATTCCCGCTACGGCGCTGCTCACGTTGGCGTTTTTTAAGCCGCTGGGCATTGATATCCACCAAATGAGCATTACCGGCATTATTGTAGCGTTGGGCTTAATGGTGGATAACGCCATTGTCATGACCAACGCCCTTCGGGAGCGCTTCTTGCAAGGGGACTCAGTGGTGGCTGCGACCCGAGATGCCTTGCGCCATTTAGCGGTGCCATTACTCGCCAGCACGCTGACTACTATTCTGGCATTTATGCCAATTGTGCTAATGCCAGGGCCCGCCGGAGAGTTCGTAGGGCCGCTAGCCATGGCCGTCATGGTGGCGCTGGTGAGCTCTTACTTGGTATCGCTGCTGTTAGTGCCAGCGCTTTCGCCGATGCTGCTGGCTAACGTGGCGCAGAAACCGTCGGGCTTACAAGATAACGTGATTAAACGTGGTTTTCGGCGTGTCGTAGGTAGTGCGCTGCGTCATCCGGTGGCTGCCATGATCATTACCTTATGCGTGCCTGTGAGCGGTATCGCGCTAATGCCAACGTTAGACGTCGCGTTTTTTCCACCGGCAGACCGTGACCAACTTCACATTGAAGTACGTCTGCCCCCAGCTAGCAGTATCGCCAATACCGCGGCGTTAGCCGATGAAGCTGTCACCCTTATTCGAGAGCTGCCGGGCATCAAACGAGTATCTGCATTTATCGGCGAAAGCGCCCCCATGATGTATTACAACGTATTGACCAATGAGGATAACAACCCAGCGTTTTTACACTTGATTGTCGATACCGAATCGTTAGCGGTGACGAATCAGCGGGTGCCCATGTTGCAGCAGATGCTTGATCAGCACTTTCCTCAGGCGCAAAGCGTGGTGCGTAAGTATGAGCAGGGGCCTCCGTTTAAAGCACCGGTTGAGCTACGGGTCTATGGCGATGACTTGGACATACTGTCATCGCTGGGGCTTGAACTCGCGAAGCTAATGCATCAGTTGCCGCAGGTGACCCATGTGCGCGCAGGCATGCAGCGCGATCTGCCCAGGCTGACGCTGGATATCGACCAAACGGCGCTTCACGATGCAGGTTTAACGCCACAACGGCTAGCGGAGCAGGTTGGTGCTGCGCTGTCCGGCCAATCTGCGGGCATGCTGCTGGAAGATACTCAGCAGCTCCCTGTTCGAGTACGGTATGTTGGTGAGTGGCGCACCGATGCTGAACAGCTTGCCGCGCTGCGCTTAGTCAGCGATAGCGTCGCAGAGGGGTTGCCACTAGCAGCAGTGGCGGAGGTATCGCTAACGCCAGCCTGGAGCGTGATTACTCGCCGTAATGCCGAACGGGTGCAGTTAGTACAAGGCTACTTGGTGGCCGATGCGTTGCCGGCAGTTTCCACGGCACAGTTAGAGGACGCGTTGCAGAATGCGCTGAAAGCAGGAGAGATCCACCTCCCTTCTGGCTATCGTATTGAAACCGGTGGCGAGGCTGCCGAACGTAGCGAAGCCGTGGGTAACCTGCTGGCCTCAGTGATACTGCTGGTGATTGCCATGGTGGCAACGGTGGTGCTGGCGTTTAATTCCTTTCGCCGCGCTGCCATTGTGTTTATTGCCGGTGCTCAGGCGATGGGCATGGGCATTGTAGCGCTGCTGCTCAGTGGCCATGCATTCGGTTTTGTCATTATTGTTGGCATTATGGGGCTGGTGGGTGTGGCGATTAATGCCACTATTATCATCATTGCTGCGTTTGACGACGATGAAGCTGCACGCCAAGGCGATATTGATGCCATGTTAGCGGTCATTAGCGGCCCCACCAGTCGCCATATTGTCTCAACAACGATCACCACTTTCGCTGGATTAATTCCACTGATGATAGCAGCAGGTGGGTTGTGGCCACCTTTCGCACAAACCGTTGGATTTGGGCTACTTCTGGCAACGCTGGTGTCGTTTTTCTTTACCCCAGCGCTGTATCGGCTTTGGATAGCAAGAGCAAGCTCGTCTGTCGGTAGCAAGGATGCGGTAGCAGGAAACGCAATCTGAGCATCCTTGATCAGGGGGAAACTCTAGGCGCGATGCCCTTTAGCTGGAGCGGCATCGCGCCTAGTAAACTACAGTTGCCGGCGCCAGCGATTCTCAATGGTATCCAGCTCTATCGGGCCGTAATGTGCCTGTTGGTGTGACCCGTAGTAGGCCCATAATTGATCGCCGTAGTCGAAGTGCCACCACTCGCTGGGTAGGTTTGTGAAGCCTTGCTGTTGCATGGTGTGGTATAGCAGGCGGCGGTGATCTCGGGCGTTAACTTGCTGAGGCGTTAGCGTTTCCAGGTGCTCGAAATAGTCGCTATGAGAGGCGGGGATCGCTTCATCAAACAGTGTCCCCATATCCAGCGGCAGACCATCGGCATCACATAGCGTGACATCGACGGCACCACCGGTGAGATGTGGGCTCGGTTCTAGTGGATTGCGGCTGGGAACCGAAACAAACTCCCTTGTGCGCTCCAGTAGCTCCGCCTCGCTGAGGCCAGGCTGATGATGCTGGATAGCTTCGTGCAGGGTATCAAATAAGTACTGCTGTACCCGCCATGGACGCCAGCCGTCCAGCACGATTAGACCGATCCCTTCGGGCAAGCTGCGCGCTGCGGCGAGTAGCGCCCGATAAACGCCTTCCCGAACGAAACACTCTGGTACCGCGCCGGGAATGCCCAGCCGAGCATAGGCGGGGAATACGCTAATCGGTGCCGGGGCGAGGCTCATTGGCACCAAGCGCTCACCATTATCTTCAATAGATGTTCGGCGTAGCTGTTCCCAGTTTGGAGCTAGGTGGCTGGGTAGAGGCGGTAAGGCCTTCACTAGTGTGTTCAAAGGCATCATGTTATCCAAGCAAAGGATTATTCAAGAAGAGCACTATCCAAACTGTGTAGGCAGCCAAAGTGTGAGTGGCGGAAACAGGATGAGTAGAAGAAGCACCGCAATCGCTGTTAGCACAAAGGGCCAAATGGTTCTGAATAGTGACACTATCTCCAGCCGACTGACCGCGGCGGCGACAAACACGCAGGCGCCCAGCGGCGGGGTGATTAACGCGATGGTAATGTTTAGCGTGATGATGACACCCAGATGAATGGGGTCGATACCCGCCATCATCGCCACTGGCGCAAAGATGGGCGTCAGTAGCATCAGCGCTGACACTTCCTCCATAAACATTCCCGTGACGAAGGTGATTGCGCTGAGTAGCAATAAAATAACCACGCTATTGTCTACGTAGGGCGATAGCAGCGAGACAAATTGCGCGGGCACTTGCGCATAGGAGAGCAGCCAGCTAATCGTCGCGGAGGCGGCCATAATCAGAAAAATCGCCGAGGTTAAGCGTGCCGTATCGACAATAGCTTTCCAGCACTCTTTGAAACGCAATCCTCCCAACACGACTCCGCACAACGCGACATACAGCGCTGTCAACGCCCCCGACTCGGTCGGCGTTACAAAGCCCAGCACGATGCCCGCAACAATAATAAAAGGGGCGATAAGTGCAGGCAGAGCGGCCACAAAGGCTATACCAAGTTGGCTGAGTGAGGGCAACTGACCACTTTTGGGTAACCGATGGCGCCAGGCATACCAAGCGTTCATGCCCATAAAGGCAACGCCCAGTAGCAGCCCAGGCACGACGCCTGCCAGAAATAGGTTGCCGACCGAGGTATTGGTCAGTGAGGCGTAGAGAATCATAAAGATGCTGGGGGGAATAATCGGGCCGATTAACGAACTGCCAGCGGTCAACCCTGCGGCAAAGGCTCGTGAGTAGCCCTCTTTCTCCATAGCAGGTACTAATAGCGACCCAAGTGCCGAGGTGTCCGCTACCGCTGAGCCATTAACACCTGCGAAGAATACGCTCGACACCACATTGACGTGCCCCATGCCGCCCCGCAAATGCCCTACCATCAGGCGGGCGAGCCCCATCAAGCGTTCGGTTAAGCCGCTGACGTTCATCAGGTTGCCAGCGAAGATAAATAACGGAATCGCCATCAAGGAGAAAACATTGATACCACCAAAGAATTGCTGGGGCAGCATGCGTGGAATCATTGAGGGGTCGACAAACAGAAAGCCGACTATCGCGGTGGTCAGCAGGGCGATAAACAGGGGCAGTCCAAGCAAAACGTGGCCCAGGAAAACAACCAGCATAGTGACAATCATAGGTCGTCCTCGATGGTCTTGAGTGGCGCAGGGCCATAAAGGAGCACATGCCAAGCCAGCAGCAAAAAACCAATCGGTAGCGAAAGCAGTGGCACCGTACGGCTAATGCCGAGCCCAGAAGTGGTAAACATACTGACCGACAGCGCATATCGATAGCTAACCCATGCCCCGCCCGCCGCAATGAACAGAGTGAGTAGCCATTGGTACACGTTTAGCAGCCGAGCGAAGGGGGCGGGCAGTCGTTTCTCTAACAGGCCAACGCGCATATGTCCTCCTTCAGACCAGACAGCGCCAGCTGCAAGCATCACGGTGGCGATGATCAAGAAACGTGATAGCTCATCTGTCCAGATAGGCGCGCCACCAGCGATGTAGCGTGCAAACACCCCAAACAGAATAGCCGCAACATTGAGCGATAAAAGTGCGCCCGCCAGGGTTAAGGTAACAGGGCGGCTGATCGCTAAAAGACGGGATCGAAGCGTATTAAACATGGCAGCCTTTCATGAAGCACAGAAATGTTAAGCACGAGAACATTGAGTTGTGGAAATAGGGGCCAGCATGATGCCAGCCCCTGTTGTTTCCATCATTGCAATGGTGACAACGGTGTTAACAGCCGTTAGTCGAGCAGTTCGCTCATGCCTGCATCTTCCAACGCCATATCGATCCAGCGCTGCTCGATATCACGCTCAGCAAGCCACTCAAGGTAGGCAGGCTGGCCGATTTCGCGGAAAGCGGCTAGCTCTTCTTCAGAGGGGCGAATGACTTCCATGCCTTGCTCTTCCAGATAGGCGATACGTGATTCTACTTGCTCCTGATTATGCTCACGGGCATTGTGATTAGCTTCGGAGACGGCCTCCATAAAAGCGCTACGAAGCTCATCATCCCAACCTGCGATCATGTCGCTGTTGCCTACCAGGAATTGGTCGGAGTACTGGATATTGGCAAGGGTCAGATAGTCCTGCACTTCGTAGAGACTGCCTAAGATGATATACATCGGCGGGTTCATTTGGCCGTTAGCCACCCCGGTGCGCAGTGCCATATAGGTCTCTGTCCAGGGGATGGGAGTGCCGGAGGCGCCGAAGGCTTCATAAAGAGCGACCTGGCTAGGATCCATGGCGCGGAAGCGGAGTCCTTCGAAGTCGTCAGGGTGGCTGATCGGCCTTTCGTTATTGGTGAACGCCAAAAAGCCGCCCTCTTCCACAACGGCTAGCATATCGATACCGGCACGCTCCTGCAGCGCGTTGCTGACTTCCTGCCAATACTCACCCTCATCGAAGAAAGTGTGGGCTGCAGAAAAATCGTCGAACAGAAACGGAATAGCGCTAACGAAGATTTCATCCACAAGAGGTGAGACACCCGCAAATGACGCCACATTGAGCATGGGCGTATTCATGGTTTGTTCCATGCGCTCCTCTTCTTCGCCGAGCATGCTATTTGGATAGAGCGTAAGCTGGATCTCACCGTCAGTTTTTTCGTCTACCAGCGCTTTAAGGTTCTCTGCAAAAACGTGGACAGCGTTCTTTTCCGGGTCTGGGGCTCCGTTGTAACTTAGATTAATCGTAGTCGCTGCAAGCGCGTTCCCTGCCATCAACGCAGAGCCTACTAGGCACGCGGTTATAAGCTGTTTAGGTGCAAAGTAGTGGGGCAGTTTTGCTGGGTACATAGTCAGTCTCCTGGTTTATTGTCGTGAGCTACGGGCGCTGTGGGCGCGTTATTGGATTTATAAGGAGTGCCTACTAGAAGACTATGTATTGAGGTGTTGACTATGCAATACCTAAACTGTGGCTTTTATTGCAACAGTCGTGGTGCATCGGCGGAGAAAAAGCGCATGCCTCTGTGCAAATGATTGATGCAAGTAATTGAAGCTATTGGGAGTTCCTGTCCTTTCAGGCTAACAATTTGCGCCCGCGTACCGTTCATTATTGGGTACTGCATGGGGAGTGTGAAAATCTCACCGCGCTTAATCTCATCCGCTACGGTGAGTTCAGGCATAAACGTAACGCCGATGCCTGAGCGGACGAAATTCTTTAACACCGCAACAGAGTTTGTATGCAGGCGTGCTTCAAGGTGAATGCGCTCCTGATGAGCCACCATATTGACCATTTGCCGCATACCGAAAGGATTGTCCATTAACGCCAGGGGCCACTCCTTTAAGTCATGCAGCGTAACCGGGCGATTAAGATCACTTAGTGGGTGGTTGGGGGGAACAATGACATCGAGCGGCTGGCGCGTTTCCACATGGCAGAAAAGTTGCGGGTCTACCGGCGGTGCATAAAGCAGCGCTATATCCACCTCGCGATCTTGGAGTAACGACATCGCTTCATTGACACCCGCCATGCGGATTTCAACTTTGATGCCGTCAAACGCTGACATAAAAGTGCCTAACGGGGCGGCGATTAAGTCAGCAATAAACCCTTCTCCCACGGCAATGCGAACTTGCCCTTTCGCGAGACTTTGAAGTGCCATTAGCTGGGAAAGCACCGCTTCTTCTGAAGCCCGCTGAGCATGAAAATGGTGCACTAGTAGCTGGCCCGCGGCGGTGGCGCGCATCCCTCTTCCGTGCCGCTCGCATAGCTGGGTACCCAGCTCTTCTTCTAGTGCTTTTAGTTGGCGGCTAACGGCAGAAGCATCGACATTCAGGTGGGCAGCGGCGCGCCTGAGCGAGCCGCGCCGAATCACTTCATTGAGGTAAGTTAATGCACGCTGGTTAAGCATAAAACACGCCTATGTTGGGGTGTTTAATATCTTACCCGAAGCCTGCCCGGACTTGTCATGGTTGGCACTAGCTAAGCGGTTGAGGGGCTGGCTCGCGGAGGATGTTTTTCTCCTCTACTGCGTCCGCCAGCATTTCGGCGGTAATGGCTGACAGTGTCCAGCCTAGGTGGCCGTGACCGGTGTTATAGAAAACAGTCGGTAAGCGGCCAGGCCCAACTTTGGGCAGCATATTAGGCAGCATTGGGCGCAGGCCAGCCCAGGGCACTACGCGTTGGGTGCTCACGCCAGGGAAACACTCTTCTACCCAGCGAACCAGTGGTTGAATGCGGTCGTTGCGTATATCGCGATTCGCGCCGTTAAATTCAGCGGTGCCAGCCACGCGGAAGCGGTTGAGCCCCAAGCGGCTGGTCACCAGCTTGGTTTCATCGTCTAGCAGGCTGACGGTTGGCGCAGCTTGCTGAGAGGCCTCGTCATCTAGCTGTACGGTGATGGAGTAGCCTTTTACGGGATAGATATTAACGCGATCGCCTAATTTGGCGGCAATGGCGCGGCTGCCAGTTCCCGCACAAACGACCACGCTGTCAAACCGTTGGCTCATGCTGCTGTTATCTACCTTGGCGCTTACCCACGCTCCATGTTCGTCAGCGCCAATATCGTCAATATGGTGGCCATAGTTAAGCTGCACGCCACGCTTGGCGGCTGCTTGAGCGAGGCCGTTGGTATATTTATGGATATCGCCAGTGGCGTCGCTTTCGGTATAGAAACCGCCATAGTAACTGCCCGCTAGGGTTGGCTCGATGGCGCGCATTTCATCCGGCGTAACCGATCTACGTTCAAGGCCACCTTTCGCTAGCAACTGCGACACACGGGTGGCGTGATCAAAGCCAGCTTTGTCACGATAGATATGCAAAATGCCTTGCTGCTTAAGATCGAAATCAATTTGCTCGTCTTTCGCCCACTGGAATAAGTGCTCTCGGGCAGCAATGGCTAACCGAGTGGTTTCCGTGGTGTTGTCGGAATAACGGGGAATGGCGGCGATGAACTCTGCAAACCAGCTGAGTTTGTGCCAACTAGGTCGGGGATTGACCAGTAACGGTGCGTCGCTTTTTAGCATCCAGCGCAGGCCTTTAAGCACCGTCGGCCAGTGGTTCCACACTTCAGCATTTGAGGCTGATAGCTGCCCGCCGTTGGCAAATGACGTTTCCATTGCCGCATAGCGGTGCTTCTCAAAAACAGTCACCTCAAAACCACGCTTTGCTAGCGCATAAGCACTTGTAATACCGGTGATCCCACCGCCAATAATAGCAATGCGTTGCATAAGTCTCTCCAGATTGTATGAGCGTCAAGCGATACCCCTAGCAACATTGGCTAGGCGTACCCCTTCCGTCATGGAACCTGAGAGATTCACGCATCTGTGGAGGCGCTTGCTCCTTCGGTGTGCTGAGTGACGCAGTCATCAGCCGCTCTTCGGAAAATGTTAGTAGTTACTGTGTTAGTAAATACCATAACGATAGCGGTCCGGTGGCCTGAGAGTTTCCGGGGTCGTTGCTCCTTCGGCGCTGGTGGCTAGCACCAGTCTCTCCCGCTATTGCTTTAATAAATGACGTTGTAACGCGTCAGTCGAAAAAGTGAAATAGGGTAAACGTCTTAAGGGGAGGACGCAAAGACGCAAAAGAGAGGAGCACGCTGCTTAATGGGCATGCTTTGCAATAGCGTGGTTTTAACTGACAATATCGAAAACCTTATTAGCGATGGAAATAACGCATGCAGGCAAACGGATTTTTTGATGGTGTAGGCGAAGCGATTGGCGATGCTATTCGCGTGGTGGTGGAGTTTTTAGTAGGCTTTTTTGGCAATTTTTTTGGCGCGTTTGATGATTTTATTGATGGTCTAACCCGCTCACTGGGTATCAATGCGTCGTTCTTTAGCATCCTGGTGTTGGTAATTGGCTTGTGGCTGTTGTGGCGCGGCTTTCGCGCGCTGCTACGGGGCTCCGTACTCGGGGGCATTGTGCGTATTGTGCTGGCGCTGTTTATCCTGTCGTGGTTAATGACGTAGAGAGGGCGAGCGCCCTTGAGTCAGCTTCATTGGCTAAGTGATCAATTGTCATTTGCTTATTTGGTGCATTTTGCCATTATCTGCACTCTTTTTGTGCAGAGAGGGAGCAATGAAAGCTTATCTTGGCAAGATGCGAGGAGAACCAACGGCACGCCGTCCCGTTGGCTGGCAAGATGCCTGCTGGTCGTGGCTGGGCGCTTTTACTGGCATGGCCGTTATATGCTGGCTAAGCACCGCTTGGCTCTCGCAGCAGTTATTGATCGTAGGCTCCTTTGGGGCAACGTCGGTGTTGATTTATGCCGCGCCTGAAAGCCCGTTCGCCCAGCCAAGCCATGTACTGTTTGGCAGTGTTTTGTCGGCGCTGGTGGGGGTGGGTTGCTACCAATTGTTGGGTGCTACACCTATCTCGATGGCACTAGCGGTGTCGCTTTCCATACTGGTGATGCAGCTAACACACACAGTACATCCACCGGGGGCTGCCGCTGCGCTGATTGCGGTAGCCGGTGGGGCGAGTGTCCACAAACTAGGCTGGTGGTATCCGCTGATCCCCATTGGCGCTGGGTGCGTGGTCATGCTGGTAGTAGCCATTTTGGTAAATAATTTAGCGCGCCATCGCCGTTACCCACGTTATTGGTAGCGTTGTAGCTGCTCCTCAATGGCGAAAACGTGCGCATCGTCTGTGCCTAATTCGCGTAACGCCTGGGCTAAGTTCAGTAAGTAAGCTTTATTCGAGCCGCTCGGGCCATGTGAATAGGCAATTTGGTGTGCAATATCATCCAGCGATGCCTCGCCCAGAAAGGCTGGGTTATCTTCAGTAGCTAAGTAAATTAGCCCTTCCGTTGTTGCCTTTGCTGTTTGCACATTGCCCCGCTGCGTTAGAAAAGTGAGCGGCACTTTTTCACGCAGGTAGCCGTTCTTTTCACGTACATCCAGCGGTGCCAGCACGTCGGGTGTAATGCGGTACGCCATGCCGTGACATATTTCTCCCTGGGCACGAATCAGCGTCGCGACGCGACCCGGTGCGTCCGGCGTGCCACGATGATCGTGGGAACCTTGCCAAAAACGCCGCGCCCAGCCGGTAATGTAGGCGGGCTGACGTTCCAAATAGGCAAAGTCGGCCTTCCAGATCAGCGAGCCATAACCAAAAAGCCAGATATCGGTATGGCCATCGAAGAAGTTTCTTTGCTGGTTCAGGGCGGTAGTATCAAACATCGCTATCAAGCATCATGAGCACGGCACATCGATTAAAGCGCTCATCTTATCATGCCTTTAGTGATTACTTACTTGACCATCTCCGGAGACCGATATGCGCGCTATTTTTCTCGTCGATAACGGCTCATTACGGCCTCAGGCAACCCATAATCTGCGCCGCGTAGCGTTTGCACTCAGCCAGCAGCTAGGCGAAACCGTACAGGCAGCTTCCTTGCTGCACTCCAATAAAATTCCTCCCGACGAGGTCGACGGCACCCCTGCGATGACTCTGGGCCCAGCTGCTGAGCGCAGTGCCGAGAATGGGGCGACAGAGATCATTGTGCTGCCGTTTTTCTTTGGCCCAAGCAAAGCACTGACGGGCTACTTGCCAGAGCGCATGGCAGCACTGCAGGCGCGGTTTCCTCAGGTGAGCATTCGGGTGGCCCAGCCGCTGGTGGATGAGCGGGGTAATAATGACCTGCGCTTAGCCAAGCTGCTGGCCGACAACGTGCGCGACAAGTACCAGGCGGGAACGACGCCGCATGTGGCGCTGGTCGATCACGGTAGCCCGATCCCTGACGTAACCGCCGTGCGCAACCGCTTGGCGGGACAGCTTAGTGTACTGCTTGGTGATGACGTGGCCTGTGTGGCGGCAGCCTCGATGGAGCGCCGTGAGGGTGACGAATATCGCTTTAACGAGCCGCTTTTAGCGCATCTGCTGAATACACCGGAGTTCCAAACAGGCCCAGTCATCTTAGCGATGCTGTTTCTCTCGCCTGGGCGTCATGCGGGAGAGGGGGGCGATATCGCTGAGATTTGTGCCGCCGCTGAGCAGCGCCATCCAGGTTTGAGTGTGACAACCACCGCACTGGTTGGTGAACATCTTGACATTGTCGCGATACTGCACACCCGGCTGCGCCAAGCGCTTGATGGTGAACGTTTTCTACTCGAACTTCCGGCGACGCTAGACAACGCGCACTAGGTGGGAGGTGTAACGCTGCTCAAAGGCGCGTAGAATCGCGAGCCTTTGAATGCGCAATTACACTGTTAACCAGGGCTCACATCTTGATCGCAACCGCCAATATCACCATGCAGTTTGGGGCCAAGCCCCTGTTTGAAAATGTTTCCGTCAAATTTAATAACGGCAATCGCTACGGTTTGATTGGCGCCAATGGTTGCGGTAAGTCCACCTTTATGAAAATTTTGGGTGGCGAGCTTGAGCCTTCTTCCGGGCAGGTCATGCTGGATAGCAGCACGCGGCTGGGTAAGCTACGCCAGGATCAGTTCGCCTACGAAAACGAACGGGTCATCGATACCGTTATCATGGGGAACGCGGAGCTCTGGAAAGTGGCCGCCGAACGCGAACGGATCTACTCCCTGGCTGAAATGAGTGAAGCGGATGGCATGGCGGTGGCCGACTTGGAAGTACGCTTTGCTGAGCTTGACGGCTATACCGCCGAGTCTCGCGCCGGAGAGCTACTGTTGGGGCTAGGTATTCCCATTGAACAGCACACCGGTCCGATGAGTGAAGTTGCCCCCGGCTGGAAACTGCGTGTGTTGCTGGCCCAGGCGCTGTTTTCCGACCCGGATGTGCTGCTGCTCGATGAGCCGACTAACCACCTGGATATCAATACTATCCGCTGGCTGGAAGATATTCTTAAAGCACGCAGCAGCACCATGATTATCATTTCCCACGACCGCCACTTTCTGAACAGTGTGTGCACGCACATGGCGGATCTGGATTATGGGGAAATTACCCTGTTCCCCGGTAACTACGACGACTACATGACCGCGGCCACCGCTGCCCGCGAGCGTCAGCATGCGGACAATGCCAAGAAGAAAGCCCAAATTGCCGAGCTTCAGCAGTTTGTTAGCCGTTTCTCGGCCAATGCCTCCAAAGCCAAACAGGCCACTTCGCGGGCGCGCCAGATCGATAAAATCAAGCTGGAAGATATCAAGCCCTCCAGTCGGGTGAGTCCGTTTATCCGCTTTGAGCAGAATAAAAAGATTCACCGCAATGCCGTGAATGTTGATGCCATTACCAAAGGCTACGACGATGAGAAGCCGCTCTTCGAGCGTTTCTCGATGACTGTAGAAGCGGGTGAGCGCATTGCGATTATCGGCCCCAACGGCATTGGTAAAACCACCCTGCTGAAAACCCTGGCGGGTGATTTACACCCCGACGCCGGTGAAGTGAAGTGGACCGATGCAGCGGAAGTTGGCATGTTTGGCCAAGATCATACCGACGATTTTCCTGTCGATGCCACGCTCTTCGAGTGGATGAGCCAGTGGACCAAAGGCGGCGAACAAGTGGTACGTGGTGCATTGGGCCGGATGCTGTTTTCCAGCGACGATATTGGTAAATCGGTGAAGGTTATTTCCGGTGGCGAGCAGGGGCGCATGCTGTTTGGCAAGCTAACGCTCACCAACCCGAACGTGCTGTTAATGGATGAGCCAACCAACCACCTGGATATGGAATCGATTGAGGCGCTGAACTTAGCGCTGGAGAACTACCCAGGCACGCTGATCTTTGTCAGCCACGACCGCGAGTTTGTTTCCTCGCTGGCCACGCGCATTATTGATATGCAGCCAGGAGGGATTGTCGACTTCAGTGGCAGCTACGACGACTACCTACGTAGCCAGGGCGTTGTTTGATTGCTAACCGATCAACCAATAATCTGTGTGTAAGTCGACTCTGAGGCGGGCTGCTGCTCGGCATCGAGTAAGTTGCCGCTAAAGGTTTCGTTTAACTCTTTGGCAAGCTCTACATAAACGTACATCTGCTGATTGCGACGTTTATGTAGCGGCGGCTTAACCAGCAAGCTAATCCCACGAATGGGTTCGTGGTTTTCCCCTTGCAGTAGGTCGGGCATTTCTCCAGGTGGAAAGGCGTTGGCGATCGTGATTGGGTTCGAAGGTTGTTTGCCTTTGATAAAGAAAACCTTTTTGATCGCATCATAGCTGGCTTCTTTTCCCCGAAGCCATTCGGCCAGACGCTCGTCTGTCGTCGCATCGGGGTGAGAAAAAATCACAAACAGAGAGTGCTGCTTCACTTTCGCGGTGCGCTTGGTGGGCACCGGCTCTTCTGGCTCGGGCGAGGGAGGCTGTGGTTCTGCTTTGGGTGCTGGCGGCGGCGTGGCGGCCTTTGCTTTGGCGCGGCGTTGTTTGGGAAGAACCACGTAAACGAAAATAGCCGCAGCCACGACCCCCAGCACTAATGAAGCAACAGCGAGCAAGAACGGAAGTGAAGTGGTATCCATCTCATTGAGTCCTATCTATCGGCGCTTAGGCCCTATTATTTAGTTAGTCGTAAAATAGCGGCATTCAGTGTTTACGCAAGCGCCTCCAAAGCCAATGAGGAATACCCGTAGAGTGAATAGCAAGCTGAGCATGACTCACCAGTATATGACAACTAAAGAATCAATAGCCTAGCAGCGTTTTGGCGTGTCCAGACATAAAAAAGCACCACCTAAGTGATGCTTTTCATTCGTAAGGGTTCGGCTTAACAAGCAATCTAGCCAATACGGTCGTAGCCGTTAGCCATAAACGGGTAATCGGTGTAACCCTTTTCATCACCGCCGTAGAACGTTTCATGGTTCGGTTCGGTAAGCGGTGCATTCACTCGGAAGCGTTCCGGCAGGTCGGGGTTGGCAATATAAGGGCGGCCAAAGGCCACGGCATCGGTAGTATTTTGATTAATGCGGGCTTCCGCACGTTCTGCATCGTAATTGCCGCAGTAAATCAGGCTACCGTTAAAGCGCTCGCGCATTTGCTCGCGAAAGCCGTCAGGGAAAGTAATATCGCCACCGATCCAGTTTGGCTCGTTTAAATGCAGGTAGGCTAAGCCGCGTTTGGACAGCTGCTCCGCCAGATAGAAAGCCATGGCTTCAGGCTCATCATCGGTCAGGCCGAACAGTTCGATAAAGGGCGTCAAACGAATGCCCACGCGCTGTGCACCGAACACCTCAATCACCGCATCGACCACCTCTAGTGGGAAGCGGGCGCGGTTTTCCAACGAGCCGCCATACTGATCGGTGCGCTGGTTGGTGCCGGTCGCCAGGAACTGGTTAAGCAGGTAAGCGTTAGCCGCGTGGACTTCCACCATGTCGAAGCCTGCGCGTTTGGCGCGAACAGCCGCTTGGCGGTAGTCATCAACAATGCTAGGAATCTCATCGGTTTCCAGCGCCCGGGGCGTGCTGGTAGGGTGCTGACCAGCAGTGCCGTCTGCAAACTCAACAAAGCACTGAGCGCCTTCGCCTTTTAGCGCGCTCGGGGCAACAGGCTGTTGTCCATCTGGTTGCACCATTTCATGGGACACACGCCCAACGTGCCACAGCTGTAGCGCGATACGGCCACCTTTTGCATGCACCGCATCCACCACGCCTTTCCAGCCCGCTTCTTGTTCATCCGTCCAGATGCCAGGTGTATACACATAGCCCTTGGCAGTCGGGGAGATATTGGTGGCTTCACTAATAATCAGCCCTGCGCCTGCCCGCTGGCCGTAATAGGCTTCCTGCAGGGTGCCCGGCACGCTGTCTGGGGTGCGCGAGCGTGTCAGTGGCGCCATGATGACTCGGTTTGGAATCGACAAACTGCCTAACTGAAGAGGGGTGAAAAGCGTTTCATACGCCATGAGCAAACTCCTTTTGGAAACGGTCAATTACATCGTGGCGAACAGAATAGACCAGTTTACTAGTAAATGCTAACTCAGTCATTGCCAGCCGCTACAACGCAGTCATGGGGTAAGGTTTTTGATGGAAAAACAAACCCCCAGCAACGCAATAAACCGGGGTATAGGTAAAGGGTTGCTTAGGCTCTCTGCCAAGGCCAGCGGCGCTTGGCTGGCGTGTTGACTTGCTCAATAGCGTTGGTCAGCGCCAGCATGATGGCGCTTAACTGACGGTGGCAAACGGCGCTGCTCAGCACGCCGGGGCACTGTTTGAGGAGTAAGTCACACTGCTGTGAGGCAATGAATATTTGCTCGGTGACGGGAGGGGCGAAGAGCGGCTTCGCTTGTTGGCTGCTGCGGGTCAGTTCCCGTGAGAGTAGAGAGAGCATGCTGGTGTCTAGCCAGCAGGGTAGCGGGTCGTCTAGCCGACCGGCAATCGAGTGTTGCACTGCTTCGAAAGAGGTGCGTAAAAAAATCAACGTTTGGCGAAGCTGGCGCTGCTCACTAGTCATGGTGCTTTTCCATAGGACTTTTCCATCGTACTTACTCGCATCACAGTACTTGCTCACATCACACTACTTACTCACATCACACTACTTATCGTTAGCTCAACTGAGCGTCACCTAAGAGAGATGATAGACCTAAAATAGAGATCTAAAAGATAGTGTTTCTCATTTGCATATTTGGTGACGATAGCGCTGGTTAATCGTACTGTCAATCTTGGGCTATAAGTGTGGTTCTCTGTTCGCTACTTATCCATTGCCTGATAGAGCTGCCAATCGTTGTTAGTGAGTGGCTCGGCACCGTGTTGAGTGACCACTACGGTATCACTGATGCCTACGCCCCACTGGCCAGGAACGCGTAAGCAGAGCGGTAAGTGGAAGACCATATTCTTTTCGAAGGGACGATGCAGGCCTTGGGCAATATAGCCGGTACCTTCCACCCAACTAGGAGGGAACTGCGCCCCCACCGCGTAGCCAAACACCCCCGAGAAGAACAGTTGATCACGGCTAGGTGCCAGCAGTGTATCCGCCGCCTGCGCGGCATCATCAAAGGTGTGGCCTGGTTTCATATGGCTGCACAGGGTCTCGAACAGCGAGCGGCACAGATCGCGGGTGGCGGTTAATTCAGCGCTAGGTTTTCCTGTTACCGCTGTGCGCATCATCGGGGCGGTATAGCGCTGATAAGCGGCACCAAATTCTAAAAATATCGGTTCATTGGGCTGTATGACGCGGCGTTTATGGTTAACGTGAATCACCCCGATACGGTGCCCGCTGGTCACGATAGGCTGCAAACTCATAAACTCGCTGCCGTTCTCCAGCAGTGCTTGAGCACCGATAGCGGCAATATCGTTATCAGTCATGCCAGGGCGAATAGCGGCCATCGCAGCTTCTAAACCTGCCGCAGTGATGCGTGCACTTTCGCTGAGCATTTCAAGTTCGGCGCTACTTTTAACAATGCGAATCGTATCGAGCAGGTCGCCTGCTTCACAGAAGCGCTCTTTACCCACTGAGCGGGCCAGCGCGTCCATCACGCCCACTCGCAAACCGCTGCTCCAGCCATCAATACCAATTTGCTCGCAAGCAGTGAGTAAGTCCGCGAGCGGCGTGATGATCTCATCCAGGTTTTCCCATCGGTATCCAATGATTTCGTCGACACGGGCGGTGACCACTGCCGCCCCTGTTTCAATGGAGGCCACCTGCAGCACCAGCTGTGTAGGTGTGCACACTAAGCAGGCATGCACCGATACCTCGAAGGTGTGATAGCCGGTTAAGTAGTTAATGTCGGCAGGGTCGGTGAGCAGTAAGGCATCCAGCCCGCGCTGTGCCATTGCCTGGCGCACTTTGTCTAGGCGCGTTTGGTATTCGGCAGGCGTAAAGGGCAGCTCACTTTGGGCGAGCGTCTCGGCAAGGGCGGTGCGGTATTGTTGATAATCCATAGCGGTCTCCGGTGGGGGCTATGGTGAGTATAGGCAGCGGCTAGGGTTACGCCGCTGTGGTTATCAACGCTAGCAATAGCAGCGAGTTGTGTTCTCCAGCGTACTCGGTAATAAGGCGCCAACAGGAAGCACGTGAGCGCGTCCTCAATGGGAGGCGGTGGATAAAAATGGGAGTGGCTATTGTCAGTGTAATAGTTGTATCTTTTATGTCTTGGTGTTGCTTTTTTAATAACATTTGTTTTGTGGGGAAAGATGCTTTTCGCCTCTATAAGCCCATTTTATGCTGTTGCTTGCGCATTCTCACATCGGCCTATATGATCATTTGGTTAAAATAATCAACAAAAGGAAGGTGGCAAATGCAACCTCAAGCGTCTTCTGGGTATGTCGCGTCTTACTACGCGGCATCGGCAAGCTCCACACCTCAACGGCCTACGCTGGAAGGGGATGTCGAATGTGATGTCTGTGTCGTAGGGGCTGGGTTTACAGGCATCTCCGCAGCACTACATTTGGCCGAACGTGGTCATCGGGTTGTGGTGTTGGAAAGCGTGGCGATTGGTTTTGGGGCGTCCGGGCGTAACGGTGGCCAGATCGTTAATAGCTATAGCCGTGATATGGATGTTATCGAGAAACAAAACGGCGCTGAAACCGCTCGGGCGCTGGGTGCGATGGCATTTGAGGGTAACCAGACTATCCGTCAGCGCATTGAAAAGTATCAGATCGACTGCGACCTAAAAGAAGGCAATTTGTTTGCTGCTTGTAACAAGAAGCAGTGGCAAGGCTTAAAGGAGCAAAAAGCCTTATGGGAGCGCTACGGCCATCAGAAACTTGAGCTGCTGGAAGGTGAAGAGGTCAAACGAGAAATAGGCAGCGATCGTTATGTGGGTGCGTTGGTGGATCACTCTGGTGGCCATCTTCATCCTCTCAATTTAGTGCTGGGGCAGGCGGCGGCGCTGGAGTCGCTGGGTGGCAAGATTTTTGAGCACTCCCCCGTTACACGCGTAGAGCACGGTGAGCCGGTGACGCTGCATACCCCCAAGGGGCGCGTGACCGCTCAACGGGTCGTTATGGCTGGCAATGCCTATTTGCAAGGCTTGCTACCCAAGCTGGAAAGCAAGGCGATGCCGTGCGGCACCCAGATTATTACCACTGAGCCGCTGTCCACAGCGTTAGCTGCGCGATTACTACCTAACGATAAAGCCGTAGAGGATTGTAATTACCTCTTGGATTACTACCGACTGACCGCCGATAACCGTTTGTTGTATGGCGGCGGGGTGAACTATGGCGGTCAGGAGTCCGCGAGTATTGAGGCAGCTATTCGGCCAAAGATGCTGGCTACTTTTCCTGAACTTGGTGATGTGCGCGTCGATTACGCCTGGAGTGGTAACTTTTTGCTGACACTTAACCGCCTGCCGCAGTTTGGCCGCATTAATAGCAACGTTTACTACGCTCAGGGGTATTCTGGCCACGGGGTGACGTGCTCTCATTTGGCTGGCAAGTTAGTGGCAGAAACGATCAGTGGTGAAGAAACACGTTTTGAAGCGTTTGCGCAGATTTCTCATCTGCCAATGCCCGGTGGACGGTTGTTACGTGTGCCGCTTTCTGCCATGGGAGCGTGGTTCTACGCCATGCGTGACCGGCTGGCGGTTTAGCGCCGATTAGTTTGGTGTTTGCTTGGAAGCGGGCTGGCGAATACGTTCGTTAGCCCGTTTTTTATTTGCCACGGATGCTCAGAGATAACACGACATATAAAGCTAATAGAAGGACGGGGGGAGGGGCAGCATAAGACAGACAGAAGCAATAAGAGAGACGCCGAACAGCGCCTCTCTCTATTCTATTGGTGAGTTCTATTGGTGGGTTCTATTGGTGGTTTATCAGCTTATACGTGGCGCAGGTACCAGTCATACTCCATGGCGCTAACTTCGCGCATAGTTTCGGCGCGCTCTGCCTGGCGGTTGGCAATGAACACTTCAATAAAGTCTTCGCCAAGCTGTTCGCCAAGTACGCGGTTGTTGCTTAACAGGTGCAGCGCTTGGGTCCAGCTGTTCGTCAACTGAGGGGCGATTTGGTCATAGGCGTTGCCGACGATTGGCTCCGCAGGTGCAATCTGCTGAGTTAGGCCATGGTGGATAGAAGCTAGCACGGTGGCCAGTAACAGGTAGGGGTTAACATCGGCTCCCGCTACACGGTGTTCTATGCGTCGGGCTTCTTTTGGGCCAGCGGGGACGCGTATTGCTACAGAGCGGTTATCGTATCCCCAGGTTGGTGCCATGGGCACATAGAGGCCTTCCTGGAAACGGCGGAACGAATTGAGGTTGGGAGCCAGCAGTGCCATGGAGTCTGGCATTAGCTCCAGCAGCCCTCCTACGGCGTGTTGCAGTGCAGTGCTCTCCAGCGGATCGTCGCCGTTTTCGGCAAAGATATTGTGTCCGTCGCTATCTATCAGGCTAACGTGAACATGGGTGCCGCTCCCCGCTTCTAAGCCGTAAGGCTTGGCCATAAAGGTAGCTTCAAAGCCGTGCTTTAATGCAACGCCCTTGATCAATCGCTTGAGTAGTACTGAGTGGTCGCAGGCGCTTAACGCATCATCGCTGTGAATCAGGTT
This sequence comes from Vreelandella venusta, assembly GCF_007989605.1. GTDB lineage: Bacteria > Pseudomonadota > Gammaproteobacteria > Pseudomonadales > Halomonadaceae > Vreelandella > Vreelandella venusta. Next base: position 89,088 of record NZ_BJUL01000009.1, on the reverse strand, counting down.
GGCTTCAAACTGGCCGGGGGCACACTCTTTCAATACCGTATCCAGCGGCAAGCCTTGCGCCTGGGCGGCACTCTGCAAGTCATTGATAAACTCGGCGTACTCGTCTAACTCCAACACAGAATAGAGCTGACTTTGAGTGGCCCGCTCGCCGCTGCAGGGAGACTGCGGTGGCTGAATCAAGTTTTCTTCGTCGCGTAAGCGATCAACCAAATAAAACTCTAACTCAAGGGCGACAACAGGGGTTAAACCCCGCTCGGAGAGCTGTTCAAGAATGCGCCGTAGAATCTGGCGAGGATCGGCAAAAAATGGTGAGCCGTCCATCTCCTCCATGGTCATCAATAGCTGGCCATACTGGTTGTTGTTCATCCAGGTAACCGGATTGAGCGTGCCTGGAATGGCGCGACATACCCGGTCGCCGTCGCCGCTGGAAAGCCCCAGCCCCGTCTCTTCGACGGTGTTGCCATTGATGTCCAACGCAAATACCGAAGCAGGCAAATAGATGCCTTTTTCAAACACTTTGCCAAGGTTATCGCTAGGGATGCGTTTACCACGAATGACGCCGTTAAGATCACTGATTAGCAGGTCAATGCTGGTGATCTCTGGGTGACTGTCAAGAAAATCCGAGGCTACGTTTTGAGCGTCTGTGTTATTGGCAGAGGACATACGTTGTACCTTATTTTTATGCCGTTTTAGTTGTGTTTCTGCTAACAGTATCCTTGCTTCGGCAATCGTTCGTGTCAAATATTTAATAACAAAAATTGTGGCATTGTTTTTTTGAGATAACGGTTATTTTTTTTAATTCCTTGTTTATCATATGGTTAATGTATTTTTTCATAAAAATTTCATTTTGCTATTGGAAAATAAAACAAGCCACGCTATGTTGAAGTGACTGTTGAATAAAACATAACAACTGACAAAGTGGTTTGACTATGCAAGCAACGCATTCCCCACGCCCACTGGTGGGTGTTATCGCCTGCTGCCGAGAAGTGGAAGGCCATCCCGCGCAGATAGTGACCGATAAATTCCTGCAGGCGCTTTACCACTACGGCATCACGCCGGTGATTCTTCCTGTATTAGCCGCCGATACGTTGACGCCCGAGCAGCGTGCTGAGCAGGCCATTGAGCTGCTGGGTAGCCTGGATGGCTTGCTGCTAACCGGCAGTTATACCAACGTCGCTCCTGACCGCTATGGTGCTGAACGCGCGCCGGAGAATACCCGCGCAGACGTACGGCGCGATGAAGCGGCACTGTGCTGGGTGCACGAGGCGTTACGTCAGGCGTTGCCCTTATTTGGTATTTGTCGCGGCTTTCAGGAAATGAATGTGGCCTTTGGAGGCACCCTGCATCAGGCCGTTCAAACGTTACCAGGCATGCTTGATCATCGTGAGCCGCCCGCTGACGACATGGCTGGCCATTATGTCCCCTCTCATACGATCAGAATCCGTCCGGGTGGCGCCCTGGCAGCGCTCTATAGCAGCGAGCAGGCTGAGGTGAATTCACTGCATCAGCAGGGGATTGATCAGCTAGCACCAGGCCTAGTGGCAGAGGCCTGGGCGCCTGATGGATTAGTTGAAGCGATTTCGGTGCGTGATGCGGCTGCGTTCGCCCTGGCTGTGCAGTGGCACCCGGAGTGGCGCCCTAAAGAACACCCTTTCTATGACGCACTGTTTCAGGGGTTTGCGGCGGCCTGCCGTCAGCATCGTACCCAACGCGCCGCCCAGCTAGCTACTAGCTGAATGCTTGTTGTAACGACTTGATCAGGAACTGACCTATGCAGACCCAGGACTACCAGGCGTTGGATCGCCAACATCACCTTCATCCATTCACTGACTTTAAATCACTCGGCGAAGAGGGTAGCCGCATCATCACCCACGCCGATGGGGTATACATTTACGACAGCCAGGGCAATCGTATTCTTGATGGTATGGCGGGACTTTGGTGCGTCAATCTCGGCTACGGCCGGCAAGAGTTGGTGGATGCCGCCAGCGAACAGATGCAGCAGCTGCCGTATTACAACAATTTCTTTAAAACCACCCATCCACCGGCGGTAAAGCTGGCCGCTAAGCTGAGTGAGCTGGCACCCGAGCATATCAATCATGTGTTCTTCACGGGTTCCGGGTCTGAAGCCAACGATACCGTACTGCGCATGGTGCGGCGCTACTGGGCGATTAAAGGCAAGCCGGAGAAACAATGGGTCATCTCGCGTGAAAATGGTTATCACGGCTCTACTGTCGCGGGGATGAGCCTGGGTGGTATGGCGCCGATGCATGATCAAGGCGGCCCGTGTGTGCCGGGAATTAGCCATATTTGCCAGCCTTACTGGTTTGGTGAAGGGCGCGACATGAGTCAGGAAGCCTTTGGCAAGCAGTGTGCCCAAGCGTTGGAAGAGCAAATTCTGGCGTTGGGTGAAGACAAGGTGGCGGCGTTTATCGCTGAGCCGGTGCAGGGCGCAGGTGGTGCGATCATTCCACCAGACAGCTATTGGCCCGCGGTGAAAGAGGTGTTGGCCAAGTACGACATTTTGTTGATTGCCGATGAAGTTATTTGCGGTTTCGGACGTCTAGGCGAGTGGTTTGGCAGTACTCACTATGGCTTAAAACCTGACCTGATGCCGATTGCCAAGGGCTTGTCGTCGGGCTATCTACCCATTGGCGCGGTGCTGGTGGGAGATCGCGTGGCCGATACGCTGATCAAAGATGGCGGTGAGTTCTTCCACGGTTTTACTTACTCGGGTCACCCGGTCTGTGCGGCGGTTGCGCTTAAAAACCTCGAATTGCTGGAAAGTGAACGGGTAGTCGAGAAAGTCCGCGATGAATTGGGGCCCTATCTGGCTAAACGTTGGCAGGAACTGGCTGAGCATCCGTTGGTGGGAGAAGCCCGCTCGTTGGGCTTGATTGGGGCACTAGAGCTGGTCGCCGACAAGCGCACCGGTGAACGCTTCGATAAGTCGCTTTCTGCGGGCAATTTGTGTCGTGATTTGTGCTTTGAACATGGCCTAGTGATGCGCTCAGTGGGCGATACGATGGTGATGTCGCCGCCGCTAATTATCACCCGTGATGAAATCGATGAATTGGTCAGCAAGGCGCGTTTAGCGTTGGATAAAACTGCTGAAAAACTGGCGATAACACACCCAATGGAGAGTGCATAATGGCGGCAGATACACCGAAAACCCTCGCCGACTGGCAATCAAAAGCCGCATCACTGAGCTTTGAAACGCGCGCCTTCATTAATGGTGAGTTTGTCGCTGCCGCCGATGGCAGCACGCTGAGCAGTATCAACCCTGCCACCGGGCATGTGCTTGCTGAGGTAGCCAGCTGCGATGCGCAAGATGCTGAGCTTGCGACGCAAGCAGCCCGTGCAACCTTTGAAAGTGGTGTTTGGTCACGCTGTCACCCGAGTAAGCGTAAGCGGGTGCTACTGCGTCTAGCTGAGCTGGTAGAGACACACCGCGATGAATTGGCGCTGTTAGATACGTTGGATATGGGCAAGCCGATTTCCAGTTCGCTAGGGGATTTGGCAGGCACCGTCGCCTGTCTGCGCTATCAAGCGGAGTGTATCGACAAGCTTTACGGTGAAGTGGCACCTACTGGAGATCGTGCGCTAGGGTTGGTGCTGCGCGAGCCAATGGGCGTTATCGCTGCCATTGTACCGTGGAATTTCCCACTAATGATGACGTCGTGGAAGATTGCTCCAGCACTGGCGGCGGGCAACAGCGTTATTCTCAAGCCGTCGGAAAAATCACCTTTGTCAGCGCTGCGCTTGGCTCACCTTGCCAAGGAAGCGGGTATTCCCGATGGTGTCTTTCAAGTGTTGCCAGGGTACGGCCATACGGTGGGCAAGGCTCTGGCACTTTCTATGCAGGTTGATGGTCTGGCGTTCACCGGCTCCACTGGCGTGGGTAAACAGCTGATGCAGTACGCCGGACAATCCAACTTGAAACGCGTGTTTCTGGAGTGCGGTGGCAAAAGCCCCAATATCGTTTTTGCTGACTGCCAGCACCTAGATGCCGTCGCCCAGAGCGCTGCGGAAGCTATTTTCCACAACCAAGGCGAAGTCTGTATTGCCGGTTCGCGACTGCTGGTGGAAAACAGTATTCGCAAAGACTTTGTGGCTCGGGTAGTGAAAGCTGCTGAGCACATGCAGCCGGGCGATCCGCTTGATCCGGCTAGCTTTATGGGTGCTATGGTGGATGAAGCGCAGTACCAACGAGTACTTGAGTATATTCGCCAAGGCGAAAGCGAAGGTGCCACCCTGAAGTTGGGCGGCGAACCTAGCGGCTCTAATGGGTATTTCCTGCCGCCTACGGTCTTCGATGATGTGACTCCCGACATGTGCATTGGCCGCGAAGAAATATTTGGCCCTGTACTGAGTGTGTTTGGGTTCGACAGCGAAGAGCAAGCCATTGCGCTGGCCAATGACAGCGACTACGGCCTTGCTGCGGGCGTTTGGAGCCAAGATATTGACCGCATCATGCGAGTCTCTCGGCGGCTGCAATCCGGTCAGGTCTATGTGAATAACTGGGCCGGTATCGATCAGACCGTTCCCTTCGGCGGTGTTAAGCAGTCGGGCAATGGACGCGATAAATCGCTTCACGCGCAGGAAAAATACTGTGAAGTGAAGACGGTATGGATGTCGCTTAGCCCTTAACACTTAACACTCCTTTGTTCGTGACTTGCGAACAGCGATTAAAGGCATCACCACGTATTGATTTGAGTCATTCACAGCGCCAGACGCCGCCGTATAAGCGGTGGCATCTGGTCATGGCTTCGCTGTGCCTGAGCACCGTATCAGAAAGGTAATAACAATTTCTGCAATGGTCTTTGCGATGGTCTTTGAGATGGTCTTTGAGATGGTCTCAGCGATGCCTGCACAACGGTTTCTAACGCGGTTACATCACTATCAACACCAACAACAAGCAAATGCTGAGTGAGGACATTATGTCGACCGACACCACTGTTAAGGAAGATCAGGAAATACCACGGCCAAGTTTAAAAGCGACCATGATCCCGATTGTGTTTATGGCAGCATCTTTGGGCGTATTTATCGGCTACTTTGAAACGGATCCGCACTTGCCGCTGTTTTTAAGTGCGATTGTGGCAACAGCGGTGGCCCTTGCGACGGGTAGCCGCTGGAAAAAGCTTGAAGCGGGCATCATGCGCTCTATTGGCCTGACGACTCAGGCGATTGTCATTCTGATCATTATCGGCACCATTATTGGCTACTGGATTGCCGGTGGGATTGTGCCCACGATGATCTATTACGGCCTGAGCATTCTGGCACCGGATTACTTTTTGGTCGCGGCGTGCTTAATCTGCTGCTTAGTGTCGTTGGCTGGTGGTAATGCCTGGACGGCGGCCGGCACCATTGGTATCGCCTTGATGGGCGTTGGTGAAGGGCTAGGCCTTAACCCGGCAATGGTCGCGGGAGCCGTGATCTCCGGCGTGTATTTTGGTGACAAGATTTCTCCGCTTTCCGAAACTACCAATATGGCGCCGGGTGTGGTTGGTGTCGACCTGTTTGAACACATTCGCTATATGCTCTACACCACGGTTCCTGCGCTAGCGGTTGCTCTGGTGCTTTACACCATTATCGGCCTGAACATGACGCCTTCCGGTGATGGCGCAGCACAGGTAACCGAGTTACAGCAGAGCCTCAATGAGCTGTTTATTATTAGCCCCTGGCTGCTACTGGTGCCAGCGGCCGTCATTGTGATGATGATCAAAAAAGTACCTGCCATTCCGGCACTTTCTATCGGTTCGCTGATGGGAATTGTCTGTGCAATTGTGGTTCAGGGCGTCCCGCTAGGTGATAGCTTTACTATTTTTGTGGAAGGCTACGCGGTAGACACTGGCAACGTTACGGTGGACGACCTGCTAACCAACGGCGGCGTTAGCGCCATGATGTGGACGGTTTCGCTGATCATTATCGCGATGAGCTTTGGCGGGATTCTTGAGTCAGCAGGGTTCTTTCGCACCATCGTGGAAAGTCTGCTCAAACTGGCCAAGACTACTGGCAGCCTGATTGCTACCACAGTGGCAACATCGATGGCCGCTAACGTCGTAGGTTGCGATCAGTATTTAAGTATTATTCTGCCTGCCCGTATGTATGCCAGCGAGTACAAACGCCGCTCGCTCAAACTGAAAAACCTGTCTCGTACCGTGGAGGATGCAGGCACCATGACATCACCCCTGGTGCCCTGGAATACCTGCGGTGCCTTTATGTTTGCCACCCTTGGGGTCAGTGCATTTAGCTACGCGCCCTACGCCTTTCTGGCGCTGCTGAGCCCGATGTTCGCGATTATTTATGGCTTTACCGGCTTCCGTATCGCCTATGAAGATGGGGCGAAAACGGCAAGCGCCGACTCGGAGTTGGCGGGAGTTCGTAGCGCCTGAGTGGAACATAATGCCTGACGCTGACTAAAACGATTATTTTTCAAAACGCCACGTTAATTGAGAGTTTGCCCCACAGCCGTGGGGTTTTTTTTGCGCTATTATGTGCCCGTCAATAGACCGTCAACGTAATTTAATTTACTTATTGATAGGGAGTGAAAACAGCATGTCGGATGACGTGGGTGCGAGCTTGCGCTCCTTGCGCAAGCAGCGAGGGATTTCGCAGCGTGAACTGGCAAAGTTGTGTGGGGTTACCCACTCAAGTCTTTCGCTAATAGAGCAAGGAAAAGTTAGCCCATCAGTCAGTTCCCTGAAGAAAATCCTAAACGCATTCTCTATGAGCGTCGGTGATTTTTTTACGATGGATCTTGATAGCCAGGAGCAGATTTTCTATTCGGCGGATGACTTGGTTGATATCGCATCCGGCGATATTTCCTTCAAACTTGTCGGGGCAAATCGGCCTAATCGTGCGCTGGCGTTTATGGTTGAACGATATCTGCCGGGCGCTGACACTGGGCAAGCCATGATTACCCACTACGGTGAAGAAGCTGGCTTTGTTGTAGAAGGCGAGATCGAAATCATTGTTGGCAGCACCGCCAGGCGCCTAGGGCCGGGAGAGTCTTATTATTTTAAGACAAGCGTTCCACATCGTTTCCGAAATATTAGTGATGCCCCCTGCAAGATAATTAGCTGCGCTACGCCCGGTAAGGCGTTCTGATATGACTGGTTTGTAGTGTGCGGCAATTGTCGCAGTAATGATGTCGTACACATAATTTGGGCGCTGCCCAACGTTAGCGGGTGAGTAGAAAGAGCCCTTGCAGGAAGTAGAAAATCCCAATGCCGGTCACGATCCAGCGCGTCCAGGTGCGGAAGTTGGCATCAGTGAGGCGCTGCAAAATACGATTGCCGGTGTGGGTGCCAAAGATCGCAAAGGGCGTTGCTAGCAGCACAATGCCCCATTCGCTGGTGCTAAGTGCCATAGCTGCGCCCAGATAAAAGAGAATCTTGATGCTGTGAGCCACCACCTGAATCATCGCCTTGGTGGCTACCACTTGTCGTCGATCCATTTGGGAGCGCACAAAGAAGATATCAATCAGTGGCCCAGAAACCCCCGCCGCAATGGTCAGGCTCCCTGCTGCAATGCCGCAGCCTAGCGCGTGGCTGGCGCGATTAGCATCTAAGTGAAACCAGCGTTTGGGAATCCATACGAGTATTGGCATTAAGCCAATGAACAGGGAAACCGTCGCGGCATTGGGGCTATAGCTGAACAGCAGCAGCAAACCAGCGGCGATCAATACGCCCAATGTCATCAGCATAACAATCCGCCAGACAATAAAGCGTCTTGATAACCATGCTCGCGATCCGTTAGACGTGAGCTGAATCACCCCGTGTACGGCCATGGCAGTTCCTGCAGGAAACATGATCAGCAGAAACCACAGCAGTACTAAGCCGCCCGCCATGCCAAATACGCCAGACAGCATCGATGTCAAAAACACGACACTAATTAAGGCCAAGCCACCCATTAGAGTCATAGAAGGAGCGCTTAACTACGACAGAACGGCCAGACTTGATAAAACTTGCGGCACTGAAACTCTGCTTCGCAAGCGTTGAGCTGGGCTTGATAACGGTTAGCGCGGGCTGCTACTTGGCTGCCTGCACGCAGCACGTGGGGTTTGCTGCGGTAAGTGCCTCGCTGGTAGCCGCCCGCGCCTTCATGGTAAGCGTAGTAAAGGTGTTCAGGGTTACTCAGCGAGATACCTGCCTGCTGCTGAGAGCGGCGGTTATACCAGCCAATGAAATCCGTGGCGTGCTTCATATGGGTTCGGCGGGCAAATAGGCTACCCGCTTGATCCTCATACTCCTCCCAAACGGGGTCTTGGGCTTGGGCATAGCCTTTGGCGGAGGAGGGGCGTGGACCGGGGATAAAGCCCAGGTAATACTTGCGGTCTGGGCGCACATGACTGCGAAATGAAGATTCCTGCTGAATAAATGACATCTGCGTGGCAATCGGTGTGCCCCATTTCTCTTCGGATTCCTGGGCATAGTCATACCAGCTTGGCTGCTCACGAAAGATTTCACAGATATTGCTCTGATCTTCCGGCGGGCTAGGTGCAAAAGCTGCGCAGCCTGAAACTGCCAGCACGGCGCACAGCACCATCAATAGGCGAAGCGTTGAGAGAAGCACCGAATTATCAACAGGGTGGCGCATGGAAAAATCCTTGTGAATAAGTTTTTTTAACTAGGCATACAGTGTGATGCTCAACACGGTCTAAGCCTACCTCGCCTAGCGAAGTAGTAACTCTAAACAGCGCCGCAGCCGTTGGGCTTCACGCACTAATGTCTCGCCCGATAGCATGCCCACGCCCATTACCAATCCTGTCCGTGAGTCCTTGTCAGCGCACACGGGGCTTAGCGGGCGAACAATCAAGTGTTCTTTGAGCAGTGCTTGGGCAAGTGCTACATCATTAACCCCGGGTTCAAACTCAACGCACAAGCTAATCGCGCTAGTCGGGGGGGACACATTGCGCACTTTGGGTAGTGAGCTGAGCTGGTCGTGCAGCACCTGCTGACGGCCTAGATAGTCGCGCTGGATGCGGCGACACCAAGTGTCTAAGTCACCATCAAAAATAAACTGCGCCAATACCGCTTGATCAAGCATACGGCCTTCGCGAAACAGCTCGCTGCGTAGGCGGTTCATTGGACCTGCCAAATGGCGTGGCACCACTAAATAGCCAAGTCGCAGGCCGGGAAACATCATCTTAGAGAATGAGCCTACCAGTAAATGGCGTTCCGAGTTTGGATCAAACAGCAGGTTAGTGTGATCGTCTCGGGTGAATTCGTAGTCATCCTCAACCACATAGGTGGGCGATAAAGCGTCACACAGCTGCTGCTTATGAGCAGCGCGAGTGGGCACGCTGAGCGGATAGTGATGAGAGCCGGTCAAATATGCGAGCGCAATATTACCGGTCGTCTGCGGTAACACATGTCCACTATCGGAAAACCAAGGCAGCATCTCAATTGAAAGCCCTGTGGCAGTGAATACGTTGCGCGCTCCCCAATAACAGGGCGATTCCATCGCCACGGTATCGCCCACATCGGCCAATGCCATGGCGCATAGCTCAATACCGTTATGGGTACCATCAGTGATGATGATCTGCTCAATATCACAATGAATATTGCGCCAGCGCGCCAGAAACTCACGGATTGCGCGCTTAAGCGGCCCATAGCCACCGGTAGAGTAAGAAAGCAGTAAGGCATTTTGCGGCACGGTGACACTGGCATACAGCTGACGCCACTTGCGCATTGGAAACTGAGCGATATCCGGTATGCCAGGCACAAAGGCGCCGCTTTGAACGGTGCTGGCGCCAGGCCAACGCAATACTTGCTGAGCACGTTTTGAAAGCTGAATACTCTGTGACGTGGGAGCGACAGAAGCTTCCTTCCTACAACTCCAGGTGCCCTTGCCATGAAATGTCGTTAGCAGCCCCTCTTCAACAAGCGTCGAAACCGCCACTGCTAGCGTATGTCGGGCAACGCCCAACGTTAATGCCAACTGACGGTGCGACGGCAATCGAGTTTGGTTCGGCCACGCCTTAGTAACCGCCTGCCTCAATGCCTGCTCCAGTCGTACTTGTTTGCTTAAACGCTCAGGTTGCTGGGCATAGTGTTTTACAAGCTGCTGTAACACGTCCTGGCGGTCCATTTACATCCTCTTATTGTCACGATGCTCCCCATTTAGATAGTAAAACAGAAAAGTGGTCTGGTTGAACGCGAAAGTGGTGCATTCGCTCACCAGCGCATTACTGCTAGCGTGCATACCATGTTGCAGATCAGGAGAAGGTCATGAGCTTTATCGAACAGTGGTTACACGATGCAGTACCCACCCTGGTGGGTGGCGAGTGGCGCAAGGGTCAACAGACCTTTGCCGTCGATAACCCCGCAACCGGCGAGACGATTGCCCGGGTTGCCGACTTAGGCGCTGATGACGCCCGCGATGCGGTGGCCGCAGCGTATGCCGCCGGGCCAGCCTGGCGCGCAACGCCAGTGAAACAGCGCTCGGCATTGCTGCGCCGCTGGTTTGAGCTGATCAATGAACACGCCGATGACTTAGCCCGCTTGATGACCCTGGAGCAGGGCAAGCCGCTAGCAGAAGCAAAGGGTGAAGTGACTTACGGCGCCTCATTTATTGAGTTTTTCGCTGAAGAAGCCAAGCGTATGGCCGGGGAAACCTTGCCTAGTCACGGCGCGGACAAGCGCCTCATGGTGCTGCGCGAGCCGGTCGGCGTGGTAGCAGCGATTACCCCGTGGAACTTCCCCCTGGCGATGATTACCCGCAAGTGCGCCCCGGCCTTGGCTGCAGGCTGCACCGTGGTGATTAAGCCCGCCGAAGCGACGCCGTTAACCGCGTTGGCAACGGCCCACTTGGCGCTTGAAGCAGGCCTGCCAGCCGGCACTATTAACGTGATTACCGCCTCAAAACCGGCAGCGGTGGGTGAAGTGCTCACCACCGACTCACTGGTGCGTAAAGTCTCGTTTACTGGCTCGACGCCGGTGGGTAAGCACCTGCTTGCTCAGTGCGCGAGCACGGTGAAGAAAACCGCTATGGAGCTGGGCGGCAACGCGCCGTTTATCGTCTTTGATGACGCTGATGTGGATGCCGCCGTAGAGGGGGCGATTGCCTCAAAATTCCGTAATGCCGGGCAAACTTGCGTGTGCACCAACCGCTTCCTAGTACAGGACGGGGTTTACGACGCGTTTGTCAGCAAGCTGACCGAGCGTGTTAGCGCGCTGAAGGTCGGCGATGGTTTAACGGAAGGCAGCACCATCGGCCCGCTGATTAACCAAGCGGCGGTGGAAAAAGTGCAGCGTCACGTAGACGACGCGGTCAATCACGGCGCGCGACTGCTCTGCGGCGGTAAGCCCCACGCCGCAGGCGAGCGCTTCTTTACCCCCACGGTGCTTGCTGACGTAACCACCCAGATGGCGGTGGCCGATGAAGAAACCTTCGGGCCCGTTGCGCCAGTGTTCCGTTTCCAGCGTGATGAAGAAGCGATCGCCATGGCCAACGATACCCCGTTTGGCTTGGCGGCCTACTTCTACGCCACGGGTTACCGCCGTATCTGGCACACCATGGAGCAGTTGGAATACGGCATGGTTGGTGTCAATGAAGGCCTGATTTCTACCGAACTGGCGCCGTTTGGCGGCGTGAAAGAGTCCGGATTGGGGCGTGAAGGCTCCCACCACGGGTTAGATGAGTTTACTGAACTGAAATACGTCTGCGTTGGCGGTCTATAAGGAAAACGATGATGAATAACCAAGAATTGAACGAACTGAAAAATCGCTATGTGGCCAACGGTGCCGCCACGCCTACCACCCAGTTTGCCGAGCGTGCTGAAAACGCCGAGCTGTGGGATGCCGATGGCAACCGTTGGATCGATTTTGCGGGCGGTATTGGCGTATTAAACCTGGGCCATCGCCATCCAAAAATTGTCGCGGCGGTAGAAGCGCAGCTTAAAAAAGTCATGCACACTAGCGCGGCGGTGATCTCCTACGCCCCTTACGTGCAGCTGTGCCAAAAACTTTGTGAACTGACGCCGGTGCGTGGCCCCGAGCGTAAAGCAATGCTGGTTAATACCGGTGCTGAAGCGCTGGAAAACGCCGTGAAGATCGCCCGCGCGGCGACTGGCCGTACCGGCATTATCACGTTCGACGGTGCTTTCCACGGCCGTACCATGATGACGCTGGCCATGACCGGCAAGGTACTGCCCTATAAGAACGACTTCGGCCCTATGCCGGGCGATGTTTTCCGCGCGCCGTTCCCCAACCCGCTGCACGGCATCAGCGAAGAAGCGTCGTTAGACGCCATTCGTACGCTGTTCAAAACCGATATTGCCCCGCATCGCACCGCGGCCATTGTGATTGAGCCGGTACAGGGCGAAGGCGGTTTCTACATCGCCTCACCGGATTACCTGAAAGCGCTGCGTGCGCTGTGCGACGAGCACGGTATTCTGCTGATCGCCGACGAAGTGCAGTCTGGCTTTGCCCGCACCGGCAAGCTGTTTGCGCTGGAACATAGCGGTATTGAAGCGGACATCCTCACCACCGCCAAGAGCCTGGCGAACGGCATGCCGCTATCGGCGGTTGTGGGTAGTGCCAGCGTGATGGATGCCTCTGGCCCCAACTCCCTGGGCGGCACCTACAGCGGTAACCCGCTCTCCTGCGCAGCGGCGTTAGCGGTTATCGAGGTAATCGAAGAAGAAGATATCCTGGCGCGCAGCGAACAGATGGGCAAAATGCTGGCCGAACGTTTCGCGGTATGGGAAGAACGCTTCCCTGCCGTTGCCCACGGCCGCCAGCTCGGAGCCATGGCGGCGTTTGAACTGCTCGACAGCGAAGGCAAGCCAGATCCTCAGATGACCGGCGCGCTGTGTGCCAAAGCCCGTGAGAAAGGCCTGATCCTGCTCTCCTGTGGCTTCTACGGCAACAGCATCCGCATTCTGGTGCCGCTGACGGTCTCTTCTGCAGTGTTGGAAGAGGGCTTGAGCATTATTGAGCAGTCGTTGGAAGCGCTTAGCTAAACCGTTCTTCTAAGCATCATCAAACCCGTCATCGCCAAACAGTGAAAGCTGTTGGCGTTGGCGGGTTTTTTGGTTTGAAGATGCTGCTTAGCGAATGTTTGAGTGACAGGTCATGATTCATGCGCATATCGCGTTTGAACCAAACGACCTGGATGGGTGCCTTAGCCATGCCGTATCCTGATGGTTTGCTCGGCGTAACGCCTATTCGTCATAAAACCATGACGTTACCATCAAGTGATAGACGTCGTAAGCGGCAGGCCGCTACGCTAGCGTGTTAGACAAACTCAATAGGAGAGAGTGCATGTATATCGCCATGAACCGTTTTCGGATTGCCCCAGGCCGCGAAGAGGATTTTTTAGAGGTGTGGCGCAACCGCGATTCTCATTTAGATGAAGTGCCGGGCTTTCAACAATTCCAAATGCTGCAGGGCGAGAGCCAGGAAGACCACACCGTGTTTATCTCCCACAGTGTGTGGGAATCGGAAGAGGCCTTCCGTGCCTGGACCAAGTCAGAAGCGTTCCGCAAGGCTCATGCTAACGCCAAGGCGCCGGAAGGTATCTATCTTGGCCCACCTAAGTTTGAAGGGTATGAGGTCGTGCTATAAGCGATATTTCATATCTGTTTAGGCAATCGCGGGTGGTGTTAGCGGTGGCAAGTAGCGCTCAAGTAACTGGGCGGCATGCAGCACTTTGAGGTCTTGATATTTGCCCGCGACTAAATGAAGGCCTACTGGCAGCCCTTGATTATCCAAACCGCAAGGAAGGGATGCAGCGGGCTGCTGGGTGAGGTTGAAGGGGTAGCTGAACGGCGTCCAGTCCATCCAGTCTCGGTAGGTTCCCCCTGGTGGTACGTTGTGGCCCGCTGCAAAGGGGGAGATGGGCATCGTGGGTGTAACCAGTAAGTCATAGCGTTCGTGAAAGGCTGCCATTTGGGCGGTCAATTCACTGCGCTGGCGCCGGGCGGCGAGATAGTCGGAAAGCGATACATCCTGCCCGCGTCGGGCAATATCGAGAAACCCAGGGTCGAGTGATGCCTGCTGCTGTTCGTCCAGTTTTTCTAGCGCTTGGGTGGCACCTGCAAACCAGAGGGTGTTAAACGTCTTGATTGGATCGCTAAAGCCAGGATCAACGCGGGTTACTGTGGCGCCCAGCTCTTCGAAATAGGCAATGGCTTCCTCTACCCTTCGAGCAATGTCTGAGGCTACTTCTACGTAGCCCAGGTCGGCGCTGTAGGCGATGCGCCAGCCCTTTAGGTTGGCAGGCGGCGGTGTTAGCCAGTCTGGCCCTTGGGGGTTGCCGGAGTAACCATCCCTGGCATCTGGCTGGGCCATCACGCTAAGCATTAGCGCACTGTCGGCCGCCGTGCGGGTCATTGGCCCTAAATGGGAAAGTGTGCTCATGGCGCTGGCGGGCCATTGGGGAACCCAACCAAAGGTTGGCTTTATGCCAAAGGTGCCGGTAAAGCTGCATGGGATACGGATCGAGCCACCCGCGTCGCTGCCTTGGTGTAAGAGACCTAGATTAAGCGCCGCTGCTGCCCCTGCACCGCCGGATGATCCGCCGGGCGTTAGTGCGCTATTCCACGGGTTACGGGTAATGCCGTGCAGGGGGTTATCAGTGACGCCTTTCCAACCAAATTCGGGCGAAGTCGTTTTGCCAATGACGATGGCTCCAGCATTGCGAAGGTGATGGCTGATCGGCGCATCCACCTCCCAAGGGCCGTCTGATGGGGTGGTGGTTGAACCCAGGCGTGTCGGTAGGCCCTTCGTTAAGGTTAAATCTTTAATAGTGACAGGAATGCCATCTAGCGGGCCGCAGGGTTTATCTGCCTGCCAGCGCTGGGCAGACGCTGCTGCCAAGCGACGAGCCTCTATCTCGTTCACGCAAGTAAACGCATTGACCTTTGGGTTGTCGCGGGCAATCCGCTCCAAGCAGTCGTTTACCAGCGCCTCTGGGGAAAGAGTGCCCTGGCGGAAGCGGGCTAATGCTTCCACAGCCGTGAGTGTCTCAAATGTCTCGGTCATTGTTACTCCCCAGCTATGCTAATGCTGTCTTCAACACCGGCCGCATTCAACATGGCCTGCAGAAGGACGTTACAGCCAGCGTGAACATGCTCTGGGGTAGCACTTTCAATTTCGTTGTGGCTAATGCCGTCCTTGCAGGGCACAAAGATCATTGCAGCCGGGGCTACACGGCCGACGAACATCGCATCGTGACCAGCACCGCTGATGATATCCATGTGCGATAGGTTGAGTTGCTTGGCCCCTTCGCGCACGGCATCAACACAGGTTTTATTGAAGTGCTCCGGGGCAAAATCTGCGGTGGGCGTTAATTCATATTCCAGCCCATGACGTTGGCAAATTTCTTCGACGGCCGTCGCTAAGGATTGAGCCATTGAGATGAGGGCTTCCGGCTCCCAGTGGCGCATATCCAAGGTCATTTTGACTTGGCCGGGAATAACGTTACGCGAGCCAGGATGTAGCGACATACAACCAACCGTACCGCGCCCGTGGGGCTGATGATCCAAGGCAATTTTGTTGAGTGCTTGGGTGACTTCCGCCGCGCCCATCATGGCGTCGCGACGCAGATTCATGGGTGTGGGACCCGCGTGGGCTTCAAGCCCGGTTAGGGTTAAATCAAACCACTTTTGACCAAGCCCACCGATAACCACGCCAATGGTGGTGTCGGTATCTTCTAAAATCGGCCCCTGTTCGATATGTGGTTCAAAGTAAGCTTTTATCTCACTGGGTGAGACCTCATCGCTACCACGGTAGTGAATGGCATCCAGTGCATCACTTACCGTGACGCCATCGGCGTCAGTGCGTGCCATCATGGCGTCAAATTCAAGCACGCCAGTAAATACTCCAGACCCCATCATGCAGGGTGGGAAGCGACAGCCCTCTTCGTTAGTCCACGCAACGACTTCAATGGGCGACTTTGTGGTGATGTTGTGTTCATTAAGCGTTCGGATTACTTCTAGGCCTGACAGTACGCCAAAGCAGCCGTCATACTTCCCACCAGTGGGCTGGCTATCCAAGTGGCTACCCGCCATGACGGTGTTGGCTGTTGGGTCGCTGCCTTCACGGCGGGCAAAAATATTACCGATATTATCAATACGGATGGTGCAGCCTTCTGCACGACACCATTGGATAAATAGGTCGCGCCCCTGGCGATCAAGATCCGTTAGCGCCTGTCGGTTAACGCCGCCCTTAGCCGTAGCGCCCAGCTTTGCCATGTCCATTAGTGATTGCCAAAGCCGATCGCTGTCGGTGCGTAGATTAGTGATTGCGTTTGTTGGCGTTATGTAGGTAGTCAATTTGCTATCCTCTCAGGATGAAAAGGGTGCTAAAGCACGCATTTTTCATTTATAAATCATATAGTTTTGAACGATTGGCTAGAGTGCCTAGTAGGTCGTTGCTGACTAGCATTTGTGCGGCCATTTCGGCTTCCAACGCGCTCATGTGGTGCTCTGCATCTAGCATATGCTCGGCCATCACTTGACGAACACGCGAGGTATCTTCAGCTCGGTAGGCATCTAGCAACTGTCGGTGATAGTCCTGGTTAGCGTGATCGAATTGTTTACGCTCAGGCACGTAAGCTTTTTTGATCACGACTAGGTCGCGCAGCATGTCGTTTAAAAACTGGCATATAAATGCCAGCAGTGGGTTCGGGCAGGTGCGCGCCAGCAGTTGATGGAACTCCAGCTCTAAAAAGCGCTGGCGCTTATGGTCTTCCTCGCCGCTACAGCAAGTGCAGGATGCTATATTCGCTTCAAGCTGTTGAAAGTCTTCTTCCGTGAGTCGGCCGACGACGGATGCCGCCAGCTCGACCTCTAACAGCTTGCGCAATTGATACACTTGCTTGCCATCTAACTGTTGGAAATGCAGAAAGTTACGTAGCATGCGGCTGGCGGGTTCCATGCCCGGCTGATTAATAACGGCTCCTCCTTGAGGCCCGGTTTTTAAAGTGATGAGCCCCTCAACTTCAAGTATCTTAAGCGCTTCGCGTATAGTGGCTTTGGCGCTGCCATAGAGCTCCATTAGAGCTCGCTCATTTGGCAGACGATCACCTTCACCGAGCCCCTCTGATGCAATCCAGCGTTTGATATCATCACTGATAAGCTCGGCGAGTTTAGGGCGACGCTTAGCGGTTGAACTAGTAGTTGAACTAGCCGTTGAACGAGTAGTTGAACTAGCCGTTGAACGAGTAGTTGAAACAGGGGCTTTGGCCATCAATACACTCCTTTGTTGATTGTTAGCGATCAGCTACTGAGGGCTTAGTTTCTTGTGCATAAGCTGGTTTAGCGTCTTGTGCATAGCTAGGTAAACGCTCGGGATGATACTCCGCATCATAGTCGTAGCGCGCCTGGGTAAAGCGTTCCACAACCGCTGTGTCGCGGCGATGCAATGCATGGCTTAGGCCAACAAACAGTGCGATGTTGAGCAGTAGTCCCCAAATACCTGCATGGAAGCCAAGGGGAGCACTTAGCGGGCCAAAGGTCATCAGAAGCACGCAGCCAACGCCGCCCCACAAACCTGCTAGAGCAGCAGTCGGGTGAGCTTTTTTCCAAGTGATGGCACCGAGTGTTGGGATCACTAATTGTGCAGTACCAGCCAGAGCAGCAATGCCGATAGTGACCAGAACACCGGGTACGGTAAGCGCCATGATATAAGCCACCAGTGAGAAGCCCACCAGTGATAAGCGACCGATATAAACAATACGGGCTTGGCTTGCGTCACGGTTCACATAGCGTTTGTAAATATCCATGGTCACTACCGTGGATACCGCGTGAATCTGTGAGTTTGCCGTTGACATGGCGGCTGATGCGCCCGCTGCCATAATCAACGAGGCAAGTAGATATGGCGCATACTCCATGAGCATGATGGGCAGGATTTGGTCGGGATTTTCCACATTCGGCTCAAGTAGCACTCCCGAGTAACCTGATAGAACAGAACCTACATAGGCAAAAGCTGCTAAACCCAATAAGAAGGGCATTAAGTTAAACAGCTTGCCGTGCTTAACTGAGTACATGCGCAACCAAATTTGTGGGCCCATAAAGGCGCCAATAGCGGTTATCGCAAACAGCGAGAACCACATGGGATAGCCCATCGTGCCGTTCGGTCCTGGCATAGTGAGGTGTTCAGGAGAGGTTTGCTGGAGTTGGCTGAACAGAGCGGATGGCCCACCTACTTGGGTGGAAATATAGTAGCCTGCGTACATCATGCCGAAGAACAATAGCGCGCCGTAAATGACGTCGGTCCAGGCGATGGCACGAATGCCGCCAATCCATACATAGATAATAATAATGAAGTAAAACAGCAGCGCGGCGAGCCAGAAAGGAATCAAGCCACCAGAGGCAACTTCAATTAAATAGGCACCACCCGTTAATTGGATCTGTAAATAAGGTACGGTAAAAATCAGCGTAATAGCCGCAACGGTAATGCGCAGTGCTTCGCTGTTATAAAAGTCGCCAATTAAATCTGATGGCGTTAAATAATTGAATCGCTTTCCTAAAAACCAAACCCGCTTGCCGATCCAGTAATACATAAAACCAAACAGCAAGTTCCAGGCTAGCGCAGTCAGAAAGACCGGGCCATTGGTATAGAACGTGGCGTTAGAACCCAAGAAGGCAAACGCGCTCCACCAAGTGGCCGCTACGGTGAAAAATACCGCTATGCTGCCCATCGCGCGGCCTTGAACGAAGAAGTCTTCACTCGTTTCTTGCGATTGTCGTGCCGATAAAACCCCTACCAGTAAGGGGATGATCATAAATGCGGCAATAATTAATAAGCTACCGGTCATGCGTTATCCCCTTTTATGGTTGCTTAATAGTGTGGTTAGCCGTTGATGATGGGCTGCCCCAATTTGTCAAATACGCCACTAAAAACAGCGCCGTTAATGCAAACCACCAAAAGAGATTCCAGGCCAATAAAAAGGGGAGTCCCATCAGCATGGGTTCTATGCGATTGGCTAGCATGATGATGGGACTTTCTAGCATGAAGAACCCAAGCAGCATGCCGCTATAAAGCGCTAGTTTAAGAGGAGGTAGATATTTCATAACACGTTTGCCCTTTGTTTATGGTTAGTGTGTGAGCTTGGTTTTTAGCGCAAAGCAATCCAGCAAAAGCTATTCAGCAAAAGCTATCCAGCAGCAGAGCAGCAGCGTTATTAAGCGCAGCGCGGTTGCTAAGCGTTAGTGGGGCGTGAACCACTTGTTTGTTGTATTTATTCGTATAGATATAACAAATAGGTGTTTTTCAAAATATCGTCAAGCCAGAATGGATAGCGAAAGCCTGCTTATTACGTATAAATTTTCTAACGTGAACACAAGAAAAGCGTAATTTTATAAACATGTTCAGTAGCGCATGCTGAGGCCATGTCTCATAGCGATGGAGCTGGACACCATGTTTGACCTACAAAACAACACGACCCCTCAAGCGTTTATTGACGAACAAAACGCTTCTCCCAGTGCGCTTAATCAGCACTATTGGATGCCGTTTAGCGCTAACCGTGATTTCCGCGCCAACCCGCGCATGATTACTGGCGCGGAAGGGCGCTACTACATCGATGACCAGGGCCGTAAGCTGTTTGATTCACTCTCTGGCTTATGGACCTGCGGTGCAGGTCACAATTGTGAAGAGATCCAGAAAGCGGTGGCGGCGCAGCTCGGCTCTCTCGACTTTGCGCCAGGTTTTCAAATTGGCCATCCGCTGGCGTTTAAGCTGGCGGAAAAAGTGGCCAGCCTTACACCTGCTGGGCTGGATCATGTGTTTTTCACTAACTCTGGTTCAGAAGCCGCTGATACCTCTGTCAAAATGGCCAAGGCCTACTGGCGGCTAAAAGGTAAGCCCGAGAAGACGCGCATGATTGGCCGTGCCAAGGGTTATCACGGGGTGAATATTGGTGGCACCAGCCTGGGTGGCATCGGTGGTAATCGTAAGCACTACGGCCAATTGATGGACGTAACGCATCTGCCGCACACGCTGCAGGCAGGTCACGCCTTCACTCGGGGCCAAGCTGAAACTGGCGCCGAGCTTGCTGATGCGCTGCTTGATCAGATCGCCCTGCACGATGCATCCACCATTGCGGCGGTGATCGTTGAGCCGATGTCTGGCTCTGCTGGGGTGATTGTGCCACCTAAAGGCTATCTGGATCGGCTGCGCGAGATCTGTACCGCCCACGATATTCTGCTGATATTCGATGAAGTGATCACTGCTTTTGGTCGCAGCGGCGCAACCACCGGGGCAGAAGCATTTGGCGTTACGCCGGATATCATGAACGTTGCCAAGCAGATCACCAACGGTGCTGTTCCTATGGGTGCGGTGATTGCTTCCAGCGAAATTTTCGACACTTTTATGCACGCTGGCGGTGCCCAGCACGCCATTGAGTTTTCCCACGGTTATACCTACAGCGCCCACCCCGTTGCGTGTGCAGCTGGTTTAGCGGCATTGGAAATGATGGAGCGTGACAACTTCCCTGCTCAGGTAAGGGCTATCGCGCCCGCTTTTGAACAAAAGCTGCACGCTCTAAAAGGCCGCAATCACATTGTTGATATTCGCAACTATGGCTTGGCGGGCGCACTTCAATTAGCCCCCAGAGATGGCGACCCTACCATTCGCCCTAGAGATGCTCATTTAGCCTTATGGGAAGCTGGGTTCTACGTGCGTTACGGCGGCGACACGCTGCAGTTCGGCCCTCCGTTTGGCTCCACTGAGGCTGAGCTAGAGCGGCTGTTTGATGCCGTTGCCACCACCCTGGATTCGTTAGCATAACCGACTGATCTAAACTTTAGAGCGTTAACAAGAGAGTTAAAAAATGAGCGTTGTTTCCCATCTAATTAACGGTGAATTAATCGACAGCCAGCGCACGCTGGACGTCACTAACCCCTCAACGGGTCAAGTGATCCGCCAAGTGGCGGACGCCAGCGCCGCCGACGTAGAGCGGGCGATTGCCGCTGCCCAAGCTGCGTTTCCTGCTTGGCGAGATACACCACCAGCTAAGCGCGCCCAAGTGATGTACCGCTTCAAGCAACTGCTAGAGGAGCACGCTGACCGCTTGGTGCAACTGGTCAGTGAAGAGCACGGTAAAACTCCTGAAGATGCGATGGGCGAACTGAAGCGCGGCATCGAAAATGTCGAGTATGCCTGCGGTGTGCCTGAGCTATTAAAAGGTGAGTATTCCCATAATGTTGGGCCGGGCATTGATGCGTGGTCCAATTTCCAGCCATTGGGCGTAGTGGCTGGCATTACGCCGTTTAACTTCCCTGCCATGGTGCCGCTGTGGATGTATCCGATGGCGATTGCTTGCGGCAACAGTTTTATACTCAAGCCTTCGGAAAAAGACCCTTCGGCAGCAATGGCGGTAGCCGAGCTGTTGCAAGAAGCGGGGTTGCCAAAAGGCGTGATGAATGTGGTGCACGGTGGTCGCGAAGCGGTGGAAACCCTGCTCGATGCTAAGGCCGTAAAAGCCATCTCGTTTGTTGGCTCAACGCCGGTAGCGGAAGCTATCTATTCCCGTGGCTCGGCCGCAGGCAAACGCGTTCAGGCTCTGGGTGGGGCGAAGAATCATGCCGTGGTGCTTCCCGACGCCGATTTGGAAAACGCTGCCAATACCCTGATGGGGGCGGCTTTTGGAAGTTGCGGCGAACGCTGCATGGCAATCTCGGTGGCGGTATGCGTGGGTGACGAGACGGCAGATCGACTAGTTGAAACGCTGCTGCCTAAAATTGCTGAGCTCAAGGTTGGCCCTGGTACCGATAAAGGCTTGGATATGGGTCCGCTGGTGACGGCAGAGCATCGTGACAAGGTATTGGGCTATATCGAAGACGGCATAAAGGCCGGCGCGTCGCTAGTGGCCGATGGCCGTGAGCTGAAAATTGCGGGTCATGAAGACGGCTATTTCGTTGGTGGCTGCCTGTTCGATAACGTCACCACCGATATGCGCATTTACCAGGAAGAGATTTTCGGGCCAGTGCTGTGCGTGGTGCGGGTCGGCAGCTTGGATGATGCCATGCAACTGATTAACGACCATGAATACGGCAATGGTACCTGCCTGTTTACTCGCGATGGCGAGGCTGCTCGACGCTTTACCGATGGCATCGAAGTGGGCATGGTGGGTGTTAACGTACCGCTTCCCGTGCCGGTGGCCTACCACAGCTTTGGCGGCTGGAAGCGCTCTTTGTTTGGTGACCTTCATGCCTACGGCCCTGACTCTGTACGCTTCTACACCCGTCGAAAAGCGGTTTCCCAACGCTGGCCTTCGGTGAGCGAAGCCACACGTGCCGAGTTTTCGTTTCCCACTAACCAACGTTGACGCCGTACGCTAACTGCGCCATCTTCTCTGCACCACTGCTAAGCGGTGGTGCACTTTTTGGTGTGCGTATCTTAGTCGTAAAGGGACGAGCAGCGTGGCGAGAACACAGGACGAAATTCGGCAAACCAACGTAAAAAAGATTCTTCAGGCGGCGGAGCAATTGTTTGCTGAAAAAGGCTATGCCGGAGCGTCGATGGGGGAAATTGCCCAGTTGGCCGATCTGCCCAAATCCAACGTGCACTACTATTTTTCCACTAAAAAGGCGCTCTACCAGGAAGTGCTGCTAGCGCTGCTGGAAATCTGGAAACAGGACGCGCTGTGCTTTGAACTCTACGACGACCCGCGAGTCGTGCTTTCTAGCTATATTCGCGCCAAAATGAATCATTCTCGTTACCGCGCTCACGGCTCGAAAGTATGGGCGGCGGAAGTAATGCAGGGCGCACCCATCCTGAAAGAGCGCCTGCGCGATAACTTATACGAATGGGCTAAATTGAAAGAGTCGAAAATTCGCGAGTGGGTTGAGTCGGGCCAAATTAATCCCGTTGAACCGTCCTACCTCCTTTATATGATTTGGGCCTCCACCCAGCACTACGCTGATTTCGACTACCAAATCTACCTACTTAACGACGATAAACCCTTAGACGACCTGCAGTTTGAAAAAGCCGTGCAGTCGGTAACCTCGGTGATTTTGCGGGGAATTGGGTTGACGGCGTGAGCTGTGCTCAACGACTGAGTTGCACAGACGTATCAAATTTATGCCGTTTTCGCGACAGTAACGTGCGGAACTTGCGCAGGTTGTCGTGGGCATAGAGCACGCTGTCGCAAAAGCGGTCGTACTCATCTAAATCCGCGACGGCCACGATCAACACAAAATCACACTCACCCGTTACTTGATAGCACTGCTTCACTTCAGGGGCGTTGACCGCTGATGTTAAGAACTGCTGGTAGAGTAATTTGTTATCCCGCTCCATGGTGACTTCCACCACCATGTGTAGGCGCTGGCCTAAGGTATCAGGGTTGAGCAGCGCCACTTCACGCTCAATGACGCCAGCATCGCGTAATCGATTAACCCGCTTTAAACAGGCCGAGGGCGAAAGCCCTATTTCATCCGCTAAGGCTTGATTGGTTTGGCTTGAATCACGTTGAAGCTGGTCAAGAATCCTTCGATCAATAGCGTCCATGCAATAAAATTCTCTTTTTGAGTTTATAAAAAACGAATAGTGATTGTGACCGCCGTATTGAAAAGAAGATTCTGCGTCATCCCCATTATCATAACGTTTGTTAAAACGATGGCAATGAGGGTTTGATGCGGATCACAATTCACTATTTATTGGCGGTGGTAGGTCGTGTACTGCAAGACGCGCTGCGCGTGTATGTGACACTACTCAAAATCCTGATACCTGCGTTGCTTATCGTCAAAGGGTTAGAGCTACTTGGTATGATCGAGTGGCTGGGGATGGTACTAGCTCCTTTAATGAGCACGCTCGGTTTGCCCGAACAAATGGGCGTTGTGTGGGCGGCGGCGCTCTTCACCAATTTGTACACCGCCATTGCGGTGTTCTTCCAAGTCGTTGGTGAAACGCCTTTGAGTGTTGAACAGGTAACGGTACTAGGGGCATTGATGCTGGTAGGGCATTCACTTCCCGTTGAGGGAGCGGTTGCCAAGCGTGCTGGCGTACCTTGGTGGGGCACGTTGGTTCTGCGTGTCGGCGGGGCGTTACTGCTTGCTTGGTTGTTACACTGCTTCTACTCGTATTTTGGTTTGTTGCAAGCACCCGTTGAATTGGTATGGCAGCCAAGTTTTTCATCAGCACCAACGCTCAGCAGTTGGGCGTGGGCGCAGCTGGAAACGTTAGCGCTTATTTTTGTGATTATTTTAGCGCTGATTGTGCTCTTAAAACTGTTAAAAAAGCTGGGTCTAGAGCGTTGGATTCATCTTGGCTTGCTACCGTTGCTCAAGCTATTAGGCATTGGTCGTTCGGCAGCGAATGTGACGGTCATAGGCTTCACGCTGGGGTTAAGCTATGGTGCAGGGCTGCTGATTCGTGACGTGCAAAATGGAGTGCTAAGCAAGCGCGACAGCACGCTGGCGCTGTGTTTTCTCGGCCTCTGCCATAGTGTTATAGAAGATACGCTGCTGATCTTGATGCTTGGAGCCGATATAACGGGCATTTTATGGGCACGGCTGTTGTTTGCCGTTATTGTCACCGCGGTAATTGCCCGCTGGCCCAAAACTACGGGGAATCAGCTAAGCCCCTCATAAACAAAGGCGGGCGAGCCACGGTGGCTTGCCCGCACTGATAGCGATGGGCTTGATATGTCGCGAAATCGATACTTTTATTGTTTTGTTAGTCGCTTCAATCGTCCAAGTAAAGCTTACCTTCGCCAGCGATGATTGCGTGTCCTGCGACAGTGACAAACCCTGGCTCTATAGTGCCATTGGCGGTGGTGTGGATGACACTGGGTCGTCCCATTTCAACACCTTGGTGAATCTTACAGTGCAGAGGAGCGGGGGTGAGTGACGCTAAATAGCTGGTTAACGCTGCTGCAGCGCTGCCAGTGGCGGGATCTTCGCAGAGACTAGCGTGCATGCAGAACATACGGCTCCGTACAATCGTCTCTTCGTTATCGCGTTGTTCCACCACGTACAGGTATATCTGCCCAGCGCTGCTGGGTGTAACAGCATCCGCCCATACTGAACCGGCGATTTGAATCTGCTCCAAGGCTGCCAGGTCCGCTAGCTCAATAAGATGAAAGGGCAGCCCGAAAGAAGCAATGACGGGGTCGCCAATGACTTGGTGGATGTCTAGCCCCAGTAGCTCAACGGCCGTAAGGCGATCAAGAGTGCTGCCCGTGACCATAACGGATAGGGCGGTCTTAAAGGTTGCTCCCTCTTGTTCATAATTAACCGCTAATGCGCCGACAGGTGGCTGTAGCACAATGCCTTGCTCGCGGTTGGCGAGGTTTAACTCTGCCAGTAGATGCGCGGTACCGACGGTGGGGTGGCCAGCAAACTGCAGCTCAGACGTCGGTGTAAAAATCCGCATAGGATAGTGATTAGCCGTTGTCGCCGCGCCTAAAAATACCGTTTCAGCTAAGTTAAGCTCATTGGCAATTGCCTGCATGGTGCTGGTTTCAAGCTCATCGGCATTTAAAAAAACTGCCAACTGATTGCCCGAAAAAGGCTTATCGGTAAACACATCCAACAGGTAATACTCAGCAGTTTTCATAGGGGCCTCTTTTGCATGACGAGTGCTTCCAAAACGGTTTACAACCCTCTTTTTGCGCTTGAGTGCGGGTGATGCCGATATCTTTCAGTAATCGGTCATCAAGGGCTAGTAACTGGCGACGGCTACAGCGGCGCTGATAATAGTGGCGTAACTGACAGCGAATTTGGGTGAGGCTGAAGCGTAGCATGGCAGTTCTCCTTGATGGCGATATGCTCAACCAGATTACGCAGCCATGCTTGATCAATACAGATATAGGATTTTTTATTTTTAGGATACAGATGGTGTATGTTATACCTCTGTATGGTTGCTGGGCAGGGTATCTGTATTGTTTTTAAAAACGTCTTCAAGAGCGTCTTCAAGAACGTTTTGAAGAGCGATTTTAAAAGCGTCTCAAAGATAGAGGGCTGGAGTTATGACACGCTACGAAGAGGTTGCTTGTACTTTGCGGGAGCGAATTGAGCACGGTATTTACCGCGTGGGGGATCGCCTGCCTTCTATTCGAGCGGTATGTCAGGAGCTTGATGTCAGTATCTCGACTGCTCAGGAAGCTTACAGGCAGTTGATGGATGTATCGCTGATCGAGTCACGACCGAAATCGGGCTACTTTGTACTTCCAAGCAGGGTGCCTACGGTGCTGCCTTCTGTCTCTCGTCCTGCGCAGTGCCCGCTGGATGTCTCCCAATGGGATCAAGTATTAGAGCTGGTCGCTACCCAGCGTGACGATAGCCGGCTGCTGCTTGGGCGCGGTGTGCCGAACTTGGCGTATGAAACGCTTAAGCCGCTGTCGAAAATATTGGCGGGGCTACACCGTAAGAACGACCTGAACGGCTTTAACTATGACAAGCTGAGTGGAAGTGCCGAACTGCGTCAACAGGTGGCGCGGCTGGCCATTGCATCGGGCTGTTTGCTGCACCCGGATGACATCATGATCACCACTGGTTGTCAGGAAGCATTGTCGATAGCGCTACGCACCTTGACTCAGCCTGGCGACGTAGTGGCCGTGGATTCGCCCAGCTTTTACGGCACCATGCAGATCCTAAAAGCCAATGGCCTAAAAGCGTTGGAAATTCCCACTGATCCACAAACCGGTATCAGCTTGGAAGCATTGGAAATGGCGCTGGAGCAGTGGCCGATCCGCGCCATCCAGGTCACCCCGACCTATAACAATCCACTGGGCTATACCATGAGCGAGGCGCGCAAGCAGGCGCTGTTTCAACTTGCCCAACGCTTCGATGTGGCCATCATTGAAGACGATATCTACGGTGATCTTGCCTATGCCCAGCCAAGGCCGTTGACGGTGAAGTCTTTCGATGACGATGGGCGGGTGCTGTTGTGCAGTGGCTTTTCGAAAACGGTGGGGCCAGGGCTAAGAGTGGGGTGGCTGGCGCCAGGCTGTTATCGAGATAAGGCGCTGCATATGAAGTATGTCTCTACCGGAGCTTCGGCCACATTGCCGCAGTTGGCGGTGGCGGAGTTTGTCGCCAAAGGCCACTACGAGCGTCACCTTCGCTATGTTACCCGCCAATATCAGCGCCAACGGGACATCATGATCAACTGGGTGCAGCGCTATTTTCCAGAGGGTACGGGCATCAGTTATCCGCAAGGCAGCTTTTTGCTATGGGTGGAGTTACCTACTGCCGTAGACTGCGAACGTCTTAATGAGCGCTTAGCCAAGCGCGCCATCCATGTGGCTCCTGGTTCGCTATTTTCAGCCTCGGGTAAGTTTCGCCAGTGTTTGCGACTTAACTACGCATTTACGCTAACACCGGCTATCGAAGATGCCGTGCGCACCGTGGGAGCACTCGCCACCGAGATGGTGGAGGAAGCTCAGGCGCATGCGGTAAGTATTATCTAAGTTCGTGTCTAGACCGCAACCCTGAGCATGTATCCGTATTCATATTAGGCCATGGAAATTCATCCACTATGTTAGAGGTGCTCATGCGTCGTCATGCACTTACCTATCGGTCGTTCGGAAATCCACTTGAAAAACTGAACATAGAGACAACTGAAGTTCCAAGCAGGGCCGAAGGTAAGCTCAGGGTGAGGATGTTGTGTGCTCCAATTAATCCGTCTGACCTAATTCCTATAACAGGTGCTTATTCTCACCGTATCAACCTACCCGCTGTTGCAGGTTACGAAGGGGTTGGCCGTGTTATTGATGCTCCACGTAAATATTCTTACCTGACCGGAAAGCGAGTTCTTCCATTACGAGGCGTTGGTACTTGGCAGACTATTTTGGATTGTGATGCAGCTCTCGCAGTGCCCGTCCCAGATGCCATACCTGACGTCGTCGCAGCACGTGCCTACATTAATCCCTTAGCCGCCCTAACTATGCTTGAGACTTGGCCTGTAAAAGGAAAGCGTGTCCTGCTTAGTGGGGCTGGATCGAATTGCGCTGATTACCTTGGAGCATGGGCATATCGTCACGGCGCTAAGGAAGTCGCTGGCATATACCGCTCAGATAGTAGAATTGCGCGTTTAGAGACGCTCGGTATCAAACCGATCTCTATTCAAGATGCGTCGCAGATCTCGGATGTTGCGCG
Organism: Vreelandella venusta; assembly: GCF_007989605.1. Classification (GTDB taxonomy): domain Bacteria; phylum Pseudomonadota; class Gammaproteobacteria; order Pseudomonadales; family Halomonadaceae; genus Vreelandella; species Vreelandella venusta. The sequence continues at coordinate 61,037 of NZ_BJUL01000009.1, read as the reverse complement.
TAAATCTGATTTGGTATTTGACTCTTTGGGTGGGCCAGTCGCGGCAGGTATACTGCAATCAATGGCCCCTGAATCGACGTTTATTGCCTATGGGTTATTGACTGGACAGGCTATCCAGTTAAATACCAAACCTTCGGCTCACTATAGAAGATTTCATCTACGCGACAGTTTAGCCAAGACGTCAGCAGATGCTTGGCAACAAAAGTTCTCAAATATCTGGAAGCTCTTAGGCCAGACAGATATGCCTCGCTATCAAGTGCTTCCTGGCCAAGACTGGCGTAAAGCTATTGAGGTGGCGCTTCATCCGAAAGGCCAAAAGATGTTGCTAGACTTTACCGATTGGAGGCAATGACTCTTGCTTCAAAGTTAAAGCCTGATTTAGAAGCGCGGTGCTTATACGAGGCGCTGTTTTGCAGTGCAATAGCTCTCAACCTCGGGTGCGTAATGTTTCAGGCTGAACCAAAAGAGCAGCCGTTGCGTATCAATCAAAACGCTTCTTGAGCCGTACGCCATATGCACATGCTGATGAAGTAAACGGATGTAATACCCCATCCCCACAGTGCCCAGGCGGCATGATCGGGGCTGGAGAGCACCAGTGACGTTGTACATGCGCACCATAATAGCGTGACAGCGATATTGAGAGGCATGAACTGACGTACACGAAACGGATGCAGAAACTTCATCTTGGTCACGGTAAGAATGGCTAGCAAAACGATCGACGCAAAGGTGATAAAGGGCGGTAAATCGAGAATATAAAAATAGGCCGCGGCAATGTTCCAGGCAGCAGGAAAGCCAACAAAGTAATTATCCTGGCTTTTCATATTGGTGTTGCAGAAACAAAACATCGATGACAGCAGAATGATAAACACTGACAGCAATTCGAAATTGGGCGGTAACTCAATAAAGAAGTAAATAAACAGAGCGGGAATAAATGCCCAGGTTAGATAATCGATGACCATATCAAGGGTTGAGCCATCGAAGTGGGGCAAGATGGCTTTTACTTCATACTTGCGTGCTAGAGTGCCATCGAAACCGTCGACCATCATCGCTGCGCCAAGCCATAGCAAGCAGGCGACTGGATTGTTATCGATCAGCGAGAGCAGCGCCATTGTGCCGAGCAGTACGCCGCTGGCCGTAAAAATATGCACGCTCCAAGCTTTCCATATTGAAGCGCGGGATTCTGTGTGCGAAGAGAGCGTTTGGACCACGTTGACCCCATTGGGAACGTGATGTCCCCTTGCTGTTCGGTGTATAGATAAGTGTGTAAAAACCATACCCTACTACAAGACGGCACCCAGCGAATACGTAGGCCAGCCATCTGGGCATGCCACGGTTGTGCAAAAAGTATAGTGCCTTGTGCCTCTGTTGCTATTTTGGTCGTTGAAATTGCTGCCTTGCCTGTTCGACTTGCTGGCGGGTGATGCACCTCAGCGAGTGATCATTGAGTAGCCCCATGGCCTGCATAAACGCAAACGCAGTGGTTGGACCAACAAATTTCCAGCCGCGCTTTTTCAGCTCTTTAGCAAGTGCGATGGATTCAGGCGAAGTGGTTTGTGTCTGAGGCGCGGTCAATGCATCTGGCGCTGGCTCGAAACGCCAGAAAAACGCGGCCAGTGAACCTTCCTGGTCGACCATTTCCAGTGCCCGTTGGGCATTATTAATCACCGCCTCGATTTTGCCGCGATGGCGAATAATGCCTGCGTCCTGCAACAGGCGCTGCACATCTTCTTCACTAAAGCGGGCAACGTGATGGAAGTCGAAATGATGGAAGGCAGCGCGGAAGTTCTCGCGTTTGTTGAGAATCGTGCGCCAACTTAAGCCCGACTGAAAACTTTCCAGGCAGAGCTTTTCGAATAGCCGTTGGTCGTCGACCACCGGAAACCCCCACTCGTTGTCATGGTAGGGCAGAAACTCGGGGGCACCGCCACACCACTGGCAGCGTGGAAGGTTATCGGGGGCAATAAAGTCGGGCATTATGCGCTCCTTAGCGTGTATTTCTTAGCATAAGCTTAACCATGTGCGGCTAAGCCACTTTCCTGCCTTCATTAGTTCGCTTTCCGTTGAGCCTGCATAGCCGAGCACTAAACCAGGGCGCTTATTCTCACCGAGGTAATAGCGGGAAAGAGGAGAAAGCGTAATACCTGCTTCATTAGCGCGCCTTACCAGTATCTCTTCTTTTTCAAAATTATCGAGCTCAGCCAGTAGGTGCATGCCTGCATGACCGTCAGAAAGCTGAAGCCCTGCGGCCACCGCAGGCGCTAATGCAGTGCGCAGGCAGGCTTGGCGTTGGCAATACGCAGCCCGCATGCGGGCGATGTGGCGAGTAAAGTGGCCGTTGGCAATAAGTTCAGCAAGCGCTGATTGTATGGGGTAGTTACCCTCGCGGTGCAGCCGCGTATGGGCGCGCTTAAAGTCTTCGGCAAGCCTATCAGGCAATACCAAATAGCCTAAACGCAAGCCGGGGTAAAGCACTTTACTGAAGGTACCCACATAAATCACCGACGTCTGTTCGGCGAGGCCTTGTAGAGAGGGAGTAGGCGGCGTGTCGTACCGAAATTCACTGTCGTAATCATCTTCGATGATCCAGCTGCCAGCATGAGAAGCATACTCTAACAATGCTAGTCGGCGTGGTATCGGCATGGTAACGCCACTGGGATATTGGTGAGAAGGTGTTACATAGATTAGCCGGGGTGAGGGGGCGCCTGCAGGCGCTAGTGAAGGGTTTAGTCCTTCTTTATCTACGGGTATGAGCGTTGTCGTTAAGCCCGAGGCTAGGAAACATGCTTGCGCTCCGCGGTAACCAGGCTCTTCCATCCAAACCGAATCGCCGTTATCGGTGAGCAGTTGGGTAGTCAACTCAAATGCCTGCTGAGCTCCTTGGGTAATCACGATCTGCTCTGGTTGACAGCGCACCGCGCGGGAGAGTCGTAGATAGTCACAAAGGGCAGCTTTAAGTTCAGGCAGCCCACCGTTGGTTTGGTAATCCATCCATGACATTTCTGCGTGATAATAGTGACGACGCAAAAGGCGTTGCCATAGCTCGCGGGGAAACAGATCGAGCGCCGGGACACCAGGGGAAAACGCTCGATGGCCGTGGCTTAACGCGCCACTTAGCGTTAGTAGTGTGTTGCCCCGGTTTGAATAGCGAACAGGCACAGGGGAGGGAAGTTCGGTTCTGTTTAATCGTGTGGGTAGTTGTGCCACATAGAGCCCCGCTCCCTGGCGAGCGATCAGCAATCCTTCCGCCAGCAGCCGGTCCATAGCGGCCAGCACCGTATTGCGGCTAATACCTAAAGCGGTGGATAAATAGCGAGAAGAGGGAAGTGCATCGCCTGCCGTCAATTCGCCATGTTGAATCCAATCCTTAAGCGAACGGTAGAGCTGTTGAACCAGCGTGGCTGCTTCATTCGCTGCTAGCCTTATCGCTAGCGCCTCCGTAATCCAATCGCTAGCAGCGTTACGTCGTTTCACTGGTTCCCTCAATTTAGCGATAAGTGGCTCTTTGTTATAGACCACTATAGCGGCAAGCTGAGTTTGTTCACCATCTTAATGGAGTAGTTGCCATGGTTAATATTCGTTCAGCGGTACTGTCTGACTTAGAGGCACTTAGTGGATTACTCGACGGCTATCGGCAGTTCTATAATCAGCCGAGTGATCTCGGTGCGGCGCGGGATTTCTTGCGTCAGCGCTTTGGGCTGGCGGATTCGCGCATTTTAGTGAGTGAAAATAGTGACGGTAATCTCACTGGTTTCGTGCAACTTTATCCTGGGGTTTCCACGGTGGGCTTGAATGCGCGTTGGACACTAAATGATCTTTTTGTGTTGCCGGAGTGCCGTGACAAGGGCACGGGTAGGGCGTTAATGGAAGCCGCTACCCAACTGGCTCGCGAGCATGGTGTCGCGCGCTTAATCCTTATGACCCAGGTAGAGAACGAGCGCGCCCAGCACCTTTATGAGTCCTTGGACTGGCAGCGCAACACGGCGTTTTACGGCTATTTGCTGGATATCAAATAACGTAAATGATGACTAAGGAACCGTCATTTCGAGCCCGGCGTTTAGCCGGGCTCAAACAGCACAGATTTTAACTGCGCTATAGATTTTAACTGCACTATAGATTTACGCGTTGCTTAGCTTGCGCGCTCGATGCAGGTTTTCCATTGTATTCAGACACGCCTGGGCGGCTTCTTGCCCTTTGGTAACAAAGTGCTGGGTGTAGAAGTCGTGGTGAGTGCTGTGCTCATGGAAGTGGTGTGGTGTTAAGACGACCGAAATAATCGGTACTTGCGTATCTAACTGCACGCGCATTAAGCCGTCAATGACCGCATGGGCGACAAAGTCGTGGCGATAAATGCCGCCATCTACCACAAAGCCTGCCCCGACAATGGCGCCATAGCGGCCACTTCCGGCGAGAACCTTTGCCTGGAGGGGGATTTCGTAAGCACCTGATACGGTGAAGATGTCCACTTGTTCGGCGTTAAGACCGCAGCGTTCTACTTCAGTGATAAAGGCTTCATAGGCCTTCTCGACAATGTCGTGATGCCAGTGGCCTTGAATAAACGCAATGCGCTGAGCTGTGGTATGTGTTGAAAGCGTTAGCGGAAATGTCTGATTCATGGTCATTCTCTTGGATAAGTTGTACCAGAATCAGGGCACGCGGGACCGGTCGTCAGGCAACCGAAAAAGGTGGCTGAAGCCACTTTTTAAGTTGCGTGTCTAAGGTACCGTTCTCTTTCATCCGGACTATCACCGTCGGCTTCGGCTTTTCACCGAATCTGCTGACCTCAAGAAATAAACAACAACCGTCTTGAGCGCTCGCGGGCTTAGATGACAAAAATTTATTCGGTCATCATCACCGCCGGTGGGGACTTTCACCCCGCCCTGAGAACTTTGCTGATTATCAGCCCGGCTATATTACGCTTTTTCTAAAGGCCAAGCCACGGGGGCGTGGTGATCTTTGCGGGGTCGCGCTGCATAATAATCTCACCGTGGCGAACGGAAAGTAGCACCTCACCCTGGTTGCGCAGCACGCTGTAATCATCTTCACCCTCGAGCAGGTTGAAGCTAGCGGGCTTGCCGACCTCAATGCCGTAACGTTGCTCAATATTGAGTGTGCGGGCGCTGTTATCAGTGATAAGCGATAGCGCCTGGCTGAAATCCTGGTAGCCCATCATTTGGCAGATATGCAGGCCAAAATCGAGCGTCCGCAACAGCTTACCGTTACCCAGCGAGTACCAGGGGTCGAAGATGGAGTCCTCGGCAAAGCAGACATTAATGCCCGCGGCGTTTAGTTCTTTTACGCGGGTAACACCGCGACGTTTTGGGTAACTATCAAAGCGTCCCTGCAGGTGGATGCTTTCGGTGGGGCAGGAGACAAAGTTGATGCCCGAACGTTTGAGCAGCAGAAACAGCTTGGAGCAGTAGGCGTTATCGTAAGAGTGCATCGCCGTCGTGTGGCTGGCAGTCACGCGGCTGCCTAAATCGTTAAACAGCGCTTCGCAGGCCAGCACCTCAAGAAAGCGCGAGTTAGGGTCGTCTATCTCATCGCAGTGCACATCCACCAAACGGTCATATTTGATCGCGAGCTCTATCACCCGCTTCATGGAAGCGACGCCTAGTTCTCGGGTGTACTCAAAGTGGGGAATGCCGCCGACAACGTCCGCACCGATCTCCAGCGCCTCTTCCATCAGGCGGTCGCCACCGGGGTAGGAAAGCAGGCCATCTTGCGGAAAGGCGACCACTTGGATATCAATTTTATCTTTCAATTCATCGCGCAAGGCGCATAGGGTTTTAATGCCGATTAGACTGGGGTCGCTGGTGTCGGCGTGTGTGCGCACAAACTGGACGCCGTTGCCTATCAACAGATTCAGGGTGTTAAGCGCGCGTTCGCGAATATCTGCTGCGGTGAGCATGGGCTTACGCTCCCCCCAGCGCTCAATGCCTTCAAACAGCGTGCCGCTTTGATTCCAGCTTGGTTCGCCCGCCGTTAACGCGGCGTCCAAGTGAATATGCGGTTCAATGAACGGCGCGCAAAGCAGCTTGCCGCCTGCATCAATTTGCCCATCCCCCGCCGCTTGTGGTGCGTCTTGAGCGGTAATCGCTGTGAACGTGCCGTTCTCAATCTCAAGCCGGTAAAGCTCGGGGCGCTGGCGTAGGCGGGCGTTAATGATCTGCATACTCATAGAATTAGTGGCTCACTTATTGTTTGGCAGTCGAAGGGGAGGTATCACTTAGCGTAGCGTGGTTTAAACGAAGCAGTACAGCGTAGCTAACGGCCGCTACTACGACACCTACCAACGGGGGGAGCAACGGGGAGAGGTAAGCGGCTCCAGCGCCTAGTGCATAGGCGGCTAACCCTCGGCGATTAAAATTGGCTAGCTGAGTGGACTCCAGCGTGGGGTAGCGGCCTTTATGTTTGAGCCAAAAGTCCGCCATGATCACCCCGCCCATAGGAGGAATAAAGGTGCCTAGCAGTACTAGAAAGGGAATCAACAGGTTATACATACCGCCTACCGCTAGTACGGTGCCAATTGCTGCGCCACACACCGTGACTAAGCGGCGTTTCTCGGTGCGTAGCAAATTGCAGCCCGCGACGGCAAAGTTGTAGATGGTGTTGTCCTGGGTGGTCCAGATATTTAGAAACAACATAAGCACGGCGATGGTGACAAAGCCCTGTGCGATCAATACATCGACAATATCCGCCTGCTGGTAAATCATGGTGCCCAGTGCGCCGGTCAGCACCATTAAGCCGTTGCCCACAAAAAAAGCCGCCAGAGTCGCGATCACGGCAATTTTTGGCGTCTTAGCGAAGCGGCTCCAGTTAGTCGCTTGGGTGCCTCCGCTAATAAAGGTGCCAATGATGACGGTAATCGCTGCCGCCACGCTCATGCTTTCCGTGGGCGTTTGCTGGCTTAGTCCGGCAAATCCGCGTGCATCCACTAGACCGGTGAACAAGCTAATCAAGATAAACAGCATCATGGCGGGGACGGCAAAGCGCGAAAGCCAGTCCATCCCTTTATAGCCAATCATGGCCGTTACGCAGAAGCCGAACCCAAATAGCACCATTAAGGGGATTTCCAGCCATTCAGGCATTCCTGTGGTGCGTACTAACACTAGAGCAATGGTGGCGGTGCCCCAGGCGTACCAACCAATCTGGGTAAAGCCGAGAATAAAATCGGAAAGTTTGCTGCCTTTTTCACCGAAGCAGAAGCGTCCCATCAGCACGGAGTTAAGACCGCTTTTACAGGCAATGTAAGCGAGGGCTGCCGCGTAAGCGCCCAACAACAAGTTACCCACCAGGATGATCCAGAGCAGTTGGCCAATCGGGAACGATTGGCCAAGCGAGCCACCAGCCCACATGGTGGCAGTAAAAAAGGTAAAGCCGAGCAGCACAACGGAGGTGGAGAGTAAGCCCTTACGGGCGCTAGTGGGGACTTCACTTAGCGGATAGTCAGAGTGGTGCATGGGAGGCTCCAGGTGAGTATTATTTTCATAGTTATATAAGCAACCTGCGTGCCAAGCTTAGCTTCCCAAGGCGTTTAAAGCGTACTTTCCAACATCCCCCGCATTAACGTTTCGATCATACTCTCGTACTCGTCTGCTAATGAAAATTGTTGTGGATCTTGTAGCCAATCAAAGCAAATGCCGATTAAAAAGCTATGGTACTGGCGACGGGCGCTGGCGGGGGTGAGGTCAGCGCGTAGATGGCCGGTTTGCCGAGTTTTCTCAAACAGCTGTTCAACCTGCATCTCGGCATGCTCAGAAAGCCGAGTGATCATGCTGATACGTGGGTGATCATCTTCCAGCTTTTCGCAGCGATGCAGCACGATGGTGGCGGCGCGTTGTAACGGAAGATTATGGCAAATAGCGCTAAGCGCACTCAGTGCAATCTCTTGCAAACACTGGCTGGGGGTATGGCCCAGCCGCAGCACCGCATCATCGACGATTTCATCGAGCGGCACGCGAGCACGCTCTAGCAGAGCATCGAATACCGCTGCTTTATCCTCAAAATGCCAGTAAATGGCACCGCGGGTAACGCCAGCCGCTGCGGCAATATGGGCCAATGTGGTGCGCGAAACCCCCTGGGCGAGAAACTGAGTTTCTGCAGCATCAAGAATGGCCTCTCGGGTGCGTTCAGCCTCAGCTTTGCGGCGTGACATAACGGCTCCTAACAAAAAAGTGCACTTATATTGGCATTACTGAATGGCAAAGTCGCCAGTAGACGATTAGTATACACATTAACTGACATTCATGAATGTCAGTTAAATTTTTATGACTGCGTATTGATAACACCACCGAGGAGTCCGCTGTGCGTAACACTGTGATTCGATTGCTTCCAGCGCTGCTGGCCCTGTTGCTGGCAACAGGTGACGCTTATGCCGAGAGCCACAATGAACCTCTTCCTCGGCCGGTGAAGCTGATGACCTTAGAAGCGTCTGGTGCCGCGCTGCAGCGCCAGTTTCCTGCGCGCGTTGAAGCCACTACACGCAGTAATCTATCGTTTCGCATGGCGGGTGAACTGTTAGAGCTTAACGTGAGTCCCGGTCAGCGGGTAACGGAAGGCACCCTTATCGCACGTATTGATGATCGTAATATGCGCAGTGAGTTGGATAGCGCTCGTTCGCGGCTGGAGCTGGCACGGGCCACTCACGAGCGCATGCGCTATACCCTTGAGCGCGGAGCGATTAGCCAAGCACGGTTTGATGAATCAACGGCGGAATTGCGTGCCGCTCGGGCGACCTTTGAGCAGGCCGAAGAGCAGTTGGAAAATACCCAACTGCGCGCACCTTACGATGGTGTGATTGCCCAGGTGCCGGTAGATAACCGACAGATTGTCCAGGTACAGGAAACCGTGGCGGTGATTCAGCAGCCAGGGCAGCTTGATGTGATCTTTCACTTACCGCAGCAAATCGTTCAGCAAATACCCCACAGTGACGAGGTAACCCCGTTTGAAACGGCGATGGCCTTTGAAGTGCGGTTTGGCAATAGCGAAAAACCTTACCTTGCTCAGTTGGCGTCTTATACCACCCAGGCCAGCGCCCAAAGCTTGGCTTATGAGGTAACGCTTCGGCTGCCGCAGCCCGACGATATCACGCTACTGGATGGCATGAGCGCCACCGTGCGGCTTGATTTAGGCCAACTGTTACCCGCGTCTGAAGGTCTTGTTTGGCATCTGCCGCCTGACGCCATTAGCTATCAAGGTGAGAACTCAGAGCAGGCGGTGGTGTGGCGTTTTCAGGCGCCGGACCGTTTAGAGGCGGTGCCGGTCGAGGTGGGACGTTTAACCTCTAAGGGGTTAGAAGTGAGTGGCGAACTCGCCGCGAATGATCGTGTGGTGGCAGCGGGGGCCCATCGTGTCAGCGCTGATATGCGTGTAACACCATGGGAAAAGGAACAGGGGCTATAAGATGGTTGATTACTTCTTACGCCACCGGGCCGCTAGCTATTTAATGACCGTGGTACTGCTCTTCGGCGGGGCGCTTGCGTTCACTGGCATGGGGCAGCTTGAGTTTCCTGAATTTACCATTCGTAATGCACTGGTTACTACCCAGTATCCTGGTGCAACGCCAGAAGAGGTGGAGCAGGAAGTCACCTCGACACTGGAAGAAGCCATTCAGGAAATGCCCGCAATTAAACGCATCAGTTCGGTGAGTTCTAACGGGTTATCTCAAATCACCATCGAGCTGCAAAGCACGGTTCAAAACGATGAGCTGCAACAGCTTTGGGATTCATTACGCCGCAAAGTGGGCGATGCGCAGGCCGCCTTGCCGCCAGGCGCTAGTCAGTCACGAGTTAACGACGATTTTGGCGATGTGTTCGGCTTGATGATTAACCTGACCGGTGATGGCTATGCCATGCCCGATTTGAAAAGCCAAGCTGAGTTTCTTAAGCGTGAGCTCGCCTTAGTCGACGGCGTTGAAAAGGTGTCGCTTGCGGGGGTAAGGGACGAGCGCATTTTCATTGAAGTCGACCGAGAGCGGCTACGTGCGCTGAACATTCCGCTAAGCTCACTCCAGCAATTGCTGAATACGCAAAATGCCGTAGTGGACTCGGGGCACTTGAAGCAGGGAGGTCAGCGTTTCCGAGTAACGCCTTCGGGCAGTTCCGCTGATATTGATGATTTACGCGCGTTAATCGTTAGTGAAGGTAACGGCGAGCTGGTAAGACTGAGCGATATCGCAGAGGTTTCCCGCGGCTTGACCGAGCAACCGCAGCAGCTTTACCGCGATATGGGACGACCGGCTATTTCCCTGGGCATCTCGTTTGAAAGCGGCGTCAACGTGGTCGAAGTCGGTGCTCGACTTGAACAGCGGCTTGACGAACTGGAAGCGCGCACCCCGTTGGGTATGGAACTCAATGTGGTCTATGACCAGCCGAGCGTGGTGGATGAAGCGGTATCCGGTTTCTTAATCAGTCTGATCCAGGCGGTTGCCATCGTCATTGTGGTGCTCATGCTGTTTATGGGCTGGCGCAGCGGCCTACTAATGGGCTTTATTCTGCTGATTACCATTATTGGCACCTTTATGCTGATGCGCATTCACGGTTTGCAATTGGAAAAAATCTCGCTGGGGGCGCTGATTATCGCCTTGGGGATGCTGGTCGATAATGCCATTGTGGTCACTGAAGGCATGCTGGTCGGCCTAAAGCGTGGCCAAAGTATTCGTGAGTCAGCGCATCAGGTGGTTCGACAAAACGCATGGCCCCTGCTGGCTGCTACGCTGATCGCAGTTGCCGCATTCGCTCCAATTGGGCTGTCGCCAGATACCACCGGTGAATTTATCGGCTCGCTGTTTTATGTGTTGCTCTATTCACTGCTGCTAAGTTGGCTGACAGCGCTGACGCTTACGCCGTTCTATTTCAAGCTGCTGTTTCGCAATGTAGCGCCTAGCAGTACAGATGAAGACCCTTACCAAGGGGTGGTGTACCGTTTGTTTAGCCGCGTGATTGTGGCGGGTATTCGGCTGCGTTGGCTAACACTGGGGCTGGTGATAGCTATATTGGCAGGCGCGGTTGTTGGCTTTGGCTCCGTCAAGAATGCCTTTTTCCCTGCCTCGAATACGCCCATCTTCTTTGTTGATTACCGCACCCCAGAAGGCACTGATATTCTGGAAACCCAACGGCGGGTGGCAGAGTTGGAAGAGGTGGTGATGGAGATGGAGGGGGTCCGTCATCTCACTACTGTGGTCGGCGGCGGTGCCCAGCGCTTTACCTTGACCTATGCGCCGGAAGACCGCTATGCCAGCTATTCACAGCTAATTGTTGAAACCGATAACAAAGCGATACAGCAAGCGCGCATGGCGGATATCGAAGCGGTACTTGAGCGTGATCACAGCGATATCGACTATAAAATTGCTCCGCTGGAAGTTGGTCCTGCCCCGAAAGCCAAGATCGAAGCAAGGTTTTACGGCAGCGACCCCGCCGTGTTACGCCAGCTCGGTGATCAAGTCGCGGCACTGTTTAGTGATACGTCCGATATGGTCAGTGTTCGCACTAGCTGGCGTAACCGTGTTCAGGCCGTGGTGCCAATTTTTGCCGAAGACACCGCACGACGGCTGGGCGTTACCCGCGAGAACCTGGCGGCCACATTGGCGTTGAGCACTAGCGGTAGTCAGGTGGGCATCTACCGTGACGGCAGCGACTTGATTCCGATTGTCGCTAGAGCGATACCAGAGCAGCGCAACGATATCGATAACATCGGGTCGCTTAACGTATGGAGCGCCGAACAGGGGCGTTACATCACGGCTGATCAAGTGATGCGTGATGTGACGACCGAGGTCGCTGACCCGCTGGTGATGCGCCGTGACCGCGAGCGCATGTTGGCAGTGTATGGCGAACCCGACCCGTTAAGCGGCGTGACGGCGGCTAGTGTATTGGCTCAGGTTCGACCTCAAGTAGAGGCGCTTGAATTGCCTCCCGGTTATCGGCTTGAGTGGGGCGGTGAATTTGAGACTGCCGGTGAAGCTCAGAGTGGCCTATTTGCATCGTTGCCGCTTGGCTTGGTGATGATGTTTATTATCACGGTGGTGTTGTTTAATAACTTCCGTCAGCCGCTGGCGATCTGGTTTTTGGTGCCGTTGACCATTGTCGGCGTAGTGGCCGCGTTACTGCTAACCGGGCTGCCTTTCTCGTTTATGGCGCTGCTGGGCACGCTGAGTTTGATCGGGATGGTGATTAAGAATGCTATTGTTCTGGTAGAAGAGATCAATGTGCAACTGCCGTTGCACAAAGATCGCTATCACGCCGTGGTGCGCGCCGCCATTAGTCGCGTGCGCCCCGTTTCAATGGCTGCGCTAACCACCATGCTGGGTCTGATTCCGTTGATTAGTGATGCATTCTTCGCCAGCATGGCGGTTGCGCTGATCGGCGGGCTTGGTGTTGCCACGCTGCTTACTCTTATCGTGCTACCGGTGATCTATTGCGTGCTTTACCAGATCAAGATCCATGAGGATTCATCGAGCACTTAATTCAGCGCAGCAGCGACCTCTTCAATTTGTAGCGCTAAGCTTTGTAGGCCGCCACCGGAGAGGTACCACAGAGCCGGGGTTAGCATCACTAGCTGGGGGGTAGTACCAGCCTCGGCTAGTGTTTGGCGCAGTTGGTCGGCATCCGCAGGTTCATTGCCAATGGCGGCGCTGCGATCAATGACCAGCACAACGTCTGGTTTGATGTCGGCAATGGCATCAGCAGAAAGCGGTGTAAAGGTGCGCTCACCACGGGTTTCTGAGATCACACTCTCTGGCATGCTGAGCGCTTCCACGCCTAGCACATCGTGAACGACGGGATGTTGGTTAAGCATCAGGTTGCCGCCGTTGTGAGTGACGACCAGTGTCCTGGGGGCATTGCTGAGTGCTTCGCGTAGCGCGTCAATCTCTGTGTGGAGCGTTGCAAGTGCCTCATCAGCTTCACTTTCCGCCTCAAATTGGCTGGCGAGCTCACGCACGTTGTCGTCAAACGCCGCGAGGTAATTATCGCCTTGCAAACTGGTGTTAAGTAGCGGGGCAATATCACCAAGTGCTGCTTTCCAATCGCCCTGGCGGCCAGTGTAGAGAATCAGGCTAGGCTCGCTAGCGCTGATGGCCTCCATGTCCGGTGAGCGCAGGCCGCCAATATCGCTATAGCGGTCGCTAGCGTATTGCTCTAGGTAGGTAGGCAGGCTCTGCTTGGGGACGCCAACCACTTGTTCGCTTAAGCCCAGCGCATCTAGCGTATCTAAACTGCCTAAGTCGAAGGTGGCGATGCGCTGTTCGGCATGAGCGTTTACGCTGATGGCTGAAAACAGTACGGCTGTGGCGAATGTAGGAACGAATTTAGTGGCAAAAGAGGTAGGCTTCATCGTAGCTCCTTTTATGAGAAAATGTTTTATATGCGATGGTTTCTCATATTCTCAAAAGAAGAGGCGCTATGTCGCCTTTTTATAACGGAACAAACTGTTGCGCAAAGTGACCGCCCTCACAGAGGAGGGCGGTGCTATTCGCGAAGACTAGGTCGTGATGAGGCGTTTATGGGACACGCTTATGAAGCGACTCTGAAGGGGTTACGAGGGTCGTTGTCCCAGGCCAAGAATGGTTTGCCGGTTTCTTGAGGCACCATGGTGATGCAATTCTCCACTGGACAGGTGATTTGGCATAAGTTGCAGCCAACGCACTCGTCTTCGATTACCTCGTAACGGCGTGCGCCATCTTGCTCGGTGAGCTTGGCAATCGACTGATGGGAGGTATCCTCGCAAGCGATATAGCAGCGACCGCACTCAATGCACAGGTCCTGATCAATCTTGGCAATGGTTTTAAAGTTGATGTCCAGGTGTTTCCAGTCGGTGGTTTGGGGCACGGCTTTGCGCGAGAACGATTCAATAGAGTCGTAGCCTTTTTCTGCCATCCAGCGTGAAAGGCCATCTTTCATCTCTTCTACAATGCGAAAACCGTTGAGCATTGCAGCGGTACATACCTGCACGCTGCCTGCTCCCAGAGTGATAAATTCTGCCGCATCCCGCCATGTAGAAATGCCGCCGATGCCGGAAATCGGCAGCGTTGGCGTTGCCGGGTCGCGGGCAATCTCTGCCACCATATTCATCGCGATAGGTTTCACGGCGCTGCCGCAGTAGCCACCGTGGGTACTCTGATGGCCTACCGTGGGTTTGGCGACCATATTGTCCAGGTCGATGCTAGTGATCGAGTTGATGGTGTTGATCAGCGATACCGCGTCGGCGCCACCCCGTAGCGCGGCTTGGGCACCCACTCGAATGTCGGTGATGTTGGGGGTGAGTTTTACAATCACCGGCTTTGAGTAGTGCTTCTTACACCAGTAAGCAACTTTTTCGATCAGGTCGGGATTTTGGCCGACCGCTGCCCCCATGCCGCGTTCCGGCATGCCATGAGGGCAGCCCAGGTTGAGCTCAATGCCATCTGCGCCAGTTGCTTCCACGAGTGGCAAAATATAGGCCCAAGCGTCTTCGTTACAGGGCACCATGATAGAGACAATCAGCGCTCGGTCGGGCCAGTCTTTTTTCACCTGGGTGATTTCTTGAAGGTTGATCTCCAGCGAGCGATCGGTAATCAGCTCGATATTGTTGAAGCCGATCACCTCGCGGTTTTTGCCATAGTGCGCAGAGTAACGTGAAGAGACATTCACTGCTGGTGGCTCTTCACCAAGGGTTTTCCAGACGACGCCGCCCCAACCCGCTTCATAGGCGCGTACTACGTTATAGGCTTTATCGGTAGGCGGGGCTGAGGCTAGCCAGAACGGGTTGGGGGCTTTGATGCCTGCAAAATTCACCGACAGGTCAATGCCGTTTACTACGCTGTCGCCGCTGTTTTTGTTGCCTGGTGGTGTGAAGGGAAGTGTGTTCATGCGGCCTCCTGCTTGGCGGCAAGCGCTTGGTGAATGGCATGGGCAGCTAGTTTGCCGTGTTGAACGGCTTGAACAGTAAGATCTTGACCGGGGTTCACGCAGTCGCCACCCGCGTAAACATTGGGCATTGAGGTGCGGAAGAAAGCATCAACTTGGATACGTTCGCCGTCGCGGGCAAGCTCTCTGGCGGCTTCATCCGTCAGGCTAGCGCTATCGAAGCCTTGGCCAATCGCCTTAAAGATGGCGTCGGCGGCAAGGTCGAATGTTTCACCAGTAGGTGTTAACTGACCAACCCGATCGTGGGTCTTGGCAAAACGCATACCCGCCACGCGCCCTTGGTCATCCAATAAAATGTCGTCTGGCTGAGCCCACGTCACCATGCGCACGCCGTTCGCTTTGGCAATTTCTTGCTCATGATCGGTAGCAGACATCGCCTCTGTGCCGCGGCGGTAGACCAGCGTTACCTCTGTCGCACCAAGCCGGGTCATTTGGGTCGCCATATCAATGGCGGTATTGCCTGCACCGATCACAATGCAGCGCTTGGCGACAGGTAAACTCCCAAGGTCTTTGGTTTGGCGCAGGGTTTTAATGTAGTCAACGGCAGGCATCAAGCCGGGAGCATCATCCCCCGTGAGCCCTAGGGCACGGCTGGCACCAAGACCCAAGCCGAGGAAAACGCTATCGAACTGCTGGTGCAGCGTCGCAAGCGACAAATTATCACCGAGGCGCTGGCCGTACTGAAGCTCAATGCCGCCTATTTCTAATAGAAACTCTACTTCTTTACGGGCGAAATCATCGGTCATCTTATAGCGGGCGATACCGTACTCATTTAGCCCGCCGGGTTTTTGTTCGGCCTCAAAAATGGTCACTTGATGGCCTAGCATCGCCAAGCGGTGGGCACAGGAAAGGCCAGCGGGCCCCGCGCCTACCACGGCGATATGGCGGCCGCTGTTAGCCGCCCGCTTGAATGGGTGGCTTTCGAACTGCATATGGTCAGTGGCGTGGCGTTGCAGCAGGCCAATTAGCACTGGTTGGCACTCTGCATCATGGTTGCGCACACAGCTACGCTCGCAGAGGATTTCAGTGGGGCACACCCGGGCGCAGCTGCCGCCAAGAATGTTGGCTTCCAGGATGGTTTCTGCTGCGCCATTAATGTTGTTTTCGCTGATCTGACGAATAAAGCTGGGGATATCAATATCCGATGGACAGGCCTCAACGCAAGGGGCGTCGAAACAGTACAAGCAGCGCTGGCTTTCGATCATTGCTTGACGGTGGGTTAACGGTGGATGGAGATCGGTAAAGTTGTTTGCCAGTGTCGGTGGATCGTAGGTGCCGACCTCTTGTGCGCTAGGCAGGTGGTCAAGTGAGTGGTTCACGGTCATCTCTCCTGTTGGATTTTTTCTTTTCTTGAGGAGCTGTTCAGCGCATTACGGCTACCGGCGCATTTAATTCGGCACGTTTAGCCAGTAGCTCAAACACGCCTGGGTAGGCGGGGCGTTTTAAGTAGCGACCAGCACCCCGCTCGGCGTGCAGTTCACCGTCTCGCCATACCCATTTCCCTTGGCTAATCGTGTGGCGAGCAATGCCGCGCACCGTTTTGCCCTCGAAAATGTTGAAGTCGACATTTTGATGATGCGTTTTTGCGGAGATCGTACGTGTGCCATTAGGGTCCCACACCACAATATCGGCATCGGCGCCCACTTGGATGGCTCCTTTACGAGGGTACAGGTTGAAAATTTTGGCGGTATTGGTAGATGTCACCGCGACAAACTCCTGGGGCGAGAGCTTGCCGCTGTTAACGCCTGCGTCCCATATCACGGCAAGGCGATCTTCTACCCCGGCGGTGCC
Source organism: Vreelandella venusta (assembly GCF_007989605.1). Taxonomy (GTDB): domain Bacteria; phylum Pseudomonadota; class Gammaproteobacteria; order Pseudomonadales; family Halomonadaceae; genus Vreelandella; species Vreelandella venusta. Next base: position 44,346 of record NZ_BJUL01000009.1, on the reverse strand, counting down.
GTTAGGGATTTTAGTGAAGTCATCTTTGCCTGCGGCTTTCTGTTCTTCGCAGAAGCAGCAGTGGTCAGTGGCGGTGGTTTGCAAATTGCCGGACTGCAGGCCATGCCAAAGTGCTTCCTGATGCCCTTTGGGGCGGAAGGGGGGGCTCATTACGTGGGCCGCGGCGGTTGCCCAGTCGGAATGCTGGTAAACGCTGTCATCAATGAGTAAGTGTCCTGCTAGGCACTCGCCGAATACTGGGTGACCTTGCTGGCGGGCATAGGCAATTTCATCGACGGCGTCTTTGGTGGATACATGTACCAGGTAAACCGGCGCGCCTAGCGTGCTGGCAATTCGAATCGCTCGGCTGGCGGCTTCGCCTTCTACTTGGGGCGGGCGGGAAAGTGGGTGAGCTTCCGGCCCGGTAATGCCCTGGGCCAGTAGCTTCTGCTGCATGTGGTAAACTAATTCGCCGTTTTCGGCGTGTACCGTAGGTACCGCGCCCAGTTCAAGGCAGCGGGAAAAGCTTTCCACCAATATGTCATCAGTGGCCATAATCGCGCCCTTGTAGGCCATGAAGTGCTTGAAACTATTCACGCCGTGTTCGCGCACCAGGGTACCCATTTCCTCTTTGACGCTCTCATCCCACCAGGTGATTGCCACGTGGAAAGCGAAATCGGTAGCCGCTTTTTCCGCCCACCCTTGCCACGTCTCAAAGGCTTCTAAGAGTGATTGGCCTGGGCTTGGAATGACAAAGTCGATAATCGTCGTGGTACCACCCGCCATCGCGGCGGCGGTGCCGGTGTAAAAATCTTCGCTGGCCACTGCGCCCATAAACGGCATTTGCATATGGGTATGGGGGTCAATGCCACCGGGCATTACCAACTGATTGCTGGCGTCAATAATGTCGCAGTTATCGGGGAGGTCCAAGTCGGTGCCGATGGCGTGGATTTTTCCGTCGACGCACAGCACATCGGCGCGGTAAGTATCGGCATGGGTGACGACGGTGCCGCCTTTGATCAATAAACTCATCATGAAGTCCTCGTATGGTTCATCAACAGGGCTACTCACCATCAGTGAGGCGGGTGTAGGCATCGGGGCGGCGATCACGGAAGAACTGCCAGTTATTGCGCACCTCACGCACCATGTCTAAATCAATTTCATGCACTAGCAGCTCGTCTTCCGTTTCGCTGGCCTGGGCTTCGATTTTGCCGCGGGGGTTGACGATATAGCTGGAGCCGTAGAAGTCACCGATATTCCAGGGCGCTTCTGTACCCACGCGGTTGATAGCGGCAATAAAGCAACCGTTAGCCGCAGCGGAAGCAGGCTGCTCAAGCTCCCATAGGTACTGGGAAAGCCCTGCTACGGTAGCGGAAGGGTTGAAGATTACCTCAGCACCGTTAAGCGCTAGTGCACGCCAGCCTTCAGGGAAGTGGCGGTCATAGCAGATATACACACCAATTTTGCCGTAGGCAGTGTCGAAGACCGGCCAGTTTGATTTGCCCGGTTTGAAGAAGAATTTCTCCCAAAAACCGGCCACTTGAGGGATATGAGTTTTATGATATTTGCCGAGGTAGCTACCGTCGGCGTCAAACACGGCGGCGGTGTTGTAGTAAACGCCGGTCTCTGTTTCTTCATACACGGGCACGATAATGACCATGCGGTGTTCGGCAGCCAGTTTTTGCATCATCTGACAGGTGGGGCCTTCTGGAACCCGCTCAGCGGCGGCATACCATTTGCCATCTTGGCTTGGGCAGAAGTACGGCTGGTTAAAGACTTCTTGAAAACACAGTACTTGCACACCCTGTTCGGCGGCCTGCTGAATCATCGGTAGGTGTGCTTCGTTCATCGCATCGCGGATCGCCGCGGGGTCTAAATCGGTGCTGGTTTTGAGCCCCATTTGAATTAAGCCAATTTTCATTTTCTGCATAGAACATGCCCTCTCAAGTCATACGCGCCAACCGCATGCGTACGCATGTCGGTACGTTACTGGTCAAGTAACAAGTGTGTGATTACGTGGCGTGCAGTGGTGTCTTATTGTTGTTCAAAAAGTTGTCTTTATTGACAGCTTTTTGAACATAGTCCTTTGTGAGGTGTTGTTTCAAGTGTTTTTTAATAATTTTAATTTTCTGATTTAACTCTTTGATTTATTGATATTTTTATTGTTTTTAGTGATGAGTTTTCTAAGTTGGTGAAGTTTTGTTCGATGTTGGTGATGTTTGTTTTTTCTTTTAAAACATATGGTTGTGTTTATTTTTTTGAGTTTTGATATTTTTTGCGCATCTTTTTGGTGCGTATTTTATTTAAATGGCTACGCTTATTAATGGCTTTTAAGACCTGAAAGGCGAATAACAATAATCACGCTATAAGTATGTGTATGTCTGCCTAGTAAGTCAGCTTTTCGATCAATGGGTTAGTGTTTGTGATTTTGTTTTAGGCACGCTTATTGCTCTTGAAAGACTGAAACCGTGAACTTACTGGGCTACAGCACTGCTGAGGAGACTATATGACTGGCTCAACATCCCGAATGGTAGACAGAGAGGGGTTAATTGAACTCGATGTAGGCAAAGACGTAGGTGATAGTCCTCGTTTCAATAAAGATATTGCGCCCACTCAGGCGAGTGAGCGCACTTGGAGCAAATGGAACATTGCGGCACTTTGGGTGGGGATGTCGATTTGTGTACCGACCTACACCTTGGGTGGTGTGTTAACCGCCTACTTTGGCCTGAGTGTGGGCGAAGCGCTTTTTGCCATTTTTCTAGCCAACGTGATCGTCCTGATTCCGCTCACTCTAAATGCTTTTCCGGGCACTAAATTTGGTATTCCTTTTCCAGTTGTGCTGCGATCGTCATTTGGTATTTTAGGCTCTAACGTGCCTTGTTTGGTGCGGGCTCTCGTAGGCTGTGGCTGGTTTGGCATTCAAACGATGTTTGGTGGTTTGGCTATTCATCTTCTGTTATCCGAACTGGTCCCCGCTTGGGCTGCGCTGGGTGGGGTAGGTGAAGTCATTGGCTTTTTTGTCTTCGGCGCAATGAATCTTTTTGTGGTCATTCGTGGGGCTGAGTCGATCAAGTGGCTGGAAACCCTAGCGGCGCCGTTGTTGCTTGCTGTGGGGATTGGATTAATGATGTGGGCATGGCCGCACATGTCGATGACTGAGTTATTAGCGCAACCGCCCTCGCGCCCAGAAGGAGCATCAGTATATGGCTACTTCTTTGCAGGATTAACTGCGATGGTGGGGTTTTGGGCGACGTTGTCGCTGAACATTCCTGATTTCAGCCGGTTTGCCAAAAGCCAAAAAGATCAAATTGTTGGCCAAGTGATTGGGTTGCCGCTGACAATGTTCTTCTTTGCAGCGTTGGGCGTTGTATTAACGGCGGCGTCTGAGTCGCTAGTGGGCCAGACGGTTGCTGACCCAGTACGTTTGATTGGCTATATCGAAAGCCCTTTCTGGGTAGTGCTTGCCATGTTGCTAATCATTATTGCCACGATTTCCACCAATACCGCTTCGAATATTGTTTCTCCCACGAATGACTTCCAGAATATTGCCCCAAAACTGATTAACCAAACCCGCGGTGTGCTTATGACCGGAGCGGTGGGTGTTTTGTTGATGGGCTACGACCTTTTGCAGAAAGCGGGTATCATTGCTCAAGGGGTGTCGCTTGAGCAGATGTACTCAAACTGGCTGCTGGGATACTCCAGCCTGCTTGGCCCCATCGCAGGCATCATGGCAGTGGACTATTTCCTAATTAAAAAGCAGCGGTTAGATGTGCCTAGCTTATATATGGATAACCGTGCTTATCCTGCGGTCAATGTGGCGGGTTTTATCGCGTTCGGCGTGCCGGTGGCACTGACGCTAATCTCGCTGTTAACCGGCACCATGAACTGGTTCTATGACTATGGCTGGTTTACTGGCTCTGCGCTTGGCGCGATTGTTTATTACGCCGCAAGCCACGTTTTAACATCATCTTCTCAGGTAGGGCCCGCGCCACACATGGCCAGCGAGACGGCAAAGCTGCCATAAACTCGTTATAAGTAAACGCCATTAATAATCAAAGCTCGGCACTTAGCCGAGCTTTGATTATTTTGTGCTTGGCATAACCAGGTGAGCTATTTTGCGCCTTTCACAAATCCTAAAAATGCATCGACCACCCGGTTGGGGCGGCGATCATGGCGAGTGATTAGCACAAACGGAATCTGATAACGTTGGGTACCCGGCTGAATGGCGCGCATCTTATGGGCATTAACCCATTGGGCGGCAACATGTTCAGGAAGAAAACCGATAAACCGTCCAGTGAGAATCAAAAACGCAGCGCCCTCCCGGTCAGAGGCAGAGGCTTGTAAATTTAACGCATCATGTGCTTTACGCGCATCGCTGGGGAGTGGATAGCGAGGCGTTATCGCTGGATAAGCGGCAATCTGTTCAAATGTGAATGCGTCATCAGTTGCATTAAACAGCGGGTGGCCAGCGGCGCAGTAAAGAAACGAAGGCTCCTCGTACAACAGGTGCGTTTCTAAGCTGGAGGGTAAGTTAACCGCGGGCACAACGCCGACATGCAAGTGGCCATCCATGACGCTTCGAATAACGGCATCTGAAGGCTCCATGTGAATATTAACGGTGACCTCATGATTTGGCGCGGTCAGCTCGGCGAGCGCATGGGTAACATGCATAGCAGGCAAGGTGACCAAGTTATCGGTGATACCGATATTCAGTTCGCCCTTGATAGTATGATGTAATGCGTTTACATCGCTTTTAAAGGCTTCGAGCGCGGTCAGTAGTGTCAAACCTGCTTGGTAAATTTCCTTGCCTTCTTCGGTTAAACTAAAGCCGCCTCGGCCACGCTGGCATAGCGAAAAGCCTAGCCTACCTTCTAAATCATTCATGTGTTGGCTAATGGCTGAACGACTGATGCCTAAAGCGGTTTCCGCAGCGGTGAAACCACCGCACTCCACGACCGTTTTAAAAATACGCACTAAGCGTACTTCGTAGTCACTCATTTGGCCTAACGATGCCATGACAGCCTCTTATTGAGTAAAATAACGACTTTTATGAGCTTTTTGCTGAAAATAGATATACATCAAAAACAAGCCGCGCCACTATTTAAAACCGCCTACGAGGAGCCGTTGTGGTCTATTTTTCACTATTCTTTTTATACTGTATCAGGTGTGCTGCGGGATATCTGAATAAGGCCTACATATAATGCTGCTACCTCGCAGTGATCGGGTAACTAACAAAAGCCAGGCAATGCCTGGCTTTCGGCGCCAAAAGCAGCGCGTTATTACGCTCTACATTTTGTCTTTATGTATGATGATTGCGCTGTTTGGCTGGTTGCTCAAAGGCCAATATCACCAAGAAGTCACTGCGGCTGAGTCCCGTGTGATTGCTCGTGCGAACGTGGTGTCAGAATGGGTAATAGGCATGTTTGGGAAGAGCAGCCAAGGTTTGTTTAGCCTGGCCGAGTTGCTCAATGTTCACCAAGAAAACTCTTTGGGATTGGATGGTTTAGAGGCGGAAAGTGCAGCTGCCGTCCAACGAGCGCTCGACAATCTTACCGAGTACGTGCCGCTAATCTATAGTGTTAGTGTATTAGACCCTCATGGGCGCCTACGTTTAAGCAGTAACGCTAATCGAGATGTTGAGGAGGGGATTGGCGACAGCGTCTTTTTCAGCACCTTTCAACAAGGTGACCAAGACGAAATGATGACGCCGCTTATTTGGTCGGCAAGCAAGCAGCGTTTCTTTCTCTATCATGGCAGGCGTCTAGTGAATGACCAGGGCGACTTCGCTGGTGTGATTGTGTCTCGTATCATGCCGCATATCCTCAATAGTGCGCTGCAGCAAATGCGAGTGTACGACGGTGAGAGCATGGCACTGATAGATGAGAGTCTAAAAGTAGTTGCTCGGCACCCGGCTCCCCATGAAGGCAGGTTTATTGGTAGCCAGCTTGATGCGCCTGAGACACAGCAGTGGTTAAACAGCGGTAGTGTTACTCGGACATTAACCGCGATCTCGCCCCTTGACGGAAGTAAACGCTTATTTCACATGCAACGCATTAGTGACTATCCGGTATTTGTTGCTGTAGGTGTTGACCTTCATACGCTGATGGCTGGATGGCGCCAGCGTTTGCTGGTGTTATTGTTGGTCGTTGGTTTAATTACGCTGTTAGGGGCTTGGGGTGTTCGCCACTACTTAAACCGCCTTGCGTTAGCTTATCAACTACATGAGCGAATAAAAGAGCGAGAGCTAGCAAGAGCCGAAGCGCAAGCGCGTGGCGCACGTATGGATGCTTTAGTCCACTCGATTCAGGATTTGATTTTTGTATTTGATGTAGAAGGGCACTTTAGCTATATCCATGCGGCTTCCCCTGAGCAGCTGCTTGTTAAAAGCCAAGATGCGCTGGGAAAGCACTTTTCTCAGGTCTTGCCAGCTCCTTTGGCTGGTGCATTTGCCGCCGTTTTTGAGCGAGTGCAGCAGTTGCATAAAGTAGAAAGATTTGAGTATCCGCTGACCATTGACGCGCAGCCACACCATTTTCATGCCACCGTGAGCCCGCTAATAAGTAGTGCTGGACAGTTTGAGGGAGTGTTATCGGTGAACCGTGATATTACCGAAGCGAAGCGCGCAGAAGTTGAGCTGCAGATTGCAGCGGCTGCTTTTCAAGCGCATCTAGGCATCATAGTGGCGGATGCACGGGGAGATATTTTAAAAGTTAATGAGACGTTTAAGCGTATAACCGGCTACAGCGAAGCTGAGGTGATCGGCAAGAACCCACGTATGTTTAGCTCTGGTCACCATAACGCAGCGTTTTATCGTCGCTTGTGGAAGCGGGTGATGACCACAGGAAGCTGGGAGGGCGAAATCTGGAATCAGCGCAAAAATGGTGAGCTGTTCCCTGAGTGGCTGACGATCAGTGCTGTTTACGATGCAGACGGTGTGCTGACTAACTACGTTGCCACCATGAGCGATATTAGTGAGCGCAAAGCCGCTGAGCAAGAGATCCACCAACTTGCGTTTTATGATCCATTAACAGGCTTCGCAAATCGACGTTTGTTTATGGACAGAATGGAGACAGCACTCAAAGAGCTAAACCGCCACCAGCGCTGTGGGGCGTTACTGGTGATCGATATCGACCGTTTTAACCATATTAACGATACCCTGGGGCACCTTGCCGGCGATCAGTTGCTTCAGCGGGTTGCCCAGCGGTTTGGCCAAATGTTGCGCGATACCGATACGTTGGCTCGCCTGGGGAGTGATGAATTTGCCGTGCTTATTGAAGACATCGATGGAAGCCCACGTCAGACACGTCGCTTAGCAGAGCATATTGCCCAGAAACTTCTGGTGGCGCTTGATGAGCCAGTTAATTTTTCTGAAGAACAGATCATGGTCACCGCATGCGTCGGGATTACGGTTGTGTCCGATAGCCAGCGAAGCGCCGAAGACTACCTTCAGCAAGTCGACATGGCTTTACTACAGGCGAAGGCGAGTGGGCGTCGTGCCATACGCTTTTTTGATCCTTCGATGCAAGCTGCGCTACTGGCAAGGGTTAAGCTTGAAGCCGACTTGCGGCAGGCATTAGAGAGTCATCAGTGGCGTCTCTATTACCAACCTCAAGTTGATCGCTGTGGCCACTATACGGGCGTTGAGGCACTGCTACGCTGGCAGCATCCAGAGCGTGGCATGGTGTCACCTGGCGAGTTTATTCCGCTCTTAGAGAGCACCGGGCTGATTAATGAGGTTGGCGAGTGGGTCATTGAAGAGGCGTGCCATCAGCTAGCTTGCTGGGCAGCAACGCCACACCTGCATGAGCTGACGATTTCGGTGAATATCAGCCCACTGCAGTTCCGCGATAGTGATTTCTTGTCTCGCTTACAGCAGGTCTTTGTGCGTACAAAGGCACCGCTTGAGCGCCTCAAACTTGAAGTTACCGAGTCGCTGTTTGTGGAAGCGCGCGACGATGCGCGTGACAAAATGCTGAGCCTGAAAGCCCAAGGTGTGCGTTTTTCTCTGGATGATTTTGGAACCGGTTATTCATCGCTGGCGTATCTTGCCCAGTTGCCGCTTGATCAGCTTAAGATCGATCAGTCGTTTGTCCATCAAGTGTTAGAAAGCAGTGCTAATGCGGCCATTGTGGAAAGTACGATTGCCCTGGCAAAAAGCTTAAATCTTGATGTCATTGCCGAAGGCGTCGAATCAGAGAGCCAGAAAGCGTGGCTGCTGGCTCATGGCTGCCAAGCTTTTCAAGGTTATTTGTTTGGACGCCCTATGCCGGTAGATGCTATCGAGAAAACGTTTTTAGCTCAACAGCGCTCCTGATGATTGCAGTTCTGTCACTAAATTGGTGTGGGTATTAGCGTCATTGTCGGGGGTAATCACCTCCAGCCGCGAATCTTGCCGCCAGGCGCTATTGCCGAGACTAAGTGTTCCATCGGCTCGATTGAGCTGCTTCCAGCCCTGCTCGGTATGAAAGACGCCTTTTACTCGCGCAGATGCGGGAAACTCACTCAAGTGAGCGGCCAAACGATCAAGGTCAAAGCGTTCACTGGGATGCCAGCGAAGACCTGTGCTGGTATATCCAAGGGCACTAGCCGTCTTGTGCTGAGGCTGACCAGGCGCAGGAGCCGTATCAAAAAAAGTGCCTTCCAGTGTCGGGGTTGCCATCATTTGGCGGTGCGTATCAGGAACAGCGGTATCTTCTTGTTGGGCACGGGTCTGGGCGCTGTTTAACAGCAGCGATAGCGGCATCGTGCCATGCTCACTGCGATGAACCCACTTGCGTGGTGGCCAGAGCTCCGTCACAAACCGCTGCGCATGTTCATGCTGTTCGGTACTGGCCTGCTCGCCCATCGTAATGGCGATGGCATCGGCCATGGCCAACTGGTCTTGAAAGGTCTCGTGTTCACGGACCCGAGGCTCATCTAACCGGCGCGGATCTAGGGTGGCAATAATATCGTGCACGGCGACAACATCTTGAAAGGCTTCGCCGCGCAGTAAATCGAGTAAGCCAGCTGGATGGCCAAGCCCCGAAGGCTCAATAATGACGCGGTCTGGTTTGTTACGGGCGAGCAAATTGACCAATGCAGCCTGTAGCACAAAGGCCAGCTGGCAACATAGGCAGCCACCGGGGAGACCTTTGACAACGACGTCGTCGCGCTGCTCAAACATCGCTTGATCAATGCCTATTTGGCCAAACTCATTGACTAAAATGGCCCACTTCTCATCCACAGGCTTTTGCTCGATTAGGCCGTGAATAAGCGTAGTTTTACCGCTGCCTAGAAAGCCCGTAATGATATGCACTGGCACGCGAGTAGCTGACAACGTTTAACCCCCTGTCATATTCATAAAGCGCACCACCTGGACATCGCCATCGGTCGTAAAGTGATGGCGCTCGGGCTTGAGCGGCAAGGCATTAATAATGGCGGTTTTCAACGCCAGCATATTGCCAGGGTGTCGGCGTAGTACAGCACGTAAATCGACAGAGTGTTCATTGCCTAGGCAGAGCAGTAGACGGCCTTCAACGGTTACCCGTACGCGGTTGCAGCTATCGCAAAAGTTGTGACTATGGGGCGAAATAAAGCCAACCCGACTGCTGCTATCGGCCATTTTAAAATAGCGCGAAGGCCCAGGTGTGGTTTCCGTTGTGGGCATGAGCGGGTAGCGTGTCTCGATCAGTGCTTGAACGTCGTCACTAGAGTAAAAGGTCTCGGCTCGAGAGTGATCAGACACATCGCCCAGCGGCATCTCTTCGATAAAGCTGATATCTAGCTCTTCTTGGCGAGCGAACGTAACGAGGTCCAGCACTTCATCATCATTGCGCCCCTTTAGAATTACTGCGTTAAGCTTGATACGTGAAAAACCAGCTTCTTTAGCGGCGTGAATGCCGTCAATCACTTTCGCTAAATCACCTGTCCGAGTCAGCTGTTTGAAGCGCTTTGGGTCAAGGGAGTCAAGGCTGATATTGAGTCTGCGCAGCCCCCCTTGATAGAGCCGTTTGGCGTGTTTACGCAGACTGGCCCCGTTCGTGGTCATGGTGAAATCGTTGAGCCCCGGCAGCGCGCCAATGTCGTCCACAAGCTGCTCAATGCCATTACGTACTAGCGGCTCGCCCCCAGTTAAGCGGATTTTCTCAACGCCTAGCTCGGTAAACGCCTGAGCTACCATGGCGAGTTCTTCCAGCGTAAGCACTTTCGCTCTTGGCAGGAAGGTCATCTCTTCGCTCATGCAGTAAACGCAGCGGAAGTCGCAACGATCCGTCACGGAAATGCGTACATAGCTAACACGACGGCCGAAATCATCAATGAGTGTTTCAGCAATTGGTTGTTTAGTCATGGCCACCTCGTCAGTGGTTGAATGCAGACTGCGTCGCCTGGCTGGGCGCCTGCTTGATCATCACCCAGCTCAATCAGGCAGTTAGCAGCTACCATCGAGGTTAAAATCCCAGACCCCTGCGCTCCGGTACTACGTACCTGCAGCACACCGTGAGCATCGCTTGAATAAATGCCACGTATAAAATCGGTGCGCTTTAGGCGACTTTTTAGCGGAGTTTGGGTAATGGCTGTTAAACGCCTCGGTGGAACGGGAGATTGTTTTTGTAAACGTTCCAATAATGGCACTACGAATTGGCTAAAGGTTACCATGACCGCAACGGGGTTGCCGGGTAAGCCGACAAATGGCTTGCGCGATTCACCCAGCCAGCCGCAGGCCATGGGGCGCCCGGGGCGCAGCGCCACGCGCCAAAAAGCTAATTGGCCTAATGTTTCCAACGCTTCCCTGGTGTAATCGGCCTGGCCGACAGAAACGCCTCCACTGGTAATAACTAAATCACACTGCGTCGCCGCGCTAGCCAGGGCATTTTGAATGGTGGTGGGGTCATCAGGCAAAATGCCCAGATCCATCACTTCAGCACCCTGTTCGTTGAGCAGGCCCAGCAATGTAAAACGATTGGTGTCGTAAATGCCTGCGCTGGGCAGCGCTTCGCCAGGGGGAGTGACCTCATTTCCAGTAGAGAAAATCGCCACCTTTGGACGCCTGAAAACACAAACCTCACCATAGCCCAGTGAGGCGATTAACCCCAAGCAGGCGGCATCTAGCCGCGTGCCAGCTACCAGTGCTACCTCGCCTAGGGCAATATCTTCCCCTGCTTGGCGCACATGCTGACCATGGCTAACTCGATCGGGAGAGTCAACGGTGACACTGCTGTTATGCTCGCTAAGCTGCTCGCGCATGATAATGGTGTCGGTGCCTGACGGTAACGGGGCACCCGTGGTAATGCGTACGCATTGGCCGAGAGGTACGCTGCCTTCAAACGCTTGTCCGGCAAAAGCATCGCCTGCAATCGGCCATTGAGTTTGATGAGGTTGCTCTCCTGGCCACGCCAGGGCGATACCATCCATGGCTGCATTGGTATTCTGTGGCACGTTAATTGGCGCAATGATATCGGTGGCTAAGCGTCTGCCATAAGCTTGGCTCAGCGCTACCGATTCTACCGCAACGGGCTGTTCAGCCAAGGACAGTAGTGCCTCTCGCGCTGCGTCAACGCTGAGCATTTGCTCACCGAGTTCGAAGCACGACAGGCTCATGGTGTTTCCCTCGAGGCAGCGTTGTTAGCGACAGAACCTAGCGTTAGCTCCAAACGAGCCTTTTCCTCTTCGGTATTGAGGTTGGCAAATGTTTCCGGGCAATCCGACATATCGACCTTGCACCATGAGTGGCGAGCGTACCAGCGGTCAATTTTACGTTCGCCCTCAGCCAGCGCATTCGCTAAGTCATCGGCAAGCGAGGTGCGCAGCAGTGCGACGACTGGGTGCAGGCGCTCGCCGTCAAACGCAACGGCGATATCGTGTTCACCACTCTCTGAGGTGATGCCCGCCACCATACGCGCCACTAGGTCATTAGGTAGGGCAGGTGAGTCGCAAGGGGCAACCAGTAGCCAGGGCGTTTTAGCAGCGCGCAGGCCACTATAAATGCCCATCAACGGGCCTTTAAAGCCGCCTTCCACGTCTTCAATAACCCGACTTGCAAACAGTGCATAGGCATCTGTATTGCGATTGGCGTTGATCAATAGTTCGGATACATGGCTATCAAAGCGTTGAGCCACATGGGCCACGAGCGGTAGTCCCGCGAAGGGTTCAAGGCCTTTGTCACGCCCACCCATACGGCGGCCTTCACCGCCCGCGAGAATCATGCCAGTGAGGGTTTGCGGGGTGATCATAGACCGGCCTCCTTAGACGTGCGCGCACTGGGTGGCTTGGCTGGAATGGCATCTAACGTTAGGCGGTTAGCGGTATTAATCGCCTGGAAGTGTTTGCCCTTAGCCCGAGCAATCAGCATCACGCCGAAGCGTTCCGCCAGCTCCACGCCTTTTTGGGTCACCCCAGAACGTGAAACCAGCACGCTGATCCCCATTTGCGCCACTTTCAACACCATTTCGGAAGTTAGGCGGCCAGTGGTATAGAAAATATCAGCACTACTGCTTTCGGCCTGGTTGAGCCACTGGTGGCCTGCCAGGGTATCCACCGCATTGTGACGCCCGACATCTTCAACGAAGTCGAGCACGCGGCTTTGCTGGCACAGCGCGCAACCATGTACTGCTCCCGCGCTGCGATAAGTCTCGTTGTAGGTATTCAAATTGGTTAGCAACTGATAAAGCGTTGATTGCGCCAGCGTTGTCTCAGGTAACGCAGAGAGCGATGTTTGTTCCAGTAATTTGCCGAACACGGTCCCCTGACCGCAACCCGTGGTGACGGTACGAGTACTCAGCCGGTTGTCTAAATCGTCAGGTAAATAATCGGTGACGACGGCGGCGGACTCGACCTCCCAATCCACCTGTACCGCCAATAAGTCTTCCGCGCGGCGCAGTAATCCCTGGTTGCGTAGATAGCCCACCACCAAGGCTTCAGGGTCATCGCCTAGCGTCATTAGCGTGACAATTTCACGTTTATTGAGGTAAACCGTCAGCGCGCGCTCTGCGGCGATGGCTTGTTGGCGGGAGTCGCCGTAAGCATCCAGCACATCGATTGTCGTCGTGGCCGGTAAGCGGGCTCGGCTTAACTGAAGGGCGGGCATCCGCAATCCTCGTTGGAACCTAGTGAAGAATCATGTAACGCATACATGTAAATTATAATAGTTGAGTAAAACACTCTGAGTTGACGATGATGGCGCTCAAAAGGCTTACTTGTCTACCCATTCAAGGTCTAAGGTGGTCTATCCGTATGAGTGATAATCTGCGCTCTTTGAGCATTACCTTGGTGGCAGAGCCCAAGCAGGTGAGGGGCTTTACCTTAACGCAATGGCGTATCGCCGAGCTGACGCCAGGTGAGCAAGGTGACTATGTGCTTAGCCTTCAACTGTCGATGACCGAGCGTGCGGCCTACCGCTTTAACCTTACGTCAGTAACTCCGCGTCTTTTTGTTCGCGCTGGTTTTACCGGACAAGCGCCCAAGCCTGATGCTATTACTGCAAGCCAAGATGTTGCGGCGGGGTGGCTTGATGGTGAACAGCAGGTACTCGAAGCATCGATGCCGATGGCGATTCAGGTATGGTTGGAAAGCTATTTAGCGCGCCATGGTGAAGCGCCATCAGAAAAGCGCAAAAAGAAGCATAAGGGAGCCGGTCGGGCTAAAGACACCCCGACCAAGGAGCAGCCCCAGTGAGCAGGCTTGAACGCTGGTCACGTAAAAAGCGTGGCGTTGAAAGCAACGAAGCAGACGTAGCGTCAGAGAACCCTCCCAACGGCAGCGCAGAGCCGAAGTCAGAGCTAGGGCTAGAGGCCGATGCGCTAAGTGCTACTTCCAGCGAAACTGAGTCGTTGGATGCAGAGGCTAACGTTGATGACGCGCGTCCCCTTCCTGGCAGCTTGGATCACACTTTACCCGACCCTGATAGTTTACCGGCAGGCAGTGATTTTAGCGCGTTCATGGCACCTGGTGTCAGCGCTGCACTGCGCCGCCGTGCCCTAAAAAGGCTATGGGCCACCGGTAACTACAACGTACGCGATGGGTTGGATGACTACGATGCTGATTATCGTCAGCAGCTTAAACCTATGGCCACTGAGCTTGCAGGCAAGCTTCGCCGCTGGGCAAACAAAGCGGAAGAGGCAGTCGATAGGCCAGCAGAAACAGCTGGTGAGAGCATCGCGGATGACGGAACTTCTACCCCACATGAAGACGTTAATGCTTGTATAAGCGAGAGTGGTTGCGCAACAACAGCGTTAATAGACGACCAGTCTGATTCATCTAACAGCAAGCTAGACGAACGTATTAAAAAGGAGTAAGTGTTTTTATAAACAGTTGGTTATGGTGATTTTTCTGATGATGCGTTGAGACGCTGATGCGCTTTAAAGTGGCGAAAAACGCGTAAGCACCATACGCTCAAGGTAGGGAAAGCGCTAAGATATGCCATTAAAGTAAATAACATAACTTTTAATTATAAAAAAAAGACTTTCTGACCGTGAGAATGCATGAACCAACGAATCCAACTGGCATCGGTAGATGACCAGGTTAACGTCACCGCCCGCGAAGCGGTACGCCAGCGTATCTCGTGGCCGGTTAACTTAACGCCTGCTAATGTGACTTATCACAGCCGCGGTCATGCGCTGTTGATGGGCAATTCACACGATGTTAGCCAAGCTGCCCGAGTGTTACAGGGGCGTGGCTTGGCATCGTTGACACTGCTAACAACGGATTCTACCGTTGATTTAGCGGCGGCCAACGAGCCTCTCATCTGCCAAACGCTAACCGATACCCAACAATCTCAACTGCGCATCACTGGTTATCTGGGTGCCTTTCGCGTTGAGGTAGCGCCCGCGAATGGCGACACACTCAATTTGGCTCAAGCACTAATTGAGCGTGATGTGTTTGACGTGGTGCTCGACTTAACGGCAGCAGCCATGTCGAAGGCCACTCATGTATGGGAAATCCCACCGCCGGGCTATGTGTGTCTGGATTGGCTAGCCCAAGAAGCGCGGCGCGGTGAAATTCTGGAAAGCGTTATTGAACTCGTTGGTGAATTCGATAAACCGCGTTACTTCCAGGTTAATAGTGATCTCTGCGCACACTCCGCGAGTGGCAACGTGGGCTGTACTCGCTGTTTGGATGTTTGTCCGGCAGATGCCATTTCCAGCATTCAAGGGCGCATTGAATCGCGTATTGAGATTGACCCGTTCCTTTGCCAGGGGGTGGGCAGTTGTACCAGTGCTTGCCCAACCGGTGCGATTGAATTTCGCCTGCCGGAAACCCGTCGTCAGCAAGACACCTTAGCGACGTGGCTGGCCGCCTATCGCGAGGCGGGCGGTCAAGCGCCTGTGATGCGTTTTGTCACCCATGACTTTCTCGATGCTGAACGCCAAGCAGGTGCTGTTACGCCAGGCCATCTGCTTGATGCCCCGCTTGAAGAGCTGGGGGCTGCTGGCCACGACCAGTGGCTTACCGCGCTGGCGAACGGGGCTGCCGAGGTGCGTATTCAGTTGCACGATGGGATGCCGCCTCGTTTAACCACGTTCATCACCCACCAAGTTGCTCAAGCCCACGGCTTACTGGACGCACTGGGGCATGATGCCGCGCGGATTAAACTGCTGCCGCCAGAGTCGGCGGTTGAACGCGATGCACTTCCCACGCTTACGCCATTAACCGATGCTGCGTTGACCTTTACCGATCCCCATAAGCGCGCCCGCTTTAATCAAGTGCTCGCAACACTTGCAGCGCTTGGAACGCCTAGTAATGACCGGCATAGCATGCCTGACGGGGCCGCTTATGGCGGCATTCAAGTTGATCGTGAAGCCTGCACGCTTTGTCATGCCTGCGTGAGTAATTGTCCGACACCGGCACTGAAAGCAGGGGGCGATACACCCGCGCTAAGTTTCTTGGAGTCCGACTGTGTGCAGTGCGGGCTATGTGAACAGGCGTGCCCTGAAAGCGCGATTACGCTACTTCCTGGTTTTTTAGCGGCGCCGGAACGCGACACACGGCAAGTTTGTCACGAAGAGGCGGCCTTTGAGTGTATTGGCTGCGGCAAGCCGTTTGCCACTGCCAGTACGGTAGCGACCATCAAAGCGAAGCTGGCTAACCACCCCTATTTCGCGGGCGATGCACTCGCGCGGCTAGAAATGTGCGAGGACTGCCGGGTTAAAGATGTGTGGAAAACCATGATCCGTGACCCTGATGCGCAACTAAAGGTGTAAAGCAATGAGTGATGCAATGCCCACACTTAGCGATACAGACGCACTGCGGGCCGATATTTATCAGCTCTTAGCCAGTTTGCTACGCCAGGCGCCCGACGGTGAGTTATTAGCGTGGCTAGCCAGTCTAGATATTGAACAAGACGGCAGCCGATTGGCGGAGTGTTGGTCAGCGCTCTCAAATGCTGCTGGCCAAAGCAGTGTAGATAGCCTGCAGCGTGCCCACTTTCGTCTTCTGGTTGGCGTCATTCAGGGCGAGATAGTGCCTTATGCGTCTTGGTACCGAAATGGGGAATTAATGGAGGCAGCATTAGTTGCATTACGCCAGGACCTTCGCGCGCTGGGGTTTGAGCGTAGCGAGCATACCCGCGAGCCAGAAGATCATTTGGCTGCTATATGTGAGGTGATGGCAATGCTGATTACGTCCCAGAGCAGCGAGCAGAGCTACTTCTTCCAGCAACACATGGCTCCCTGGTCAACGCGCTGCTTTGACGACCTCACTAGAGTCGACACTGTTTTTTACGCATCGCTTGGCCAGTTAGGCGGCGCGTTTATGGAAAGCGAGCAGGCAACGTTGAGCGAAAGAGCGGCCTATCAAGCGGTGCGGATTGTGGAGCCAACGACAACCGCAGCCGGCGCGGCGCGCGACGTCACACCGTGAGTGGCAGTGCGCAGCGGTAAGCGAATAATAGGGCCAGCTGGCCATGCAGAAGAATAAGGGCATGATAGAGGAGAAACCCATGCACACGTCACACAACTCTGAGCGCCGTCGGTTTATGAAAACCGTTGGGCTAGGTACCGCCGCTGCCGGTGCGGCCGCTGCTGTAGGTCACGTCACGCTAGCTCAAGCCGATAACACCACATCGATTGAGCCTAAAAAACAAACAACGAATTACCACGAAACTGACCATATTCGCGCGTACTATGCGTCGCTGCGTGATTGACGGCGAAATGCCAGGAGAACTGCCATGCGTCTAACTCGCAAAACGAATACTGCCAACGCTTCAGGGCTTGGAATCTCCCGTCGTCAATTTTTAAAGCGTAGTGGCGTCGCCACCGGTGGCGTAGCAGCTGCGGGCTTTATGGGCGCGCCGATGATGCAGCGCGCCGAGTCGGCGAATAAAACCCCTGTACTAGACTCACCCGTTGAGACCAAACGCACCATTTGTTCCCACTGTTCGGTGGGCTGTGGTGTCTATGCAGAAGTTCAAGAAGGCATTTGGACAAAACAAGAACCCGCGTTTGACCACCCGATTAACCGTGGTGCTCACTGTGCCAAAGGGGCCTCGCTACGCCAGCACGGTCACTCTACCCGTCGCCTAAAATACCCCATGAAGCTAGTGGCGGGTGAATGGCAGCGGCTGAGCTGGGACGATGCGGTTAATGAAATAGGCGATAAGCTGCTTGAACTGCGTGACGCCTATGGCCCAGACAGTGTTTACTGGCTTGGCTCGGCCAAGTTTAATAACGAGCAGGCGTACTTGATGCGCAAGCTGGCCTCCATGTGGGGCACCAACAACACCGATCACCAAGCACGAATTTGTCACTCCACCACCGTGGCAGGTGTTGCCAATACCTGGGGTTACGGTGCGATGACCAACTCGCTCAATGATATGCAGAACAGCAAGGCGATTCTGTTCATCGGCTCCAACCCGAGTGAAGCTCACCCGGTCGCAATGCAGCATATTCTCATCGCTAAAGAGCGTAATAACTGCGACATCATCGTCGCCGATCCGCGCTTTACGCGTACCGCAGCAAAAGCCAATAAATACGTACGCCTGCGCCCTGGCTCGGACGTTGCTTATATCTGGGGGCTGTTGTGGCACATCTTTGAGAATGGCTGGGAAGACAGCGAATATATCAGCCAGCGTGTTTACGGTATGGATGAAGTGCGTGCCGAGGTGGCTCAGTTCACGCCAAGTGTCGTGGAAGACATTACAGGCGTACCGGAAGCGGACATGTTTGATGTGGCTAAACGGCTTGCTGACAATCGTCCGGGCTGCGTGGTCTGGTGTATGGGCGGTACCCAGCACACTACCGGTAATAACAATACTCGCGCGTACTGTATTCTAGAGCTGGCGCTGGGCAATATTGGCAAGTCCGGCGGTGGTGCCAACATTTTGCGGGGCCATGATAACGTGCAGGGGGCTACCGACCTCGGCCTTGGCTGTGACTCGTTACCCGGTTATTACGGGTTAGCTGAAGGCGCATGGCAGCACTGGTCCCAGGTGTGGGATGTCGACTATGAGTGGCTAAAAGGCCGCTTTGACGATACCGAGTATGCTGATGGAAAACCGATGTACTCCAGCGGTATTACCGTATCCCGCTGGGTAGATGGTGTACTGGAAGAGGATGAAAATATCTCCCAGCGCACCGCGCTAAAAGCGATGTTCTACTGGGGGCACGCGGTCAACTCGCAAACTCGCGGCGTGGAAATGCAAAAAGCCATGCAGAAGCTTGAGATGATGGTCATTGTTGACCCCTATCCCACGGTTGCCTCGGTAATGCACGACCGCGCTGATGGTGTTTATCTGCTGCCTGCGGCGACCCAGTTTGAAACTACTGGTAGCGTGACGGCCACCAACCGCTCTATTCAGTGGCGCGACAAAGTCATTGAGCCGCTATTTGAAGCAAAGCCTGATCACGAAATAATGTACCTATTTGCCAACAAGCTTGGCTTTGGTAACGAGTTCGTGAAGAACTTTGAGATGAACGGCAACGAGCCTCTGATTGAAGACGTGCTACGTGAAATCAATCGTGGCATGTGGACTGTTGGCTACACAGGTCAAAGCCCTGAGCGTCTCAAAGAGCACCAGAAAAACTGGCATACCTTCAGCTTTCAGAACTTACGCGCCCAAGGTGGCCCTGCCGACGGTGATTACTATGGGCTGCCGTGGCCGTGCTGGGGCACACCAGAGTTTAACCACCCTGGCTCACCCAACCTCTATGACACCAGCGTACCGGTAATGGAAGGCGGTATGGGTTTCCGGGCCCGTTTTGGTATTGAACGCGACGGCGTTAATTTGCTGGCGGAGGGCTCTGCGCCAGTAGATGGCGAGATTGATGACGGCTACCCCGAGTTTACCGACCAACTGCTCAAAGATCTCGGTTGGTGGGATGACCTGACTGACATTGAGAAAACCGCCGCTGAAGGTAAAAACTGGAAAACCGACCTCTCAGGCGGTATCCAGCGGGTGGCGATAGGTCGTGGTTGCGCGCCTTATGGCAACGCAAAAGCACGTGCCGTGGTATGGACCTTCCCAGATGCAGTGCCTAAACACCGCGAGCCGCTATATACCACTCGTCGCGACCTGGTCGGACGCTATCCCACCTGGGACGATTTTGACTCAATTATGCGTCTGCCCACGATGTACAAAACCATCCAGGATCGTGATAACAGCGCTGATTATCCGATTATTCTCACGTCGGGTCGATTGGTTGAATACGAGGGAGGCGGTGAAGAAACACGCTCTATGTCGTGGCTGGCCGAGCTACAGCAAGAGATGTTTGTCGAGATGAACCCCGCGGATGCTAATGATATTGGCGTACGTGATGGCGACGACGTATGGGTTGAGGGTGCAGAAGGTGGTCGAGTGAAGGTGAAAGCCTTGGTCACGCCCCGGGTTGATCGCAACGTTGCCTTTATGCCGTTCCACTTTGGCGGCATGTTCCAAGGCGAGAGCTTACGGGATCGTTATCCGGATGGGTCTGACCCGTACGTCATTGGTGAGGCGGCTAATACCGCCACCACCTATGGCTATGACCCGGTGACACTGATGCAGGAAACTAAGTGCACCATCTGCCGAATTGAGCGGGCTTAAGCCAATAACGTCTCGACCGACCTGACAGAACCCAGCGGGGGGAAATGCCCGCGCTGGTGAGAGGAGAACACCATGGCTCAAATGAAATTTATGTGTGACGCCGAGCGCTGTATCGAGTGCAACGGCTGTGTCACCGCCTGTAAAAATGCCAATGATGTGGAGTGGGGGATTCAGCGTCGCCGAGTGGTCACACTTAACGACGGCGAAGCGAATGAGATGTCGATTTCAGTGGCGTGTATGCACTGTGACGACGCGCCATGCATGGCGGTATGTCCGACTGACTGCTTCTATAAAACTGACGATGGCATCGTGCTGCACGATAAAGACCTGTGCATTGGTTGTGGCTACTGCCTGTATGCGTGCCCCTTTGGCGCACCGCAGTTCCCACAACAAAATGCATTTGGCGAGCGCGGAAAAATGGACAAATGCACATTCTGTGCAGGCGGCCCCGCCGAGAGCAAAGAGGAGGAGTACGAGAAGTACGGCTCCAATCGCATCGCCGAAGGCAAGCTACCGCTATGTGCGGAAATGTGCTCTACCAAAGCCCTGCTGGCTGGTGATGCGCAAGATGTTGCCGATATTTTTCGTCAGCGTGTCGTTCATCGTGGCCATAAAGATGGTGCTTGGTCGAATAACCCCCAGGCCAGCACTGACAACCTTGCCTACGATGCTGCCCGTAAAGGGTGAGGAGGCGTGTCATGACAACGATGACCACGACCACAATAACACCAGAGGCGCCTGCGCTAGCACTCTGGGGAAGGGCGTTTTTCCAGCGCTGTTGGCGTATCGGCATACTATTACTGCTGCTGGCTGCCAGCCTTGGCATGTCCCAGCTAGCGGTTGCCCAGGCTGACACTGACCGCGAGATGGTGACCGCGGCTCCTGGTATTAGTGCCGATCAGTGGCGTCAGGTGCGCAGTGGCGAAACAGGGCCTAACTACCGCGACTCGCGCTTTGACAGCACCTATAGTCTGATCAATTCGAGTGGCGAAACCTGGCGACAGATCCGAAACCGTTGGGTCTCGCCGTTTGGTTTGATTGCGATTGGTGGGATGATCGTGTTGATTGCGCTGTTCTACTTTATGGTTGGGCGCAAACATCTCGATGAGCCGCGCACAGGGCGTAAGCTTTTGCGCTGGTCGTTGCTAATGCGTTCGCTGCACTGGACTGTTGCCACCCTGTTTATCACCTTGGCATTAACAGGGTTGAACCTACTGTTTGGTAAGTTTGTGTTCCGCACGCTGTTTGGCGACGCCGTCTGGGCATGGATGATCTCAGCTTCCAAAGTGCTGCATAACTATCTTGGCCCGATATTCGGTGTGCTACTCGTTGTGCTGTTAATCAGCTTGCTGAAAGACAATATTCCTAAGAAGCATGATTGGGTATGGTTTAAAAAGGCCGGTGGATTAACAGGCAAGCACCATCCTGACGCGGGTTTTGCCAACGGTGGCGAAAAAGCGTGGTACTGGCTATTAGCTACTGCTGGCTTGGTGGTGATCGCGAGTGGTTTTGTGCTCGACTTCCCTAACTATGGTCAAGGTCGCGATACCATGCAGTGGGCCAACATCATCCATGCGGTGGGTGCGCTTGGGTTGACGGCTGTCGCGCTAGGCCATATCTATATTGGGACTATCGGTACGGAAGGCTCATTGGAAGGTATGACTACTGGCTATGTCGATGAAACCTGGGCCAAAGAGCACCACAATTTGTGGTACGAAGAGGTCAAAGATACCGCCATGAGCGAAGAAGAAATCGCGGCACACAAAACGGGTAGCAGCAGTAGCGATATTTCTGTTACCAAACCTGGCTAGCTGGGTTGCTTAATTGCCACTCGACACCGCCTTTGGGCGGTGTCTTTTGTTATGCTGCTCTAAAGCTACTTGATAAGAGGATCACCAATGTCAGCGTTTAATGAATTTGACCAAACGACGCGTACAGAGCTAGAAGCTGCCGCGTTTCGTCGTTTGTTACAGCATTTAGACGACAATAAGGATGTTCAAAACATCGACTTGATGATTCTGGCAGATTTTTGCCGCAACTGTTTATCGAAATGGTTGGTGTCTGCCGCTGAATCGCGCAATGAAGCTCTCAGCTACGAAGAAGCTCGAGAGTACGTATATGGCATGCCCTATAGTGAATGGAAGGAGCTTTATCAGCCGCCTGCGACTGCCGAACAGAAGGCTGCCTGGGAAGCGCATCATGCTAAAAAGCAAGCAGCCAAATAGAGATAACGCTAATGAGTGAGCCAATGGTACCTCTTAAAGTCGCCGTGCTGACGGTCTCTGATACACGCACGAATGAGACTGATCGCTCCGGCCAAGCGCTGGTGCAGCGTCTGACCGACGCTGGGCACAGCCTGGCGGAGAAGCGCATCGTGCCGGATGACGTCTACCAAATTCGTGCGATAGTCGCTCAGTGGATTGCCGATGCAAACGTACAGGTGGTGATTACCACGGGTGGTACAGGTTTTACTGGCCGAGACTCTACGCCTGAAGCTATTTCGGTACTGCTGGATAAGCGTATTGAAGGCTTTGGCGAGCGTTTTCGCCAACTGAGCGGGGAAGAGATCGGTAGCTCTACTATTCAGAGCCGTTGTCTCGGCGGTCTAGCCAATGCTACGGTCGTGTTCTGTTTACCGGGTTCAACCGGCGCCTGCCGTACCGGGTGGGACGGCATTCTGGCCGAGCAGTTGGATAGCCGTCATAAGCCTTGTAATTTCGCCAACCTGGTTATCCCAGGCCGGGGGCAGCATGGCTGAACTACAGCCGATAAGTGCCGCGCTTAAAGCGCTGCTGGCCGACGTAAGCCTTGTTGGCACCGAGAGCGTTCCACTAGACGCCGCTGCTGGGCGCGTGCTGGCCGAAGCCGTTACCGCTCAGTTGGACGTCCCGCCGTTTGATAATAGCGCAATGGATGGCTATGCACTGCGTGCCAACGATGCGGGCAAGTGGTTGCCTATCAGCCAGCGTATTGCGGCAGGCAGCCCTGCAGTGCCGCTGGCGGAAGGCAGTTGCGCACGGATTTTTACCGGCGGTGAGATCCCCCCAGGGGCCGACTGCGTGGTTATGCAGGAGCGCGTCGAAGTTGCGGATCATCAAGCTTTGATGCCTACCGACATACCCAGTGGAGACAACATTCGCCTTCAAGGGCGCGATGTGCGCCGAGGTCAACCACTGTTGGCGGCGGGCGAGAGGCTCGAAGCGGCGGCGTTGGGCCACTTGGCAGGCCAGGGCGTTACTGTGGTAAGTGTACGTCGCCGTCCTCGCGTTGCGCTGCTCTCTACGGGTGATGAGATTATTGATCCAGGCACGTCGTTAAAGCCAGGTCAGCTCTATAACTCCAATCGGCCGATGCTGAAGAGACTGTTAGAGACGTTTGGCGCGGAGGTGGTCCAGCTTGTGAGTGTGCCGGACGATTTCGGCCAGACCGTTGCGCTGCTCACAAACGCAGCGGCGGACGCCGATGTGGTGGTCAGTACGGGTGGTGTTAGCGTGGGTGAGGAAGACCATGTTAAAGCTGCGCTTGAGTCGCTGGGCCAGTTGGATATGTGGAAGCTGGCGATTCGCCCAGGAAAGCCGCTGGCGCTGGGCCGTTTGCCACGCGAAGACGGCAGTGAAGCGCGCTTTGTAGGACTGCCGGGTAACCCTGTTTCCGGGTTTGTGGGCGCGTGGTTGTTTTTACGACCGTTGATGGGAGCGTTACTGGGGTGTGCGACGTTGAGCGCCTTACCTACGCTGACGGCCTCCGCTAATTTCACTACTCAGACCGGCCCTCGCCAGCATTATATGCGTGTTGTGCTGCGTTTTAGTGAAGCGGGCATCATCGCCGATGCCTTTGAAGACCAAAACTCTGGCGTGCTGTCATCCTGCATTAGTGCAGATGCGTTAGCGGTGATTGATCCGCACCAGCAGGTAGACAAAGGCACGTTGATTCGCTGTTTATGGTTGCAGCGTTAGCGCTGCGCCATCGAATAACAAACGTATCGTTTGGTTAGCCATCGTCAAGCCTCGTAGGGCGGGGCTGACGTGGCGTGCGGCAATTAAAGAGGGTAATGGAAACAGCTCGGTTATCGGTGTGTTGGCTAAGACAACGTCGCCATTAACGCCTAGCTGCCAAGCGCCGTTGGCATCCTCAAGGGTTAGCCAGTGGGTAGGTGCGATACTCAACTGTGGCGCGTTAAGTAACAGGCACTCGGCATTCGCGCATCGCGGTAGGTGGCTCGATTTCGCTAACCCCGAGACGTGGCGCGCTTCGATGGCGGCGAGCGTATGACCAGCACTAAATAGCACTAACGCAACGTGTGTCGCTGCGTCTAAGGAGTGGTCTGGCGCGCTAATGGCCATAGGCTTACCCTAAACCTTGTTGATAGGCGTTGAATAAAGCAGCTGGATCCAGCAGGGCAATGGCCGCGCTGCCTCCTTCAGAATCGTTTTTAGTCTCTTCTTTGCCACTTTCTGCTGGCGTTGCATCAGGTTGCCATAGTGCGCTCACATAAGGCATTAGCTGGCTGGCGAGAGTATCCGGTGCCGGTTTCAGGGCACTGACCGGGATGTCGCAAACATCCTCTAAACAATCGATGCGCACGGCACTGCGAATGCCCGCGGCGGTTACGACTAACAGCATGCCCGTTTGCTCCGCAGGGGGGAGACCGAGAAGTGCCTGTAGGGTCACTACCGATTCAATGTTGCCGCGCAAGTGAATCACGCCTTCTGTGGAAGCAGGCAGTCCAGGCACGAAATAAACTGGCTGATCACCATTCAAAATTTCATTGACCGCACTGCCTGGTAAAGCGAACCTTTGCCCTGCTAGGCGAAATAACACCAGCTGCTGGCAAGGTTCGTCCACGTCAATAATCGCATCATCGCTACTCTGACGCGCTAGTGCCTCTTCGAGAGAGAGGGACTGGTCGTCACGCTGTTGGTGAGGGGAGGTCATTGTTTTTTTACACCGGGTGGCTTCGGTTGTGCTTTCCTGTCTGCATCGTTCTCGTTATTCGTTACCACTTGGTTGCGCCCCTGCTGTTTAGCTAGATAAAGTGCCTGATCGGCGCTAATGAGTAACGCTTCAGTGGAAAGCTGGCTGGGGAAACTGCTAACACCTGCACTGAAGGTGCAGCGAAAGCGCTCTGCGCCCGCATGAAAATCTACCTGTTCGAAATCGTGGCGCAGTTCGTCAATAAGTTCGGCTGCGCGCTGTGCGGTAACGCCCTTTAGTAATACGACAAACTCTTCACCGCCATAACGCCCGATGATATCGGATGCACGCAAGCGGGTTTTTAGCAGCCGTGCTAGCGTGATAATGACCTGGTCGCCTGCTAAATGGCCGTAGGTATCATTGACCGTTTTAAAATGGTCAATGTCGAGCATGGCCATCGCATGCTGGCTACTTTCACGATATGCCTGCGTGAGTGTTTTATCGATAAGGTCGGTTGTGGTGCTATGGTTATAAAGCCCTGTCATACTGTCCTGGGTCATCAGCGAGCGCAGTAAGTGTAGACGTTCGGCACGCAGCTTTACCGCAGATACGAGCTCGCCAGGGGTAACCGGCTTGGTAATAAAAGCTTCGACGCCCGCCGTCATCGCCAATAACTGCTTTTGGCTGTCTGTTTCGCTAGATAGATAAATAATGGGCAGGCCAATATGGGCGGATTGCTGGCGGATAATCGTCGCTAGCTCTTCACCTGAACACACCGGCATATACACATCAATTAACAGTAAGTCAGGGCTGAAGCGTTCTATGGCGCTCAGCGCGTCAGCAGGGTGATGCACCTGCTGAACAATCATACCGGCCTCTTCTAGTATCAATGAGTGGTAAGTTGCAGCATCAGGCTCATCATCGACTACCAACACACGCAGCGGTTCTTCATCTAAGGGGCTAGTGAGCTCGTCAATCACTAACATTAAGTCCAGCGGCTTAATGGGCTTGGTAAAGTAGCCATTACAACCAGCTCGAGCAGCGCTCAGTCGTGAATAAAAGTCACCGTGGGACGACAGTACGATGGCGGGTAATTGTTCCCCGATTAATTTATTGAGGCTGGTCAGCGTTTCAGTACCCGCAGTGTTACCTTGCGGAAACTGTACATCCATGATGATCGCGTCGGGGCGGCGGGTAATAACCGCATTAAAAAATGACGCTGTATCTTCAAAATGAACCACTTCATGGCCAAAGCAGCGAAGATGATGTAGCAACTGGTCGACTTGGTCAGGCTCATCGTCGCATAAATAAATAAGCCGCTGGCGTTGGCCGAGTGACTGTGGTGCTACTGATGGGAATTCGACGCTGTTGAGAGATGTCAGAAGGGATTGCTGACCATGCTGTGACTGTAAGTACTTAATCTCTTCATTGAGCTGCTGAAAAAGCTGATGAATCAGGCTGTTTATATCATTAACGGCCTGGTCATCAAGAGCATGGTCAGCGGAAGCAGAGGCTCCTTTGAGGAGCTCTTCACCTTGATCTGCCAACAGAGCAATCCGTTCAAAGCCCAGTGAGCGTCCGGTACCTTTTAAGCTATGGAAAAAGCGGTGAAGTTCTGGGGCTAAGCGTGACCCTGCCTCAGTTGAAAGTCGGCTTTGTTGCCACTTTGTTGCGGTTTGCTGTAAACGTGCTGGTAGCTGCTCAATAAAGCGTTGGCGCAGCTGGTTCAGCTTTTGTTGCAATGTCGGGGCAGATGGTGACATCAGACTACCTGTTCATGTGGGCGAACGGTGCGCTGTAATGCAAATGGACAATGTTCAACTGTTGAGCGCTTGAGTCACGGCATTGCCTAACGTGGATTCTAGCTCCGCATCTTTTTGCAGGCAGGCGTTTAAACCAGGCGTCTGGATAAGGGTTGAGTTAGGCGAGTCACCTGTGAGCAAAATAAAAGGTAAGGTAACGTCTTGTTCACGCAACATTTCCAAGAACTCTATCCCATTGATGAGCGGCATATGCATATCGCTAACAATAAGCGCGATATTGTCCAAACTATCTAATAGCTGCGTGGCCTCCATGGCATCATTGGCCATGACCGTTGTATAGCCCTGGAACTCTAGCAGCGTTGCTGTCATTTCACAGGCCAACGGGTCGTCATCTACGACCAATATTTGCATGATTAACCTCCGTCATGGTGAGTACTTAGCCGAGTAGCGCTTTTAGCGTATCCACCAAGTTATTCTGATCAAAGCTGCCTTTGACAATATACGCGTCGGCGCCCACTTCAATGCCGCGACGACGGTCTGCTTCTTTTTCGCGTGATGTGATAATGATAATAGGCTTATAACGATAAATCTCATTTTCTCGCAGACTCGCAGTGAGTGCAAAGCCATCCATGACAGGCATCTCAACGTCGGTGAGCACTGCATCAAACGAGTCAGCCAGGGCTTTGTTCAAACCATCCCGGCCATTTTCTGCCAGGGTGACCTGATATCCCCAAGCTTCTAATACATCTTTTTCAATTTCCCGGGTATTTAGAGAGTCATCGACGACCAGTATACGATGTGTCTGTGGCGGTTGATCCGTTTTAGCGAGAGCTTTGGGAGCATAACGGCGCGAGTGTTCCAGCAGTGTCGGCACGTGTAATAGGCTAACCAGCGTATTGCGCCCTAGCGTAACCATGCCAGAAACCAGTGGTAGGTGGCGCAAGTGTGTGGGTAGCGGCTTGATTACCATATCGCGTTCATCCACCAAGGCATCAATAATTAGCGCAAGTTTTTGATGACGTTGATGTACGACAAGTAACAGTAAGTTGTCAGCATCAGTGGGTGTATAGGGAAGTTCCAATAGCTCCGCAAGTGAAACGACCGGTACGAACTCGTTACGCAGGATCAATGTTTTTTGCCCAGCAGCATCAATAAAATCCGTTGATGCATGCTCTACAAGCTCTGACACATAAGGTGCTGTTACACCTAGCGTGATAGCACCCACATTGATCAGCAGAACCCGCATCATGGCTAGCGATAAAGGTAGGCGCAGGGTAAAACAGGTGCCTTTGCCTGGGTGACTGGTTAACTGTAAATCACCGTTGAGTTCGTCAATCACCGTTCGCTTGACGACATCCATCCCCACGCCACGACCAGAAAAGTCGGTAATCAAGGGTTTGGTTGAGAACCCAGGTAAGAAAATAAGTTCTAAGGTTTCCTGCTCGGTTAGGGTGAGCAGCAGCTCTTCACTGAGTAATTGCTTGGCGAGCGCCTTATGCCGTACGGCCTCAAGGGAAATACCTGCGCCGTCATCACGCATTTCAATCACTACCCAGCTACCGTCTTGCCATGCCTCAAGTGATAGCTGCCCCCGTGACGGTTTGCCTGTTGCCTGCCGTTCAGCGGGTGTTTCCAGGCCATGGTCTAACGCATTCCGCAGTAGATGAATGAGCGGGTCTGATAGGCGATCTATCATCTGCCGGTCAAGTTCAATCTCACTGCCGTGAACACGGCAATTAACTTGTTTGCCTAGCGAATGGGCAAGGTCTCTGGCCATTTGGGATAAGGGGTCAAACACCACGCTCAGCGGTAGCATACGCATTTGCAGAGCCCGGTCATGAAGGTCGCTCATTAGACCGTCGTGGGAAAGCACACTGTCCTTCAGCTCGCGACTAAAAGCGTTAAAGGAGGCCTGCTGTTCTTTGGGTAACGAGGCGCCAAGGCTGTGTGCCTGCTCTACGAGTGAGTGCAGATGATGGTGGCCTGATAATACTTCTCCCATCAGACGAATAACGTCATCTAGGCGGTCAAGACGCACGCGTACCGTATCTGTTAAGCGCAGTTCTTGAGTCGGAGGTGCAGAACTTTTCATTGTCGA
Source organism: Vreelandella venusta (assembly GCF_007989605.1). GTDB lineage: Bacteria > Pseudomonadota > Gammaproteobacteria > Pseudomonadales > Halomonadaceae > Vreelandella > Vreelandella venusta. The sequence goes on along the minus strand of NZ_BJUL01000009.1, from coordinate 15,599 downwards.
TGGCGCGGCGCTGAGGGCTGCGCTCTCGGCTTTGTCGTCCTCGGACACGCTTGTTTTAGGCGAGGGCTCCGTGGGCTGCCTTCCCGCCGCAGCGTTTTCCAGGGCCTGGCAAAGCTGACCGTCGGCGTCCGTGAGCTCTGCTGGAGACGTACCTTGGGCAAGCTGGCTAACTAGGTCAGACAGCGCGTCCGTGGCTTGATTAAGCAGGCAGGTGACATCAGGTGTAGCGGTTTGTGTTCCATCGCGTAGTGCGCTGAGCAGCTCCTCTGTACTGTGAGCGATCGCCGTTATGGGCGTCAGCTTTAGCATGCGCGATGAGCCTTTAAGCGAATGTGCTGCACGAAACAGCTCATTGATACGCTCTTGATGGGAGTCGCCTTGCTCTAGGGCCTCAATGCCCTCCCTTAACCGGGGTAAGTGGTCTGATGCTTCTTCAATAAAGCGCTGAATAAAGCGTTTAATATCCAGTGCCATTACCCTACTCCCTGTGTCGTTGCTTGTGCGCCAAGGTAGCAAGTTGCCAAGAAGTAGGCATCCCCCGGAGGAATAGGCGGCGTAATGACACTCAATCCACCATCCGCCTGTTTTGACGCATCCAGTAGGCGAATAACCGCCGCATAGCCGCGATTACGTTGTCCAGGAGCATCGTTAAGCTCTCCTAGTCGAAAAAGCTCGGCTTGAAAAAAGTGAGCTGGCCAGCACTCAGGAGCAACGTAAATGGCGCGCTTAAAGTAGTCGTAAGCATCGGTAAAGTTTTGCTGCCAACGAGCGACTAAACCCGCCAGCAGTAACGCATCCACACTCCAAGGTTGCTGTGCTAAAAGGTCAGAAAGTAGCGCGGCTGCTTCTGAAAATGCGTTCTGGTTGAGTAAATGATGAGCTTGCTGCAAAGCCGCGTTAAACGATGTCATCGGCTGCTTGTGCTCAGGTGCATTTTCTGCCGGTTGTGAAGGTGTCTTTGGTAACACCGGTGGGGTTTCTGACAACACCGCTGGGACTTCTGGCAACACTGGCGGGGCTTCTGGCAACCGCTCGTCGTTATAGTGTGATTCATCATTGGCAGGTAAAGCGCGGGGCAGCGTGCTCTCTTGAAAAAAGAACACCCCTTGAGCCTGATGCAGTTCCAAAATGCCCAGGTCGTTGCCTAATGTTTCAGTGACACCACACATCAACACTCCATGTGGTTTCAGTAGCTGCTTCAGGTGGCGTTGTATATCGCGCCGGGTCGATTCGTCAAAATAGATCGATACGTTACGAAATAGGATGACGTCGAAGGGGCCAAGCTGGTCAGCGTCTGGCTGTAATACATTGAATGAGCAAAAGGTGACCCAGTGGCGAAGCGCATCATCTATTTTGAAGCGTCGACCCTCTGGGCGAAAATAGCGGTGTTTAAGCGCAGGTTTCAGTGTCCGAAATGACATGCCGCTGTAAATGCCTTTTTGGGCTTTACTAAGAACCTGCTGATCAACATCTCCTCCCGTAATATGAAAGAGTTGCTTGGCGCGCTCTCCGTAGCGCTCAAACAGCGCAATAGCGACACTGTAAGGCTCTTCACCTGAAGAACATCCTGCACTGAAAATAGCCAATGGCTTACCTTCTTCAGCCAATCGGCGAGGAAGATAGGTATCGGCTAACCAGTGGAGTGCTTCAGGCTCCCGGTAGAAGTAGGTTTCGTTTACCGTTAACTGACTAATAAAGCGATCAAACATCGCTTCGTTTTGCTCTAGGTGCACAATGAGCTTTGAGGTATCGCTAATGTCGGTGTCGGCCTGAAGTGCTTCCACGGCTTTGACGAGCCGGGCTTCAGCGAGGCCATCCAAGTGCAAACCGCAGCGGCGATGCACCAGATCTTTGAATGGCGTCAGCGAGCTCATAGTGATTTCGTCCAGGTAGACAGCCGTTGCTCACGGGTCTCACGAATGAGTCTGCCAGGAAGCTCATCAAGGGAAACAACATGCTGGATAACGCCGGCACTAACCGCTTCTTGGTTCATGCCATAAATCACCGAGCTGGCTTCGTTTTGGGCAAAGGTGCAGCCGCCCGATAAATGAATAGCGCGCATACCGCTAACGCCATCACGTCCCATACCCGTTAAAATCACCCCGATAGCCTCTGAACCATAAACATTCGCGACGCTCGTTAACAAAACATCGCAGTTGGGGTGGTAAAGCGAATGATCTGGGCTCTGCTGTAGTTGAAGGCGGTGAGATGGCGTGACACGCAAGTTGCGTTCCGATGGCGATAGATAAATACAGCCTGGCTTAAGCGGTTCACCATGCTGAGCAACGCAAACCGGCATTGCGCAGAGCGATGCCAGCCAGTGTGCCATGCCTTCAATAAAGCCATGGCTGATATGCTGGGCAATCACTATTGGTGCAGGAAAGTTGCTCGGCAGCTTGCTAAGTAGGTGGGCGAGTGCCTGCGGCCCACCGGTTGAGCAAGCAATGGCGATAATGCGCTGAAAAGCCTTCGGCCGATGATGGTGGTTAACCGGTGGTACGTTTACCGGCGCAACGGTCATGGTGGATGTTGACCGGCGCCGTAGGCGAGTAATAACGGCCACTCCTGAAAGGAGCCGGACGCGCGCGAGTAGTCGTTGTGCGTCTTCATCATCCAGGGTCGGCTTCTGGATCACTTCTAGCGCGCCAACATCAAGTGCTCGGTAGGCCGTTTCAGCATCAGAACGATCGCTTACCACCAGGATAGGAACCCCTTTGGTATGCATAATTTCTTCAATGGCGCTGAGGCCGTCCATGACCGGCATATTCAGATCCATTGTGATCAACTGCGGCGATAAACGGCGGGCAAGTTCCACTGCTTCGCGCCCGTTACTGGCCTCACCAACAATCTCAATATCGCCATCGCGGGTGAGGATGTCGCGCAGCACGTCACGTGCCAGTTGGCTGTCGTCCGCCATCACTACCCGAATTGCACTCATCGCAGCGTCCTCACGAGGGGCGTTGGTGGTTTGTTTCCTGGTGAGCCAAAGTAAACTCCTGCACCAGTGCATTTAGCTCTGCCGACATGTTGATCATATCTTGGCTGATCTCGGTAATACTGCGTACTGACTGTGCATTACGTGAGCTGGCTGTATCAATATCGCGTAAGGCAATAACCACCTGATTACTAGCAGTTTTCTGCTGTTGGGTTGACAATGATATTTGCTGCGCTGCGCTACTGGTTTGGCTCGCTGCTTTGAGTAGTGCATCCAGGTCTTGAGCGGTATTAATACTGACCTCAACGCCTTTCTCTATCGAAGATGCTCCCTTTTCAGAGGCGACAACTAAACGATTTATCGCATTTTGAATTTCTTCGGTATGGCCCTCTATCTCTTGTGTTGAGTCAGTAACGCTATCTGCCAAGCGACGTATTTCGTTTGCCACAACAGAAAAACGGCGACCTGACTCGCCCGCACTTGATGCCTCTAGGGCGGCATTAAACGCAATCAGTTTAGTTTGTGCAGCGAGAGTATTAATCAGCTCCATGACTTTGCTGATTTGTTTCGACTTAGCACCCAGTGCCATGATTTCTGCCAGGCTCTGTTCGCTGTCGCTGCGAATATCCTGCATTTTTGCCTGCAGCAGTTGCATCGCTGTGCTGCCTTTGCGGCTGCGCTCAAGCGTTTGGTTAGCTACTTCTACCACAGATTGCGAATGATCAGCGATTTGTGTGGATGAGGTTGAAAGCTCCTCCATGGTCGAGGTTATCTCAGCCACTGATGAGGCCATTTCTTCTACGGCGGCGGCCATCGTCTGGTTCGCTTCATGATTGATGTCCCCGCCTTGAATGCCCGACAACCCTGCCGTTTGCGCTAAACGATCAGCCACTTGAGTAAGTGCCAGTGCGTTGTTGGAGACCGCCATAATGGTTCGAGATAAGCGTGCTAGCAGCTCGTTAGTCTGATTCGCTAAATCGCCAATTTCAGCCTGATCGTCGGTGTTTACGCGGCGGGATAAATCTAGGCTGTTGGTAATCTCTTTAAGCTGGCGTTGAAGACGAGTGAGAGGGCGAATCAAGCTGCCAGTCAGTGGGTATAACGTAATTAACCCACCTAAAAGGATCAAAAATCCGAAGCTCGTCGATGCAAAGAATCGCTCTCTGATGGAGCTTAAATACTCCTCTTTAGACACTTCAATCATCAGGTAGCGCTGCAGTTCGGGCAACCAGAGCGTAGAAACTAGAAAAGTGTGATTATCACGTTGGATTTCGTGTACACGAAGTTCGTGTTCGTCTTGCAGCAGGCTGCCTGACTCCTGGCTTTGAAGAGCGGCAAGTGACGTCTCATCACTGCGAATAAGTAGTTCGCCTTCCGCATTGAGTAGCGCGGCGCGGCCGGTTTCGCCTAGCTGAAAGCCTTCAATTAGCTGTGCCAATCGAGAGAGATCGAGCCCTGCTCCAGCAACAATGATAGGGCGGCCATTGGGTGCTTGTTCACGGCTGCGGAAATTTAAAAAGACAAACGCCTCTTCTGTTGAAAAATTATCGCTGTCTAGGTTTAGGTTATAAGCAGCATCGCTGTCAGTAAACTGATAGTACCAGTCATCATCGCCGCCGGGTGCTTGTAGCCTGCGCTCGAGAAACTCTCCATTGCGGTACTGGAAGTAGTAGCCGCGCCCTTGATACTGAGCCGTGATAAATAATAGTTCAGTGTCGAGCTGTTCCATCAAGCGTGACAAATAGCGCATGATATCCGGCTGGTCGGTGTCTGGCATCCCGTCGCGTACCCACCGCTCAATGAAATAGCTGTCGGCTAGGCTTTCTGACAGCGCTAGTGCTGGACTCAACCTAAGCGTTAGGCGGGTAGCAAGGCCCTCTACCTGAGCAGGCAGCTCTACGTTTAGCAGGTTTTCCAAGCGCGCCTGGCTATGCGAACGAGCCTGCAGGTAGAGCGCTAGCAACATGGCCAGTGCCAATACCGTTCCAAATGAGACAAACAGTCGTAACCGTAATGGCAAGGATTTCCAACGCGCTGTCATTATCGCTTCTGCTCCAAGTTAACTGGTGACGCTAGTAGTAGGAAAGTGCTAACACTGATTGCTTAGCGTTAAATAACGTTACAAGAAGCCTATCATATGACGATTTCAGCGGCTTTTATGAAAGCTGTCCAGTTTTCTCATTAACGCTACACCACGCGACAGGCAAATGCTGTGGCAAAAGTGCTGCACTTTGCGATGGAATTAAGCATCGAGGCTATTGAGCGGGGCGACTCTGTGGCCGCCCAGCAGGCACTGAGCGACCATGTATTGATTCAGGGCGAGCGCTTTAGCGATTTTGTTTCCAGCGTACGCAGGATGGAGTCGCCATTGAAAGTAGAGAAAACGAACTGAGCCTAATAGATCGTTTTTATAACAATGTCCGAATCGGTGGGGTAATGGTCCTTGCCGACATTGGGCGTAGCGCTGACACTCTCTCATGCTTCCATATCCCGTTAGCGGAGAGAGACTGTGACTCGCCACGTTGTGCTATTTGCTTATCCTGACTGCCAACTACTGGATGTCAGTGGCCCTTGGCAGGTATTTGCCAGCGCCAATGCGTTAAGCCCTCAACCGCTCTATCAGTTGACGCTGGTTGCCGATATCGTTGGCCCAGTAGCCACCAACGGCGGCTTAGCCGTGCATGCGACGCACAGCTACCACCAGCTTAAGCATTTACTGCCCCTGGATACACTATTGGTGGCGGGCGGCAGTGGCGTGATGCAGCAGCGTGACATAGCCGCTGTGAAACAGGTGCTTTGTAATGTCGCCCCTGAGGTGAGACGGTTTGGATCTATCTGCTCTGGGGCATTTTTGCTAGCCGCAGCAGGGCTGCTGGACGGCTGCCACGTCACCACCCACTGGCGCCATGCAGCTCAATTGGCCGAGGAGTATCCCGCGTTAAGCGTTGAGCCTGATGCACTGTATATCGAAAGCAACGGCCGTTACACCAGCGCCGGTGTAACGGCGGGAATTGACTTGGCGCTGTCGCTGGTAGAGGCAGATCACGGTGCTGATCTAGCCGGGAGAGTGGCTCGCGAGTTGGTGGTGTTTTTACAGCGTCCGGGTGGGCAGTCTCAGTTCAGTGAGATACTGCGCCACCAGCAAGAGGCGGGGCCGCTGCGCCGCTTGCTGGATCAACTCCACGCCGATCCCAGTGCCGATCACGGGCTTGAGAGTATGGCCGATCTAATGGCGGTCTCCCCGCGCCATTTAACCCGGCTTTTCAGGCGCTATCTGAATACTACTCCGGGTACCTACCTGACCCAACTACGCCTTGAGCAAGCACGCTTGGCGCTACTCAACGAGCGCGAGCAGTTGCCACTTGAGCGGCTAGCGCAGCGCTGGCGGTTGGGCGGCGCAGAGCAGTTACGCCGCCAGTTTCAGCGCTACTATGGAGTATCCCCCTCGATCTATCGCCAACGCTTTGCTTCTTCCCATACTAATGCCGCGCAGGAGAGTTCCTCATGCCTTTAGCCGTCACTCTATTATCGCTCTGTCAGGCGCTGCTGGTAACTGGCAGTGTCTTGTTGATCGCCGTATCACCGCTGATAGGGGCGTCCTTGGCCCCTAGCGCGTCATGGTCGACAGCGCCTGTTGCTACCCAGTGGCTGGGGCTAATGTGCGCCACGATACCTGCCTCGCTAATCATGGCTAGGTTGGGGCGAAAGCGTGGCTTTATGCTGGGCAATATCGTGGGATTGGTAGGCGCACTGGTTGCCGTCCAGGCACTGATGGATGAGCGTTTTGGACTGTTCCTGCTAGCCACTTGGCTGGTTGGCATCGGCATTGGCTTTGGTCAACTGTATCGCTTTGCCGCAGTAGAGGCCGCTCCGGCATTGATGCGAGACCGGGCGATTGGTCTAGTGATGGGAGGCGGTGTGCTGGCGGCGTTTGCAGGGCCGTGGCTGGCCAGAGTGAGCCGTGAGCTGGGCGAGGTGCCGTTTCTGGGCAGTTTCGTGGGTTTAGCGGTGCTCTATGCACTGGCATTAGTGGTATTAATGCTGACACGGTTACCGCCCGCTTCTCGCACCCACTGCGAAGGCAGCGCACTGCCGCTAGGGAAGATACTCCGCCAGCCCGGATTTATTGTCGCGGTGAGCGCTGCAATGGTCGGCTACGGTGTGATGAACCTGGCGATGACTGCCACACCGCTCGCCATGGAGGGAGCCGGGCACCACTTTAACCACGTTTCAATGACTATTCAGTGGCACGTGGTAGCGATGTTCTTACCTTCCTTCTTTACTGGCCATTTAGCCGCCCGTTTCGGTGCTAAACAGGTCATTGTGGCAGGTTGCCTGCTGCTGGTAGCCAGTGCTTTGGTTGCTCAGTGGGGAATCGGTTTAGTTGGTTTCAACGTGGCGCTGATTTTGTTGGGCTTGGGCTGGAACTTTACCTTCCTACCTGCCACCGGGCTGCTCACCGAGAGCTACCGCCCGGTGGATAAAGCACGCACCCAGGCCGCCAACGAGTTTCTAGTGTTTGGCACCGCGGCGGTGACCGCCTTGTTTGCGGGGCCTTTGGTTAGCGGATTGGGCTGGGCAATGCTTAACCTACTGCTAATCCCCATCGCGCTGGTGCCCTTGGTGGTGCTGGTGTGGCAGCACCGAATCAGCTTGGCAAGTGCTTAAAAATCTCCCGGTGCGCACTGCAGGCAGGTAAGTCCGAGTGCGCGCCATTGGGCGACGACCGCGTCACGATCATCCAACACCAGCCAAGGTGCAAAGCCGTCGTTACGCATTTGATTAAGTAGCGCGGCTTTTACCTCTTCATCATCTACATGATCATCGCCTTGCGGGCGTAGGTACATCGCATCAAAGGGAATGGTGTGGCGCTCTAACCAGCGCTGAGTATGCTCCCGGTGGCTATCCGGGCGGCCGCTGCAAATCACGATTTGCTGTCCTTGGGCCTTCAGGATCTTAACCAGCTTGGCCACCGCGTCGATCACCGGCGCTTCAGCCATATGGGCAAAAAAAGGATCCCACTGCTTGGCGGGGCCAAGAACCCACTCATGTACGTCGGTGGGGTGGAATTCGGCAAGCGTGCCGTCAACATCAACAATCACTGCGGACATTATTAATTTCCTAAACGGTTAAATAGGCGGTAGGGCGCGTGGCCGTATGCGGTTGAATCTCTAGGGTGTGATGGGTGCGTAGTCGCTGTCCCAGGCGTTGACGCCATTCGCTTAAACAGTTGCCAGTCAGCGGAGTAAATAGCGGTACTACCTGAGTGGCAGCTAGCTGATCGGCAAGCGCTACCAGATGGGAGGCGCGCAGATGAACATTCCAGCGTTGCCAGCTTATCTCGCCTGCGGCGAGCTGAACTTGGCGTTCGGGTGTTAAGTAACCGGTGTGCAGTAGCTGGTAATTGGGCCATTGGCCTGGCGTATCATTGCGGTCACTAACCAGCCGCAGCGCTGGCTGCGGAGCATTCTGCCGTTCTAGCAGTGCGCTAATCGCACCGTCGAGGCCTGGGCGGCGTAAGTCGCTGGGCAGTGCTAACAGTGCGGCGAGGTTATCGCGAATAATCAAGTCAATGGCGAAAGGGAGTTGACGACGGTCGGCCACTTCCGATAGCCACAGGGCCATTTCCAGGGCGCGCCCCGTTTCAGGTACCGGTAATACTAACGGCTGGTCAAGCTGCAGACGAATAGCCTGCACGCAGCTTTCCTGGGGTTGATCGTAGGTGCCATAGGAAGCGTCCAACAACGCCGTATGTGCAGGCGGCGGTGTATCGAAAGGAAACAAGCGGGATTCAAAGCAGGCGTCGCCGCTGTAGAAAATGCCGCCATCTACGTCCAGGTGCAGCCAAACGCCACCCAGCGAGTGTCCTGCCTGGCCGGTGGTCACCTTGATACCGTCGACCATAAGGCTTCCGCGTGCTGGCAAAGGCTGCCAAGCACGGTGTTTAGGCAATGTGTTGGCGACTAAGGGCGTGCAGTAGAGCGGAATGGTATCGGGCAGTTCAGCAACGCCACCGATATGGTCAATATGGTCGTGGCTAATCAGAATAGCGTCTACGTCCAAGCCATCTGCCCAGGTGATAGGTTCCCCAGGGTGCAGCGCGCCTCCTGCGTCCAGCAGCAGCCGTTTGCCGTTGGTTTCGACCACGATAGCAGCAGGGCCTTTACCCCCCAGCCCGCTTAATAGATGAATACGAGTGCTCATTGGTCAGGCTCCAGACACCAGCCTTCCAATAGCCGCAGCGCGACTTGTTGGCCCTCTTCAAGCGCTTGGTGATGGTAAGCCAGCAAGGCTTCGCCGCTGGGCAGGCGCAGGTGCAACTCGTAGCGTTCACCACGAAATGTTAACCGCTCGACACGCCCAGTGAGGTCATGCTCATTGGGAGCCTGAGCGTCTACGCGAATATGCTCGGGGCGAACTAGGACGGGTTGACGTGCAGTTTGGGCGCGGGGGTTGTGTGCCGCAGCCAGCCCTTGCATTAGGGCGCTTTCTGTTAGCCGCTGCCCTGGTACGCCGTTGGCAATGGCCAACTGGCTACCTTGGCCGATAAAGCTGGCCACCCATTCGCTGCGCGGTTGGCGATAAAGCGTTTCGGGCGTTGCCCACTGTACTAGCTTACCGTCGCGCATGACGGCAATACGGTCCGCCATCGCCATAGCTTCGCTTTGATCGTGAGTGACGTACACCATCGTCGCACGGGTGCGGCGGTGGAAATCCACAAAACTGTGCTCCATGGAGGCGCGCAGGTTACGGTCGAGATTGGCCAGCGGTTCATCCAGCAATACAACCGCAGGGTCGGTCACTAGACAGCGGGCGAGCGCGACCCGTTGGCGCTGGCCACCGCTAAGCTCCTGTGGCGAACGCTGTGCATAGGGTTCCAAGGCTACCTGGGCCAGTGCATGAGCAACTCGGCGTTGATACTCACTGCCCTGGATGCGGCGCAGTTTGAGTGGGTAACCGACGTTGTCGGCCACGCTCATATGCGGCCAGAGCGCGTAGGACTGAAACACCATCGCCATGTTGCGCTGTTCTGGTGGTAAATGGTGATGGCGGCTGGCGAGCAGCGTATCGTTCAGACGTATTTCGCCGCCAGTGACATTTTCGAACCCCGCCAGCATACGCAGCATAGTGGTTTTACCGCAGCCGCTGGGACCCAGCAGTGCCACAAACTCCCCTGGCGCAATCTCTAGCGAGAGATCATTGACCGCGCGATGGCCGCCAAACTGTTTGGTGACCTGTTGAATTGCTAGCCCTGCCATGGCACGACTCCTTTGGGTAAACGAGGGGCGAGCAGGCTGAGCGACAGCATCAGCGTGGCGACCATCAAGACCACCAGTACCGATACCGCCGATGCCAGCACGCTTTCGCCGCCCTCATCAAGGTTAAAAATCAATACGCCCAGGGTTTCGTTGCCGGCGCTCCAAAGCAGTGCCGATACCGTCAGCTCGTTCACCGCCAGCAGGAAGACCAACAGTCCCCCGGCAAATAGCGATGGTGCAATCAGCGGCAGTACGATCGTGGTTAGCCGCCGCCAGGGGCCTGCCCCCGCCAGTTGTGCGGCTTCTTCCAAAGAGGGATCAAGTTGGGCCAAGCTGGCGCTAACGGGTTTGAGGCATACCACTAAGAAACGCGCTAGATAGGCCACGAAGATCAGCCCAAGCGTGCCGTAGAGCGCTACATTGATTAGCGGCAGTGGGCGTACGAACAGCAAAATGCAGGCGATCGCCAGCACCACACCAGGCAGTGCGTAGGGCAGTTCAATAGCGCTGAGCGTCATCTGCTGGAGACGGGGCGGGAGTCGCTGCAGGCGATATGCTAGCGGCAGGCTGCACAGCATAAGCACCAGCGCGGCACCGCCTGCTAGCCATAGGCTGTTGCGTACAGCGCGCCAGGTGGCGCCTTGGCGGCCAATCACTTCGTGATAAGCGTTTAACGTCACGCTATCGAAGCTAAGGGGAACGCCCATGGCGGGTACCAATGAACTGACCACCAGTGCTGCCAGTGGCGCGACGAGAATTACCAATAAAACGCCGACAAGTACCGTCGTCACCGCTGGCCGAAAGCGGCCCAGGGTAAAGTCATGAGAGCGACCGCTATGGCCGCCTAAGCCAAAGCGGCTGCGATTCATCCAGTATTGCTGCAAGGCAACCCCTGCCAGTGCCAGCACACCAATCAATAACGATAGCGCCGCCATTTCCGCCAGCACGCCAGTACCAAAGCTAGCCATACGCTGGTAAATCAGCGTTGGTAACACGTAGTAGCCCGCTGGAATCCCCAGCATGGCAGGGATGCCGAAGTTGCCCAGGCTAGAAATAAACGCCATCGCCGCCCCGGCAATTAAACCGTGCCGAGTGACTGGCAAAATAATCTGTCCCCAGACTTGGGTCTGGCGCGCGCCGCTGATGCGGGCCGCTTCAATAAGCTCGCGGGGGAGTGAGATCAGTGAGGTACGCAGCGCTAAAAAGACCAGCGGTGCGCTTTGAATTCCCAGCAACAGCGCAATGCCTTCCGCTGAGTAGAGCGGCTGGGGGCTGCCCAGCGGCGGCGCCATACCAATGCTTTTCAGCAACGGGCTGGCGGGGCCGAACAGCTGGAGCCAGCTCAGCGCCGTCACCTGAGGGGGAATCATCATCGGCAGCATAAAGCAGAACACGAGCCACGCTTTGCCACGGATGTCGGTTAGGGTGATCACGAAGGCGAATAGGCTACCCAGCGTCAGAGCAATCAACATGCCAAGACCTGAGGTATACACACTGTGCCACAGCGCTCGCCAGGTACTCGCTGCGTTAAGCACCTTCCATAGCGGTGATTCGCTGCCCTGGCCAAGGTCACTAAGTGCCTCAGCCAGTAGCCGCAGGCTAGGCGCTAGGCTTAATAGCACCACCGTGAGCGTGATTAGGCTGAGCAGCCAGCGATGCTGGCTGCCAACGTTAAGCGACGGTGTCATGGTTAGCCGCCAAACAGGTCGCTAAAGCGCTGCTTCAACGTCTCTTCCTGCTCCAATGCTTGCTCAATATTGATCGGCATTAGCTGGATAGCGTCACGAGCGGGAAAACCTTCAGGCGGTGCAACCGTCGGGTGGGCAGGCAAGTAGCCCTGCTGGCTGACGAGTTCTTGGCCTTGTTGGGAAAGCACGAAATCGACAAATTTCTGCGCGGCATCCGGGTTGTTAGCACCCTGCATGATTGCGACAGGCTCGGTGACCGCACTAACGCCCTCGGTGGGGAAGACAAACTCAACCGGTGACCCCTTGGCGGCCTCGCGAATCGGCAGGAAATCTACCACGATGCCGTAGGGCTTCGTGCCTGATGCAACGGCATTGAACACGCCGCCATTCCCGCCCTGGGCTTCTGCACGATTAGCTTGTAGCGCCTCGTAGTAGCCCATTCCAAGGTCGGGGTTGTCGCTGAGCGCGGCCATATGAATCAGCGCTGCGCCGGAATAGAGCGGGCTTGGCATTGTGACCAGACCTTCATAGTCAGGCCCCGTCAGATCTTGCCAACTCTGCGGCTGATGCTCGGCAGCGGTGTTATACACAATCCCTGTGGTGATCAGTTTGGTGCCGTAGAAGTAGCCTTCCGGATCGTATAGTGACTCATCATAAGCCTCTCGCTCTGGGCTGAGGTAAGGCTGTAAATGGCCCTCTTGCTTGAGTGAGGTCATGGTCATGCTGTCAGCAATTAATAGTACGTCTGGATTGCTGACACCCGCGGAAAGCTCCGAGCGTAGGCGAGTCATCAGGCGAGTGGTGCCATCGCGTACCCACTCCACCTCAATATCAGGATAGGCAGCCTGAAAGGCATCGACGGTTTGCTGGGCATCGCTATTCGGTTGGCTGGTATAGAGCACCAATTTGTCATCAGCGAGTAGTGACGACGATAGAGCAAAGCTTGCAAGCGTAACGGCAGTGCACAGTGAGCGCTTCAACATCGTAAAACCTCCAGTAGGTGAACACCGATCACACTACTGTCATCGCCTTACAACATCATGACACTACGCTTTCGTTTGATGGCGGCAGGCTTTCGCCTGCTAAAAAAAGGCTTTCGTTCCTAAGGTGGTCGCCAACGTGAAGAAAATAATGGGCTTAAACGAGCGCCGCCGTGCCGTGTTGGCACAGGTGCGCCAGCAAGGTCGTCAGCCCCTGGAATCGCTAGCTGACCAGTTTGATGTGTCGATACAAACGCTGCGTGGGGATGTTCGTGTCTTGGCTGAGCAAGGGCTGGTGTTACGTCGCCACGGGGAAGTGTTGCCGTTTCCCGATCAGGAGAATATTGGCTACGATCAGCGCCAAATCGTTAATCAAGCGGGTAAGCGTCAGATTGCCCGCCAAGCCGCTTCGCTGGTTCAGCATCACCAGTCGCTATTTTTAGGTACTGGCACCACGGTAGAGCAACTGGCTGACGCCTTACGCGATAAGCAAGGTCTGCAGATTATGACCAATAACCTGCACGCACTCATCAAGCTGTGCACCATGGAATGCGAGCTGGTGGTAGCGGGTGGGCGGGTACGGCGCCGTGATCAAGATGTGATTGGCGGCGATGCCTGGCGCTTCTTTCAACGCTACCGGGTGGATGTCGGCATTGTCTCCGTGGGCGGCATGGACAGTCATGGCCATTTATATGATTACAATGATGACGAAGTCATGGCCCGCGAAGCACTGCTATCCCATGCTGCATATCGCATTCTGGTGCTGGATAAAACCAAATTTGACCTGCCGCTGCGCTGTGCCGCTGGCCAGCTTGCTGACTATCATGCGGTGATTACTGATAGCCCGCTACCGGATAGGCTGCGCAGCCCTTTGGCTGCGCAAGGGGTGAGGTTCTTGTGTTAAGTCCGTTTTAAGCATCGTGGTCGGTATCGGGCAGTTGCTTGAAGTAGATATAACGATGTAGGCGGATTGTTGGACGAATCAGCAGCTGTATACTGCCAATCAAAAAGAGCCAAACGCCGACAGTTTGTATCGCGCCGTCATAGAAAAAACAGATACTGCCGATAACAAACCAAATACCAATCATAAAGTCGTTCATTATGCTTAGTACTTCATAACGACGGTGAACAATCAGCTCGCGGTGACCCATAGTGAATGTCCAATCGTTTGTTGATGGATCTTGCTGACGCTGCATCGTGCTCTCCTTGTCGTCGGTTGCTGGGCTAATCGTGTTATGACGGTTTCGCTGCGCTTGCGTATGAAGGTGTTTGACAACCATTCCCCAGTGTGACAAATAAAAACGCATTTTCGCGAGGAATAACATGGTGGCACACGAACAGACCTATCAAGCGTTAGAGGTAGATACTCTGGCCCAACGGTTGGGGAGTGTTGAGGCAGTGGCAAGCCGAGTGGGCGCTAACCCTGAGCAGTGGCAGATCCGCGAAGTAGGGGATGGCAACCTAAACCTAGTGTTTATTGTGTCGGGAAGTGCGGGAAGCGTGGTGGTAAAACAAGCGCTACCCTATGTTCGTATGGTCGGTGAGAGCTGGCCACTGCCACTTTATCGCGCCCACTTTGAATATTACGCCCTAGTGCGCCAAGCCCAGCGTGCGCCGGGCATCGCCCCTGAGGTGTTCTATTTCGACAAGCCCCAAGCGCTGATTGTCATGGAGTACCTTTACCCGCATACGATTCTGCGTCGCAAGCTGATCAACGGTGAGCGGGTTAACCTGCTTGGCGAAACCATCGGTGAATTCTGCGCGCGCATGGCGTTTCGTGGCTCGGAGCTCTCCTTAAGCAGCCCTGAGAAGAAAGCTGACGTTGGGCTTTTTTCAGGCAACGTGGCGATTCCTGCGATTACCGAATCTCTGGTATTTACCGATCCCTATTATGGCGCTGAAATGAATCGCCATACGCCGGAGCTGTCGCCGGTAGTGGATGAACTGCGCCGTAATACACGCTTAAAAGCTAAGGTACAGCGGCTGTTGATGAAGTTCACCGCGAACACGGAAACCATGTTGCACGGTGATTTGCACTCTGGGTCAATTATGGCCACCGAGTCGGATGTGCGGGTGATTGATCCCGAGTTTTCCCAGTATGGGCCAATGGCCTTTGATCTAGGCATGGCCGTTGCTAACTTCCTGATGGCCTATTTCAGCCAGCCCGCCCACCGCCAAGCCGATGAGCTTGCTGCCTACCAAGCGTGGATTCTTGACGTGATTAAAGCGTGTTTTACCCGCTTTGATGCCGAGTTCCGCCACCTGTGGCAAACCGAACGCACCGGCATTCTGTTCCCCCGGGCGCTGTTTGAGGCGCAGGGAAACAGTGCCGATGACGCCTGCGATGCGCTGCTTGAAGAGATTCGCCTGGATGCACTAGCTTATTGCGGCATTGAAATGCACCGTCGCGTTTTATCGCTGGCCCATAACGCTGACTTTGAAGAGATCGAAGACACCGCACTACGCGCTAAGCTGGAAGCACGCAATGTGCTGATGGGCCAAGCGTTAATTATGCAGCCGGAGGCTTACTGTGATCTTGCCGCGCTGGCGGATTTAGCCAGGGCGTATAACCAGCAAGAGATGTTATAAACGCTTACCCCTCTCGATATAATCGACTTCTTGATAATGGCGCTGTGGCTGATCCGGCCTCGGTGCCAACCTCGGCACCGCTAGCGCGCTGCTTCCGCGGGTGCGCTGACGCTACATAATGAGCCCGACTTAACTATTGTTAAGCCCC
>NZ_BJUL01000008.1 GCF_007989605.1 Vreelandella venusta | reverse complement strand
ACTGACGCTGATTAACAACGCGGCCTACGTGGACTTGGTTCAGGGGGGCGAAATCGATATCGCCATTTCCCCCCAACAAGCGACCATCGGCAGCCTGCTTACCCACGTCCGCCGAGGCGATATTGTCAACGTGCACTCACTGCGCCGTGGCGCTGCGGAAGCTATCGAAGCAATCGCCCACGGTGATAAGCAGTCGTCCAAGGTGGTCGGCCGTACCATTGCTGAGATCAGCCTGCCTGAAGGCACCACCATAGGTGCCATTGTGCGAGGCAAAGAGGTCATCATTGGCCATGGCGATGTGATGGTAGAGAGCGGCGACCACGTCATTCTGTTCGTGATTGATAAGCGGCGCATTCGTGACGTGGAGCGGCTGTTCCAAGTGGGATTAACGTTCTTCTAGGCAATGGCCTTCTAGGCAACGCTCTTCAAGAAAACAGGCCACCGCTATGAGGCAACCACTGCTATGAGTTTGCGGGTCATACTACGCATTTTAGGGCTACTGTTGATGCTATTTAGCCTCACCATGTTGCCACCCATGCTGATATCGCTTTGGTTTCGCGATGGTGTTTGGCACGCTTTTATGAGCGGTATCGCCATTTCAGTGATAACGGGCTTACTGCTTTTCCTACCCAATCGTCGCGCCCACAAAGAGCTACGGATTCGCGACGGTTTCATTATTGCGGCCATGTTTTGGACCGTATTGGCACTTTTCGGCTCGCTACCACTGATGCTGTTTGGTGAAGGTTCACTCGGTGTCACCGATGCGGTGTTTGAATCGTTTTCTGGGCTAACCACGACCGGTGCAACCGTCATTACTGGCATCGATTTTCTGCCAGAATCCATCCTTTACTATCGCCAGCAATTGCAGTGGTTAGGCGGCATGGGGATTGTGGTGTTAGCGGTGGCCATTTTGCCCACCTTGGGTGTTGGTGGAATGGCCCTGTACCGTACTGAAATTCCTGGGCCGTTAAAGGATTCAAAGCTAACACCGCGAATTACCGAAACCGCTAAAGCACTGTGGTACATCTACGCAACGCTAACGCTGGCCTGTATGGTCGCTTACATGTTAGCGGGAATGAGCTGGTTCGATGCCTTGGGACACAGCTTCTCGACCGTCGCGATTGGCGGATTTTCGACCTATGATGCCAGCATCGGCTATTTTGACAGTGCCGCCATTGAGCTGATTTGCGTTGGCTTTATGCTGATCTCAGCGTTCAGCTTTAGCCTGCACTTTATTGCTTGGCGTGAAAAGCGTCTGCTGCACTACTTTCAGGATCCTGAAGCACGCTTTTTAATGATTTTTCTTGCTGGGTTAACCACGATCACCGTGATTACTTTGTGGCTCACGGACACCTACGACGATGTTGAAGGTCTGAGACATGCGCTCTTTGAAGTCGTCTCTGTCGCCACCACTGCGGGCTTTGCAGTTGCCGACTTTTCAGGCTGGCCGGGTGCGTTACCGTTTTTGTTGTTTGTCGCCGCCTTTGTAGGTGGTTGTTCCGGATCGACAGCGGGCGGCATGAAAGTAATCCGCATTATTCTGATCTTGAAGCAGGGTATGCGTGAAGTCATGCGGCTTATTCACCCCAACGCAGTGATTGCCGTTAAAGTGGGTAAAGTTAGTGTTCCCGACAGCATCGCCCAGGCGGTATGGGGCTTTTTCTCAGCCTACGTCATGTTATTTTTCTTGATGCTGGTGGGCGTTATGGCAACAGGTGTTGACCAAGTTACCGCTTGGTCAACCGTTGGCTCTGCATTAAATAATTTAGGCCCGGCACTAGGCGAAGCTAGCAGCCATTACGGCGACTTGCCCAGCCTAGCCAAGTGGATTTTGGTGCTCGCGATGCTGCTGGGCCGCTTGGAAATTTTCACGGTACTTGTGCTATTTACACCCGCCTTCTGGCGTCGTTAAACACGTATCAATGCTTTCTATTCAAATTGAGACACATTAATGATCCATGACGATGCAACACCGCTGGCGCAAGAACCCAACGCGCAGCCTAAGACCAGCGGCCCGTTAAAAACCGTCACCGTTGGCGGCACCCGTTATACCCTGCTCGGCACCGCTCACGTCTCTGCCGAAAGTGCCGATGACGTTCGCCAGTTAATCGACAGTGGCACTTACGATGCCGTTGCCATTGAGCTATGTGACGCACGTCATCACAGCATGGACAACCCCGATGCCATGGGGGAACAAGATCTTTTTCAAGTATTTAAACAAGGCAAAGCAGGCATGGTCGCGGCCAGCCTGGCACTGGGTGCGTTTCAGCAGCGGATCGCCGAACAGTCAGGCATTCAGCCTGGCGCTGAAATGCGTGCGGCAGTAGAAGAGTGCCGTACCCGTAAGCTGCCTTTAATGTTGGTCGATCGTGACGTTGGCATTACATTAAAACGCATTTACCGTAATGTCCCCTGGTGGCAACGCTTCTCGCTATTTTCGGGGCTAATTGGCAGCGTTATGTCGCGCCAGGATGTTTCCAAAGAGGACATCGAAAAGCTCAAAGAAGGCGATATGCTGGAAGCCACTTTCAGCGAATTTGCTGCCGAATCAGAGGCACTCTATACCCCGCTTATTCGCGAACGCGACCGCTATATGGCACTGCGTTTAGCTGAAGAAGCGCCGCCTGGGCGCTACCAAAACGTGTTAGTGGTGCTGGGAGCCGGGCATTTAAAAGGCACCGGTGAACACCTGGAAGCACCGCTTCCTGAAAATCCTACCACTGAGCGTGAGTCACTGGAGGCAACGCCACCACCGTCTAAACTCTGGAAAGCAGCCCCTTGGTTGATTACCGCACTGGTTATCACTGGCTTTGTGATCGGCTTTTCGCGTAACACTGAGCTTGGCTGGCAGTTGGTCATTGAGTGGTTTTTAATCAATGGTATTTTATCCGGCGGCGCGACGATAGCAGCTCTTGCGCACCCTGTGACGGTGATTGCCACCTTCTTTGCCGCCCCACTGACTTCGCTTAACCCCACTATTGGTGCAGGCTTTGTCGCTGCAGGGGTCGAGCTCTATATGCGCAAACCGAAGGTGCGCGACTTTTCGACACTACGCCATGATGTCACCGAGCTCAAAGGTTGGTGGAAAAATCGCGTCTCCCGCACGCTGCTGGTGTTTATTTTGGCAACATTAGGCTCTGCGGTGGGTACCTGGGTAGCAGGCTTTAGGATTGCCGGTGCACTGTTCGGTAGCGGCACTGCGTGAGCACGATCAAGCAAGCGCCATGGCAAGCCGATGCGCTGCTATTGCTGGTAACAGTGGTAGCCGCTGGCGGATGGATTTTTTCTAAAGAAGCGTTAGCGGGTATGCCGCCGTTGCTGTTTATTGGCACGCGCTTTTTGCTGGCAGGACTGATACTTCTACTCTTCGCCTGGCCTGCTCTAAGACGCTTACCCGCGCGCAGGATAAGGCGCGGCGTACTGGTAGGCTTTTTGTTCAGCGTCGCGATAGCCTTCTGGATTCTGGGGTTAAGTTACTCTGATCACCTGGGTGAAAGCGCGTTTATCAACAGCTTGGGGATTTTGCTGGTACCCGTCGTAGCACGCTTGCTGTTTGGCGACCGTCCGCCACGCTCTACCTGGATCGCCCTCCCGGTAGCGCTACTGGGCTTTGCCCTTTTGTCGCTAAACGCAGGGTTCAAAGTAGAAGCTAGTCAATTGCTAATGGTCTGCGCGGCGCTCTGCTTCGCGCTACTGATCAACGTCAATACTCGCGTGGTGCGCAACGTGCCAGCGCTACCGCTCACCACACTACAGTTGCTCTCGGTGGGCAGCGTACTGACCGGCCTATCCTTGGTCGTCGAGGATCAGCCGCTCGCGCTTAGCCCCTCAATTCTGGGCTGGTTTATAGCCAGCGTGCTGCTGGCAAGCTCGCTGCGCTTCTTCCTGCAAATCAAAGCCCAGGGCATGACTACACCTAGCCACGCGGCGGTTATCTTAATGCTTGAAGCGGTGTGGACTGCCCTATTCGCCGCTTGGTGGTTTGGCGAAACCATGACCCTGCTACAGCTGCTTGGCTGTAGCCTGATTTTTACCGCCCTATTGATTAACCGCTGGTACTGGGTACGCAAAGTGATGCTTCGCTGGCTACCTGGTGCCCAGCGCTAACCCTTTCGATCTAATAGCCGCTGCATGGCAGCGGTTGGTTCAGCAATTTTGCGATAAAAGCGGCTCTCGGCGTAGCTATCGTTAAATACATCAAAGTAATCGTCTAGCACATCAGCAGCATTTTCATCACCACTTTGGCGCAGCAGCTCAATGGCAACCTCTGCCGTACACAGGTGCGCTTTTGAGGCAGGTTTGCGTAGCCGATAGCGTGTTTCCCGCTCCGTGCGCAGCGGCAGTACCGGCAGTGCATCCAGATAAGGGCTCTTGCGGAACATTCGTCGCGCTTGGCGCCAAGTGCCATCTAAAATCACAAAGACCGGAATACACCCCTGCTGCTTCACAGCGTGCACCGCTTTAATGTCCACCACACGGTCCGCGTAGTCGGGCTGGTCATCCGGGAAGATCACAAAAGGCGCGTAGCGTGGATCTTCAAGCAGCGCGGCTAACTCTTCGTCCGGCGCGGTGCGGTACCAGGTAAACACTCGGGTTTGTGTCAACACATCACCAATTAACCGTCCGGTATTGGTCGGCTTAAAGTGTTCTATAGAGTGGGTCAACAGCCACACCTGAGCGGTGCTGTCGGCCTTCACCTGGTAAGGGCACAGGCAGTTGAGTTCAGGAAGATTGCACCCTTCACAGCGTGTGACAAAACTACCCCGTGCTTTAAATTCACGCCGAGGTGGGCGCGGATGCCCCGTAGCGGGGTCGTAGTCAGTCAATGAAGCAGACTCAGGGGGCTGTGACGTAGCGTCAGACATCCGCGCTCCAATTTATAAAGGGCGATTAATAAAGGGCGATTAACAAAAGACGGTTAACAAAGGGCGCCGAGTATAAAGCAGCCCGACCACCATGACGAACCCTCGCTGTCTAAAATCAAGCGTAGTAAACCAACATAACTACAATAGTTGACACCAAAAGCGTAACGCCGCTAGAGTCTCGTCAACTTTCAAAAGAAAAAAGGTTTACCCGTGACCGCCACCGCTTTCAATGCCGCCGCCCCGCGCCACCACTGGACGCTGGAAGAGATTAATACTCTGTTCGCGCTGCCCTTTAACGACCTGCTATTTAAAGCTCAGCAAGTTCACCGCGCCCACTTTGATGCTAACGCGGTGCAGGTCTCGACCCTGCTGTCGATTAAAACGGGAGCTTGCCCAGAAGACTGCAAATATTGCCCGCAGTCCGGTCACTACAATACCCAGCTCGAAAAAGAGAAGCTGCTGGAAATCGAAAAAGTCGTTGCCCAGGCCAAGGCGGCCAAAGAAGCCGGCGCTAGCCGTTTCTGTATGGGCGCGGCATGGCGCAGCCCGCGAGACAAAGATTTACTACTGGTCGAAGAGATGGTTCGCCAAGTAAAAGCGCTGGGGCTGGAAACCTGTATGACGCTAGGCATGGTCGACGGTGATCAAGCCAGCCGTTTGGCGGCTGCCGGGTTGGATTACTACAACCATAACCTGGATACCTCCCCCGACTTTTACCCTGAAATCATCACAACCCGCACTTTCAGCGACCGCCTAGATACCCTGGCCACTGTGCGTGAAGCGGGCATGAAAGTATGCTCCGGCGGCATTTTAGGCATGGGCGAAGGCGCGCAAGACCGCAGCGCGCTGTTACAGCAGTTGGCCAAGTTATCACCGCACCCAGAGTCCGTGCCCATCAATATGCTGGTTAAGGTACCGGGCACACCGCTTGAGAACATCGAAGATCTAGACCCGCTTGAGTTTATCCGCGCCATCGCGGTGGCACGGATTATGATGCCACAAAGCCATGTGCGGCTTTCCGCTGGCCGCGAGCAGATGAGCGAGTCGACGCAAGCACTGGCCTTTTTGGCGGGGGCCAACTCAATCTTCTACGGCGACAAACTACTCACCACCGGCAATCCTCAAGCAGACCGCGACCGCGCGCTATTTGCAAAATTAGGCCTGCACCCAGAGCGTCGTGATACCTGCGAAGATGAAGTCACTCACACCGAGCGACTCACTCAACAAGCTCAGCAGCGCGCCCAGGCAGAGCGGGCAGCAGCATTGGCGGTAGATGCCAGTGTCTGACGCGTGGCAGCAGCGGCTAGCCAGCGCCCGCCAGCAGCGTGTTGATCAACAGCGTTGGCGGCACCGGCGGGTGACCACCCTTGGCACGCTGGACTTTGCTGGCAATGACTATCTCGGGCTGGCGCGTGACCCACGTGTGCAAACTGCCCAGGCAGAGGGGGCGCGCCGCTTTGGCGCAGGCGCAGGCGCGTCGCACTTGGTCAGCGGCCACTTGTCAGTCCACGACGCACTGGAAGACGCCCTGGCTCAGTGGACAGGACGGCAGCGTGCACTGCTGTTTTCCACCGGCTATATGGCTAACCTTGGCGTGTTGCAAGCACTCGCCGATTCAAATACCGCCATTTTTCAAGACCGGTTAAATCATGCCTCGTTACTGGATGGGGCAACGTTAAGCGGTGCCCGCTCGCGACGCTTTCATCACCGCGATAGCGCAGATCTTGAACGCTTGTTAGCGCGCAGTTCTGCCCCCTATAAGCTGGTGGTCAGCGACGGCGTGTTCAGCATGGATGGCGACGTTGCCGATATTGCTACTCTTGCCCACGCCAGCCAGCAACACAACGCCTGGCTAATGATTGATGACGCTCACGGACTGGGCGTGTTAGGCGCTGATGGCAGCGGCTGTGTGGCAGGCTTCGACAGCCAAGCGGTGCCTATTTTGGTCGGCACCCTGGGCAAGGCACTGGGTACCGCTGGCGCGTTTGTGGCCGGTGACGCTGCGCTGATCGACCACCTCACTCAGTTTGCTCGCAGCTATATCTATACCACGGCCCAGCCCCCCAGCATTGCCGCAGCGACCCTGGAAGCGCTGACCATCGTGCAACGCGAACCCGAACATCGCCAGCTGCTCCAGCGCCATATTGACTATTTCCGCCAGCAGGCCCAGGCGCTAGGGCTGCCCCTTGCCGACTCTCATACGCCTATTCAACCGCTGCTACTTGGCAACGAGCCACGCACTATGGCTTGGGCGGCTAAGCTCGCCCAACGGGGTATTCACGTCGGGGCGATTCGTCCACCCACGGTGCCCAATGGTGCCGCACGGCTGCGCATTACGCTGAGTGCCCGCCACTCTCTAAGCGATATTGATCGGCTTATGGAAGGGCTGAGCGCCTGTCAGCGTGAGGAAGCAGTATGTCTCGCCTAGACGCCCCTCAACGTCTTGTGCTGCTATCGGGCTGGGGGATCGATCAGCGCATCTGGCAGCCATTGGAACATCACTGGCCCTCCCATACTGAGGTGCACACGGTGGATTGGCCGGGCTATGGTGACACCCCCGCCCTAGCTGATCCGACCACCCTGGATACCCTTGCCAGCGCCATGGCCGACCAACTACCCAGCGACGCTGTGTGGGTCGGCTGGTCGTTGGGCGGGCTGTTAGCCAGCGCGCTGCTCGATAAGCTGCCTGCGCCACGTGGCCTGGTGCTGATTGGCACAGGCGGGCAATTTTGTAGCGATGACGGAGTTAGCAAAGCCGAGCTTGCCAGCTTTCAGCGCGCTTTCCTCCGTGATCCCGTTGCTACCTGGCGACATTTCTTACGCTGGCAAACCCAGGGCGAACCTAACGCGCGCCACGCCCACCAACAGCTACGGGCCATCTTGGGTGACACCCCCAGCGCTACGACTAGCACGCTGTCCCAAGGGCTCCACTGGCTTGCCACCCTGAATAACACTCAGCTTTTGCAAGAGACGCCCTGTCCGGTCATTCAACTAGTGGGCGAGCACGATCCACTAGTGGCTTCCAGCACCCGCACTCAGGCAATCAACCTTGCCCACGCGGGGCACTGCCCGATGCTTTCCCAACCAGCCCAGTTGGTCGCGACCATCGCTTCCCAGGCTGCCCTGGTCGCCAAGGAGCACGTATGTACCTAACGGCAACGCCAGCGCCAAATTGGCAGGCAAAAGTCGCCCACGCTTTTTCTCGCGCGGCCCCCCGCTACGATGCGCTGGCCAGCGCTCAGCGCCAGATAGGGGAAACGCTCTGGTCATCGCTTCCGCCTAGTGCCGACAACATACTCGACCTTGGCTGTGGTACCGGCGTCTGGACGCAACGACTAGCCACTCAATTTCCCCATGCCAACGTCACTGGGCTGGATATTGCCCCAGGCATGCTCGCTCACGCCCAAGCGCGCTATGGCCATCATATTCGTTGGCAGCAAGGCGATGCCGCTGCGCTGCCTTTTGAGCGCGCCACCTTTGACCTGATATTTTCCAACCTCGCCATTCAGTGGTGCCGCGATATCGATGCGGTTATGCGCGGGCTTCAACGAGTGCTTACCGCTGGCGGCCAAGTGCATCTTACGACGCTCTTACCCGGCACGCTGGCAGAAGTCGCCTCTGCTTGGCAGCGCCCGGAGGCATTACTGCAAACGCCAAATGCCCAGGCACTTGAACACGCAGTTACCCTAAGCGGCTTAACGCTGGTTGATCGCATCACCGAATGGCGGCGGTTTTACTACCCCGATCTCACTGCCGTCATGGACTCAATCAAGGGGGTAGGCGCCCAGGTGGCGCGTCCCAAGGCACGTCTTACCCGCCGAGACCTAGTCGCCGCCCGCCAGCGTTTTGACACGCTACGAGAACCCCAGGGGCTCCCCGTTAGCTACCACTGCATCACCCTGCACTTGGAAAAATCACCATGACCGTCTATTTCGTGACCGGCACCGATACCGATGCGGGTAAAACCCTGGCCACCAGCGCGCTGCTGTGCGCTGCCAAACAGCAGCAGCTCAGCACGCTGGGGCTTAAGCCGATTGCTTCTGGTAGCCACATCTCGGCGGATGGGCTGCGCAATAGCGACGCTTTGGCGCTACAACAACAGAGCGCTCCCCCCGTCGATTACACCACCGTTAACCCGTGGACATTTGCGCCCGCGATTGCGCCCCATCTAGCCGCCAGCGAGGCGGGGCGCGCGCTTAACGTCGATAGCGTAGTGGCCTCGCTTAGCGCCACCCTAAACGACATGCCGCGCGACTTAACTCTTATCGAAGGCGCTGGCGGCTGGCGTGTGCCTCTTAATGAGCACGACGACTTTTCCGATATACCGCGGATAATGCAGCTGCCCGTCATTCTGGTCGTGGGACTAAAGCTCGGCTGTCTTAATCATGCTCGGCTTACCGCAGAAGCGATCGCTGCCGATGGCCTAACCCTTGCGGGCTGGGTCGGCAGCGTAGTGGACCCTGAATTCGCCGCTGATACAGCACGCTTTGACGCTAACATCGACCTGCTTAAAAACACCCTTAACGCGCCATGTCTGGGCATTATTCCTCATTTAGCCACCGCCGATGCCGTTCATGCATGCCGTGCGCTTTCACTAACCGCGCTGCTCAACACCTCAGTTTTGAATCAGGAAGCCACTTTATGAGTTCTCCCGTTTGGCACCCTTATGCCCATCTCAAAACCCAAGCGCCAGCACCTAAAGTGGTCGGCGGCAGCGGTAGTCACTTTACGCTGGAAAACGGCGAGCGCCTGCTCGACGCGACCTGCTCCTGGTGGTGCATGATTCATGGTTACAGCCACCCGCGTTTAGTCGCCGCCATTCGTGAACAGGCAGGCGAGCTATGCCATGTCATGCTCGGTGGCCTCACCCATGACCCCGCCGACCAGCTTGCTCGAGAGCTAGTGCGCATCACCCCTGACGGCCTTAATCACGTGTTCTACTCCGACAGTGGTTCAGTCGGGATGGAAGTGGCGATGAAAATGGCCCTGCAGTACCAAGTACTCATCGGCCACCCGGAAAAGTGTAAGATGCTTTCGCTAATGAAGGCCTACCATGGCGATACCACTGGCTGTATGGCGGTATGCGACCCTGAAGAGGGCATGCACAGCCTGTTCGCCAGCCTGCTGCCCCAACACCATTTCGCCCCCGCACCCAGCGCACCGTTTAACGCCACGCCGGAACAGGTCGCCGACGATTTAGCGGCGCTGCGCGACGTGTTGGAGAAGCATCATCATGAGATTGCCGCCCTACTAATGGAGCCGTTACTCCAGGCGGCAGGCGGGCTGAATATGACCTCGCCTGGCTATCTGCGCGGAGCGCGTGCGCTATGCGACGAGTTTGGCGTGTTGCTGATTTTTGATGAAGTGGCTACCGGTTTTGGCCGCACGGGTAAGCTGTTTGCCGCCAATCATGCTGACGTAACACCGGATATTATGGTGCTCTCTAAAGGACTAACCGGCGGCTACCTGGGCCATGCAGCAACCCTGGCCAACGACCGCGTTCACGATGCGTTTGTTGGCGACAGCGCCAACCATGCCTTTATGCATGGCCCTACCTTTATGGGCAATCCACTAGCCTGCCGCGTCGCGCTGGAAAGCCTGCGCGTGTTTGAAGAGGAGTGCTACCTGGATAAGATTGCAGCTCTCAGCCAACAGCTTAGCCGAGCGCTAGTTGACGACGCCGCACTGAACGCCCACCCAGCGGTGGCCGATGTACGAGTGCTGGGTGCCACTGCAGTGATTGAAGCGCACTCCGCCGAAACGCTGAAAGGTGTCGGGCAGTTCGCCCGCGAGCGTGGTGTGTGGCTGCGCCCAATCGGCCGCTGGCTTTACACCATGCCCGCTTATATCGCTACCGACGCCGACATCACTCAGATTACCGATGTAATGAAAGCATGGTTCTTCAAGAGATAGCTCTGGAGCGATAGGTAATTTAAGGCAGCATCAAATTACCCTGTTTGCGCCACTGGTTGACCAAAGCAGTAACGCCTTCACCTGCCGTGGTGTTAATCGCCAACACGCCCGGCGGTGTTAAGGCATCCGCGTCGGGGTCGACCAACGCACACGGGGTATCCAGGTCAATATACGATAGCAGCGATGCTGCGGGCATTACCGCCAGAGACGTACCCACCACCAGCAAAAAATCTGCTTGGCTAACAAGTTCGCAGGCGTCTTCAAACAGCGGTACCGATTCACCGAACCACACCACGTCCGGACGCAGCTGGCTGCCCTTATCGCATACATCGCCTAGCGCAATACCGCCTTTCAGCAGTGGATAATGCAGCCGCGCATCCACTGAAGAGCGCGCCTTCAAAATCTCACCATGCAGATGCAACACATCTCGCGACCCTGCACGCTCATGCAGATCATCAATATTCTGCGTAACTACGCTGACTTTAAAGCCATCTTTTTCAAGCGCCGCCAAGGCTTTATGGGCAGCGTTGGGCTTGGCCTTACGAATTTGCTCCCGACGTAGATTATAAAACTCCAGCACCCGCTGAGGATCTCGCCGCCAGCCTGCAGGCGTAGCGACCTCTTCGATGGGGTGGTCTTCCCACAGGCCATCGCTGGCACGGAACGTTTTAATACCGCTTTCGGCGCTAATCCCTGAACCGGTAAAAACCACTAGGTGCGGTGGTGCTGTCATGTTTTCCTCGACTAAATCACTTCTTACTGTTTCCTAATATACCAGTTGCCCTATAGTCCCCGCGAAGCGCTGCTTATTACGATATGGATAAACATCAATCACCCGACCATCGACAATGGCCTGCTGTAGCTCCAACCAGTAATCGGGATCAAATAGCTCCGGATGCTGTTGCATAAAAATAGCGCGCAGCTCCGGGTTGGCAAACATAAAGGGGCCGAACTCCTCGGGGAAGATATCGTTGGGGCCAACGTAAAAACTCTCCCCGCCACCTCCTTGAAAGTCATTGCCATACGATTTCGGCATATGCCTAAAGCGACACTCCGTGAGATAGCACACCTCGTCGTAATCGTAAAAAATCACTCGACCATGGCGGGTAACACCAAAGTTTTTTAACAGCATATCGCCAGGGAAGATGTTCGCCGCTGCCATCTGTTTAATGGCGTTACCATAGTCTTTAAGCACCATTACGCGCTCGTCCGTGTTGCACTGCTCCAGATAGATATTCAACGGCGTCATCATGCGTTCGGTATAGCAGTGCTTAATAATCACCTTGTCATCTTTTAATGACACAGTCGACGGTGCCACTTCTAACAAGTGCTCTAGACACTCCGGCGCAAAGTGATCCTGACGCACGATAAAGTTCGAGAACTCCTGGGTATCAGCCATACGTCCCACACGGTCGTGGCGTTTCACCAAGCGGTATTTCTCGCGCACTATGGCATGGGTGACCTCTTTGGCCGGATCGAATTTATCTTTAATGATCTTAAACACGGTACGAAAACTGGGCAGTACAAACACCGCCATCACCATGCCACGCACCCCAGGCGCAATGACGAACTGATCCTCACGCTTGGCCACTTGCAGGTTTAAGGCACGGAAAAATTCGGTTTTGCCATGCTTAAAAAAGCCAATCGCGGCATACAGTTCGCCTTCAGGCTTATGGGGCATGAGCTGTTTTAAGTAGTGAACAAACTCCCCAGGCACCGGCACATCGACTTGGAAGTAGGCACGGGTAAACGAAAAAATAATCGAGACTTCATCGGTCTCGGTTAGCACGGTATCCAGGTGCAGGCAGGGGTCGCCGCCCTGCTGCTCGCCAAACCCTTCACCATGTAGAATGGGCAACACCAGTGGCACCTGCTCACCACCCCCCAAAATGCGGCCGACCAAGTAGGCTCCTTTATTGCGGTAAAAAACGCTTTTCAATAGCTCTAACTTAGCGTCTTCTGATTGCAAAATAGTGGCGGGAAGCAGGGTTTCTAATAGGCCAACAGCTAGTTCAATATCGCGCTCCAGATCAGCAAAGGCGTTATCAAACGGTGCCTCTTCAAGCGCCCAGGCAAGCGCCTGAGCCCAATCACCATTGACGGAATACTGTCGACAAAGCTCAATTCCAGAATGGTGCGCAGCATCTTCTCGGGAGCTGTACACAAACATCCAGTCATTGCGAATATGGCGGTGGTGGAAAATCGAGCAGAATAGTGAGTTAAAAAACGTCTCGGCCAACTCGTAATCCAGCCGCTGGCTAATCAGCTGCGCATAGTGCTCACGTGCCTCCCGCCATGTCTCGCAGTACGTAAGGACCTCATGATCAAAGGTACGCTGCAAACGTGCCAGCGTATCGCCCACTTTCTCCCCATAAAGGTTAATCCGCGCCGCTGAGGCTTGCTGGGCATCACGCCACGCCGCATCACGAAAACGCCGACTGGCGTCAAAGGTAATTTGCTTGAAGCGTGCTCGGTAGCCATCAAATCCATGCAAAATAGTGGCCGCTAAACGATACGCGGGAGAGTGCTTCATGGCGGTGCTCCTGAGGATTTCCCCCAGCTTCGCGTAACGGAGCACTACATGCGAGAAGACCTTGGTGGGTAATCCGTATATTTAAAAAGCAGCTGGCTGTTTTAGTACTTATCATAAAAAGCCTCTGGGCCATTGGGCACAGAGGCTTAAACTGCCTAGTCAGCCTAGGCGATTAAGATCAAACATTACAGCTTGGCAGCAGCTGGCGCCGGCTCATCAATGTCTAACTCTTCCGGGGCAGCAGTCACCAGCGCAAACTCCTCTTCAGCAGTTTTCGCCACCAGCTTATTCTTGCTGTAAAGGAAGTAGTACGCTGCACCAGCAATGAACAGAACGATGGTGTAATTAAACGCGCGGGGGTCGAAAGCATAGACTCCGGTAAGCGCGACGAGGGAAAGCACTAACGCAACGCCAGAGGTCACCACACCACCGGGTGTTTTATAAGGGCGTGGTAAGTCAGGCTGTTTCACTCGCAGTAGAATGTGGCTGAGCGCCATCAATGCATAAGAGAGCGTCGCGCCGACAACGGCCATTCCTAGAATCAGATCACCCTCGCCGCTAAGCGAGACCAAAAAGCCAAATACACCAGGCACAATCAGCGCCAGATAAGGCACTTTACGCTCGCTGGTCAGTGACAGCGGCTTTGGTAAATAGCCCGCACGAGAAAGCGCAAACACCAAACGGCTGTAGCCATAGATAATCGAGAAAAATGACGCCACCAGCCCCGCAAGACCCAACACATTAACCAGCGTGGCAAGTGTTGGGTTGCCCGCAACGTTAAGCGCATCGACCAGCGGCACCCCACTTTGACCAATCATTTCGGCTCCCGCCGCGCCTGCCAGCAACACTACGACCAATAAGGCGGTAAACAGCAGGAATAGCATCGCGGCAATAATCCCTTTAGGCATATCCCGCGCGGGGTCTTTGGCTTCCTCTGCCGCTAGTGGCACGCCCTCAACCGCTAAAAACAGCCACATCCCAAACGGCAGCGCTGCCCATATACCGTACCAACCATAGGGCATAAAGGTGCTCGCACCGGCTGCATCAGTGGGCGCAATATCAAACAGATTCGCTGCATCGAAATTGCCAATCAACGCCACTGCCGTGGCCAAAATCGCAAATACCGCTAGGCCGCTAATCACCATCATTACTTTTAGCGCTTCACCCACGCCTGCTAGGTGAATACCGATAAACACTGCGTAAAACAGCAGGTAAACCAGCGGCCCATTAATGCCCAGCAGCGATTCGACTGCCGAGCCAATGAAAATCACGATCGCAGCAGGCGCAAGAGCGTACTCAATCAACACCGCAAGCCCGGTTAAATAGCCACCGGCTGGCCCCATCGCTTGGCGGGCAAAGCTATAGCCGCCGCCAGCGGCTGGAATCGCTGCGGACATTTCCGCCAATGCTAATACGAGTGCAAGATACATCATCGCCATTAAGCAGGCGGCAATGGCAAAGCCACCCCAACCCGCTTCGGCAATACCGAAGTTCCAGCCGGCAAAATCACCGGAAATAACATAAGAAACCCCAAGCCCTGCTAGTAATAGCCAGCCCGCGGTGCCTTTGCGCAGTTGGCGCTTGGCCAAATACGCTTGATCGACAGAAGGTTGTGTCATTGTCATGCCCTTTTCAGTGTGGAACGCAATCGTTGTCAGCGGCGTGCTGAGTCGGGGTGTTGGTTCCATATTGTTGTTAGGAGTGTTGTTAGGAGCGTTTTTATAAGTGTTGTTATTGATATGTCGTTAATGGGTTGCGTTTAGCGCGCAAGCACACACTAATCGGCCACCAGAAAGTTTTGAGTTGTCCCCCCTGTTGCACCGTCTAATACGTTGTCCTCGCTACGATCTTTCAGTTGCACGCCAGACAGTTTCCGCTGACGGGCTTCGGTTAATAGCAACAACAAGCGCCGCGCGGCTTCTTCCGGTTTAAGCCCTGCTGGACGCACGTTTGAAATGCAGTTGCGGCGATCATCTTTTAAGCCCACTTCTGGTTCCCAGGTCATATACAGCCCGAGGCTATCGGGGGAGCTTAAGCCTGGGCGCTCACCAATCATCACCAGCACGGCATCGGCATTAAGCAGCGCGCCAACCTCGTCACCAATCGCCACGCGGCCCTGCTCTACGATGGTTAGTGGCGCGAGCTGCCACTCTCGCTGATCACTCTCAAAGGCGCGATACAGCGCAGTAAGAAACGGCGCACTGTTCTGCTGTACCGCCAGTGCGGAAAGTCCATCGACAATCACCACCGCTAAATCAAAGCGCTGGCCACGTTGCGCCGCTTGTTGCAGTTGCTCTCGCGAAGTGTCGTCAAGACGACGGCCATAATCCGGACGCTGCAGATACATGGCCCGATCCACTGCGTGGCTATGTACATGAATAGGTGTCTGGTTCAGGCTCAGCGCTGTCGTTAACTCATCGGCCAGCGCGTGACATTCAAGGGGGCAGTGAACGGCATCCTGGGCTTGGGCATGAGCCAGTTGAAACGCCAATAGCTGATGGGTGGGCAGACTAATGCCCGCCCGCCCAAGCCCAATGCGAGCATCGGTAAATGCCCTCAGCCGCTCCCATGGGTTAGCGATCACCATCGGTGGGGCTTTTTTCGCTTCATTATCAGACATCGCGAGCAGCCTCCTTTGGTAGGTGGCGCAGGCTATTCGCGAAAGCGGCCGGGAGTTGATCATTTAACCGATAGGAAGAAACGTCTTGGAAGATTTGCATCTTCGCCAGCCACTGCTCAAACTCCGGAGCGGCCTTCAACCCAAGCACGCGCCGTGCGTAAAGGGCATCGTGAAAGGACGTGGTTTGATAGTTGAGCATGATGTCGTCAGAGCCAGGGATACCCATCACAAAGCTACAGCCCGCCACGCCTAACAGCGTTAGCAGGTTGTCCATATCATTTTGATCGGCTTCAGCGTGATTGGTGTAGCAAACATCACAGCCCATGGGCACGCCTAGCAACTTGCCGCAGAAGTGGTCTTCCAGCCCCGCTCGGGTGATCTCTTTGCCATCGTACAAATACTCAGGGCCGATAAATCCCACCACCGTATTCACCAGCAGCGGATTAAACTTGCGCGCCACCGCATAGGCACGGGCTTCACAGGTTTGCTGGTCCAAACCATGATGAGCATCAGCGGAAAGCGAGCTGCCTTGCCCGGTTTCGAAATACATCACATTGCGCCCGACCGTACCGCGATTCAGCGTCTGAGCGGCCGCCTCGGCTTCTGCCAGCGTACTCAAATCAAAGCCAAAGCTGCGGTTGGTGGCTTCGGTACCACCAATGGATTGAAAAACAAGATCTACCGGTGCGCCCTGCTCAATCGCTTCGAGCGTGTTGGTCACATGCGTGAGCACGCAGGACTGGGTGGGTATTTCATATTTCTGAATGACATCATCCATCAGGCGCATTAGCTTGATGCTTTGGGCGACATTATCAGTAGCAGGATTGATCCCAATGACCGCGTCGCCACTGCCATACAGCAAGCCATCCAGAATACTGGCGGCAATCCCGGTCACGTCATCGGTAGGATGGTTGGGCTGCAAACGCGTCGATAACCGCCCCGGCAAACCAATCGTATTACGAAATGCGGTCGTCACATGGCACTTCTTGGCGACCAGCATCAAATCTTGATTGCGCATCAACTTGCTAACAGCGGCGGCCATTTCAGGGGTAATGCCAGGGCGAGCCGCGGCTAACACATCGCTGGTGGCATAGTCAGACAACAGCCAGTTACGCAAGTCACCCACGGTTAAATGCTTCAGTGGCGCAAACGCAGCAGCATCATGCTCATCGATGATTAAACGGGTAATTTCGTCTTGCTCATAGGGGATCAGCACATCGTTCAAAAACGTGGTAAGTGGTAGCTCTGCCAGCACCATTTGCGCCACTACCCGCTCTTCTGCTGATTCTGCAATGACACCTGCCAAGCGGTCACCGGAGCGTGGCGGCGTGGCCTTGGCCATCAATTCCGCCAAGCCATTAAAGCGATAGCGGCGGCTTCCAACAGTTGTGTGATAGGTCTGCGCCATGGGACCTTCCTTTTTTATATTTAAAAGCGATGATTTAGGAAAACGTATATTTCTAAAACATTTATTTCTAAATCAATATTCGTTTAAACAATGCTCCTCAAAACGAGGCTATTTAAAACAGTTCTATCTAAAACAGCTATCTCCAAAACCATGTTCTCAAAAACTATGTTCTCAAAACCGTGTTCTCAAAAACCGTTTTTCTAAAACAGAGCTATCTAAAACAGTGGTGCCGAATGCGCGTCGAGGAACATAATTTGCTTGTTTCCACAGTAGCGCTATCACTTAATGGGGAGTATCGAGTTTTGGCAAACCTGTCATGCTTATAAAAAAACAAATTAAATACAATAAGTTAGAGCAAAGCACGCAACGTGATGGCGCTTTAATCATGTTCACAGGAGTTTTTCATGACGCTAACGAGCCAAGACATTGCACCAAAAAAATGCATTCAAGAGGCGTTTGATGCCGACGAACATGCCCAAAATCTGACCCGCTGGCAGCAGCAATATGATCAGTTAAGTCCTGGCCGCTTTTATGGGCGACTAGATGAAATTGAGTTACCCGCCATGCAGGTGTTTAAGGAACATACCGGGCAAGCACTGCGACAAGACTGCCGAGTGTGGTCTAACTCTCTCTGGCTGGGCATCCCCCTTCAAGCACTAGGGTCACGAATTAATGGGCAGGCGCTGGAAGAACATGAGGTAATGTGCCACCCCGGCGGTCGTGATTTTGAGCTGGTAACTCCCGAGGCATTTGATATCTACGGACTAGTGATACGTATGCCGTTATTACAGGCTGCCGCCCAGCGGCAGGGGGTGATACTTGATCATGAGTGGCAAGATTCACCCCGCCGTCGGGTAGCGCCTGAAACGCTGCATGCGGTGTCTTTTCTACTTGAACGCTTACTCTCAAATCAGCAAGGCCCCATCGCTGAAAATGTTCATCAAGATATTTTGCTAACAGGCCTAATGGAGGTATTAAAAGCCAACCAAACAAGCCATGAATTGCCTCCCAGCTATCCTCATCGGAAAGCAGTGGTTGACCGAGTGAAGCGCTATGTTGATGAACACCTGGAAGGTCCCGTCACCATGGAAACGCTATGCGAGCTAACTCATGTCAGCAGGCGCACGCTGCAATACAGTTTTACGTCTATCCTTGGTATTAGTCCGCTGCAGTTTTTACGTTTAACACGGCTGAATAGAGTACGTCGTGCTCTGCGCAGCGCAGAGCCTCACCAAACAGTGACAGAAATTGCCACTTACTGGGGCTTTTGGCATTTGGGACAATTTGCTCATGACTATAAGCAACAGTTTGGCGAAAGCCCTTCGCAAACGTTAAACGCGATTCATTGAACGCGCAGCGCCCTTTTCGAGGCCAAGATCTCATGTCGAGGCAAAGATCTTATGTCGAGACAAAGATCCTATATCGAGGTAGAGACCCTATGGTAAATACCACCGCCTGGAACCGCTTGCGCTATAGCATTTACGCACCAGTCTATGATTTGGTGGCGACTAAAGCGTTTCGCAAACCCCGCAGAAATGCGCTTAACCAAGTTGACTGGGAACCCGGCATGCGAGTGCTGCTGGTGGGTGCAGGCACCGGGTTAGACCTACCTTATTTACCGCGCGAATTAGAAATCCATTTAACCGACCTGACCCCCGCAATGGTGACGCGAGCCCGTGAACGAGCAGAACATGCGCAACGTGACGTGGTATGTCGTGTGATGGATGCTGAAGCACTGGACTATCCAGATGCGCATTTTGACGTCGTTGTGATGCATCTTATTTTGGCGGTAATGCCCAATCCTGAACAAGGGCTAGTCGAAGCGCACCGGGTACTGAAAAACGACGGGCAGCTATGTGTTATGGATAAATTCCAACCCGACACCCACACTGCCGGTCCAAGTCGGCGAGCACTGAACGCCCTCACTTCATTGATCGCGACCGACATCACCCGTCAGGCAACGCCACTGCTTCAACAAGCAGGCTTTAACATTCTCCGCGACGAGCCCGTGTTGATGAATGGCCTTTTTCGCGCGCTTTTAGCAGTCAAGTAAACTGCCCTCACAACTGCATATCTCTTCAAGATACCAGTACAACTAAAACAGCAGCGTCCAATACTGGTACAATTAATAGCAACCCGTTACTTGCACGCTTCATCAACATGTAAGGTGACCAATGCCTAAAGCAGCTGTGAAACGCTTCCGTCGTTTACCCGCAGAAGAGCAGTCCCGCGTGATTGAAATGGCCTGGGAAGATCGCACCCCGTTTGAAGCGATCAACACTCTGTTTAGCCTAGGCGAGCCGGACGTCATAGAGGTAATGCGCCACCAGCTTAAGCCGGCCTCGTTTCGACTGTGGCGTAAACGCGTTACAGGTCGCGCAACTAAACACACAGCCTTGCGATCGCCGAATGTTTTACGCGGCTACTGCCCAACGCAATATAAGCGTTAATCATCATTTGCTACGAAAAATCAGAGGATGCCATCTTCTAAAGGGTCTTTTTAACCGTCTATTTAATGTTATATTATCACATAACATGATGCCGCTTATCAAAACCCGCTTAGAGGTACATTCACAATGACCGTGTTTTCTCCCCTGCCCGTCACCGTGCTGTCGGGCTTCCTAGGTGCCGGTAAAACCACCGTACTTAATCATATTCTTGCCAATCGCGAGGGCCGCCGGGTAGCGGTGATCGTTAACGATATGAGCGAGGTCAATATCGACGGTGCATTAGTGCGTGGCAGCCCTGGCGAGTCCACGTTAGATGGCGAGGTAGCGCTGAACCGTTCTGAAGAGCGGTTAGTAGAAATGAGCAACGGCTGCATTTGCTGCACGCTGCGTGAAGACCTGCTAGAAGAAGTTAGCCAACTGGCCAGAGAAGGTAAATTTGATTACTTGGTGATTGAGTCCACGGGGATTTCCGAACCGCTACCGGTGGCGGAAACTTTCACCTTTGAGGATGAAAGCGGCCAGAGCCTTTCCCACGTTGCACGCCTTGATACGCTGGTCACTGTCGTCGATGGTGCCAACTTTCTTGAGCAGTACCGCGAAGCGCAAAGCCTCGCTGAAGCGGGTGAAAGCTTGGGTGAAGACGACGAGCGTAACGTTGCAGACCTGCTGGTCGACCAGATCGAGTTTTGTGATGTATTACTGATCAGCAAAACGGATCTGATCAATAAAAAAGAACTTGATGCGCTAACGGCGATTCTACGCTCACTCAACCCTGATGCAGAGCTGGTGCCCATCACTCAGGGTGGCGTGCCGCTAGAGAAGGTGCTTAATACTGGCAAGTTCAATTTTGAGCGCGCTCAGCAAGCGCCTGGTTGGCTAAAAGAAATGCGTGGCGAGCATGTGCCAGAAACCGAAGAGTACGGTATCGGTAGCTTTGCCTATCATGCTCGCCGCCCTTTCAACCCGCAGAAATTTCACGATTTACTCAATGAACAGTGGTTTGGTAAGGGGCTGCTACGTTCGAAAGGCTTTTTCTGGCTTGCTACTCGGCCACGCTTCGCAGGCCAATGGAGCCAAGCAGGTGGTATTGCTCATCACGGCCTAGCGGGCGTGTTCTGGAAAGCTATCCCTGAAGCTAACTGGCCGGAAGATCCTGAAACTCGCCAGTTCATTATGGAAAAGTGGCAGGAGCCATTTGGCGATATGCGCCAGGAACTGGTGTTTATCGGCCAGAACTTGGACCAAGCCAAGATGCGTGACGCACTAGACGCCTGCTTGCTAAGCGAAGCTGAGCTATTACAAGGCATGGAAGCGTGGAAGCAGCTACCCGATCCGTTCCCCGCTTGGGAGTAATGCTTTAACTGCCAGCGCTAGCCAAACAGCGCTCTGCCCACTGTCGTACTTCAGGGTAGGCACGCTGCTCAAAGACCGCGAAGCCGTTAAGGCCACGGGCTTTGAGTGGGGTAAAAATCGGCATGGTTAAACCACATAAGAAGTGCGCCAACCGCTGAGCGCTGGGCGTCTGGCCGAACTGTTCGGTATGGCGTTCAATCAGCGGTGTGGCATAGCGGATAAAATCATTCTCAGACAGCGTGGGTAATGGCGTCGTATCCGGTAGCCGAACCGGGCTGCCGTAGCATACCGAGCAGTGGCCACAGCGGCGCTGCTCGGTATCAAGTGGCCCATCGAAGGTGGTATCCCCGAAATGCTCAGCTAACCGCCGAGTCAGGCAGCTTTGCGACTCAAACAGTGCCAGCATGGAGTGCAACCGTTCAATTTCGATTCGCTCCCGATCTAGACACTCATTAAATAACTGGCTTGCCATCGCCGCGACCGAAAATTCCGGCTGACAAATTTCATACACATCGGTCATGCGCTTACCTTCCAGGGTCAACCAACCTTTATCCTGGAAGTATTCAAGCGCGGTAATGACACGGGCACGGGAAGCATCGATTTGCTGTGCCTGCCCAGCCTGATGCAGGCGCTCAAAATCTACCGTTCCCCAGGTGCGAGCAATAGCAATATTGTCGATCAACAAGCGTACAAAGGCCGCGCGCTCTCCTTCAAAGCGCCCCACCAAGTCAGTAGGCTCAATATGGTAGCGCAACCGATACTCGGCTAAGAACGCAAAGCGCGGCGCAATTATGCCATGCATTTCCAACCGCACCAGCAGCGTTTTAAGTGGCAGCAGGCGGATATTGGTATCTCGGGAAAGCGTGTTGAGCAGCACTTCCCACTGGCGATCTGGCGCTTGACCGGCTGATGAGATTTCCTCCAATAAACGCAAAATACCCGCGTACTCAGGCGTGTCGCCATAAACGAAGTTTTCCAGCACTCGCAGACCGTCGCGTCCGGCAATGGTTAAACAGGTGGAAGGCAGTCCATCGCGTCCTGCCCGACCAATTTCCTGGCTGTAATTCTCAATCGATTTAGGCAGATCAAAGTGCACAACGTTGCGGATATTGCCTTTATCAATCCCCATACCGAAGGCAATGGTAGCAACTATGCAGGGCGATTCGCCGTTCATAAACTGGCGCTGAATGTCGTCGCGGCGGGCTGAATCCAGTCCCGCATGGTACGCCTGGGCAGCAATCCCCTGGGCGGCCAGCGCACTTGCCAGCTGCTCGGCGGCTTGCTGCAAGGTGACGTAAATAATCGTAGGCGCTTCGTTGCCAGGCGGCATTTTTGGCATAAGCCAATCAATCAGCTGTTGCTGGCGATTTTCCATGGCGGGCACCACCAGAAGCTCTAAGTTAGCGCGATAAAAGCCAGTGGTAATGACATTTTCCGGTACGATTGAGAACTTCTCACGCATATCAGCGATAACCGCTGGCGTGGCCGTGGCTGTCAGTAGCAACACCTGGGGAATAGCAAAATCACGCTGATAATCGGGCAGTTTAAGGTAATCGGGGCGGAAGTTATGTCCCCACTCAGAAAGACAGTGTGCTTCATCAACCACTAGCAGTGATATTTGCACCTGACGCAGAAAGTGCCGAAAGCGCTCGTTCTTAAGCCTCTCCACCGACACCATAAGGATCTTCAGCTCACCGTTTTTAGCGCGCTCAATCACATCACGGGTCGTATCGCGGTCTTGGGTGGAATCAATACTGGCGGCTGCAACACCATGGCGCGCCAAGAAAGCGAGCTGATCCTGCATCAGTGCCAGCAGCGGCGACACCACTAGAGTTAGGTGTGGAAGATGAAGTGCAGGCAACTGATAACAGAGTGACTTCCCCGCCCCGGTAGCAAAAATTGCCGCCGTGGAGTGCCCCTCCAACACTCTGGAGACCACCGCCTGCTGGCCGCCGCGAAAATCATCAAATCCGAATACTGCCTTCAGCGTCTGCTGCGGTGATAGCGAGGTCATGGCCGTTCCCTGGAGTGTCGTCAATACGTTAGGGCTAAGCTAACGCGTTCACGCCATTTTCTCCAATCACGGGTGACCATTAAGCGCAGGGTTGCGGCTTTTCATTCTGTGTGGGGAGAGCCAGCGCCTGCCAAGCCTCAAAGGTGGTAAAAAACACCTGCCCTGTTAGCTCGCGGTAAAGCGCTGTATTTATTAATCGATCCATCACAGGGCCTTTCACTTCCGCCAAGTGCAGCGTTGCGCCAGCATCTTTTAACCGTCCGTTAATCGCTTCTAAGCTTTCAAGTGCGGACGCATCAATCACGTTCACCGCCTGGCAGGTCAATACAATGTGTTTTAACGAAGGGGAACGAGCAGCCAGCGCCATCACGGTATCTTCTAAGTAGCGAGCGTTAGCAAAGTAAAGGCTTTCATCAATGCGCAACATGGCCACATGTTGATCGGTTTCGACCTCATGGCGCTTCACATTGCGAAAATGCTCGGTGCCCGGCACCCGCCCTACTACGGCACTATGGGGCTGGCTGGTGCGATACAGGTGCAGCCCTAGTGACAGCACCACACCGCTGATAATGCCGACCTCGACACTGTGCAACAAGGTCAGAAGCAAGGTCGCCACCATTGCCACGCCGTCGCTGCGGGAGTATTGCCAAGTGCGCTTTACTGCGGGCAGATCAATCAATGTGCCCACGGCGACGATAATAGTAGCGGCCAATGTCGCCGTCGGCAGAAAGGCCAGCAGCCCCGTGAGCAACAGCGTAGAAAGCACAATACCTAAAGCGGTAAATGCCCCGGCCAACGGTGTTGCCGCCCCCGCTTCAAAGTTCACTACCGAGCGTGAAAACCCACCTGAAACCGGCGAACCACCGCTGACGCCAGCGCCCAAATTGGCCATCCCAAGAGCGATGAGTTCTTGATTTGGATCGATACGCTGGCGGCGCTTAGCCGCCAGGGTTTGCGCCACGGATACCGATTCTACAAAGCCCACCAAACTGATCAATAAAGCGGCAGGCAACAGGCCAAGCCATAGCGACTGATCTAGGCTAGGCAGCTCAATGGCAGGCAAGCCGCTAGGCACAAAGCCGACCAGGTCCACACCGTACTGCCCCAAGTTAAAGTGCCAGGCCAGCAGTGTAGTCACCATCACCGCTGAAATCGGCGCGGCTTTGACTATCAATCCCGAAGTACTGGCCGAGATACCTATTGCCATCAGCCAGGTATTCAAGCGCTTGCGGCAAACCAGCAAATAGCCCCACACCCCTAGACCAATCAGCAGCGTGATGAGATTGATCTGTTGCCACTGGCTGAACAGTGCGCCCAGCAGCTCGATGACATTATGCCCCGCAGCCTCAACACCTAGAATATGCTTGAGCTGACTAATGGCGATCAAAATACCCGACGCAGTGATAAACCCAGAAATAACCGGATGGCTTAAGAAGTTGACCAAAAAGCCCAGCCGCAGCACGCCCATGGCAATCAACATCACTCCTGAAAGCGCCGCCAACACCAGTGCAGCACCAATATATTCAGGGCTGCCTGGAGTAGCAAAGCTGCTTAAAGCCGACGCCGTCATTAACGCTGCCACGGCTACCGGCCCTACCGCCAAGCTGGCACTGGTACCAAAGATGGCGTAAAGCACCAGCGGTAGCATACTGGCATACAGCCCCATCTCTGGCGGCAACCCAGCCAGTAAGGCATAGGCCAACGCCTGGGGCACCAGCATTAGCGTGACGATAACGGCTGCCAGCGAATCTTTAAATAACAAAGCCCGGTTATAGCGCCGCAGCCAGCCAACCACAGGCACCCAACGCTCTATGTTCATGGGGAGTACTCGCTCTGGTAATAGCACTGACTAAGGCAAATCACACCGCACGCCTACGCCGTCTGATTTTCAAGCCCTTGGCGGTGCGCTTCCAAATCAAAACCGGCTGCTTTAGCAGCGGAAAATAGTTCCGCCAGATCGCATTTTTCGGTATGGCGCTTTGCGTAAGCCCAAAGATGGGTAGCACGCTTACCTGACCGACAAAACGCCAAAATAGGCCGAGGTAGCTGCTGCAACGCCTGAGCAAAAGCAGCGACATCCGCTTGGCTATACTCGCCGGGGGTCACCGGAATGTGTACCCAATGAAGGCCAAGTTCTGCTGCTTTAAAGCGGTAAGCATCCTCTCCAGAAAACTCAGCGCTTTCGCCAGGCTTGCAGTTACAGATCACCGTTTTAAAGCCCTGAGCTTTTACCTGCTCAAGCTCCTCGACCGTGAGCTGTGAAGTAATAGCAACGCCCTTCTCTAACGATTGTGTTTGCATGCATCTCTCCTAGCGTTTCTCGCTGCCGCTCTCAGCAGCAGCGCATGGCACAACCCCGACAAAACAATTGTTATAAACATATCTCATTTTGGAATATAAGCAATAGCGCACAACAAAAACACCCGGGACTTTGTTGAGAAAAGACCCGGGTGGCGCATAAATATCGAAGAGAGAACCGTAACGCTATCGAGTGGTGTCGCCGTTAGGTAACCTCTGATTAACGTTATGAGCGCAGGTCAGACAAGGCAAAAATCAACGAAAAAGCGGAGTTTACGGGTTGTAAATGAGCATTTTGAGGCGACTTTTAACGCAGTATGACCAAGCGCAATAGTTAATCAGAGGTTACTTAGGGAACGCCGGATTAATTAAACGCTTTCTCTAGCGCAAAGCGCGGCTGTGGCTGACCATCTTTGTTAACGCTTTCAGTGAACATTGTCAGCGGGCGCACCCACAAGCCGTAGTCGCCGTAAAGCGCACGGTAAACGACTAGCACCTCTTCAGTTTCACTGTGCTGAGCGGTGCCCAGCACTTCGTAAAGGCTACCTTTATAGTGGCGATATATGCCGGGAACAGGCGCAGTCATTCACTTTCCTCTTGTTGGGTCGTTGAAGGCATGGGCTTAGCGGCTTTTTTAGCCAGTCGTTCGAGCACTTTTGAGGCAGCGACAAACCCAAACGTACCAGTGACAAAGGTGGCCGCGCCAAAGCCTGAGGCGCAGTCTAAACGGGTAGCATCACCGTTGCCGGGCTTTTGCAGACAGACTTCGCCGTCAGCGCCAGGGTACACCAGCTGTTCATCGGAATAGACACACTCAACGGAAAAGCGCCGCTTAGGATTACGCGAAAAACCATAATCACGGCGCAGCCGCGAGCGCACCTTGGAAAGCAGTGGATCGTGTTCAGTACGTGTTAAATCTGCCACCTGAATGCGGGTAGGATCCGTCTGACCGCCTGCAGCTCCCGTCACGGTAATCGGTAGTTTACGTCGTTTGCACCAAGCGATTAGCGCTGCCTTGGCGATCACGCTATCAATCGCGTCCACCACATGATCGGCATCATCGGGGATACGCTCGGCAAGGTTAGTGGGTGTGACAAAAGCACTGTCGGCTACGACGTTTATCTCCGGGGCAATCAAGCGACAACGCTCGGCCAACACGTCTACCTTTGGCTGGCCAATAGTGCCGTCTAACGCATGGAGCTGACGATTGACGTTGGACACGCACACGTCATCCAAATCAATCAGCGTCAGCTTGCCAATGCCAGAACGCGCCAGCGCTTCTACCGTCCAACTGCCCACGCCACCCACACCCACGACCACAACATGGGCATGGCGAAACGCCGTGGCAGCACGTTGGCCATACAAGCGGCGAATGCCGCCAAAGCGAAAGTCATAATCCGAAGACATTACAGGCTCTCTATTTTACAACATGCTATTTGTCAGCACGGTTCGATTCGTCACGACTACCGCTGAAGCGCAGCGGGGGTTGAGATGATTGGGGTTCGCACGCTATCTAGTGGCAGATGCCCAGCCCAGCCGAATTGCTCAAACAGGCTTCTCATGGTCGCATCGAGTGCGCAGCTTAGCTGGATGCGCTTATCGGTTAAGGGGTGATCAAACGCTAAATAACTGGCTGCCAACAGCAAACGGGGAGCATTCAGCTGATCCGCGAAAAAGCGGTTGTGGACACTTTTGCCGTGCTTGGCATCTCCAATAATCGGATAACCACGCCGAGAAAGATGGCGGCGGATCTGATGTCGACGCCCGGTCATAGGCCGCGCTTCCACTAGCGAATAGCGCGCCACTGGATAGCGGTCTACCTGCACAGGCAACTCAACGCTATCCAGGCGACGAATATCGGTCATCGCGGGCATAGCAGGCATCTCGGCTTTGGGGCGCGTGCCATCTTCTTCCCGTAGTGGGTAATCAAGACGCTCTTGCTCCGGCGCTTTGCCCCTCACTACCGCCAGATAGCGTTTGTCTACCTGCCGTTCGCTAAAGCCTTCACTCAACACGGCTGCCGCTTCAGATGATAAGCCAAATACCATCACGCCGGAGGTGGGTCTATCTAACCGATGCACCGGATACACTCGTTTGCCAATTTGGTCACGCAGGCGTTGAAGCAAAAACTGTGTTTCTCCACGCGCCAGCGCCGAGCGGTGCACCAGTAACCCAGATGGCTTATGCACAGCAACAAGATGCTCATCCTGATAAAGGATGTTCAATGGCAACATGGTACTCCCCGATAGCGGCAATTGAGATAACAAATCGCGGTGATTTGAAGCAGCGCGCTATTGTCGCGGCTTAACGGTTCAATGTCATCTGCAGAGTAGATACCCTGGGGAAGTGCGTGTTTAAAAACCCTAACGATAGCCCTCATTAACAATGCGTATATTAACGATCAATATAACTTCGATACACCTAACTGCACCTGATTACGGTCATAGCTATACAGATCAATGTTGCTACGCCGGGATGAGCGGATCAAAGTAAGCTCTGGTGTAAATCCTTTGAATACCCAGCGGCGGTTGGTCAATCGCAATCTTGTACGCCATAAATTGTCGCGCCGCTCCACACCAAAGGCCGGAGTCACGTCATCATAGCGAGCGCGAAGATATTCAGGTTGGATCAGAGCCGTTAGGCCTCCGAATAACTCCCGGTAGTATCCGACACCACCTCGATAAACGGTATTGCTGAGCATATCCAGCTCTGTAGACTCTTTGGACAGACCCAGTACTCCCATCACGCCGCTAGAAGGCGTCAGGGCATACTGCCAACTGCCCAGCCAACTGGTACGGGTGCCATCCAAACTGCTAACGTCATCGTGGCGAACCCACTGGTGCTCTAACGAAGTATGCAGGCGTGTTCGAGAAGATGGATAGTAGGTCACTTCCTGCCGAAGACCAGCGCCATGATGATAGGGCTCATTACCATACCAGCGATGAAAACCGGTTAACAACGTGCTGAGTTCAAGGCCACCAAGCTGAAATTTAGGACCGACATGCACATTGGCAAAGGTATCGTCAAAGCTTCCCCCACGATAGTCGGTTCGATACAAACTCCCCCCCAGCCGCAGGCGAGTATTCTCGGCAATATGAGGCGTCCATTCCGCACTTGTATTGAGCAATACCCCTATGCCCGTCTGACGCTTTGCGTCCTCTGATAATTGGAAGGGTAATCCGAAGATACTAATTTCCTCGATACTCGGTGCGGCATTGATATTAGTATCCGGGGCAAACGCTACCGAAACGTCCCAGTTGAACGTTTGGAGATGGTGGATAGCAGCAAGGTAGCGGTCAATATTGGCATTGACCTCCGTGGGCAAATTACCACTACGCGCGAAGCGGAACTGACGCCCTGCGTCGCGGTAATCACCGCTCTCGAACAGCGCCCGTCCAAGCTCAAGACGAACACGAACCGCCTGTGGGTCTCGGATTAGAATC
Organism: Vreelandella venusta; assembly: GCF_007989605.1. GTDB lineage: Bacteria > Pseudomonadota > Gammaproteobacteria > Pseudomonadales > Halomonadaceae > Vreelandella > Vreelandella venusta. Next base: position 215,025 of record NZ_BJUL01000008.1, on the reverse strand, counting down.
TCACGGAAGTAATCGCTAGCACTCTCGAACTCCTGCTCATCCATCGCCAACATGCCGAGCAGAAAGGCAATATCGTCGTTATCGGCAAAGTGCTCACGTGCTTCCAACAGCACCGCTTTGGCTTGCTCACTGTCGCCCTGCTCCATCAGGCGTGTGGCGGCCACAGCGGCTAAGGGGATTTCACGATGAGTGTCGTTAGTTTGCGCGGGTGCAGAAAAAGAAAGCGTGGCGCACCACCACCCGGCAGCAAAACAAATAAAAATTCTGGGAAAAAGCAAAGTACGCTCCTCATGAATTAGCGGCAGTAAACAAGAACCCGCCTAGGTGGCGGGTCTAGTCTTGTTATCAGGAGAAGTAACTACTGCTTGACGCCAAAACCGCCAAACGCCGCGCCTCCACTACCGTCCTCCAGGCTCCAGGTACCTGCCGCCTCGGCGGCTTGCGGGCCGTAGAAGCGGCCATTGATGTTACCCGCGGCGTCAGCGTCGAGTGCTGCCGCGTTATTGGGTGATGATGTAACTCTTGCGTCAGCGCTGAATGCGTTATCGGTGAGCGTACCGCTGAAGCCAACATCGTTCCACGGTGTGGTGCTACTCAAGGCGTCCCCCACATTGGCACCGGATGTCATATTGGTCATGGCGCCGGTCAGGGTACCCGCGGCGAAATCGACATTCATGCTGGCATTGCCGATGACATCCACGACTTCACCATTAGAGGTAACACTGAAGCCATTTGCTGCACCCGAAAATGATGCTGTGCCAGTTATCGGCATATCGCCATTCTGGGTAGCGTAGCCGCCTGCGAAGAAACCCACATTGAGGTCACTAGAACCGTCAGGTACCGACCAGAAACCGTATGCGGCATAATTCAGACCGCCCGAGGGCATAAGGCTCGAAACTGACTGTCCCTGGGAGAATATTTCCAGTTCACCACCGTTACTAAGATATAAATTTGAGCCATTACCATCTTGGACTAGTGTGGTATCAACACCATTCTCGGAGTCTTGCAAACGAATCCTAGTATTTCCGTTTGCGTCTTCATTGAGCACCGTGATAATGGCTCTAGCACCGATGGTTGGCCCAGCATTGATGGTGGCACCATTACTACCATCAGCCCGCGGAGTAGCCTTAATGGTTGTGGTATCCAACGCGAAGTCCTCACCTGCGGGAATATCACTAGCCGAGTTGATGGTGCGGTAGGTGAAATCCTGATCACCGCCGTCCGACCCTGAACCGCTATCCGTGCCGCCACCATCAGTCTCACCTCCACCACCGCCATCCGTCTGCCCTGGATCACCCTGATCTATTGGCTGGCTGGAGCTGCCACCACTGGAACAGCCCGCCACTGCAACGATAGCCAAGGCCAGGAGCGAGAGCTTCAGTACTGAGCCTTTGTTATCAATAGTTTCCATATTGATTTTCCCCTTAATTTATACGGCTTTTACTTTAGGCTCTACTTATTAAGAAGCTTCCGGCTTTTTTAATTCTGTTGATTTGAAATACGCTCGCTAAGCAATTGTTTGCTTAACGTGCTGCTTCATATCGAGCCTAACTCGATTGAAGTTAAGCACGTGACAGGCATGCAAGAATCACTCAAATGGGTGAAACATTTAAAAATATCGCGATGCCGCTCATCTATATTGCCTATCTTGAAATAGCTAAAAACCACCACCAGAGAATTAGCGTTGATACCTAGGACCTGCTAAAAAAGTAAGGTATGGTTTAGCTTTTGTAACTACAGATACTCATTAAACAGTGAGTACAATCGTGTATAACAAAGAAAAAAACCTCTCTAAGCTATTACATACGCTATATGACAACGTCACCTACCCAGAGGGCTGGGGCGAATTCCTGCAACAGCTTGCCAGCCATTTCAATTCTCCTTCAGCCGCATTGCGTATCACTGATCGTGAAAACCCTATCGTTTACCGATCCTTTGCTATTGGCTTAGAGCAGGGGCTTAATTATGAGCAGGAGGCCGTGGTTTTTGACCCCTTCCGCACATCACTGGCTAGCGGCCCACTTGGCAAAGTCCATATAAGTACCGACATTATTTCTGATCGGGCATTTGAACACTCTGAGCACTACCAATTATTTTTCCGCCCGAACGGGAATTTTTATGCCATGGGAACCCAGTTTGAACGCGATGGCTCATCTGCGATGCATATTGGCTTACATCGACCACGCGAAAAGGGCATGTTTACTCGGCAGGAGCAAGAACAGCTAGAAGATTTGAGCGGACATTTACGCCGTGTAGCTCATCTGACCAAACTGACTAGCCAAGTACAGGAAGCATTAGCACAAGCTCAGAATGCCTTTAACCACCTTCCTTTTGGGGTGTGGATGTTGGACGCAAACCTACGCTGCCACTGGTCAAACCGAGTTGCCGAAGATGTGCTTAGCACCCATTGCTTCGGTATACAGCAGCGTAACGGCCGCTTAATTTTCGATGAAGAAAAGCTCGGTTCAGCCCTTGCTCAGGCATCACGTAAGCTAAACAAAGCAGAAAGTCGCTGTGAGAGCATTCAGCTAAATAGGGCAGGAGCTTCATTGGTACTTTTCTGTAACCGGGAAGGAAATCCATCCCTTTACTGGAAAGTAGCTTCTTCTGCCACTGTAATCGCCTTCTTGCTTGACCCACAAAGGGCCATCGCACTGGACCATGAACGTCTAAAAAACCTTTACTCATTGAGCGTAGCGGAATTGCGTCTAGTAGATTTACTAATACGCGGCCTGGATATTAATGAGGCTAGCGCTTATTTGAACGTGACGGTACACACCACTCGCTCTCAATTAAAATCAGTCATGCGAAAAACAGACGTCACGAGGCAGGCTGACTTAATACGCACATTACTGCTTAGCGTTGGAATAGTTAACTGATTTGAGTAGTTACGAGATGCAAATTTATCGTACTCCAAGGCAAGGTGGACGTTTTTTGAGTGTCATGGATACAGGCCCAGCAGATGCACCAGCCTGGTTCTACTGTCACGGCATTCCTGGTTCTAAAAAAGAAGTATTGATGGCAACTGCAAGAAATAAAACTGAGAGCGTTCGGCTCATTGCCATAGATCGCCCAGGGTATGGTGGCTCTACTCAGATGAAAAGCTACCGTTTTGCTGACCACACAGACGACGTGCAGGCAGTGGCAGAGCAGCTTCAAATTAACAAATTCTCTCTACTAGGTTTTTCGGGAGGTGGCGTATTCGCCATGGCGACCGCAACGGCTCTCAAAGAGAGAGTCAACAGAGTGGTGCTGGTTGGGACGCCTGCTGTTCCTATACAGAACTCGCCCTACAAGCACGCAGGAAAGCTGACTGCCGAGACGTGGCACGCAGCATTGACTGCTCCTCAGGATTTAATCACCCAGTTAGCAGATATAACGGGCGACAGCGCATTACTGGCAGCCGCGTTAATGGACTCGCTCAGTGACCAAGAACGCCAATTCCTACAAGCTTCACAACTACGTAAAGCCTTTCAAAAAAACCTAGTGGCAGCAACACAGCAAGGTGGCTTGATAGCAGCTGATAGCATTGTTAGAGATATTCAACTAATGGCACGAGAGTGGCCTTTCAGCGTTGGAGACTTAGGGGTTCCTATAGAGATTTTTCATGGTGAGAACGATGCATTAGTTCATCTTGAGCATGGACAAGCACTCGCATCATTTATTTCTGGGTCTGTCCTAACCGCTTTACCTAATTCAGGCCATTACGACACATTAATTAAAGCCTATCAAAGAAGCATTTAGAGCTTACTTTTTGCAAGAGTGTCTACCACCTCTGCCCTCAGCGCTTTCACACGACTCACCATGAAAAACTTTTTAATGAGCATTTAGCATCTTCTCCAATAGCCAACTACCTTGAAATGGCAACTCGTCATACGAGCTTCCATGGATAAGGAAAGGAGAATTGCACAATGCGTTACTCACTACCATTAACAGGTATTGCCGCGGGGTTATTGCTGGCAACTACCGCTCAGGCCAATGAAGCGCTCGACGTTGAAATGCATAAGGTCAACGCCGAAGGAATTGAACAGTCTATTGGGACTGTCGCTATTGAGCATACTGAGCACGGTGTGTTGCTTACGCCGTCGTTAACAGGCCTAGAACCCGGCGTATACGGTTTTCATGTCCACCAACATGCCAGCTGCGAGCCTGCTGAAAACGATAGTGGCGAAATGACCGCAGCGCTGTCTGCAGGTGGTCATTACGACCCTGAAGAGACGGGCACCCACCAAGGACCCTACGGCGATGGCCACCTAGGTGACCTCCCGGTGCTCACGGTAAATAAAGATGGCGAAGCCAATTTACCGGTGCTGGCACCACGCTTGAGTATGGAAGATATGCCAGGGCGCAGCCTGATGATCCATGCGGGCGGCGATACGTATTCAGATGATCCCCACTTAGGCGGTGGCGGTGCGCGCATGGCCTGCGGCGTCGTCGAATCGTAACGTTTAAAACCTCATCACTCTAACGCCATACCGGGCAGCATAGCGCTGCCCTTTTTTGTATTGATGATTTCTTGCGTTAATGAAGCCTTATGTTGTTGGTTGCCCTCGTTAGCACCATAGGCCACTAAAGTCTTAAAGCGATTCTCATGATGAGTCGGTACATTCAGCCCCGCTAAATAAGTGTACTGACAAGTAACTCACTAGTATGCACTACCCTATTAATTCCCCTAACACTGAGTGCCCTAAATGATCACCTTCATTGTATCGATACTGCTTCTAGTCGTGGGCTACTTCACCTACGGCAAGTTTGTTGAGCGCGTGTTTGTTACTGACCGCAAGCGTCAAACACCGGCGTTTAGTATGCGTGACAATATTGACTATGTGCCGATGAACACCACGCGCAACTCACTTATTCAACTGCTTAATATTGCCGGTGTCGGCCCGATTTTCGGCCCCATTTTAGGGGCGCTTTATGGTCCAGTGGCTTTTATATGGATTGTGGTTGGCTGCATCTTTGCAGGTGCCGTACATGACTACCTCACCGGTATGATCTCGATTCGCAATCACGGCGCTCATTTGCCTCAGTTGGCGGGTAAATTTCTCGGTAAGACCATGAAGCATGTGGTCAACGGCTTTGCTATTTTGCTGTTATTACTGGTGGGCACGGTTTTTGTAACCTCGCCCGCAGCACTGCTTGCTAATATGACATCACTCTCTTTAACGCTAATTATTTTAGCGATTTTTGCCTACTATCTGGTTGCTACGCTGCTACCGATTGATAAAGTCATTGGCCGTATCTACCCCTACTTTGGTGCTTTGTTGCTGTTCAGCGCCGCAGGTATTGGCATCGGTTTGGTTGTTACCGGCGCACCAATTCCAGAACTCTCTTTCCAGAATATGCATCCGGAAGGAGCGCCCATTTTTCCTCTGCTGTTCTTAACGATCTCCTGTGGTGCTCTTTCAGGTTTCCATGCCACACAAACCCCCATCATTTCGCGTACGACGCAAAACGAAACCAATGGTCGTAAAATCTTTTACGGCATGATGATTGCCGAAGGCGTGATTGCGATGATCTGGGCCGCCGCCGCCATGAGTTTATTCCAAGGCGAACAATCGTTGTCCGCAGTGTTAGCGGCTGGTGGTCCTGCAGCGGTGGTCAGCGAAGTATCTATTAGCATGCTTGGTGCTATTGGCGGAACACTGGCTGTTCTAGGGGTTATTGTGCTGCCGATTACCTCGGGCGATACCGCCTTCCGCAGTGCACGGATGATTATTGCTGACTATCTCAAAATTGAGCAGAAGCCGATTATTAAGCGTATTTTGATCGCCATGCCACTGTTTGCTGCTTCTTACGCGCTGACTCACATGGACTTTACCCTGCTATGGCGCTACTTCTCCTGGGCCAACCAAACCACGGCAGTGATTGCACTGTGGGTCGGCACCATGTATCTCGTGCTATCACGTAAGCCTTACCTGATCACCTCGATTCCTGCTGTCTTTATGACCATGGCCACCTTTACCTATTTAGCCTACGCACCGATTGGTTTTGGTTTGCCACTGCAAACAAGCTGTATCGTCGCGGCGTTGGGAACGCTGGTCTGTATCGCCCTGTTTATGAAGCGCGTACGCCGCTTAAGCCGCGCGACCTTTGCTGTTGATGAGCATGCTGATGCCTTCGGCGCAGGCGAAGAGGGACAAACACTATCGACTGCTGCTAAGTAAGTTATTGTTTTACTGACCCTGAAGAAAAAAGCGCTGAGTTAATCAGCGCTTTTTTTATGGGCATCTCTTAGCCTCATTTTGACCTCTTTTAGACTCGCTGTTTTGGCTCGCTGTTTTAACCGCTGAAACACACTTTTTGGGCGCAGTATTAACGCATAGATTGATGCCCAGCCAACCAATGTTATATCATAACCAAAATATCTTATTGAGCGGTTCAGCAAGCGATGGTTTCAGTGTGCAGCGACCCCGTGTTATCCGTGCGTGATCTGCGCATTAAAATCGGCCAGCAACAGGTTGTCGATGGGCTCTCGTTTGATGTTATGCCCGGCGAGCGAGTTTGCCTATTGGGTGCATCTGGCTCGGGGAAATCATTCACAGCTAAAGCTGTGCTCGGTTTGCTGCCCCCCAATGTTGAAACTCAGGGAAGTATACGCATTCAAGGCCAAGAAGCGATTGCGACACCAGCGACACAGCGGCCCAAAAACTCTCGGGTATCAATGGTATTTCAGGATTCCCTTTCGGCGCTTAACCCCTTAGTTTCAATCGGTTCCCAGCTGCGAGAACCCTTTATACGCCATCACGGCCTTTCGCACCCAGCCGCGACTGACGCCGCAGTGGCACTTCTTGGGTCACTAGACCTCCCAACCCCTGAACAGTTAATCAAGCGCACCCCAGCAGAGCTTTCTGGCGGGCAGCGTCAGCGGGTCTGTATTGCCCTGGCTATGGCATGTAAAACATCGCTTATGGTTGCCGATGAGCCTACCACTGCGCTCGATGTCGTCACTCAATGCCAAGTGTTACGCGCCTTACGTCAACATACTGAAAGCACAGCATCTGCACTGTTATTCATCACCCATGATCTACACGCCGCAGCGCAGCTATGCCAACGGGCGGTGATCATTGAGCAAGGGACAATGATCGAAAGTGGCGAATTAGATAGCCTAATCACCTCGCCGCAACACCCCTTCACCCAAACGCTAGTCGCGGCGGCACATAATGTGCAAACGCCTGAAGTAGTCCCAACTGACTATTTGAAGAGTGCCTAAATGCAGAGTCAGCCACTTTTTAAGTGCCAGGAAGCCTTTCTCTCAGCAAACGGACTCTATAAAAGCGTCTCTTTACCCCGCACTGTTTTTTGGCGAGCGGGTGAACGCAAACAAGTCATGAATAACATCAACTTAAGGCTTTATCCGGGCGAGCGTGTTGGATTAGCCGGCTTGTCAGGATCTGGGAAAACGACACTACTGCGCTCGCTGTTGGCGATTGAGGCGCCCGATACGGGTTCGATTACTTGTCTGCATAAAGCGGTACGTCCCGCCTCCACGGCCAAGCTTCGATGGTACCGTCGGGCTGTTCAGTATATCCCCCAAGACCCCGGCGCCTCTCTTGACCCTCGCATGCGTGTTCAAGCGCTAGTGACCGAGCCATTAATAAGACTAGGCATTGATTGCACCCCAGAAGAGCGTGCCAGAGAAGCGCTGGAGCAAGTTGGCTTGGATGCACGTTTTTTGAACCGTTTGCCTCATGAACTTTCCGGCGGCCAAGCGCAACGAGTCGCCATTGCCCGCGCGATCGCTACCCGCCCGCGCTTTTTGCTTGCCGATGAGCCGCTGAGCGGTCTAGACCTACCGGTTCGCGCGCAGGTAATTAGCGTACTGAAAAAGCTATGCGATGAAAGCGGCACGGGGCTACTGCTGGTGTCCCATGATTTATCGGTGGTTACCCAACTATGCCAACGCACCTTGGTTATGGATGACGGCAACATAGTTGAAGACCGTTCAACGGCAGCGCTATGGCGTGCGCCCCACCATCCGACTACGCGCTCGTTAATCAATGCCGTTACACAGCTTCCTAGTTGCGCGCATCCAAACTGCAATGCAGCTGAGTTAGCAGCACTTTAATAACGTATCTGTGACTTTTTTATTTTTTCTACCCGTTTTTCCTGCCCGTCACGTCAACTGGAGTTTTATGATGTTACCCCGTCCGCTGCGCCTTTCCCTGCCTATTGCCCTTGTCACCCCGTTACTGCTGGCCGGTTGTTTTGATGAACAGCGTGACACCACATCTGCAGAGGCCGGTGAACGAATTCGCCTAGCGATGCTGCAGCCACCTCGCTCGGGATTAACGCCGCTTTCCGATGATGCTTTTAAGCTATCGCGCTGGAGCACGGCGGAGACACTTGTTCGGTTGGATGCCAGCAGCGACCCACAGCCCTTTCTAGCCACCGAGTGGGAGCAGCTCGATGGCCACACATGGCGGTTTATAATTCGCGATGGGGTCAGCTTTCATGATGGCACGACATTGACCGTTAGCGACGTCGTAAACGCTCTCACTGCAGCCACCCAGGCCGCTCCCAAGCCACGCATCTTAGATGGCGTAAACATGACCATCGAAGCCGATGGTGATAATGCGGTGATTGTGCGCACGGAAAACGAGGACCCACTGATCCCCAATCGCCTTTCCAGCCCCCAGCTAGCGATTTTAGCCGCCAGCGCCTATGGCGAGGATGGCCGGGTTAACCCCATCAAAGCAGGTACCGGCCCGTTCGTATTAACAGAGATCAACGGTACGAGCAGCGCCCATTTGGATCGCTTTGATGACTACTGGGGCGAATCCGCCAAAGTGCCCGGTATTGATGCTGATTATGTCCCCGATGGCACCGCTCGGGCGGCAGCTTTGAGAACCAGTGCAGCCGATGTGGTTGAAGCGATCCCGGTATCCCAGGTGGCGCTGCTTGACCCAGAGTTAGTCCACGAAGTGCCCATGCCACGCACCAATACGCTTTACCTGAATACCGAGTCAGGCCCAATGACCGACCCCGGCCTTCGCGCAGCCGTTCGTGAAGCAATAGACCGCTCCGCTATTGTGAATACCGTTTACGAAGGGCGTGCAGATATTGCCGAAGGGTTACTCGGCCCGGCACTAGCGTGGGCAAGCGACTACCGCACCCCACTTGAAGATCGCACCGCCCCCAGCGAGCCAAACGGCACTAACATCACCCTGGCAACCTTTACCGACCGCGCCGAGCTGCCCGAAGTGGCTATACTGCTTGAACAGCAGCTGAGCCGTGCGGGCTTTAACGTTAACCAAGAAGTGCGTGAGTATGCTCATATAGAAGCAGACGCCTTAGCCGGCGAGTTTGACGCCTTTATTCTTTCGCGCGCCACCGTCCTCGATTCAGGCGACCCTGTAGCCTATATGTTCAGCGACTTCGCGTGTGCGGGCTCTTTCAACATTGCCCAGCTATGTGACCCCGCCGTCGATGAGGCGCTGACCAATGCCGCCATGCTGCCCACCGGAGATGAGCGCCGCCAAGCAATTATCGAGGCAGAAGCGGCTATTTTGCGCACCGATGCGGCTATTCCAATGCTCCACGAGCGCGTTATCCAGGGTGAATCGGCACGGGTCTCTAACGCCGAGCGCGACCCCCGCGAGCGCACGCTGATCACGGAGAAGACAGCCATCGACGTCGACAGTGACTCCTAAAGGTGCGCCTCGTATGACAACCGCAACACCGCTGCGCCCATGGCGCAGCGTGCGTATCACGCCCTTTATTCCGCTACTCTCACGTTTGGTTACACTAGCCAGTGTGGTGGTGCTGGTCGGCCTGCTGCCGTGGTTATCCGGCCGCGATCCAGCGCTGAGCATTTTACGGGCACGCTCTGCTGAGCAGGAAGCCACCCCCGAAGCTTTAGCAGCGATTCGTGCTCAGTTAGGCCTGGATCTTGGCCCCGTCGCAAAGCTACAAAGCTGGCTGCTGGGTCTGCTGCATGGCGATGCAGGCAATTCCTGGGTCTCCGGCGCACCGGTGCTACCGGGCATGTTAAAGAGCGCCCAGGCATCACTGACGCTAATGGCCTTTGGCATGCTGGTGGCGGTGATTACCGCTACGCTTATCTGCCTGCCCGTGGTACGGCGTGGCTTACGCGGTCAGGTCAGCCACTCTTCAGGTGCTATTGGCGCAGCTCTGACGGCTCTGCCTGAGTTTCTTCTCGCCTCACTACTGCTAGTCGTGTTTGCGGCATGGCTAAACTGGCTGCCGCCTTACGGTTGGCGAGGTTTTAGCTATGCCGTATTGCCCGCCTTTGCGCTAGGCCTTCCGGCAGGCGGCCTGCTGGGCCGCTTGTTTAGCGATGGCCTTGCAGCCACCTTCAGCGAGCGCTGGGTCGCTACCTGGAACGTAGCAGGCTTTTCACCCAGCCGAATTGTCATGGCCGCACTGCGCCGTACCTTACCCAGCCTGATGCCTCAGGTCGGCATGGTGATGGTGGGTCTGACGGGAGGAGCCATTGCCGTCGAACAGGTATTCTCTATTCCAGGCCTGGGTCGAGCAACGCTTGGCGCAGCATCGGCCCAGGACCTGCCTGCGCTACAAACCGGCATTCTGATTCTGCTGATTATCGCTATTATATTAGGCAGTTTGGCCAATATTGGTCGCGTGCTGTTACTGGGTCGTGCCTTTCAGCTAGGGGCACTGCCCGTGGCGCATAGCGAGCCACCTATTCCACGCAGGGCATGGGTCGTACCCGCCATCGCGATGTTGCTACTCTTTGTGCTAATCGTAGCGGGGATGGGACGTGATCCGTTTAGCTCCGCGTTCATGCGCTTAGAATCCCCAAGCCTTGCGTTACCACTAGGTGCCGACGGCACTGGGCGCGACATTTTGGCGCGAGTAGCTCACGGAGCGCTGTCCACCATGGGCATGGCAACCGTCGTCGTATTCTTTTCGCTAATAATAGGGCTGCTGATTGGACTAGCCCCCAAGCTCGCCACGGGCCCTATTGAAATCACCAAGGCAACGCCCCCCACCATTGCGGGATTGATTGTCGCTGGGCTAATAGGGCCAAGCGCTAGCGGCGCGATCATTGCGGTAACAGCCGTCGCTTGGGCTCCGCTTGCTGCACACACAGCAGCACTGGTGGCGGAAGTAAAAGCCCAGCCCCACGTGCGTATTACGCCAATGTTAGGCGTGGGTCATTTCCGCTTAATGAGCCGCTACATCTTACCGGCAGTGATTGGCCCAGTGTTTCGCCACGCCATGCTGCGCCTACCTGGCGTGGCGCTGGCCTTGGCAGCACTTGGCTTTCTTGGCCTGGGGCCACGCCCACCTTCGCCAGAGTGGGGGTTAATCCTTGCCGAAGGCATGCCCTATGTTGAGCGAGCGCCTTGGGCGGTGCTGATTCCCGCATTAGCACTGATTTTGCTATCGGTACTGGCGGTGTCACTTTCAAATCTGGTGGGCTTGCGCAAACTATCTCGCTAGCAGTGTCCAAGCACAAAAATAGAAGGCCTAAACAGCCAAAAAAACGGGCAGCCAAGTGGCTGCCCGTTTTGCTGATTGACGCTTTGCTTAACTAATGTCGCTTCAATTAACAAGCGTTACTCTTCGTCAGTTGCCAGCTGCATATGTTTTTGGAGGTAGTTTTGAATACCTACTTTATCGATCAGACCAAGCTGAGTTTCGATATGATCAATATGGCTTTCTTCATCGGCAAGCAGGTCACGTAGTAGATCGCGGGTTACGTAATCCTTAACGCTTTCACAGTAGGTAATTGCTTCGATGTAGTCCTTGCGACCGTCATGCTCGATTTTCAAATCACTTTCGAGCATTTCTTTTACATTCTCACCGATATGCAGTTTGCCTAGATCCTGAAGATTAGGAATGCCTTCAAGGAACAGAATACGTTCGATAAGTTTATCGGCGTGCTGCATCTCCTCAATGGACTCATCATATTCCCACTTAGCAAGCTCTTTAAAGCCCCAGTCTTTGTACATTTTGGCATGCAGGAAATACTGGTTGATGGCTACCAGTTCATTGCCGAGGGCGATATTGAGATGCTGAATAACCTTAGGATCACCTTTCATGACGTCACCTTTCTTAGTGTGCGATTACGCTAACTAGAGAGTATAGGCCATAAACAGGCTTACTCCCAACGATGCTGGGAGTATATAGGAAATAACTAAAAACTCAAAAAAATCATATAGTTGCTAACGATAAATCTAACAATAGTGATTCGCGTCACACAGCGTAAGCGAGACTCATATCCGCTTCGCAACGAGCCTCTTGAACCGCTTCGCGGGTTAGCGATTTAGCAAAACAAGCACACTTTCCGCACTGGGTTCCGCAACCTGTGGCTTCGCGCACTTCTCGCCAGCTGCGCGCGCCATCGCTAACGTGCTGACGAATCTGATGGTCGGTTACTCCCTTGCACACGCAAACGTACATGGCAACACCTCATAAAGATCATGAGATGAATGTAAATGATTCGCATACATCTTTTCAAGTAGAAATGGGTGCTTTTTGGTAGCCATTCGTCTTAATAAAAATGAGCCACATGATAACGACTTGTCATAGCAATATTTTTAGCAAAACAGACGGCGAAATTATTTTTTCGGTAGCACCACGGTTTGCGTATTAGAGGCAATATCTGGCCAGCTTCTACGCTGCCGATCAAACAAGACCCACCAGTAACCAATGCCAAAAGCGGCCAGGGAAAGCCAAGCTACCACACAGCGAATTAGGCTTTGCTTAAGTGAAATCGCATAACCATCGGTGGTTTGCACCCGCAGCCGCCATGCTTGCATCCCTAACGTCATGCCACCACGCCGCCACGAATAGACAAAGAACAGCGTGACAAAGAACAGCAACATCAGCCTAAGGCTCCAGATATCAAACGGCGTTGTGCCTATCTCGTCAGCCTGCTGCCCCAATATAAAGCGAAAAAACGCCAGATGAGCGACTGTCACTGCGAGCCAAATGGCTGTCACCAAAAATCCGTCGTACAGCATCGCGCCTAAACGGCGGCTTAACCCAGCAGGCCATACGCTATCTAATTGGGTAAAGCGCCGGGGGGGCGTCAGCTTGCTCGTCACTATGCTCATCCTTATTCACGTATCGCCGCCGCAACTAGCCGTTGCGGTGTAAGAAATAAATACCTACCGCTGCACAGGCAAGGGTTGGCACCAACACCGCCCACACAGGTGAAAAACCAAAAATGGTTGATGCAGGTGCCAGCAGGTCTTGTACATACTTAAAAATAAGACCGGTCACCACGCCATAAAACACCCGCGTACCTGCAGCCACTGTCCGCAATGGGCCAAACACAAAGGAAGCGGCGATTAAGACCAGTGATCCCATCGTTAGCGGCATCAGCACCTTTTGCCAGAAATAGAGCAACGGTTGATCCGCTTGGAGATTTTGGCTTTGCAAAAAGTTAGCGTACGCCCACAGCTCACTAGGCGCTTGGCTCTCGATATCACGCAGCAAACGTTCCAGCTGGGTGGGTGTTAATGCGGTATCCCAACCTGTATGTTGCTGATATTCCGACTCTGTATGGTCATCAAAAATACGCGTAGTGGTAACGTATTCCAACTGCCATGCGCCCTCTTCCCAATGCGCGCGCTTAGCATGGGTAGCCTCAATTAGCCGGCGCTCATCAAAACGATAACGTGTTAAATCCAGCACCACGTTATCCGCACGAATAGCGCCGAAGCGATACACGCTCTCCCCTTCAAACTGCCAACCACTTCGGCTGGTTAGCACCGCCCCTTCCCCCTGGCGCTGCTCTAAACGCCATGCTTCGGCAAATTGCTCCGTACGGGGAGATACAAATTCGGCGACCAGCAGTACCACCACGACCACTAACAGCACTGGTTTCATGACGCCCCAGACAATCCGCGCAAGCGATCGGCCAGCGGCACGCATCACCGTTAATTCGTTGCTGGATGCCATGCTCCCCATGCCAATCAGCGCGCCAATTAACACCGCCACCGGCGCGTACTGATAAAATCGCCAAGGCAGGCGCATGCCTAGATAAATCAACACATCTAACGCGGTGTAGTTACCTTGGGTGTCACCTAGATCACCGATATAGGCGATGGTGATGTCCAAGCCAAGCAAGACGAACTGGACGACAATGATGGCCGCCAATACATTACGGGCAATATAACGGTCAAGACGATCAGCAAGCATGAGTTAGCCTCTTCATTAGCGCATTCCTTTTCGTTGCGAATGCCATAGCAACAGGCAGCCAAGCGTCAAAAACAGCCCGTGTACCGGCCAAACCCCCAGCGTTACTTCCAGCACGCCTTTACCAACCGCATCCACCGAGGCCAACAGCAGACTTAAATAAGCGACGTAAAGAAAAACCGCAGGCAATAGCTTGGCAAACCGCCCCTGACGAGGGTTTACTCTGGAAAGTGGCTGAGCTAGCAATGCCAACACAAACACCATTAGCGGCAACCCCGCCCGCCACTGAAATTGCGCTTGGGCACGAGGACTGGGGTCGTTCCATAGCTCTGCCGTGGTCGCGTACTCTAAGGCATTCAGCTCTTGTCGATTCCGGCTCAAGCCCAGGCGCAGTGTGTAGCGCTCAAACGTTAACCGCTCGGCAGCTTGTTTGCCTGGCGTTACGCCATAGCGCTCGCCATTTTCAAGCACTAGAAAACGGCTGCCGGTTTCAATACTGGTTTCTTGATAACCAGAGCCTGCCCGGGTTACATAGCTATGGGTCTTTTCCGCCCCAGCCACGGGCTGCTCATGAACCAGCACCTCCTGCATTTCAGTGCCATCGCTGCTGAAATCGCTAATATAAGCGGTTCGCCCTCCCCCAAAATCTTGGAAACGCCCTGGCGCCAGCACTGACACATCCAATCGACTACGCTGCTCTTCAAGCGCGGCCTCAGTTTGTAACGCGCCCGCAGGTGTAAGCCACAAACTACACAGCCCTACCAGTATCGCTACGACCGAAGCAGGCAGCAGCGTTACTCGCAACAGCCGCATAGGGCTCATACCACAAGCCACCATCACGGTAATTTCACTGTTCATATAAAGCTGGCCATAGGCCAGCAATATTCCTAGGAAAAATGATAGCGGAAGAATCAGCTCCATAAATCCAGGCAGGTGAAAAACCATCAGGCTACCCAAGATAGTGACCGGAATGTCACCCTCTGCCGCATCAGAGAAATAGCGAATAAAACGGCTGCCCATGATGACCAGTAGCAAAATTCCCGCCACCGCTGACATCGTCAGTAATACTTCGCGAGTTAAGTACCGAAATAAAATCAACGCACTCTCCGGCTAGTAGCGCAGGTTGCAATGCAATGCGCCCGTGGCTTGGGTACACTAATCAAACTGTTATCAAAATCGATTATCAAAATCTAAGTAACGGGGCATTATCCCGAATCACTCGATGCTTGTCTTGTTGGAGACGTCATGGAATTTTCCGTTCAGACCGCGAACCCAGCCAAAGCCGAAACGGCTTGCCTCGTTTTACCTGTCTTTAAAGGTAGCGACTTACTGCCCGCCGTCGCTAAATTAGATGATGCGAGCGAGCGGTTAATTGGCCAGTTGCTTGACCGTGGCGACTTTGATGCCTCGCTGGGCAATGTTCAGCTTGTCCCCTTTGCACCGGGTCTGGGCGCCGAACGCTTATTGCTCGTTGGCCTCGGTGAACGAGCCCAATGCCAGGAAACAGCGTTTATCAAAGCCTTAGACGCCGCTATGGCAACGTTGATCAAGCTGCCAATTGACGAAGCTAGCGCTACGTTTACAGATATTCCTCTAGAAGATCGCGATACTGCTTGGAAAGCTCGCAAAACACTCGAAGCGGCTGAACGCGCTATTTATCGCTTTGACCAGTTCAAATCATCACCTGCAAAAGCTCCCAGCCTGACCAACCTGAACCTGATTGTCAGCGATGCCGACGAAGCCCCCATGGCCAAACAAGGGGCAGCACTGGGCACCGCCATTGGCCAGGGTATCAACCTCACCCGCACCTTGGGCAACTTGCCTGGCAATATCTGCACACCTCGTTATCTTGCCGAGCAAGCCGAGCAGTTAGGCCGTGACTCCCAAGGTGCCCTTGAGGTTGAAATCTTAGATGAAGAGGCGCTGGAAGCGCTGGGCGCTGGCTCGCTGCTGTCTGTTGGGCGCGGTAGTCAAGAGCCGACACGCCTGATCGTGATGAAATATCAGGGTGCGGAAAACCCTGAAGAAGCGCCCCATGTGCTGGTGGGCAAAGGCATTACCTTCGATACCGGTGGTATTTCGCTGAAGCCCGGCGAAGGCATGGACGAAATGAAGTTCGATATGGGCGGTGCGGCGAGCGTATTCGGTACCGTAAAAGCAGTGCTCACCATCAAGCCCAAGCTAAATGTGGTGTTTATTGTTGCCGCTGCTGAAAATATGCCTGACGGTGCGGCCACCAAACCCGGCGACATTATCAAAACCCTGAAAGGCTTGACGGTTGAAGTACTCAACACTGATGCCGAAGGCCGCTTGGTGCTATGCGATGCGCTAACCTACGCAGAGCGTTTTACCCCGGCCAGCGTGGTTGATATTGCCACCCTCACTGGCGCTGTCATTATCGGCCTTGGCCATCACGCAACGGGACTGCTTTCCAACGACGACGATCTGGCACTTGACCTGTTGGACGCTGGCGAAGCGGCTTGGGATCGTGCTTGGCATTTACCGCTATGGGATGAGTACCAGGAGCAGCTAGATTCCAACTTCGCTGACTTGGCCAATATTGGTGGCCGCCCAGCAGGCACCATTACCGCAGCATGTTTCCTGTCGCGCTTTGCCGATCACTTCCCCTGGGCGCATTTGGATATCGCTGGCACCGCCTGGCACTCTGGCAAGCAGAAAGGCGCTACCGGCCGCCCGGTTGGGCTACTAACCCAGTACTTGCTTGATCGTGAGGCCGATGCACAAGTAGAAAATAGCGACGACTAACATCACAATCAAGCGATCAACGGTTGCCATTCGTTGACGTAAACGTTACATCTAAGGGCATTAGCGTGCGTGCTGCTTTCAGGGCGCGCGCTAGACCAAATAAACACTAACACTTGCCCTTCGGGGCCAGGCTATAGCGGAGAGAATACGCCGTGCCCACAGCTTCAGACACCCAACTTGAATCACATTTTGAAATACTGCCGTCCAACCAACCGATGGCTGATGAGATTCGTGAAAGCATTTTGCAAAACCCTGGTTTTGGCAAACATTTCACTGACCATATGGCCCACATCCGCTGGACAATCGACGCCGATTGGCACGGCCACCAAGTACGCCCCTATGGCCCGCTAACCCTCGATCCTGCGGCCTCGGTGTTGCACTACGGTCAGGAAATTTTCGAAGGCGTAAAAGCGTATCGCCATGCTGATGGCTCCATCTGGACGTTCCGTCCCGAGAAAAACGCCGAGCGTTTCCGCCGTAGCGCTCGGCGTTTGGCACTTCCGGAGCTTTCCGATGAAGATTTCATCGGTTCGCTGAAAGCGCTGCTGGCTAAAGACCATGCCTGGGTTCCCACACCTTCCAGTGATACCGACGAATGCAGCCTCTATCTGCGTCCGTTTATGATTGCTTCGGAAGCTTTTTTAGGCGTACGTGCAGCTCACGAAGTGGATTACTACGTGATCGCCTCCCCTGCCGCGGCCTACTTCAAAGGTGGTCTTAAGCCAGTTTCCATTTGGCTCTCTTCCCACTACAAGCGCGCAGCCCCCGGCGGTACCGGCTTTGCCAAGTGTGGCGGTAACTACGCGGCATCGTTGGCAGCGCAACAAGAAGCCACGGCCAACGGTTGCGGCCAGGTCGCGTTTTTGGATGCTGCCGAAAACAAGTGGCTCGAAGAGCTGGGCGGCATGAACCTGTTCTTCGTCTATAAAGATGGGCGCTTGGTAACTCCTCGACTAACCGATACCATTTTGGAAGGCGTTACCCGCAACTCTGTGCTTACCCTGGCAAAAGAGGCTGGCTTAACACCGGAAGAGCGCGCCATCAGCATTGACGAATGGCGCGAAGGCGCAGCGTCTGGCGAGATTACTGAAGTATTCGCTTGCGGTACCGCAGCGGTTATTACCCCGATTGGCGAACTGGTTACTGAAAACGAGCGTATTCGCTTACAGGGCGATGGCAACAACGACATTGCCATGCGCCTACGTAAAAAACTGCTCGACATACAGTATGGCCACAGCGAAGACAAACACGGCTGGCTCACCCGGTTGGTATAAAACAGCCGGAGTAAATCGGCTGGTATGACCCAGAGCTTCGTCGCCGCACAGCGGAGGCGAAGCTTTTAAGCGTGTTAACACCGCTGGAGCCTTTAATGGCACGTATCGATTTTTATATTCTTCCTGACACTACCCTAGAAGCGCGCCTCCAGTTTGCTTGCAAGCTAGCCGAAACCATCCACCGCAAAGGCTATCGGTTGCATCTGCACTGCGAAGATAAAGCCCTGGCCGAACAGGCCGACGAGGCCCTTTGGCAATTCCGTGAAGATGCCTACCTACCCCACGCGCTGGAAGACAGCGACATGGCCGCCAGCGTGCCGATTACGCTTGGTTGGCAGCAACTCCCCGTGCCAACGCAAGAAACCGCACTACTGAACTTGCACCCAGACATTCCCGACGGCGTGGAACACTACGCCCGCATTGCCGAAATCATCAATCAGCACCAGCAAGTACTGGTCGCCAAACGCGCCTGCTGGCAGCGCTATAAAGCATTGGGCCATGAAGTGGTGCCGCATAAGCTGGGGTAACCTTCCGGCCATCTGTGATTAACGTATAGCCACCTACGACAGCGCCTCCAATAACAATCATTCAGCGGAATAGTCACAAATGCGCTTTCCCACTCGGTTTGTTATCCCCCACTCTTCAGGCGCTTTTTTAGCGCGTGCCCCGTTGGCGGTGATTGTCATTGCCCAGCTGTTTGGCACTTCACTGTGGTTCAGCGTTAACGGCGTTGGGCTGGCGCTTCAACAGGCCGTTGGCTTGAGTGATAGCGACTTGGGGCTACTCACCATTGCGGTGCAAGCAGGCTTTATCACCGGTACGTTGTTGATTGCTACCACCGGCCTTGCCGACCGCGTACGAGCCAGCCACTTGTTCGCTATCTCAGCGATAGCAGGCGCGCTGATTAATGCCGCGTTTATTGGTGTCGCCGAGAGCGTCAGTTTAGCGGTAGCAGCACGCTTTTTGGTCGGGCTGTGTCTTGCCGGTATTTATCCGCTCGGTATGAAATTGGTGGTGAGCTGGACACCCAACAACGCAGGCGCGGCGCTGGGCTGGTTGGTCGGCATGCTAACCCTGGGCATTGCTTCTCCGCATCTACTGCGCGGGTTAACGTTGCACTTGCCATGGCAGTGGCCACTGTTGCTGGCCTCTGCTCTGGCACTGCTTGCCGCACTAATGATTGTTAAACTCGGTGTGGGGCCACATCTGCCCGCCAAAGCCAGCGGCGGACGCCCCTGGGCGGGATTGGCTGCCTTCAAGCAAAAACACTTCCGCGCTGCGGCGCTGGGCTATTTTGGCCACTGCTGGGAGCTATACGCTCTGTGGGCGCTGGTGCCCTTTCTAGTTGCTAGAGAGCTGGAGCGCCTAAGCGCCGCGCCGGGCCTTCAGCCATGGCTAAGTTTTGCGGTGATTGCGTTGGGACTGCCTGGCTGCGTATGGGCTGGCCGTTGGAGCCGCCGAGTGGGCAGTGCGCGAGTGGCCTTTGTGGCGCTGGCGACCTCCGGCACACTTTGTTTGCTCTATCCACTATTAGCCAGCACCTCACCCTGGCTATTGCTAGCCCTATTAGGGATTTGGGGCATTAGCGTGATTGCCGATTCCGCGCAGTTTTCCGCATTGGCGTCAGCCGCTGCCCCACCTGAGCGTCTCGGTGCGGCGCTAGCCATGATGAATGCCATTGGTTTTGGCCTAACGATTCCTTCTATCGCCCTAGTCACTACCCTGTGGGCCAGCCAAGGTTCCTGGGTAATCTGGTGGCTGCTGCCTGGCCCAGTGCTTGGATTAATCGCCATGCGTGGTTTGCATGTTCGTGCCACACACCCCTGACGCAAAGGGGTCGTTCGCGGTATACTTGCTACCATTTTTTTGCAAGCCGTGAGCCGACTCCCCATGGAAAAGACCTACCAACCCGAACAGATCGAAACCCGCTGGTACGAACGCTGGGAAGCCGACAACCGCTTCGCCCCAACAGGCCGTGGTCAGCCGTTTTCGATCATGATTCCGCCGCCTAACGTGACCGGCAGCCTGCACATGGGCCACGCGTTCCAGGACACCATTATGGATACCCTGACACGCTGGAAGCGGATGCAGGGCAACAACACCCTATGGCAGGTAGGCACCGACCACGCCGGTATCGCCACCCAGATGCTGGTTGAGCGTAAAATTGCCGCGGAAGAAGGCAAGAGCCGCCATGACCTGGGCCGCGATGCGTTTATCGACAAGGTGTGGGAGTGGAAAGAAGAGTCTGGCGGTCACATCACTCGCCAGTTGCGCCGCATGGGCGCCAGCGTTGATTGGTCCCGCGAGCGCTTCACTATGGATGACGGCTTCTATAAAGCCGTGCAAGAAGTGTTCGTGCGCTTGCATGAAGAAAACCTGATCTATCGTGGCAAACGCCTGGTTAACTGGGACCCGAAATTCGAGACAGCGATTTCCGACCTCGAAGTAGAAAACAAAGAAATCGATGGCCATATGTGGCACTTCAAGTACCCATTGGCGGGTGGTGAAACATATGAATACATCGAAAAAGATGCTGACGGTAACATCCTCTTCAGCGAACGTCGGGACTACATCTCGATCGCCACCACCCGACCAGAAACGATGTTAGGCGACGGTGCTGTTGCGGTTAACCCCGCCGATGAACGCTATGCTTCGTTAATCGGCAAATTATGCGAAATCCCGGTAGGTCCAAAGGAGCATAGGCGCCTGATTCCTATTATCTCCGACGAATACCCCGATCCCGACTTTGGTTCGGGCGCGGTCAAAATTACCGGCGCTCATGACTTTAACGATTATGAAGTGGCAAAACGCAATGGCATCCCACTTTATAATCTAATGGATCGTAAAGCCCACATGCGCAGCGACGGCCTCTCCTACGAAGAGAGCGCCCGGTTAGCGGCACAGGCTACTCAGGGAACAGATATCGGCAACGTGGACGATGTTAACCTGGTTCCCCACGAATTACGTGGGCTGGATCGCCTTGAGGCCCGCCGCCAAGTGGTAGATGCCATCACGGCTGAAGGCTTAGCCGTGATGACAACCGATGCCGACGGTAATTCTGTCCCGCTTGTTGAAAACAAAAAACTCATGCAGCCTTTTGGCGACCGCTCTGGGGTCGTTATCGAGCCATTCCTCACCGACCAGTGGTTTGTAGCGGTAGAAGAACTGGCTAAGCCCGCCATTGAGGCAGTGGAAAACGGCGACATTCAGTTCGTGCCAAAAAACTATGAAAATATGTACTTCGCCTGGATGCGCAACCTCCAGGACTGGTGTATATCCCGACAGCTGTGGTGGGGCCATCGCATTCCTGCTTGGTATGACGCCGAAGGCAATGTGTACGTTGCCCGCAGCGAACAGGAAGCCCGTGAGAAGCACGGCTTAGCGGCAGAGGTGACACTCACCCAAGACGAAGACGTCCTCGACACTTGGTTCAGCTCGGGCCTATGGACGTTTGGCACGCTCGGCTGGCCGGAAAAAACCCCAGAGCTGGAAACCTTCCATCCTTCCAGCGTACTGGTAACCGGTTTTGACATTATCTTCTTCTGGGTCGCCCGGATGATCATGATGACCCTCAAGTTCACTGGCGAAATACCGTTTAAAACCGTCTACGTGCATGGCTTGGTACGCGACGGTCAGGGTCAGAAAATGTCCAAATCCAAGGGCAATGTACTGGATCCAATTGACCTAATTGACGGTATCAGTCTGGATGCGCTGCTGGAAAAGCGTACCGGCAATCTGATGCAGCCAAAACAGGCCAAGGCCATTGCCAAAGCGACCAAGGACGAGTTTAAAGACGGCATTGAAGCCCACGGTACCGACGCCCTGCGCTTTACGTTCCTTTCCCAGGCAACCACCGGGCGCGATATCAAGTTTGATATGAACCGTCTGGATGGCTATCGCAACTTCTGCAACAAGCTATGGAACGCTTCGCGCTATGTGCTAATGAATGCCGAAGGTGAAGATTGTGGCACAGAGGGCGGTGACGTTGAGCTTTCACTGGCCGACCGCTGGATTATTTCCCAACTGCAGAAAACTGAGGCCCAAGTTACCAAAGCGATGGACGAATACCGCTTCGACCACGCTTCTCAAGCGCTGTATGAGTTTGTCTGGAACGAGTACTGCGACTGGTACCTGGAACTTTCCAAACCGGTCTTGTGGGACGAAAATGCCAGTGAGGAAGCCAAACGTGGTACCCGCCGTACGCTGGTCCGCGTCCTGGAAACCATTCTACGCCTCGCTCACCCGATGATGCCTTACATCTCAGAAGAGATCTGGCAGCGCGTTGCGCCACTGGCAGGCACCTTCGTCGGTGATGGCGCTTCTATCATGCTCCAAGCCTGGCCGGAAGCCGACGAAAGCAAAATCGACGAGCAGGCCACGCGCGATATCGAATGGCTGAAAGGCGTGATTATCGCGGTGCGTAACATCCGCGCCGAGATGAATATTGCTCCCGGCAAACCGCTGGATGTACTGCTCACCAAAGGCAAGCCCGAAGACGCGGAACGCTTGGAAAGCAACCGCCACTTCCTCGCTAAGCTGGCCAAGTTGGAAAGCGCCACCTGGCTAGCCAACCCAGACGACGCACCGCTCTGCGCAACGCAGTTAGTGGGCGACATGGAAGTGCTGGTACCGATGGCAGATCTAATCGACAAAGACGCCGAACTCAAACGCTTGGCCAAAGAAATTGACAAGCAGGACAAGCTGATCGGCGGCATCGAGAAGAAGCTCGGCAACGAAGGCTTTATCGCCAAAGCCCCGGAAGCCGTGGTGGAAAAAGAGCGAGGCAAACTCGCTGAATTCCAAGCTGCCAAGCAGTTGCTGGAAGAGCAGCGCACGAAAATCTCTGCGCTATAAGCCATCTAGACCAGACAAAAACACCCGCTTAAAGCGGGTGTTTTTTTAGCCGTCAATCGACTGTTCGAGTTTGGCGCTTCCTTGCCCGCTGACCTGGTAGCGCCTATAACTTGACTATGGACTCATTCAGCACTGACAGCGTTTCGACTCGTCACCCCTTAGCGGTGTTGCGTTTCCTCGGTTTGGTAGTGCTGGGAAGCGGCGTTGGAGGAGTGGCGGCGTTGGCCGCCGTTGGCTTCGTTAATACAGTGGTATGGCTTAACGACCTACTGTTGATCTCCCCTCGGGGCCAGATGATGGCTGCGAACATCACCCTAGTGACACTGGCTACACTGCTAGTGCCAACCCTCGGGGGACTGCTCGTTGGTCAACTACACCGCAACCTACCCGAGAGCCGCCCTCATACTCCTGCCGACGTCATCGCTGCCGTCCAGACCCGCCGAGGCTGTCTACCCGCCAAGGCGGGTGCTCTCTCAGCATTAAGCGGCCTAGTATCGTTAGGTGCAGGCGCCTCGGTCGGCCAGTACGGCCCCCTGGTTCACCTCGGCGCGACGCTGGGCTCTCTCATCACCCGCTTACTTCGCCTGGGACGCTCAGAGGACAATATCACGATCGCTTGCGGGGTAGCTGCCGCCATCGCAGCGGCCTTCAATGCCCCACTGGCAGGCATTGTCTTCGCCCACGAAGTGGTACTACGCCACTATGCCCTGCGCGCCTTCGCTCCAGTGGCTGCCGCCGCCATCGTCGGTTATGTGCTGGCCTCTCAGTTACTGGCTCAAGGAGCGCTGTTTCATATTACTGAACCGGCCATCCCAAAGCCCTGGGAGTTCGCCCTTTTTCTAGCTTTAGGTGGCCTAGGTGCCTTGGTGGCGGGGGCCTATATACATGCCATTCTCGCGATGGGGAAGCTGGCCAAGCGACTACCGCTGCCCACCAGTCTCCGCCCCGCTCTCGCCGGGGCGCTGCTTGGTCTGACCGCCCTTTGGGTACCCGATATCCTCGGCATGGGCCAGGAAACCCTACGCTTCGCCACCTTGCCTGGGGCCTACGGCGGCGGCGAGCTGCTGTTGGTGTTGCTACTCAAGCTGGCCGCTACCGCGTTGTGCTTAGGGCTAGGCTTCGCCGGCGGCGCTTTCAGCCCAGCACTGGTGATCGGCACTCTCTTTGGAGCTCTAGCCGGTACTCTGGTGGCAGAGCTTGGCGGCGGCCAAGAGACCTTCATCTTTTATGCGGTGTGCGGCATGGTGGCAGTAACCGCACCGGTACTTGGTGCCCCTCTCACCACGCTGCTGATTGTCTTCGAACTTACCGGTAGCTATGCCTTGACCACCGCCGCTCTAGCTAGCGTCACGCTAGCCAGCCCTCTGGCCGCCCAGCTGTTCGGCCGTTCATTATTCGATATTCAATTAGCCCGCCGTGGCTTGGATCTTTCCGCGGGCCGCAGTCGCGCGGTACTCCAAGAAGAGCGGTTGACCGAGCTGATTAGCCATGACGCCGTGACCCTACTCCCCGAGACCCCACTGACCACGGCTATCTCACGCCTTAGTCTAGCGGGGCGTAGCGAAGCTTACTTAGTGGATAATCAGGGGGTTTACCACGGTTGCGTGACCCTAGCGAGCCTGGAAGCCCTTCGCGAAGGCAGCGAGTCCCCAACCCTGGCCGACTGCCCTAAAGCTCCTCGCCCAGTGCTAGATCCTCAATCCTCCCTTTGGGAGGCAATGCATCAGCTTCAGAAAATCACCGGCGAGGCCATCGCAGTGGTGGATGAACAGCGGCGCTTCTTGGGAGTGGCCTATGAGTCGAGTATTGCTCAGGCTTTCTTACACCATAGCGACGCCTTACGTCGGGAGGAGCACGGTGCTGGCTAAACGATGGACCCTCGGACTTCTGGCTGGGCTACTCACCCTGGCCCCCTCCATCAGTGCGCAAGAACCCGACGCTTCCGCCTCGCTAACGGTACTGAGCTGGGGCGGTGCCTATGAGCACGCCCAGCGCCGCGCGCTCTTCACGCCCTTCACCGAGGCTCATGGTGTACCGGTGGCAGTAGCCCGCTATAACGGCGGCCTGACAGCACTGCGTCAAGCCGTGGCAGAGAACAACGTCCCCTGGGATGTGCTTGATATGACCCGTAGCGATGCCATGGCAGCCTGTGAGGAGGGCTTGCTGGAACCGCTTCCCCCTAAGCTGGCTGCCCCAGCGCCAGATGGTACTCCCGCAGCCCAAGACTTCCTGCCCGGTGCCCTGGACCGCTGCTTTATCAGCCACTCAATCTTCGCCACCGTCGTGGCCTATCGCCGCGACGCCTTCCCGGGACGTCGCCCCACTCGCATTGCAGATCTCTTTGACCAACAGCGCTTCCCTGGGCCCCGAGCCCTTCAGCTCACCCCAGCGGCGAACTTAGAGTGGGCACTGCTCTCCTACCGAGTTCCCCAGGAAGCGCTTTATCGCTTGCTTAGTACCCGCCGCGGTCTGGACCTAGCCTTCGCCCGGCTGCAAAGCATCGACAATATCCACTGGTGGGAAGCCGGTGAAACTCCAGTGCGCCTATTGGAAGAGGGTCAGGTGGTCATGGCCTCCGGCTACAATGGGCGCTTCTTCGCTGCCATGGTGGAGCGCGACCTGCCCATAGAGATCCTCTGGGATGGCCAGTTTCAGGAACACGAAACCTGGGCGATCCCCCGCGGCGCTCCAAACGCTGAGGCGGCGCGAGACTTTATCCGCTTTGCCACCACCAGCGAACGTCAGGCGGAACTGGCTCGCTATATCCCCTATGGCCCAGCGCGTCGCTCTGCTGCCATGCAGGTCACCACCCACCGCGACAGCGGCCTGGACATGCGCTTGCATATTCCCACCCACCCCATCAACGCCCAAGGTGCAGTGGCCAAAGACGAGACATGGTATGCACGTACCCAGGAGCGCATCGAAGCGCTGTTTCGTGAGGCGCTATTTCATAAAACCCTGTCGACACAGCAATGAGCGTCGTGGCAATAAATGGGCGCCCCAGTGTGGTTATTCATGTTGTAAAACATTGATAAGCTTTCCAAATGGGTCACGCACATAAAATCGGCGGACACCCCAAGGCTCGCTTACCGGCCCGTACTCAATCTCAATCTTTGCCGACTTCACTCTCGCCAAGGCAGTCTCTAAGCTATCAACCTCTATCGATAGATCTGGCACTGGCGTAGCTGAGCCACCTTCCGATGCCACACTTAACTGAGCGGTCATTTTCTCGCCCGAGCTATAGGTTCTTATCCAGCCATGATCCATCACAAGCGTGAGACCAAAGATAGTCGCATAGAACTTCTCAGCGTCTTCAAGATGCGTGGCGGCAATGTTAGAGACAATACGCTTTACAATCACCTTACCTCCTACCCACCAGCTCCATGGGATGAGGAATGCTCACCCTATCTCCTTTTTCTCCTTATCTTTCATCTCTTTTTGTACGTAACCATGTAAGGTTAGTACAAGAACAGCCACTAACAGGCATTGCTAAACATACACCAACACGGATGACGCTATGCCAACACCTTTAGCGGCGCGTTTGCAGGCACTGGAAAACACGCTGCAACAGGCGAAGATTGCCTATCAATCGCTTGCGCCGATGGCAGACACTGGGCTTGCCCACGATCATGTGTGGGTGCATCGCGATGGCGGAGATTGGGTCGCACGGCTGCCCAAGCAGAGCCAAATGAATTTGGCTCCTGCCGATAATTTGGCCTATGAAGCCGCCTGCTACGAGCGCGCCAGCCAGGGTGGCCAAGTGCCCCGCCTGCATGGCATCTTGCCCGTGAGCAAAGCCCTGCCACGTGGCGGGCTGCTGGTCGATGCCATTGAGGGTCGTCTGGCGCAGCTACCGCAGGATTTACCACGTATCGCAGAGACCCTGGCAAGCCTACACCGCTTACCGCTACCTGAGCATCCCGAACCACTTCTAGCGCCTATCGACTCCTGGCAGGCCATGTGTGAGGAAGTTAGCCGCCAAGCCGAGTGGCTGGAAAAAGCCGCCTTAGAGCCTAATGTTATTGCCCGTGTGCGTGATGAACTGGCGGCTCTGCCCACCGCACTGCCCGATGCCGAGCGCTGTTTGATTAGCTTTGATACCCACCCCGGCAACTTTTTGATCACTGAAGAGGGGCGCGCTGTGCTGGTGGATTTAGAGAAGTGCCGCTACGGTCTACCGGGGATCGATCTAGCCCATACCTCGCTTTACACCTCGACCACTTGGGACGTTAACAGCCAGGCAGTGCTCACTGTGGAAGAGGTTGTGGCCTTTTATCAGCACTGGCAGGCGTGTATGGATAAATCACCCAGCGCGGAAACGCTGGCTGCCTGCCGGCGTGCCACTTGGCTGTGGTCATTAACATGGTGTGCCAAGTGGCGCGCCCAGCATTTGCAACGTAAAGATACCGAGCACCGCGGCCAGGACTGGTCAGCAGAACTCACCGATGCTGCGGTGATTGAGCATGTCCGCGAGCGGGTCGAACACTATTTATCACTACCGATTATTGAGCATGTCCATAACGAGCTTCTTTACCTAAAAGCATCTCTATAACCAGCTGATTTTACAAGGTCTACCATGAAGCCACGCACCACTCTAACCACCGCGGTCGCCACTGCCATGCTGTCACTGGCGCTGCCCGCCATGGCTGCCCCAGATCCCACTGATTGGGATGCCGTACTGCAAGCTGCCGAAGGTCAAACCGTTTACTGGAACGCCTGGGGCGGTGACAGTCGCACCAACCGCTATATCGCTTGGGTGTCCGAACAAATGCAGTCCACCTATGGCGTCGATGTAGAGCATGTAAAGTTAGATGACACAGGTAGCGCCGTTGCTCGTGTACTGGGTGAAAAGCAGGCTGGTAACATGGATGATGGCCGCATCGACCTGATCTGGATTAACGGCGAAAACTTCGCTGCCATGCGCGAACAGGACCTCTTATTTGGCCCCTTTGCCGAATCTCTGCCTAACTTCGCCTTGACTCACCCAGACGAAAACCCAGAAGTGGTGACCGACTTCACGCTGCCGACTGAAGGCTATGAGTCTCCTTGGGGAAAAGCGCAAATCACCTTCTACTACGACAGCGTTCAAACCGAAACACCGCCACAAAGTATTGCGGATTTGCTGGAGTGGGCCAAAGAAAACCCCGGTCAATTCAGCTATCCACGTATTCCCGATTTCACCGGTAGCACCTTCTTAAAACAAGCGTTAATTGAACTATCTAATCAAGATGACGCCCTTTATGCGCCAGTGGTTGAAGCGGAGTTTGCGGAGATCACCGCGCCATTGTGGGATTATCTGGATGAGTTACACCCACACCTGTGGCGCAGCGGCCGCAGTTTCCCGGAATCGGGCCCTAACCTGCGCGCATTAATGAGCGATGGTGAGCTCAGCTTAGCCTTCTCCTTCTACCCGACAGATGCCGCCGTCGCGGTGATGGAGTATGAACTCCCAGAGAGTGTGCGCAGCTATGTGCTGGAAGATGGCACCCTAGGAAACGTTCACTTTGTCGCGATTCCGTTTAACTCTCCCCATAAAGCAGGCGCGATGGCGCTAGCCAACTTCCTGCTCTCACCTGAAGCCCAAGCCCAAAAGCAGTCGCTTAGTATGTGGGGCGATCGTACCGTATTGGCAATCAGTCGGTTAGATGAAAACGCCAAGGCGCTCTTCGAACAAGGTGAAAGCCACCCATCTGCGCTGCCTGCCGATGCCCTTTCCAATACCCTAGCCGAACCTCATCCCAGCTGGATGACGGCGCTACAGGATGCGTGGCTTCAGCGTTATGGCGTTAATTAATTGATCCTGCGGCTAGCCTCTATCCTGCTTATTGCGCTTTTGGTTATTCCAGTAAGTGCGGGGCTTAGCATGGTGTTGCTGCCTGCCTTTGGTTATTTACCGGTGCTCGGGGGAAACACGTTTCACCTGGAAGCTTGGCAAACCTTATGGGCGCACGCTGGCCTCCAGCGTTCCGTACTGCTGAGCTACTTTAGCGGTCTGATCACCGCCTTGGTGGCCCTGCTCATCGTGGTGCTGTTTCTGGCGGCTAGCCAAGGCACTTTGCTTGACCGTGCCATTCGGCGCATGGTCACACCGCTACTGGCCATTCCCCATGCAGCCGTGGCCTTTGGCCTAGCTTTTCTGATTGCGCCCTCTGGGTTG
This sequence comes from Vreelandella venusta, assembly GCF_007989605.1. Taxonomy (GTDB): domain Bacteria; phylum Pseudomonadota; class Gammaproteobacteria; order Pseudomonadales; family Halomonadaceae; genus Vreelandella; species Vreelandella venusta. The sequence continues at coordinate 185,838 of NZ_BJUL01000008.1, read as the reverse complement.
CTGGTGCGCTGGGCCTCCCCAGGGCTTACTGGGTGGGAGCGCCCACCTGACCTGCTGATCGTCAACGACCCGTTAGGGCTGGCGCTAATGGCGGGGTTGATACTCAAAGAAGTGCCCTTTTTGCTATTGATGAGTTTAGCTGCGCTACCTCAGCTGCGTCCTGAACAACGTGTCACTGTTGCGCGCTCGCTGGGCTACGCGCCCGGCATTGCCTGGCTGAAGTGCGTTTTCCCAGCACTTTACCCACTGATTCGCTTGCCGGTTTATGCCGTGATTGCCTACGCCACTTCGGTGGTGGATATGGCGTTGATTCTTGGCCCCACCCTGCCACCCACGTTGAGCGTTTCGGTGCTCACTTGGTTTAATGACCCCGATTTAAACCGTCGCTTTATGGCGTCTGCCGGTGCCGTACTGCAGTTCGGCGTTACCCTAGCGGCACTACTGACTTGGTGGCTTGGTGAACAAGGGGTCAAACGTCTCTGCCAACGCTGGTTAGCCAACGGTTCGCGGACATCTTGGGCAACGGCGATTGCATTTGGCGGCCGTGCGTTGCTGCTAGCTATCACACTGCTTGCGATCAGTGCGCTGGCCGGTTTGGCACTGTTTTCGGTGGCGGGCTTTTGGCGCTTTCCGGATGCGCTGCCGGGTACGTTCACGCTGGATCATTGGCTGCGTATTCTACCCAGCGTGGCGAAACCGTTGATCAATACCTTGAGTGTGGGGCTGGCCGCGACGCTTATCGCCGCGGTACTGGTCGTGGCCACACTGGAGCATGCTGCGCGTTATCAGCTGCCCGCATGGCGTGTTCAATGGCTACTTTATTTACCGCTCATTGTGCCGCAAGTGGCCTTTTTGTTCGGCTTAGTAGTGGCAGCTGAAAGCGTTGCCATACGGCCTCAGCAGGCGTTAGTGGTAGCTGGCCATCTGCTGTTTGTGGTGCCGTATCTCTATTTATCGTTGTCAGAAGCCTACCGGCGGCTGGACCCACGCTGGGCACAAGTGGCACTGTCACTAGGAGTACCGCCCTGGCGTGCTTTTTGGCAAGTACGTCTGCCACTGTTATTGGCTCCATTACTCACTGCTTGCGCAGTCAGCCTAGCCGTCAGTATCGGCCAGTATTTGCCGACACTGCTGCTGGGGGGTGGTCGCATCTCCACCATCACTACCGAAGCCGTTGCCATGGCATCTGGTGGCAATCGCAGGCTAGTGGCGGTATTGGCACTACTGCAGACGCTGCTCCCCTTTATTGGCTTTAGTCTGGCACTTATGATCCCCCGCCTTGTGTGGGCAAAACGCCGCCAAATGCGAGGAGTTGCATGACCCCAAACCTTCAAGCGTTGCGCATCAAACAGGTGACTATCACGCTGGCAGGCGAGGCACTGCTGGCAATGCACTGTGACATAGCGCCAGGCGAAGTAGTAACTGTCATGGGCCCTTCAGGCTCTGGAAAGTCTACGTTACTGGCCTATCTGGCAGGCTTTTTGTCGCCGGCCTTTCAGGCTCAAGGTGCACTCTATCTGGGCGATAAACGCTTAGACACCCTGCCCGCCGAACAGCGTGGCATTGGTCTGCTGTTTCAGGACCCGATGTTGTTTCCCCATTTAAGCGTGGCGGGGAATTTGCGCTTTGGCCTGCCACACCATGCTAACAACAAACGCCAACAGGTCGCCCAAGCGCTGGAACAGGTGGGGTTGGCAGGTTTTGAAAATCGCGACCCGGCAACCCTTTCCGGCGGCCAGCAAGCTCGGGTGGCGCTGATGCGCTTGCTGCTTTCACAGCCTCGCGCGGTGCTGCTGGATGAGCCGTTCTCCAAGCTGGACACCGCACTGCGCCAGGAAATGCGTGCGCTAGTGTTCGCCCAGCTTCGCGAAGCTGGCTTACCCACCCTGCTGGTTACTCATGATGAAGCGGATGCCAATGCCGCCGGAGGGCCAATCATTGCCCTTGGTTAACCCTGGCGTGGAATCGCCTATGCTTAGCATTGTGATACCAGTGCTGAATGAGTCTGCAGGGATTACAGAGGCGCTAGCTGCGCTTCAGCCACTGCGAGAGACCGGCACAGAAATCATTGTGGTCGATGGAGGCAGTACCGATGACAGCGTGGCGTTAGCCTCTCCGCTAGCGGATACGCTACTGACGAGTGCCCCTGGTCGGGCACAGCAGATGAACCTGGGCGCAGAACACGCGCGCTCAGCAGCGCTGCTATTTTTACATGCTGACACTCGGCTTCCCGAAGAGGCAAACAAGCTGATCTGCCAAGCGCTGAACACGAATTGCTGGGGGCGGTTTGATATTCACCTTGAGGGAAAAAGCCGCTGGTTGCCGCTCGTTAGCTTGCTGATGAATCTACGCTCACGGCTGAGCGGCGTCGCCACTGGCGACCAAGGCATGTTCCTTCGCCGCGCTACTTTTGAAGCGGTCGGCGGCTTTCCTGCACAACCGCTAATGGAAGATATCGAGTTAAGTAAGCGGCTGAAGGCAGTTTCTCGCCCCACCTGCCTACGTAGCAAAGTGATAAGCTCAGGCAGGCGCTGGGATCAGTTCGGTGCCTGGAAAACGATTTGCCTGATGTGGCGGCTACGTTACCGCTACTGGCGCGGCGTCAGCGCCACTCAACTGGCCAAGGAGTATCGCAATGCCCGTTAAGTCACCTGTGCAACCCCATTTACATCTGCTGGCCAAAGCGCCACTGGCTGGGCAGGCGAAAACGCGCTTAATTCCTTGCCTGGGACCAGAAGGTGCCGCGCAAGCTCATGCCACCATGGTTCGCCACTGCGTCGCCACTGCCTGCCAAGCACTGGGATCGCAACACGTCACGCTATGGACCTCCTTGGAGCATCAGCACCCGTTGTTTGTAGAGCTGCAGTCTCACTACGGCATATCGCTCGCCACCCAACGGCAGGGCGATGTAGGAATGCGCGTCCGGCACGCACTGAATAGCACGCAAGGTCCGTCGATGGTGATGGGGACTGATTGCCCTAGCATCACCGTTGCCATGCTTAAGCAGTGCAGTGCAGCACTTCAAAACGTGCCAGTGGTGATTTTACCTGCCGAAGACGGCGGCTATGGGTTGATCGGCACTCATGACGATCACCCTAGCCTATTTGAGGACATTCCTTGGGGTACCGAGCAAGTGCTTCAGGTCACTCGTCAGCGGCTTGCTGCACTGACGTTAGAGGCCATATTTCCCGATACCATGTGGGATATTGACCGCCCAGAAGACTGGCAGCGCTGGCAACAAACGCTGGAGCGCGCAAACAGTCTGTAAGGATTACGCTCATTGCGTCACTGTTACTAAACGAATGTTCTGCTGCTAACACTACCTCGCCCCAACGGAGCCTGCCATGAACCGTCAGCGCCTGATGATTATCACCCTGCTGCTACTGGCCGTGCTTGGCTTTTATGTGAGCGGTGCCCATACGTTTTTCACCCTGGAAACCCTGCAAACCTATCGCAGTGACTTCCAAGCTGCCTTCCAGCAATCCCCTTGGCAAGTTGCGGGCATTTTCTTTGCGCTGTATGTGGTCATGACGACACTATCGCTACCCGGCGCGACACTCCTCACACTGCTGGGTGGCGCGCTGTTTGGCCTCGGCTGGGGGCTGTTAATTATCTCCTTTGCCAGCACCATCGGCGCAACGCTGGCCTTTTTACTCTCGCGGTTCCTGTTTCGACAGCCGATTGAAAAGCGTTTTCCTCGCCAGTTCAATACGCTCAATCGTGGCGTTGATAAAGACGGCGCTTTTTATCTTTTCACCCTTCGCTTAGTACCGATATTCCCTTTCTTTATGATCAATTTGGTGATGGGCCTAACGCGGCTTAAAACAGTCACCTTTTATTGGGTAAGTCAGCTGGGCATGCTGCCCGGCACGGTGGTTTACGTGAATGCAGGCGGCCAGCTGGGTGAACTTGAAAGCCTGGGCGGAATTATTTCCCCAGGGCTTTTGGCCTCGTTTGCGCTACTGGCAGTATTCCCTTGGATAGCCCGCCGTCTTGCGCTACTGGTGCAAAAGCGCAATGCCTATCGTGGTTTTAAGCGCCCATCCCGCTTTGATTACGACATTGTGGTCATCGGCGGCGGCTCAGCAGGTCTGGTCACTAGCTACATCGGTAGCGCTGTCAAAGCTAAAGTAGCGTTGGTAGAAAAGCACAAAATGGGCGGCGACTGCCTGAATACCGGTTGCGTCCCTTCAAAGGCGCTAATTCGTGCCGCCCGTGCTGCTCACGACATGCGTACAGCACACCGCTTTGGCGTTAACGCTGGCGAGCCGGATATTGATTTTGCCAAGGTGATGGGGCACGTACACCAAGCTATTACGGACATTGAACCCCACGATAGTGTCGAGCGTTACACCAAACTGGGCGTTGAGGTGTATCAGGAACATGCCACCCTGACATCTCCTTGGGAAGTTAAGATCGGTGATAAAACCCTGACCGCCCGCCATATTGTGCTGGCCACTGGCGCACGTCCCCGTGTGCCTTCGCTTCCCGGCATCGAGCATGCCCCACTGCTCACCTCAGAAAACCTGTGGTCACTCACGGAACTGCCTAAACGCCTAGTCATACTCGGCGGCGGGGCAATTGGCTGCGAGCTCAGCCAAAGCTTTGCCCGCCTAGGCAGTCAGGTCACCTTGGTGGAAGGTATTCCGCAGCTGCTAGGCCGAGAAGACCAAGACGTAGGCGAACACGTGGAGCGCACGCTCATCCAGGAAGGCGTTAATGTAATGACCAGCGCCAACGCCTTGGAAGTCCGCCAAGATGGCTCAGCACATCAACTCGCGGTTGAGCACAATGGTCAGCGCATCACTATCGAATTTGATTATTTGCTCGTCAGCGTTGGCCGCCAAGCCAATGTTGAAGGGTTGGGGCTGGAAGCGCTGGGAATCACCACCACCAACACTGGCACGCTGGAACTCAACGAGCGTCTGCAAACTCGGCTGCCCAACATTTGGGCCTGCGGCGACCTAGCAGGCCCCTACCAACTCACGCATGCCGCTGCCCATCAGGCGTGGCACGCAGCCGTCAATGCATTGTTTGGTGAGTTAAAAAGCTTCGCTGTAGACTATCGCTTTATGCCTGCGGTCACCTATATTCAGCCCGAAGTAGCGCGAGTCGGGCTCAACGAAAAAGAGGCCATCGCTAAGGGCGTGGCGTTTGAAGTTACCCGCTATGCCATGAGTGAAAGCGACCGCGCTATTGCCGAAGGCGCTACCGACGGGTTTATCAAAGTGCTTACTGTGCCCGGTAAAGACAAAATCCTTGGCGCGACCATCGTGGCTGAAAACGCCGGAGAATGGTTAGGAGAGTTCACCATCGCCATGAAGTATGGCCTGGGGCTTAACAAGCTATTGGGCACCATTCATCCCTACCCCACGCTTGGCGAAGCTGCCAAGGCCACCGCTGGCGTGTGGAAAAACGCCCACAAGCCCGAGCGTATTCTCACCCTATTGGAGCGTTATTTCCGCTGGCGGCGTGGTGCGGAATAATGATGTCCCCATGAAAAATCTCGTGCTGATTGGCGCAGGCCATGCCCATGCCTTCGTGCTGGAAGCCTTTGCTCAGCACCCAGATCCGTCAATCGCTATCACCGTGGTTAGCGACAGTGCGCTATCAGCCTATTCTGGCAGCGTGCCAGCGTGGCTAGCAGGAGAATGCACGCTACGCGAAACACAAATTGATGTAGCGGCGCTCTCTCACAGGGCAGGTGCTCGCTTAATCACTTCGCCTGCAGTGGCTCTCGACCCCACTAAGCGCCAGCTAGCGCTAGCGAACGGTGAGGCGATCCATTTCGATGTAGCCTCATTTAACGTGGGCTCCACGTTAAGATTGCCTGAACAACCGTTTCTCGAAAAACATGGCAAACAAACCCCCTATTTGTTGGCGATGCGACCGCTCAGTTCACTGCACCACCGCTGGCAAGCGCTGAGAGAGAAAGTTGACCAGTGTCCACAGGGGTCTACACAGCGGGTAGTAAGCGTAGGCGGTGGCGCGGCAGGTTGTGAGACCTTAATGAGTGTGCTGGCGCAGCTGCGCCAACAACGTTCAGACATTACTTGGCAGGGCACGCTAGTCAGCGCATCAACAACACTGCTACCCGACGTAGGTCGGCTGCCCCGCTGGTTAACCCAACGCGCTCTGCGTCGAGCAGGCGTTACGGTGCTACACGGTGTGCGCGGCCAGGCGCTAATAGCGGGTGGCGTCTACACCTCTGAAGGCGAACTGATTGACGCGGATATCGTGCTGTGGGCTACCGGCGCCGTTGGCCAGTCTTGGCTGCAAGACACCGCTCTGCCGCTGAATAAGCGGGGATTCATCCAGGTGAATAAGACACTTGAGGTAGCCGACCAGCCAGGACTGTTCGCTGCTGGAGACTGTGCAGCGTTCAATCAATCACTGCACTCTTCTCCACGGCCCTCTTCTTCACGGTCCTCTTTTCCACTACCCAAGGCCGGAGTTTACGCCGTGCGCCAGGGGCCAGTGCTGGCGGAGAACCTGCGCGCCGCCTGCCACAATGGACCGCTGATTAACTGGAAGCCACCAAAACGGGTACTGGCTCTAATTGGCACTGGCGACGGCCATGCGATTGCCAGCCGAGGTGCCATCGGCTTCTCCGGCCGCTGGGTATGGGAATGGAAAAAGCGGATTGATGCGCGCTTTATTGCCCGCTTCAACCCGCCTTTTAAGCACTAGATCACTGCGATCGGATGCTAACGGCTTAGTTAGCTTCGCGCCAGCCGCCTAATACGCGGCTATCTGGTCCAAAAAACACCAGCCGATCATGGTCGATGAGGTAGCGATAGGCCGTATCGAGCATATCGGTTACTCGCTTGGCATCTTCCATATTGGGGCAAGCCATACGTGTCGAGGCGAGCTGGCTAAACTCAATACGCTGGTTTTCTCCCAGACTTACACTGCCGGTAAATCGGTTACAACCATCCGAACCGCTCACGCTGCCGTCGCGTCCAATTTGAAAGAAGGGTGTATTGGGTAACGATACCCGCTCATCGGTACCTACTAGCAGTAAATTCCAACGCTGATCGACTATCGGGCCTGACAGCGACACGTTTTCCGGCGCTGTCGTACTCTCTTGCTCTGGTGTACTGCTACACGCACTGATTAATAGTGCGCTAGCGACACCGGCTAGCATTGCTCCAAATTTGACCGTCACTGTCTCATGCTCCTTATTGACAAATTACCAGCTTCCACTGTTTTCCATTGACGCCCATGGCTCCTGAGGGGGCAACGCATCACCTTTTTGCAGTAGCTCGACAGAAATGCCGTCGGGCGACTTCACGAACGCCATATGCCCATCCCGCGGCGGGCGGTTAATGGTCACGCCATTATCTTGAAGTTTTTTGCATAGCGCATAAATATCGTCAACGCGATAGGCTAAATGCCCGAAGTTTCGCCCGCCTGACACCTCTTCTGGATCCCAGTTATAGGTCAACTCAAGCTCTGGTGCCGTTAAGCGCTCTGAGCGCGCCTCATCTTCCGGCGCAGCGAGAAAGACCAGCGTAAAACGGCCCTTCTCATTTTCTTTGCGACGCACTTCTTTCAACCCTAAAAGGTCGCAGTAAAAACTCAGCGATGCATCTAAGTCGCTTACCCTTACCATAGTGTGCAAAAACTGCATGTCACTCTCCCTCCATTATTACTGGGTATATTCGCTAAAGATAGCGGGCATGCTGTCGTTGCTGGTCCAGCTGAGAACGGCGTAATCATCAACCCGGCCAGTTTCCATGCCCGGAGAGCCATGCGGCATACCTGGCACTGTTAAGCCGATAACGTTTGGCTGCTCTTCTAACAGCCGCTTAATATCTGCAGCGGGTACATGGCCTTCTATCACGTAACCATCAACGATGGCTGTGTGGCAAGATGCTAGCTCTGCAGGAACGTTATTGGCTACTTTGACTGACCGGAGGTCGCCGTCACGGTGATGGTTCACAGCAAACCCAGCGTCTTCAAGGTGGCTCACCCATGCACCACAGCAGCCACAGTTAGGATCGCTGTGCACATCGACCGTAGGCATTGCCAAAGCACTTAGCGAATAGGCAGCTAGAAAGCTGCCCACCAGACTTTTAATTAGATGATTTCGTGACATTTAAAAACCCTCTTCATAGCTATATAAAATAATACCCAGCTTACTTGGATTACGGGGCTACCCCAAGGAGACATACGTGGATTCAGTCACACAAGCTGCCCTTGGGGCCGCCATAGGTGGTGCAATATTAGGTAAACGATTGGGTCGCAAAGCCATACTGATGGGTGCCCTGCTCGGTACGCTGCCCGACCTAGATGTGATGCTTGATTACGGCGATGCCGTGGCCAATGTGACCGAGCACCGCGGTTTTAGCCACTCCCTATTTGTGCTGACTGGCTTAGCCACGATAGTGGCGCTGCTGTGCCATCGCTTCATACCTGTTCGTGATATCAGCCTGGGTAGGTGGTGGTGTTTTTTCGTTCTCTGTCTGACAACCCACCCGGTACTTGATTCATTTACCACTTACGGCACTCAGCTGTTCTGGCCACTGGATATGCCTCCCGTAGCGTGGCCTATCGTGTTTATTATCGACCCGTTTTATACCTTACCGCTGTTGATTGCGTTAACCATCGCTATTGCCGCCAAAAAAGTACCTAGGGCCTGTACGATCGGATTAGCCGTATCCAGCATGTATTTACTACTGGCAGCAGGCGCAAAATGGAGCGTTGAACAACGCTTAGCCCCTGTACTGGCGGACGCAGGTTTACAGTCAGCGCCGCTACTAACTCAAGCGACGCCATTTAATATTGCCCTGTGGCGCGCAACGGTTATTGACGGAGATCGCTATTTTGAGAGTCTGATCAGCGTATTTGACGATCAGGATGCGCCAACGCTTGAAGCTATAAAGCGCAACGTCGCATTAGAGGAAAGCGTGCTAGCAAGCCCACTTGGCCAACGGCTGACCTGGTTTACTGGCCCTTTTTTGCGCTATGACACGCTGTTGATTGATGGTCAGGAAACGTTAATCGCCACCGATATTCGCCTTGGCTTTCCAGGCTTTCATCCGTTCACTTTTACCCTGGCAACATGGCAAGGCGGCTCTTGGCAGCCTAGCGACATAAGCAAGCAACTAGACATCTCCCAAGAGCCCGGACTAGAAATACTTTCAAGGCTCGCTGCCAGGGCTATGGGTGATAATACCTCACTGTGTGCCAGCGACTTTATTGAAGCTCAATGGCGTGCCGAGCCTTCGCTTTACCGTTGCTGACACATCAGTGGACTCAAAGACCGTACCAACTAAGGAGCGATGCCCTGACCACAGCCTTTGTACTGTTCCCCGCCGATTGTCAGCGTGACTCGAGCGGGATACGGCTGGCCTTTCATATCATCAAAACAGGCTCCCGACTCAATGCGTACGCGGAAAAACTCCTCGGCGTTGGCATTCTCAATCACCACTCTGCCCGCCTCATTGTCCATGACGCTTACCATATAGGGCATGGTTTGCGTCTCGCTGCCATAGCCGGTTGTCCAAGTCATCACCGGAGCATCATGGGCTAGCTCAATCGTCCAGCCCGGCTCATTGCCACGCCCTAGAAACATCACGCCAGGGTGGTCAGCGCGGGTCGCTGCGACTCGGCGCTGCCCCTGTTGGCATTGCAACTGACCACGCGGTGTTTCAACCTGCGCTTGATCGCCTCGATTCCAGAAGCTGATTTCACCATCTTGATAACGCGCACCGCTTGCCACAATCGCTTGCGGTAAGCGCCAGGCACCATGTAGTGACCAAAGACGCAGGTTATCGTCGTTCACCGCGGTGACCAAGTTCTGGTTGGCGGGCTGACACTCCCAAGCGTCAAAATGGGCGGCACTGCCTGGAAACAGTGCAGCAGGCAGCAGCGGTGCACTACTGTGTACGGTTGTTTTAGACACTCCAGTCGCAGAATCAGCAGGCGTTGTCCCAGTATTTGCACAGCCTGCCAATGCCACCGTGGCCGTTAGCGCAATCAAACCAGTTAACCGATTAGATGAGTAAATCATGCATTCTGCTCCCTGTTGTCATCACTGTTGTTACCGCTATCACTATTGTGACCGCTACTGATGTCATGCCTTTTATCATCGTAGGCACTGTCAATGGCGTCTACTTAACGTTCGGCGTCGCTCTGCTAGCGGCGCTTAAATGCTTTCAGATCCTGCGGGTCAAAACTGTCAACCTGGGCTGGCAACCCCAGCTCTTCACGCTTTAACTTTATCTGCATTTTCTCAGCTAGGCGTTCAGAATCATCATCGGTAGTACGACCGTTAAGTTCCGCGAGCTGCGTCATGCCTTGATGGTAAAACGTCACAATATCCAACGCTATACGATTATCTTCCTCCACGCCGCGGCGCAGTGGTTGCAGGTAGCCACTAATCTGAGAAAGGTGGTTTTTGAGCTGCCATACGTAGCGCATTTCAGCCATCCATGGGCGATCTTTGAGCACCGCAAACAGTGCGCTGGTGGCCAACAAACCAAGGAAGACCCCCAATCCATTGAGCCATAAGGTACTGCCAAAAGCGGAAGTTAGCAGCATTGAGAACAGTAGCCCAAAGACAATTAATTGCCCTGCCATGGCAATACTGATCATTCGCGCCTTGCGCTGGTAACTGCTGGGATTATGCTGCTCAAGGGTGAAAACCATGGCCAACCTCATCATAAAAAGTTGTCTCTTATGATACGGGGCTGGCCAGGGCAAACAAGAGATTATCAAGCTGCAGGGAGATTACTGGGTTAACTCATTCGCTCGGCAGCGGTTTTAAGCAATCGTTCTGTGGTTTCCCAACTTACACAGGCATCGGTCACCGAGACACCGTAGCGCATCGCGTTAGGCGACAGCGCTTGCTTACCTTCAAACAGGTGGCTTTCGAGCATTAGCGCCACCAAGTTGGCATCGCCTGCCTTGCGCTGTGCCAACACGTCGAGCAGCACTTCACTTTGGCGTCGGTGATCTTTTCGTGCATTAGCGTGACTGCAGTCCACCATTAAGCGAGGGTTCTGCCCGGCGTCTCGTAGGGTATTCACCGCTGCACGCACATGATGCGCCTGGTAGTTAGGCTCGCCATGACCACCTCGTAACACCACATGCGTATTGGGGTTACCAGCCGTTTCCTGCATGATCGGGCGTCCTTCATTATCCATGGCGAAACGCTGATGGGAATGAGCCGCTGCCTGCATAGCATCAATGGCAACCTGAACGTCGCCGCTGGTCGCATTTTTGAACCCCACGGCTGCTGCAAGGTCGCTTGCCAGCTCGCGGTGTAACTGCGACTCAGTGGTACGCGCACCAATGGCAACCCAGCTCAGCAGGTCATCTAAGTAGGGGGCTAACATTGGCTGTAATAGCTCTGTGGCCACCGGCAGTCCCCGCGAGGCAACCGCGTGCATAAGCTCACGGGAGAGGGTGATGCCTTTTGCCATATCACCACTGCCATCTAGCCCAGGATCGTATGCCAATCCCTTCCAACCGACGGTGGTGCGCGGCTTTTCTACGTAAACCCGCATGACCGGTAATAGTTGCTCACTCACTTCTTCGCTTAACGCAGCCAACCGATCGGCATACTCTAATGCGGCTTCTGGATCGTGGACGGAACAGGGGCCAACAACGACTAATAAGCGCTTATCTTGACCATTCAGGATACGTTGAACCGCTTGGCGCTGGCTGGCAATTTGCTCACCCAGTTGGCTATTGATAGCGACACTGCGGCGTAGCTCTGCCGGCAAAGGCAATGGCTGCGATGAGCTTGAGGGGCCGTTCGTTAACGACGTTAGGTTTGACAAGGTTGTGCAAGCAGGGCGGACATGGGCATTCATAACTTAACTCTCCGGAAGCGTGTGACATCGTGATAACAACAACTTGCCACCTTGGCTTGCACGGTCGGAGGTGGCAGCTTGCACCGACCGCGCGTCGCTAAATCGCCAGCCATAGCCATAACCGATATAGTTGGCAGTATTGGCGAGCAGATTAGCGAGAGAGTATGCGCGGTACATCATGATGCAGCTCCTTGATGAAATGTCTGTGAAACCCAAATAGTTAAACCAAATAAACCGTTAAAACGAAAGAAGCCTCGGTTGGGCTACCAACCGAGGCTTCTTTGCATGCGGCAGGCAACCTAGTCGGTGTGCCTGATGGCGCGACGCTACTGGTCGGCCAGGGGCACACCGTGGCTAAACCAATAGGCAGCGTAAAAGAACGCAGCAACGCACGCCCAAGCACTAGCCGCCGATACCGGCATTGCTTGTGTGTGGCAAGTGCATTGTGCTGTGTGCATAGCTACATCCTAATTTATAAGTCTAATTCACGTTGCTCATCGCAAACGATGACATCTAAGTGTTTAATCCTGCCTGCATAGAAGCAAAATGGCAACCTTCAGCCGCCAAACGCTTGTACCCAACCAATCGTTGCCGGCAGTGCGCTCATGCTAACCAGGACCACAACGCCGAGCACAATAGAAAGTAAACCTGATTCGTCTTTGAAGTTGTCGTCATGGTGGGCCATGAAAGCCTCCTTTTTTATCGGTATCGGTTATCAGCACATACCGTGCGTCAGTTATCGGCCAATCATTTTAGTGAGGGCGAGGAGCGTAGGCAAATACATCCGAGAACATTCTCTCACTACTGATGTTTTTTCGCTCGAACACATCAACGCAGGCGTACACCATCCCCGGCGAGCCTGATAGGAAGATATCACAATCGCTGGGCGTTAACTGAGCCCTTGCAAGCTGGCTCTCAAGGGCATCTTCCAGCACGAGGTCAATGCGTCCTTGATGGTGCGCTATTCGTTCACCAACCGCCAACGGCTCGGTAAGCGGAAACTCTGTCACGGCTTGAAAAGCAACGTTGGCATACTGTTGTGCCCATTCGCAGGCCAAGTCTTCAGCATAGAGATCGCGGTGTTCGCGGTTTGCCCACCATAGCGAAATAGGCCGAGCAGGTTGCTGCCGCAGCGCCGCCTCTACAATGGCTTTCATCTGTGCAAAACCAGTGCCTGCCGCGACCAGCAGTAGCGGGCGCTGGCTTTCGGCGTCCAACACACATTGGCCACTGGGTAAACGTACGGTCAACTGATTGGCTACCTGCAACAGCTCTCGCAGGCGAGCAGAGTTGTCACGCTCAGGCCAGTGCTGAATATGCAATTCGATGATGCCATCGCCACGTTCAGCGCTGGCAATTGAAAACGGCACCCAGGTGTTATCGTCTAGTTGCAGCTCTAAATACTGACCAGGCGCATGCTGCATAGCTTCTGGCCGCCCTTCCAGGGTCACTCCAAAGACATCGGGATTTAAATCCTCAACGGCGGTTACCTGGCAGGTTAACGTCTTGCAAGTTGGCGTGCTTGCGCTCATGAAAGCCTCTTTATGAAGAATCGTCCGACCTGCGCCACTGGGTTAGCCGTGGCGAGGTGTGGGTAACGGGATATCAATGCCCAACTCGTCCCAACGCTCGTCAACGCGAGTCTTTATCGAATCGTCCATCACGATGGGTACCCCCCACTCTCGATCCGTTTCGCCTGGCCATTTATTAGTGGCATCGAGCCCCATTTTAGAGCCCAACCCGGACACCGGAGAGGCAAAATCAAGGTAATCAATGGGAGTATTTTCCACCATCACGGTATCCCGTGCAGGGTCCATACGCGTGGTAATTGCCCACATCACGTCTTCCCAGTTACGCGCGTCGACGTCATCATCCAGCACAATGACAAACTTGGTGTACATAAACTGACGCAGAAAGCTCCAAACCCCCATCATGACGCGCTTGGCGTGACCTGGATACTGCTTCTTCATGGTCACAACGGCCATCCGATAGGAGCACCCTTCCGGCGGCAGGTAGAAGTCGACAATTTCCGGGAACTGCTTACACAGGATCGGGACAAACACCTCGTTAAGCGCGACGCCCAGAATAGCTGGTTCATCGGGTGGGCGGCCGGTATACGTGGAGTGATAAATCGCGTCCCGCCGCATAGTCATCCGCGTGACGGTAAAAACGGGAAAGTGATCGACTTCGTTGTAATAACCGGTGTGATCGCCAAATGGCCCTTCCGCTGCCATATCGTCGGGGTAAATAAACCCTTCCAGGATGATTTCTGCGGATGCAGGCACTTCCAGATCAGCATGTCCGCATTTGACAAGCTCTGTACGTGAACCGCGAAGAAGCCCAGCGAACGCATACTCGGAGAGAGAGTCGGGTACCGGCGTGACGGCGCCCAAAATCGTTGCCGGATCAGCCCCCAGCGCCACCGCCACGGGAAATGGCTCACCAGGATGCGCTTTTTGAAACTCAAGAAAATCCAGCGCACCGCCGCGATGGGAGAGCCAACGCATAATCAGGCGGTTTTTAGCAATTTTCTGTTGGCGATAAATACCGAGATTTTGACGTTTTTTATGCGGACCTTTGGTAATCACCAATGGCCAAGTCACGAGTGGCGCCGCATCGCCCGGCCAGCAGTGCTGAATCGGCAAACGATCTAAGTCAACCTCATCGCCTTCAAACGATCGCTCTTGTACCGGCGCTCGTTTAACGATTTTTGGCCCCATACTTAGCACTTGCTTGAAAATCGGCAGCTTGTCCCAGGCGTCTTTTAAACCTTTGGGCGGATCAGGCTCTTTTAGAAACGCCAGTAGCTTACCCACTTCGCGCAGCGCCTCTACCGAGTCTTGCCCCATGCCTAGCGCAACCCGTTTTGGTGTACCAAACAGGTTGCCCAGCAGCGGCATGTCATGCCCCTTCACATTTTCAAACAGCAGTGCGGGACCACCGGCACGTAATGTCCGGTCGCAAATCTCGGTAATTTCCAGATAAGGATCAACTTCTGCTTTAATTCGCTTAAGCTCACCCTGCGCTTCAAGTGCCGCAATAAAATCGCGCAAGTCGTGGTACTTCAAGGCACTCTCCTCAAGGCACTTCCCGGGCTGTCAGACGTTTATCGCTAGTGCTTGGCCGTAATGCAGCGCCTAGCGGCGCTTCATCGCTTCAAAGAACTCCAGATTCGTCTTGGTATCTTTCAGACGATCAATCAGGAACTCTGTAGCAGCCGTGTCTTCCATCGGGTTGAGCAGCTTGCGAAGGATCCACATGCGCTGCATTTCATCTTCAGACGCTAGTAGGTCTTCGCGCCGAGTACCGCTGCGACGGATGTTGATCGCGGGGAACACGCGCTTCTCAGCCAGCTTGCGATCAAGGTGCGCTTCCATGTTGCCGGTGCCCTTGAACTCTTCAAAGATGACTTCGTCCATTTTAGAACCGGTATCAACCAGTGCAGTGGCAATAATCGTCAGGCTACCACCCTCTTCGATATTACGCGCGGCACCGAAGAAACGTTTTGGCTTCTCAAGAGCGTGGGCATCCACACCACCGGTTAGCACTTTGCCAGAGCTGGGCACCACGGTGTTATAGGCACGCGCCAGACGAGTGATAGAGTCGAGTAGAATCACTACGTCCTTCTTATGCTCTACTAAGCGCTTAGCTTTTTCGATAACCATTTCTGCAACCTGCACGTGGCGGGCAGGAGGTTCATCGAAGGTAGAGGCAACCACTTCGCCACGCACAGTGCGTGACATTTCGGTCACTTCTTCAGGACGCTCATCGATCAGCAAGACAATTAGGTGGCACTCAGGGTTATTGCGCGTAATGGATGTCGCAATATTCTGAAGCATCAGTGTCTTACCGGCTTTGGGCGGTGACACCAACAGACCACGCTGGCCTTTACCAATCGGCGCAGTCAGATCAATGATACGCGCGGTAAGATCTTCGGTAGAACCGTTACCGATCTCCATGCGCAGCCGATCATCCGGGAACAGCGGCGTTAAGTTCTCAAAGAGAATCTTATGCTTGGCATTTTCCGGACGATCAAAGTTGATCTGGCTAACTTTGAGCAGGGCGAAGTAGCGCTCACCCTCTTTAGGCGGGCGAATTTTGCCGGAAATGGAGTCGCCTTTGCGCAGATTGAAACGCCGTATCTGAGACGGCGATACATAGATATCGTCCGGTCCAGCGAGGTACGAGCTATCAGCGCTACGCAGGAAGCCGAAGCCATCCTGAAGGATTTCCAGCACACCATCACCATAAATATCCTCTCCACTTTTAGCATGCTTTTTGAGGATGGCGAAAATGATGTCCTGCTTGCGCGAACGGGCTAAGTTGTCGATACCCATCTCGCGGGCGATATCGAGCAGCTCGGGAACGGTTTTTTGCTTGAGTTCAGTGAGATTCATCGGTGTGTTAGAAAGTTGCTCATGAAAGCTAGGCGACAAGCGCCGGGAATAAGACAGGAGGCGTGGCCAAAAGTTGGGCTAAGCGCCGAGTGATGCGTTCAGAACCCTATCTAGGCACACGCTCAGATACTGAAAGCTAGACAGTCTTGAAGCAAATGCCAATAAAGGAGTGACGGCATCAACGACTGTTTAACGTGAGGGTGCTAAAAAACTAGTTAATCTGATCGGCACAGAAAATGCTGTTTCAGCGGGTTATCTGACGACTTGGGCATCTGGCTGATGCCATTGGATACGTACTGCTCGGAATACCCGAGTAATACGCCTGTTTAATAGGCAAACAAGTTAGCTCGGATCAAGCCAGTAGTTCGATGGTAGTCAAGGCCCGCGATAAACGCAAGTCTTTGACAATTGACAATACCAATGAGGCACCGCAACCTTGGCATAGCCACTAGGAAGGAAAGCCCATGCCCAAGGAAATTTCGCTCCCTCTCACCGCGCCGTCGGCTGAACTGGATAACACTGAACCGCAGCGCTTAGCCGCCATCGACCTGGGTTCTAACAGCTTCCACCTGCTGGTCGCTAACTATCAAAACGAGCGCCTTCAAGTCGTCGCCAGGATGGGTGAAAAGGTTCAGTTAGCCGCTGGGCTAGACGAGGACGGCTATTTAAACGAGGCAGCCATGCAGCGCGCGCTGGATTGCCTGGGCCGTTTTGCACCATTTCTCAACGATATTGAGAATGCCAATTTGCGCATTGTCGGTACAAATGCGCTGCGCGATGCCCATAACAGCCAAGCGTTTATCGAGCGTGCCGAAGCACAGCTTGGCCACGCTATCGAAATTATTGCTGGCCGCGAAGAGGCCCGACTTATTTATTTAGGCGCTGCCCACGCGCTAGCCGAAAATGGCCGCCGTTTGATTGTCGATATCGGCGGCGGATCGACGGAATTTATCATTGGCGAAGCCTTCGAGCCCAAAGCACTTGAGAGCTTACGCATGGGCTGCGTCACCTTCAGCAGCCGCTTTTTCCCTGATGGCGAACTTAGCGAAAAGCGTATGCGTCGTGCTGAGCTGTCTGCGTTGTCTGAACTGGCCAATATCCAGCGTCCCTACCTACGCCTTGGCTGGGATGATCCCGTGGGCTCTAGCGGAACGATAAAGGCCGCTGCAAGCGTGCTATATGCTTACGGCGATTCACCCCAAGAAGGTGTTATCACCCGGAGTGGGTTGAAAAAGCTGCGTGAACGCCTACTAAAATGCAAACAGCTGGAGAAAGTTGAGCTAGAGGGTCTAAAACCTGACCGAGCAAAAGTCTTTCCGGCAGGTATCGCCATTTTAAACGCTATTTTTGAAGCCTTTAATCTTTCCCAAATGCGCTTTGCAGACGGCGCCCTGCGCGAAGGAGTGCTTTATGACATGGCAGGACGAAATAGCGCGGAAGATACCCGTTCTAAAAGCCTAGATGCATTGAAGCGGATTTATGATGTTGATTCTCGGCAGGCAGAAAATGTCGCCGACACGGCTCTTCGCCTATTCAATAGAGTAAAAAAATCCTGGGGATTAACAAAAGAGCAAGGCCACTATCTTGTCTGGGCAAGCCATGTGCATGAAATTGGCCTGGCTATTTCGCATAGTCAATTCCATCGCCACGGCGCCTATTTGCTAGAACACTCCGATCTAGCTGGTTTTTCACGCCCTGAGCAGCGTCTACTGGCGTTTTTAGTGCGCGCCCATCGACGTAAGTTTCCGACTAAAGAGTGGCAGGCACTGCCTGCCTCACACCAGGAAGGTTGTGCCAAACTTGCTCGCCTACTGCGCCTTGCCGTGCTTATTAATCACTCGCGATCTGAAAATCCTCCGCCGCTACCAGAGATCAGCGCAGAGGGTGAAGCACTGCTGATGACGCTACCCTCCAGCGATGAACCGACGCTGTTAAGTACCGATATGGAGCAGGAACAGGCCTATATGACAGCGGCTGGATTTACGTTTTCGGTTGCGTAGATGTAGGGGCAAGCACAACGCCTTCAGCCTGCCACAATACGTTGGCAGGCGGTTGAATCACGCCCAAGCACAACTCATCTTGCATCACCACAATCAAACGCTCGCGCTCCCAGGGCGGCACTCCCTGCTCTTGGAGCAAGCGTTTAACGTCACGCCGTCCACGCTCCTTTAACGTAATCACTTCACCACCGCGTCGCCAACGCAATGTTACGCGGCGCGGCGGCGCCAGCGATACTTCCAACCTGCCCAACGGGGTTAACTGCCCTGGCACGCCTTCCCACTCAACTTCCCACTTAGGCAACGGCTTAAGCGGTGCCATGAGATAGAGACGGCGCCGCCATAGCCGCGCGTCGCACCCCGGCCATACAACCTTCACCCGGGCGTCTTTCGCCGCAGCTAACTGCGCTAGCAGGCTGTCGAGACGTTTTTGCGGAGGGGTTGGGAGCGCTAGCTGTTGACAAAGCGTACGAATGAGCAGTCGTTGGCGCGGTAAAGAGCGTTGGCTAAGCAGGGTGGCATCCATGCAGTGCTCTCCGCGCATCAGCGTTGCTAGCTCTTCCGCGGCATAGGCTGTCAATAGCTGGTCTGCCTCACCGGCATGCTGGGCGCTGTTGGCAAGGGCACGCGCAGCGCCAGGCCAACGAAGCTGTAATGCTGGCATCACCTGATGACGTAAGCGATTGCGATCAAACGCGATGTCTCGGTTTGTCGGATCTTCGCACCAACTGATTGATAATCCATGCGCTGCATCAGCCAACGTCTGTCTGCTGACACTCAACCAGGGCCGCAGCAGAGTGATCCCCTGCCATTCACGACGAAAAGGCATGCCCGCCAAGCCACGCACGCCACTACCGCGCAACGCGGCCAGCAGTAATGTCTCGGCTTGGTCATCTTGGTGCTGGGCCAGCCATAGCGTATCGCCAACGGGAATATGCGCCATAAACGCTTGGTAGCGCGCACGCCGCGCTGCGCCCTCTATGCCCTCGCCCTGAACGTCCACAGCCACGTTTGCCGTTACTAGCGATATACCAAGCGTATCGCACAGCGTTTGACAATGCGCTTCAAAGGCTTGGGCTGCGACCTGTAAGCCATGATTGATATGAATCGCCCGCATAGGGCGACGCGCATCTCGACAAACCTGAGCGGCCAACGTTAGCAGCAACGAAGAGTCCAACCCACCGGACAGCGCTATCCAAATAGTACGCCCTGGCGGGGTCTCCGCCAGGGCGTCATTCAGTAAACGTAACAGCGACTTAGGCGGCTGGGGCGCCATAGCTCATTAACCGTTTATAGCGGCGCTCTAGTAGCGCATCGCTGTCAAAGCTTTGCAGACGCTCCAGACTATTAGCTAAAGCCTCTTTAACGCGCTCAGCCGTCGTCAGCGGATGGCGATGAGCACCACCCAACGGCTCTTTAATTAGCTCATCAACAAAGCCAAGCTCTTTAAGGCGCTCAGCAGTGATCCCCATAGCTTGGGCGGCATCAGATGCTTTTTCAGCGCTCTTCCAAAGAATAGACGCACAGCCTTCCGGAGAAATAACCGAATAGGTGGAGTACTGCAGCATATGCAGCTCGTCACACACACCAATCGCCAGCGCGCCACCAGAACCACCCTCCCCCACTACGGTGGAGATAATCGGTGTTTTCAGGCGTGACATCACCGCCAAATTATACGCAATGGCTTCCGACTGACCGCGCTCTTCCGCATCGATCCCTGGGTAAGCCCCAGGCGTATCGATAAACGTTAGAATGGGCATTTTAAAGCGTTCGGCCATTTCCATTAAGCGACAGGCTTTACGGTAGCCTTCTGGGCGCGGCATGCCAAAGTTACGACGTACTTTCTCTTTAACATCGCGTCCTTTTTGATGCCCAATGACCATCACCGGCTGATCATTCAAACGAGCAACGCCTCCGACAAGGGCGGCATCATCGGCAAAGTTACGGTCGCCGTGAAGCTCATCAAAGTCAGTAAAAATATGCTCAAGATAATCCAGCGTATAAGGGCGCTGCGGATGGCGAGATATCTGGGACACCTGCCAGGGGGTTAAATCCTTGAAGATCGATTCGGTTAACTTACGGCTTTTCTCTTCCAGCCGAGATATCTCATCGGAGAGATTAACCTGGCTATCGGAGCTGACCAAACGCAGCTCCTCAATTTTTGCCTGAAGCTCGGCAATGGGCTGTTCAAAATCGAGATAGTTAGGATTCATCGGCTCTGCCTGTAAGCTGCCTATAAAAAAAGAAGCCTTGTCGAAACGGGCATGTATGGTGGGCATTATCGCACCCTTAACCTGCCACGCAAGGCAGTACCCTTTCAATTAGCGTGCTGCACCGCCATTTAGCACTCAATTTGACGGTGGCACGCGCATGTTTATAGCATTTGTTAACGATAGCGTAGCTGAACGCCAACCTGCCCCTGCACATCACGTAGGGCCAACAATAAGTCATCGCTGGGAGCTACTTTCCACTCTTCGGCCAGTGCCAGCCAGCCAACCGCTGCTGAGTGGCGATACTGCAGCCGCACCGGCAATCCGTCGGTATCGCGGTATGGCGTCAAACTCTCGCGTAGGCTATCGACCAAACGGCCGTTGATCTGTTCAGCATCTAATGCAAGCTCTACTGCTTCGCCATAGCGAATCCGTGCGGTCACCATCGGCGTAACGTCTTTGCCCCGCAAGCGCAAACCGCCGGAGAAGTCATCGTTGGATACCTCACCTTCAACGATAATCACTTGGTCAGATTCGATTTGGCCCCGCAGTTGCTCAAATAGTTCGCCAAACAGAGAGGCTTCGATACGTCCGGTGCGATCATCCAGCGTGATAAACGCCATGGTATCGCCACGCTTGGACTTCATGGTGCGCATGGCTACCACTAAGCCAGCCACCCGCTGCGGCTCACGAGAGGCCTTCAAATCACTAATGCGAGTAGAGACAAAGCGCTTTAGCTCTCGCTCATATTCATCAATGGGATGGCCGGTCAGATAGAGGCCCAGCGTATCTTTTTCACCTGAAAGCCGCTCACGATCTGTCCATTCACGGGCGCTTCGATACTCAGCATAAGGATCCGTTTCATCCTCTTCCGCAGTAAACGCATCGCCAAACATATCTAGCATACCCAGATTTTGGTTGGCATGGTTTTGAGCAGCAGCTTTCAAGGCGTCTTCCATCGCTGCGGCGAGCACCGCCCGATTAGGGCCAAGATTATCCAGTGCGCCAGAGCGTATCAGCGCTTCCAGCGTGCGCTTGTTCATCCGCTTTGGATCAATGCGGCGACAAAAATCGAAAAGATCTTTAAATGGGCCATCAGTGCGACGGGCTTCAACAATCGCACCAATCGGGCCTTCACCGACACCGCGAATGGCACCCAGGCCATAAACGACGCGCCCTTCCGTATCAACGGTGAACTTGTAGCCACCAACATTAACATCCGGCGGTGTGACGGTAAGCTTGAGGTGGCGGCACTCCTCAATTAGCGGCACCACTTTGTCTAGGTTATCCATTTCCGTTGACATAACGGCGGCCATAAACGGGCCAGGATAGTGCGCTTTCAACCAGGCGGTTTGATAAGAAACCAAGGCGTAGGCGGCAGAGTGCGATTTGTTAAAACCATAACCGGCGAATTTCTCAACAAGATCAAAGATATTGCCAGCAAGATCTTTATCAATACCGTTGGCGGCACAGCCTTCCATAAAGCCTGAACGCTGCTTGGCCATCTCTTCGGGCTTTTTCTTACCCATGGCGCGGCGCAGCATGTCTGCCTGCCCCAGTGAATAGCCAGCCATTACCTGAGCAATCTGCATGACCTGCTCTTGGTACAAAATAATGCCGTATGTCGGGCTGAGTACCGGTTTTAGCAGGTCATGCTGATAATCTGGGTGTGGGTAAGAAACTTCGGAGCGGCCATGCTTACGATTGATAAAGTCATCAACCATGCCGGACTGTAGCGGACCTGGGCGGAATAGCGCCACCAGGGCGATCATATCGTCGAGGGAGTCTGGCAGCAGGCGCTTAATCAGCTCCTTCATACCACGAGATTCCAACTGGAAAACGGCGGTGGTTTCCGCGCGTTTAAGCATCTCAAAGGTTTTGTTGTCGTCCAGCGGGATAGCGTCAATGTTAAGTGGCGCTTGACCGTTTACCCCTCGCACTTTATCGACCATTTCCAGTGCCCAGTCGATAATCGTCAGCGTCCGCAAGCCCAAAAAGTCGAACTTTACTAGCCCCGCGTCTTCGATGTCGTTTTTATCGAACTGCACCACAAGACCGGAGCCATCTTCATCGCACAGCAGCGGCGAGAAATCGGTCAGCTTGGTGGGCGCGATAACAACGCCCCCCGCGTGCTTACCGGTCCCCCGGGTGGTGCCCTCTAGCTTGAGGGCCATTTCCCAGATCTCTTCGGCTTCTTCGTCGTTGCCGATAAACTCTTTCAGTGCCGGCTCTTGCTCTATCGCTTTAGCCAGTGTCATACCCACTTCAAAGGGGATCAGCTTAGAGAGCTTATCGCCCAAAGAGTAAGGCCGCCCTTGGGCGCGCGCCACATCGCGCACCACCGCTTTTGCAGCCATGGTGCCAAAGGTAACAATCTGAGATACCGCATTGCGACCATAGCGGTTCGCGACGTACTCAATCACTTTGTCGCGCTTTTCCATGCAAAAGTCGACGTCAAAGTCGGGCATGGAGACACGCTCAGGGTTAAGAAAGCGTTCGAACAGCAGGTCGTAGCCAATAGGATCAAGATCGGTAATTTTTTGCGCGTAAGCCACTAATGAGCCCGCACCGGAACCACGCCCTGGACCGACTGGCACGTTGTTATCCTTAGCCCACTGGATAAAGTCCATCACGATCAGGAAGTAACCAGGAAAGCCCATTTGGATAATAACGTTGAGCTCAAACTCAAGCCTGTCACGGTAGCGTTGATCAATTTCTCGGTAGGCATCGCTATCGCGCGGGTACTGTTCAACAGGGAATAGAAAATCTAACCGCTCAGTGAGGCCGTCATGGGAGACTTTGCGGAAAAACTCATCCTGAGTCATCCCTTCGGGAATTTCGAACTCAGGCAGGAAAATTTCGCCTAACCGTACATCAACGCTACACCGCTCGGCGATCATAACGCTGTTCTCAAGCGCCTCAGGAATGTCCGCAAACAGTGCTGCCATCTCTTCAGGACTTTTTAGATACTGCTCTTCGGTGTAGCGTCGCTCACGGCGCGGATCATCCAAGGCCTTACCTTCACCGATGGCAACTCGGGTTTCGTGCGCCCAAAAGTCCTCGCGCTCTAAAAAGCGCACGTCATTGGTCGCGACCACGGGGATATTCGACTCAATCGCCAACTTCACACTCGCGTGAACGCAATCTTCTTCAAGTGGCCGCCCGGTGCGAATTAACTCCAAGTAAAAACGGTCTGGAAAGGCCTGCTGCCACTCCTCTAACAGCTCTCGGGCTTCGCGCTCATGATCAGACAGCAAGTGGCGACCTATCTCGCCTTCACGCCCGCCTGATAGCGCAATCAGTCCTTCGCTTTGCGCTAGCACCCACTGTTTATCCAGAATAGCGCGCCCTTGGCGCTGGCCATCGGTCCACCCTTTAGAAATCAATTCAGTGAGATTGCGGTAACCAACATCGTTCATCGCTAGCAGCGTAATACGATATGGGTGGGCCTCATCATGGGGGTTATATAACCATAAGTCGCTACCGATGATGGGCTTGAGGCCAGCGCCCTGCGCCGCTTTGTAGAACTTAACCAAACCAAACAAGTTAGCTTCATCGGTTAACGCCAGAGCCGGCATCCCGCGCTCAGCGGTGGTACTGACCAGTGACTTGAGTTTTACCAAGCCATCAACCAGGGAGTATTCACTGTGCAAACGTAGATGAACAAACGGAACCGTCATGGGACTCTCAGCAACAAAGCTAGATAAATAGAAAATGCTTACAGCAGCGCTAACTGACGCTGAACCGGCGCAAAGCTCCGGCGGTGTTCGGCAAGCGGCCCGTAGGCAGCCAGTGCCGCTAAATGTTCTTTCGTTGGATAACCTTTATGGCGGGCAAAGCCATAATCAGGATAGCGCAGATCAAGCTCAGTCATCTGAGCATCTCTGGCCACCTTGGCTAAAATTGACGCAGCGGCGATCGCAGGATGGCGGGCATCGCCTTTAACCACCGCTTGCCCAGGAAGCACGTGCCCGGGCAACCGATTACCATCGACCAATAAATAGTCAGCCGCGGGTGTTAAAGCATCAATGGCACGCCGCATAGCAAGATGAGTGGCATGGTAGATATTTAGCTGATCAACCTCAGCAGCACTGGCCTCGGCCACTGCAAACGCTAGCGCACGTTCGCGAATCAGCACATCCAACGCTTCGCGCTTTTTAGCGGTGAGCTTTTTTGAGTCCGTCAGCCCCTCAATAGGGCGACTAGGATCAAGAATCACCGCCGATGCCACAACACTGCCAATCAGAGGCCCACGGCCAACTTCGTCAACGCCCGCTAAGAAGTCACCACGATAGTCGATCACTAAGGGGGGATAGTCAGTCGGCTTAACGGCCATGGTCCACCCCGTTATGGCAAGCTATTGCGTCGCTATCCAACGGCTGGCCCGCTACCAGAGAGGTAATTGCTTGTGCCGCCCGTTGGCTGGCATTGCGCTGTAACGCACAGTGCATATCGGCAAAGCGTGCCTCTAGAGCGTTACGTTCCTGGGCATTATTAAGCATTTCGTCGAGCCGATCAGCGATCATTGCTGGTGAAGCGGCGTCCTGAATCAACTCAGGCACAACGCCCTCTTGAGCAATCAAATTGGGCAGTGAAATCCATTGTGTCTTCACCAAGCGCTTTGCCAGCCAATGAGTTATCGGCGCCATTTTATAAGCCACCAGCATTGACCGATGACATAGCATGGCTTCTAGTGCGGCAGTGCCCGAGGCCAGCAACACAGCATCGCTGGCCACCATCGCCTCACGAGCCTGACCTTCCAAGAGCATGATACGTTCGCTTAGCGTCGGGTAGTTTGCCAAGAGCTGGGTGATTTCTTGATAACGCTGATCGGTCGCTGCGGGAATGACCACACGTAACGCCCCATTACGCTGACAGAGCAGTTCAGCAGCGCGTAAAAATGTATCACCAAGAAAGCGTATTTCATTACCCCGCGAACCAGGCAATATTGCCAGAACAGGAGTTTGAGCAGGCAGTGCGAGTGTTTGGCGAGCCGCTTGGCGATCATTTTCAAGCGGTAATTCATCCGCCAATGGATGACCAACAAAAGCAACCGGCACCTGATGCCGATGGTAAAAGTCAGCCTCAAACGGCAGTAGCGTCAACATGCCATCAACCGCCTTGGCGATCTTTTTCACCCGCCCTTGCCGCCAAGCCCATACCGAAGGGCTGACATAATGGGCGGTCTTTAACCCGGCCGCCCGCAGCTGTTTTTCAAGGCCAATATTGAAGTCAGGCGCGTCAATGCCAATCATAATATCCGGCTGCCAAGCGAGCGCTTCTTCGCGCAGCGTGCGACGCACGCGGATCAGCTCGGGCAGGTGCTTGATGACTTCAACAAGCCCCATCACCGATAATGTTTCAAGGGGAAAGCGACTCGTCAGGCCCTGCGCCTCCATACGAGGACCACCCAGGCCACGAAACTCAATGTTTGGGTGGCGCAGCCTCAGCTCGTGCATCAACCCTGCCCCAAGGATATCCCCGGAGAGCTCACCTGCAACTATATAGACGCGCTGAAGTGTCATGGTGACGGGAGAAGTAGTGGCATTTGAATCCATTGTTGATGTCGGCTAGACATCAATATCATTAGCGGACGATACCGCGCGTTGACCGTTCAATAGAGTCGGCGAACGTGGTGACTTCGGGCAGGTCAAATCGGCTGCGCATTTCGCTAACGGCCTGCTCGACAGTTAAGCCCTGGCGGTATACCAGTTTGTAGGCACTGTTTAATGCATTGATCGCATCTCGACTAAAGCCACGGCGCTTCAAACCAACGAGATTAAGGCCTCTCGCTTCAGCAGGGTTGCCATTAATCATCACATAGGCGGGCGTGTCTTTGGTAATAATCGACCCGCCTCCGGCCATGGCATGTTCACCAAAGTGACAAAACTGGTGAACCGCCGCAAGGCCTCCCAGAATAGCGTGATCTCCGAGAACAACATGACCTGCCAACGTGACTTGGTTAGCTAGGATGCAGTCGTTACCAATCACACAGTCATGACCGACATGAACATACGCCATGAATAGGTTACGCGAGCCGATAGTGGTTTCGCCACGATCCTGCACGGTACCACGGTGGAGAGTAACGCCTTCACGAATAACGTTATCATCCCCCATTACCAATCGCGTTGGCTCGCCGGCGTATTTTTTGTCTTGGCAGTCTTCTCCTACCGAAGCAAACTGAAAAATTCGCGTACGTTCACCTAGAACGGTAGGCCCTTTAATCACCACGTGGGGGCCTATCACAGAGCCAGCGCCAATCGTGACATCTGGCCCAATAACACTAAACGGGCCAACCTCAACGTCGTCAGCAAGCTGCGCTTTGGGATCAACCAGTGCAGTAGGATGTATCAAGCGACCTTCCTCTCAGCACAAATAATTTCCGCCTCGCAGGCTAATTCACCATTAACCGAGGCGCGACAGGCAAACTTCCAAATACCACGCTTCCCACGGATGACATTGGCTTCTAAGACTAGCTGGTCACCCGGCATTACAGGGCGTTTGAAGCGCACATTATCGCTTCCTACTAAATAGTACACATAGCCGTCAGCAGGCAGTTTATTGACCGTTTTAAAACCTAAAATACCGCATACTTGAGCCAGCGCTTCTAAGACTAAAACGCCGGGCATAATGGGATGATGCGGGAAATGGCCATTAAAAAATGGCTCATTGATACTGACATTTTTGTACGCAACGATGGATTCACCTACGGTTAATTGCGTTACTCGATCCACCAGCAAAAACGGGTAGCGATGAGGCAAGTATTCGCGAATTTCGTTAATATCCATAACCATCGTAACGACCTCTAAAATGACAAAAGGCCTGAATTAAATCAGGCACGCGCCAACAAATTTGCTGGCTAAAAAGCAGTGAATTATAACCTGCCGCTATGCAGCCTCAAACTAGCTGTATCTATATTGCTGGCAAAATTCTACTTGCTGCGATGGCTTTTCTCTAATCGAGATAAACGCTTAGCTATTTCATCTAGCTGTTTAAATCGCACCGCATTCTTGCGCCATTGGGTATTATTCATGGCGCCAGTACCCGATGAGTAGACACCTGGCTCATGAATCGAATTGGTCACTAGACTCATACCCGTCACCTGCACACCGTCACAAATAGCAAGGTGTCCGGACAGCCCAACGCCCCCGCCGAGCATGCAGTGCTTACCCACTGTCGTGGAGCCAGCAATGCCAACACATCCCGCTAAGGCGCTGTGATCACCGATGGTCACGTTATGTGCAATCTGCACCTGGCTGTCGATTTTTACATCGTTGCCAATAACGGTGTCTCCTAACGCGCCACGGTCAATGCTTGAACAACTACCGACCTCAACATCATCGCCTAGCACAACCCCGCCTAACTGAGCGATTTTGTGCCATCCGGCTCCATCATGGGCAAAGCCGAAACCATCACCACCGATGACACAGCCGCTCTGCAAAATCACTCGTTTGCCCACAACGACACCGTGGCAAACAGTAACATTGGCGTGTAACCGCGTATCATCGCCAATCACACTATCGGCACCAATCACACTGCCAGCACCGACAACCACCCGCTCACCTAACACAACGCCTGCTTCAATTACTGCATGCGCTTGAACACAAACACCTTTGCCCAGCATAGCGCTATCCGCCACAACCGCGGTGGGATGAATACCTGCAACATCCCGAGCTGGTAGCGGATCAAATAGCTGGGAAAGTTTTGCGTAACCTAAGTAAGGATTCGCCATCTCTAAGCGCGGGACAGGACAGTTCTTGCCGTGCTCAGGATGAAGCAGCACCGCCGCTGCTTTTGTGGTTGCGAGATCTTTTAAATACGCACGATTAGCGAGAAATGCGACTTGATCAGACGCTGCCTCTTTAAGCGTTGCAAGACCCCGAATCGGCTGTTCGGCGTCGCCTTCAAAATCGACGTCCAAGTGACGTGCAATATCCGCAAGAGTAAGGTGATGAGGAGCGTGCGTCATGGGAGCCCAGAGAAACATGGGTGCGGACTAGCCGCACCAACAGTTCTAAAATTAGTTTAGCGAATCGAAAATCTGTGTGACTTCATTAGTCACATTAGGCAGGTCAGTTGATGAGTGCAACACCCCTTGAGGCTCTACCAGAACATCAATGTTGTGGCGCTCGAGTACCTGCTCTACCGCTTGTTCCAGCTTGGGCTCAGCACCTTCGAGGAACCGCTGCTCAGATGCTTGCTGTGCTTGAAGCACTTCACGGCGCAGCTGCTCAAAGCGGCTACCCTTTTGCTGAAGCTCAGCAATGAGTGGATCGCGCTGAGACTGAGACATCGTCTCACCCTCACGCTGCAAACGCTCTTGCAGGCGCTGAAGCTCTTCTCCCAACGCTTGAGCCTCGCGCTGCTGGTTACCAATTTGGCCTTCCAGTTGGCTCAACGATGACTGAGCCGACTGTGTATTCATTAACGCAGCACGCCAATCAAGCACTGCCACTTCAGCGGCAACGGCATAAGCGGGAAGCGTCATGGCGCCGAATAGGCACACAGCTGCTGTCAGTTTACGCATCGTGTTAACTCCTTTTTATTCGGTAGGTACAACGTATCCCACCATGTTAGAACGTTTGGCCCAGCGAGAACTGGAAGAACTGAGTATCGTCACCGCTTTTATCGCTTAACGGCTCTGCCAAGCTGAAGGTCAACGGGCCTACCGGCGTTAGCCACGAAAGGCCGATACCAACGCTGTAACGCAACTCACCCAAGTCGACTCCAGAGCTGCATTGCTGGCGCCCGACATCTGCTTCCAGCACATCATAGCAAGAACTCAGGAAGGTATTACCCGCGTCGAGGAAGAGCGACGGCTGAATCGCACGCTGATCTTCCACAAAGGGCATTGGGAAAAGCACTTCTGCTGACCCTTCTACCAAGATGTTGCCGCCCAATGTGCGGTCACGACCACCATCTCGAGTCGCAGTGGTACGTTGCCCCAGGGTGTTCGAAGTAAAACCACGCACTGAACCTAAGCCGCCAGCATAAAAGTTCTCATAGAACGGATAAGGATCATTGCTACCCAGCGTGTCGGCATAGCCGAGATTGCCGGTAAACTTCAACGCCCAGGTCTGGTCATCGTTGATCGGGAATAGCTGCTGGGCACGAGCACGCAGCTTGTAGTATTCCGCATCACTACCAGGAGCGCTTGTTTCTAGCGATATACGCTGGTAGTTACCCGCTGTTGGCATAATGCCACGGTTCAAGTTATTACGTGTCCAGCTCGCAGTCAGCTTCAGGCTTTGTGCATTATCGCCTTGATCTTCAACGTAACGAAGGATCTCCGAAGCTGTATCGGAGTAGGTTTTAACCGTAAGTTCCTCGAGACTGGCGCCAAAGTTCAGACGGGAAAGCTCGCTGATGGGGTAACCGAAGTTAATACCGGCACCGTAAGCATCGGTGGAGAACGTCGAAATATCAGAGTCGCCGTAATCAGTTTCCCGATAAAAGAGGTTATAACCGCGCGAAATACCGTCCATTGTCCAGTAGGGATCAGTAAATGCAAAGTTAACACTGGTAAACGTATCACTACGTTGCGCGCCTATATTGACGCGGTTACCGGTACCTAGAAAGTTATTTTGCGCCAAACCAACGCCATAGATCACCCCTGCG
Source organism: Vreelandella venusta (assembly GCF_007989605.1). Classification (GTDB taxonomy): domain Bacteria; phylum Pseudomonadota; class Gammaproteobacteria; order Pseudomonadales; family Halomonadaceae; genus Vreelandella; species Vreelandella venusta. The sequence continues at coordinate 155,791 of NZ_BJUL01000008.1, read as the reverse complement.
CTTTGCGAGAAGCCGACACTGGCAGATACCGAGCCAGACGGCTGCTCTTCGACGTTATAAGTTACGTCTAGCAAGTCGGGCTGCCCCGGAACCGGTTGCGTATCAACCTCTACTTGGCTAAAGAAGCCAAGACGCTCCAAGCGTTGACGCGACTGAGTAATCGACTCGGTTGAAGCAGGCGCACCTTCTAACTGAATCATTTCTCGACGCAATACTTCGTCTTGCGTTGTGGTATTGCCGTAAAACTCAATACGACGCACGTAAGTTCGCTGACCTGGGTTGACTGCAATCACTAAATCAACCGTTTCACCATCACCGGCCATTTCAGGGATGCCTTGAACTTCAGCAAACGCAAAGCCTTCCGCCCCAAGACGCTGACGAAGCGCCTCAGTAGACGCGTTAAGATCTCCACGCGAGAACGTATCACCACGGTTAATGGTCAGTAATTCGTTCGCTTCGTTTTCACTGATCTGCAGATCACCTGCAAAACGAATATCGCCTACTTGGAACTGGTTGCCCTCATCAATATTTAACGTGATGAAGATCTCTGACTTATCAGGACCAATGGACACCTGTGTTGAAGTGACATCAAAATTGACGTAACCCCGATCCAAGTAAAAGGAGCGTAGCCGCTCAATATCTCCTGCCAACGCTTCGCGGGAATACTCATCTTTAGAGAACCAACCAAAAACACGCCCTGGCCGATCATTTAGCTCAAATACGCTGCGCAGTGTGTCATCGTCAAACGCTTCATTACCCACAATGTTGATCTGGCGGATTTTAGCGACTTCGCCTTCATTAACATTGATATTAACCTGAACACGGCCTTCATCAATTTCGTCAACTTCAACGTCAATACCAGCGCTATAGCGCCCCTGAGCCTGATAAACCCCTTCAAGCTCACGCTGAATCTCTTCCAACGTGGACAGTTGGAGCACTTGCCCCTCAGAAAGGCCTGATTCGCGCAGGCCGTTGCGCAGATCCTCATCAGAAATCTGCTGATTCCCTTCGATGTTCAAGCGCGCGATCGTCGGCCGCTCAACCACCTGGATAATCAACACATCTCCTTCGCGCGCGAGGGAAACATCTTCAAACAAGCCTGTGGCAAACAAATCTCGCGCAGCGGCGGCAAGCTGCTGTTCGCTAACACGATCATTGGCATTGACGGGAAACGCATTAAAGACCGAGGCGGCAGATACCCGCTGCAGTCCTTCCACACGAATGTCGGAAACATCAAAGGATTGTGCTTGGGCAGTGCTGGTACCTACCAGCAACAATGCCGCCATTCCAAGGGTCTTGATTTTCATGCAGTCAGTTCGCTCGCGTTGGTCTGCCCATCATTCCAGATAGGCACCATATACATTTGTGCAGGCAGATGACAAGGCATCCAGCGCCCTACACGCGTCATTACCACAGGCGCATCAGATCAAAATAGAGAGCCATCAACATTAGGGTGCCTACCATGGCAAGCCCAATACGCAACCCTACTGCTTGCGTTTGCTCAGAGACCGGCCGCCCACGCACGACCTCTATAAAATAATAAAGTAAATGCCCACCATCGAGCACGGGTATTGGCAATAGATTAAGCACGCCAAGGCTGATGGAAAGATACGCTAGAAAGCCTACGAATGCTTCCATCCCTGCGCGAGCCGAGTCGCCTGATATCTGTGCGATCGTAATCGGCCCCGAAAGATTAGACGGTGAAATCAGCCCCACCAACATCTTGCGGATAGCATCTACCGTCAGTAGCGTCATCTCACCTGTACGTGATAACGCTTGACCGACAGCCTCTATCGGTCCATAACGAATTTCACGTTGAAACTCTTCAGGCCATGAGACTTGCTGCGCCCCAGCACCAATGTACCCAACCTCATCGCCACTCTCCAGCGTATTACGGCCCGGCGTTAAAGAGAGGCTGCCTCTATCATCACCGCGCTGATAAACCACCGCTAGAGTTTGCCCCGCGTGCTCCCGAATAACCGAGACAAACTGCATCCAGTCGTCAATTGGCTCGCCATCCAGTGACACAATACGATCGCCCGCTCGTAGGCCAGACTGTGCAGCCGCCTGACCATCAATCACTTGACCCAGCACTGCGGGTACATTCGGACGCCAAGGGGTAATGCCCAAGCTTTGCATTGGCTGGGGTGGGTCTTGGCGAACCATGTAGTCGGCCACGGGAAGCCGATAAACCCGAGCGGCATTGGAGCCTTCCGGCAGCGCCTCAAGCATCAAGTCGCCATTAAAGCCGATCATGGAGACTAACTTTAAATTAATCTCTTCCCAGGAGCGCATAGTATCGCCCTGGATTGAGGTAATCTCGGCTCCGTGAGAAAGCCCAGCCTCTGCTGCCGGAGAGTTAGCGGCAACATCGCCGACGATTGGCGCAACGGTTGTGGTGCCAGCAACAAACAGTGCCCAGTAGGCCACTATCGCGAGTAAAAAATTTGCAATCGGACCAGCAGCAACAATAGCGATCCGCTGCCACACATTCTTACGGTTAAATGCTTGAGCTAATTGATCTTCAGGTACAGGCGCTTCGCGCTCGTCGAGCATCTTTACGTAGCCGCCTAGCGGTATAGCAGCCACCGCAAACTCTGTACCGTGACGATCAACGGTCGACCATAGCGGTTTACCAAAGCCAACTGAAAAACGCAGCACCTTGACACCACAGCGCCGCGCCACCCAAAAATGGCCAAACTCGTGAAAGGTTACCAATAACCCCAATACCACGATCACCGCTAATATGTTCTGTATCAGGCCCACTCTTCGCTCCTTTACACGACTCGCCGATCAACGATGGCTGATACTAAGCGAACTACTGACATACTATTAGCGCTGCCTGTTCCCGTGCCCACTGATCTGCAAATAATATCTGCTCAAGCGTATCGGCACGCCCTTCAAACGGTAGAGCCATCACGTTTGCCACTACCTCAGCAATCGCGCTGAAGCCAAGCCGCCCTTCCAGAAAAGCCTCCACGGCGACCTCATTCGCCGCGTTTAAAATCGCCGGTGCAGCGCCCCCCTTGCGCATGGCCTTGCGGGAGAGCGACAAGCAGGGAAAGAGCGTTTCGTTAGGGGCCTCGAAATCCAGGCGCGCCACCTGAAAAAGATCCAGTGCCTTAACACCTGCATCAATTCGTTCCGGCCATGCCAAACCATAAGCAATCGGCGTACGCATATCAGGATTGCCCAACTGCGCGATTACCGAACCATCATCATAGGCAACCATAGAATGAATAACGCTTTGCGGATGAACCACAACCTGTATCTGATCAGGCGTTGCATCAAATAGCCAGCACGCTTCGATAAGCTCTAAGCCTTTATTCATCAACGTCGCACTGTCGACGGAGATTTTTCGCCCCATTGACCAATTAGGATGATGGCAAGCCTGCTCAGGGGTTACCTTGGCAATATCTTCTGCTTGCCAACCGCGAAAAGGGCCGCCAGAGGCGGTGAGCAGCAGCTGGCGAACACCGTGCTGACGCAACCCACCTCTATGCTCGGTAGGTAGACATTGGTAAATAGCATTATGTTCGGAATCAATCGGCAATAACGTTGCACCTGAGCGAGCAATAGCGTCCATAAACAGCGCGCCACTCATCACTAGGGCTTCTTTATTGGCTAACAACACGCGTTTACCTGACTCGGCAGCTGCTAGCGCAGGTAGCAGACCTGCTGCGCCCACAATAGCGGCCATCACGGTATCTACCTGCCTTTCTCGCGCCACCTGGCAAAGCGCCATAGTTCCCGAAAGCACCTTGGTGGAGAGCCCTGACGTTAAAAGTGCTTGCTGCAGCCAGGCTGCATCCTCAGGATCATCTAGCACAGCCACAACGGGGTGATGAACACGACACTGCGCTAAGAGCGCTTCTTTTGAGGTATGAGCCGTTAAGGCATAAACGCGATAGCGGTCTGGATATTGAGCAATGACATCAAGGGTGCTTTTACCAATTGAGCCTGTTGAACCAAGCACTGTAATACTCTGGACAGCAATACGCTGGACAGCGGGTGAACTCATAGGGCGCTCACCTGAAGATGGATAACTTGCAGATAGAACAGCGCAAAAATAGGCACTGCTGCCGTCAGGCTATCGATACGATCCAGTACGCCCCCATGGCCTGGCAAGAGCTGACTTGAATCTTTAATGTCCCGATAGCGCTTAAGCATACTTTCGAGCAGATCGCCAAGCACAGACACCAACGTCACTAAACCGGTAATCACTACGAGTGCGACACCGCCCATAAGGTTAAAAGGCTGCCAAGCAGCGAATACAATTGCTAACAACAGTGTGGCTGCAAGGCCGCCATAAACACCTTCCCAGGACTTACCTGGACTTACTTTTGGCGCAAGCTTGTTTTTCCCCCAACGCCTACCAGCAAAGTAAGCACCAATATCTGCGGTCCAGACCAGCAATAGCACAAACAGCAGCCAGACAGCACCACTATCGCGGAGCACGTTGAATCCTACCCAGCACGGCAGTAGCACCCACACTCCCATGAGCAACCGCCGAGAAGTGGCTTGCCATTGGCTGGCTGTATTAGGGTAGTGGGTCACCCAATAAAGATTAACCACCCACCCTATAGCTGCCAGCCAAAGCGGCCAAGCGGCTAGTGCAGCCCCTCCTAGCCACATCGCCAGCATTAACACTGCCATAACCGCGACCAGGGCAATTCGCGCGCTCTGGCGGGCCACACCGGCCAAGTTGGTCCACTCCCAAGCACCCAGCAGCACAATTAGCGCCGTAAACAGTGCAAAGGCACCACCTTGTAATCCGAACAAGCCAATCAGCGTCAGAGGCGCTAACCAAGCTGCTGTAATCATCCGCTGTTTAAGCACCTTGCGCCTCTATTTGTGCGTCGGTCATACCAAAACGACGGCGGCGTAGGCAAAAATCGTCCAGCGCCTCATCCAGTGCCGCCCCATTAAAATCTGGCCAGAGCAGTGGCGAAAAATGCAGCTCTGCGTAAGCCAACTGCCATAACATAAAGTTGGACAGCCGCTGCTCTCCGCTGGTGCGAATGCATAAATCTACCGGCGGTACATTGTGCGTATTCATCGCCTCATCAAGGCGCGCCTCATTGATATCAGACGCCGCTAGCTCACCTGCAGCGACCTGCTCCGCCAACTGTCTAGCCGCTCGAGCAAGGTCCCATTGGCCACCATAGTTGGCCGCAATCACCAGGTGCATGCCCGTGTTCTCTGCGGTTAACGACTCGGCACGCTGAATATGCTTCTGGATTGCATGGGAAAAGCCACGCTGCTCGCCAATAATTGACAGGCGAATATTACGCTCATTGAGCTTTTTGACTTCGCGCTTAAGCGCCATCAAAAAAAGCTCCATTAACGCATTCACCTCTGCCGCGGGACGCTTCCAATTTTCACTAGAAAAAGCAAAAAGACTCAGTGTCTGAACGCCGCGCTGCGCAGCGCGTTCAATAACCGCCCGAACGGCTTCGACTCCGGCTCGGTGACCGCGCACTCCGGAAAGCCCACGTGCCCGCGCCCAGCGGTTATTACCATCCATAATAATAGCAACATGGGATGGCGATGCCTCCTCGGGTCGAGAAGGCGGCGTACCATCCTGCTGCGCTTGGGGAAGCTGCGGAGACGTCATGGGTTCTCGCACCAAAGATCAGTCATAGTAAAGCCAAGCGATGTCCCACGGGCAGCCAAGCTCCCCGTGGTTGATTGAAAGCAGGTAGCTATTTTTAGGCTAATAACTATACCTGCATGAGGTCTTGTTCTTTTGCGGCAAGCGCTTTATCAACCTCAGCAATATACTTATCCGTCAGCTTCTGGATTTCGTCTTCACCCTGGCGCTGATCGTCTTCGGTAATTTCTTTATCTTTCAACAAAGACTTAAAATCACCGTTGGCATCACGACGTACGTTACGTACCGCCACGCGCGCCTGCTCAGCTTCGCTACGCGCCTGTTTGATATAGCCCTTGCGCGTTTCTTCGGTCAACATCGGCATCGGTACACGAATGATATTACCGGCGCTGGACGGATTAAGCCCCAGGTCAGAGGTCATAATTGCCTTTTCAACCTTGGGCACCATGCCCTGCTCCCAAGGTGCCACTGTCAATGTACGCGCATCTTCTACGTTAACAGAAGCCACTTGATTTAGCGGTACCTGACCACCGTAATAATCAACGGTAACAGCGTCGAGAATACTGGGATGAGCACGCCCCGTACGGATCTTGTTGAAGTTGCTGTGCAGCGCTTCAACGCTTTTCTTCATGCGAGATTCTGCATCTTTCTTGATGTCATTGATCACGATATTACCCTCTGTCTATCAGCGTGCCTTCCTTGCCCCCTACTACCAAGTTCAGCAGGGCACCAGGCTTATTCATATCAAATACCCGCACCGGCATATTATGGTCACGTACCAGGCAGATTGCGGTCAAATCCATAACGCCCAATTTTTGGTCTAGGGCATCGTCATAGGAGAGCTGGTCGTACTTCACGGCATCGGGATGTTTAACCGGATCTTTATTGTACACGCCATCCACTTTGGTGGCCTTGATCACCACGTCAACATCTACTTCAATACCACGTAAGCAGGCTGCAGAGTCAGTCGTAAAGAACGGATTACCTGTTCCAGCTGAAAATAGCACCACGTCTCCCGACGTTAAGTAGCGGATGGCGGTGCGGCGATCGTAATGCTCCACCACACCACTCATGGGAATCGCTGACATTACCCGCGAGCGAATATTGGAGCGCTCAAGCGCATCTCGCATGGCGAGCGCATTCATTACGGTTGCCAGCATTCCCATGTGGTCACCCGTCACCCGATCCATGCCGGCTTCATTAAGCGCCGCGCCACGAAAGAGGTTTCCACCACCAATCACGATACCCACCTGAACGCCAATACCAACCAATTGGCCGATCTCTAGCGCCATACGATCCAGCACTTTCGGATCAATACCAAAATCGTGCTCCCCCATTAGCGCTTCGCCAGACAACTTCAGCAAAATACGTTTGTATTTTGATTTCGACTTTTCAGCCTTGCTGGCAGCAGCTGCGGGGGCGGACTCTTGAACTTCACGTGACATGGCATCTCTCCTGAGGCAGACCTGAACACAGGCGGGCGAGACGACCCCAGTTTTTCACAGGGGCCGGATACACAAAAGCGTGCGCTCGCGCGCACGCTATCTTCTTTCTGAAACTTCTGACCTTAGCGACGGCCAGCCTGTTCCATAACTTCTTTAGCAAAGTCGACTTCTTCTTTCTCGATGCCTTCGCCAACTTCAAAGCGAGTGAAGCTAACCACTTCGCCACCCGCCGCTTTCACGAACTCGGCAACGGATTGGTTCGGGTCTTTAACGAACGGCTGTTCGGTCAAGCTGTTCTCGGCCAAGTACTTTTTCAGACGACCTTGAACCATTTTCTCAGCGATCTGCTCCGGCTTACCGGCCATGTCCGGCTGGGCCAAAATAATCGCTTTTTCTTTATCCAGCTCTTCCTGCGGCATATCTTCTGGGTGCGCAACTGACGGATTGATCGCCGCAACGTGCATAGCAACGTCTTTAGCAGCTTCCGTGTTACCACCTTTCAGAACGGTCAAGACGCCGATACGGCCACCGTGAACGTATTCACCGACAAGACCGCCTTCAACAGCGTTCACAACAACGGCACGACGTACACCGATATTCTCGCCGATTTTCTGCACCAGCTGCTCACGAGTAGACTCGAGGTCGCCAGCCATTACCGCTGCAACGTCTTCATTTTTCGCCGCAAAGAACGCATCAGCGATCTTGTTGGTGAAAGCGATGAAGTTGTCGTCGCGGGCAACGAAGTCGGTTTCAGAGTTAATCTCGACCATCACACCGTAGCTACCGTCTTCTGCTACGCGAGTAACAACGGCACCTTCTGCAGCGGTACGACCCGCTTTTTTCGCGGCTTTAAGGCCAGAGCTTTTACGCAGGTTCTCGATTGCAACTTCGATATCACCGTCGGCTTCAGTAAGTGCTTTTTTACACTCCATCATGCCCAAACCGGTACGTTCGCGCAGTTCCTTAACCTGAGAGGCGCTGATAGCTGCCATGAGTTTTCACCTCGGAAATGGTTCTAGCTGAAAGATAAACGCGCTACAGAGTATAGGCTCGGTAGATGACCGTTGCGTATCACTATGCAGAGCATTCGCCGGCCTTAAGTGTCCGGCATAATCGGCCCGCTAGAGCGAACTCAAAGCGGGAAAAAGGGGGCATAAGGCCCCCTCTTAAACATGATGCGGCTTATCTAGCCGCCGCACCACTGCAACCGTTACTCGGCAGCAGCGTCAGTGTCGGCAGAAGCGGCTTCTTCAGTCACTTCGACAAACTCATCCGGACGACCTTCTTTTGCACGACCACACGCGTCTGCAATAGCTTTCACGTAGATCTGGATAGCGCGAATAGAGTCATCGTTACCCGGAATAACGTAATCAACGCCATCAGGGTTAGAGTTGGTATCAACCACGCCAATAACCGGGATGCCCAGTTTGTTGGCTTCGTTGATCGCGATGCGCTCGTGGTCAACATCGATAACGAACAGCGCGTCCGGCAGGCCGCCCATGTTCTTGATACCACCGATAGAACGCTCAAGCTTCTCTTGCTCGCGAGTTGCCATCAAGACTTCTTTCTTGGTCAGCTTCTCGAACGTGCCGTCTTCGCGCATGGTTTCAAGATCACGCAGACGCTTGATGGACTGGCGAATGGTCTTGAAGTTAGTCAGCATGCCGCCTAACCAGCGATGGTTGACGAAAGGCTGGTTTACGCGGTTTGCTTCTTCTTTGATGATCTTGCTAGCGCTGCGCTTGGTGCCAACAAACAAAATTTTGTTGTTGGATGCCGCCATCTTCTCAACCACGTCGATCGCTTCGTTCAGCGCCGGCAAGGTGTGCTCGAGGTTAATGATATGAATCTTGTTGCGCGCGCCGAAGATGAATTTACCCATCTTCGGATTCCAGTACTTGGTTTGGTGACCGAAGTGAGCACCTGCTTTCAGCAGGTCACGCATATTAACGTGAGACATGATAAAACTCCTGAAACTCGGGTTAGGCCTCCACGCACCCCATGGATCCGACCAGTGGCATCGTCAGACGCTGCCAGCGGCACCCGGGACCATGTGCCGGTGCATGTGTGTTTTCAAGGCTTGCTGTTTAGCAACACAGATTTCTGCATTACGTTTAAATAGCCTTTCTGCAGATGACCAACCGACAAAGAAGCATTGGATGGCGATTGCAGGAAAGCGCGCGGCTTTATACCATAGATCATTACCAAGATGAAGTCACAGCGCATGTAACGGTCGTAATTTACCGCTCACCATTGCCGTTCACCACTTACTTTAGAATCCACATCGAGAATTCATGAACGTTCCTATCAAGACGCCTTCTGAAATCGAGAAAATGCGTGAAGCCGGACGCCAAGCCGCCAGCGTCATTGAAATGATCACCCCCCACATCACAGCGGGGATATCCACGGGTGAAATTGATCGCCTGTGCCACGATTTTATTGTTAATAATTTAGGCTCTGTACCGGCCCCGTTGAACTACCACGGCTTTCCGAAAGCAACCTGTACATCAATTAATCACGTGGTCTGTCATGGCATTCCTGATGATGCCAAAAAGCTGAAGAACGGCGACATCATGAATCTCGACATCACCGTCAGAACGACCGATGGCTACCACGGTGATTCCAGCGTGATGTTTGTCATCGGCGATACGATCCAGGGCGAGCGCTTATGCCGTATCACTCAGGAGTGTCTTTACAAAAGCATTGAGCTAGTTAAACCTGGCGTACATCTTTCGGAGCTTGCCCGCGTTATTCAACGGCATGCAGAAGCACACGGTTACTCCGTGGTGCGCGACTTCTGCGGCCATGGCATTGGCGCTGATTTCCACGAAGACCCTCAGTTTCTCCACTATGATGGCTATGCACCAGACGCTGACATCCCACTGGAAGCTGGCATGTGTTTCACTATCGAACCAATGATTAACGTAGGCGGCTATAAAACCAAGGTGCTACGCGACGGTTGGACAGCGGTCACTAAGGATCGAAGCTTGTCTGCCCAGTGGGAGCATACGCTGCTGGTCACAGAAACCGGCGTTGACGTGCTGACTGCACGCAGCGACGAAGACTTCAGTTTTCTAAATCGCTGATGCTTCTTCATCATTACCGGTTCGAGCCGGACACCACGCTGTATGATCTTGCCATGTTTCGCACCGAACTCGCTGGATCACGCTCCCCCATTGCGCCGTTTAAAGCGGCGCTTCGGGAACTACAAGCCAAGCTGGATGAGCAGTTTCGCTGCGGAGCGGACATACGCGACCTAGTCCGCGGGCGAGCGTGGTATCTGGATCAGCTACTCGCCATCGCCTGGGCGCAGCACGATTGGCCTGACGATGGCGTTGCCCTGGTGGCAGTGGGAGGTTACGGCCGGGGCGAGCTACACCCGCACTCAGACATCGACCTGTTACTGTTACTAGAGCAGGATGATGACACCCCTTATCGCGAGTCGCTAAGCGCTTTCATTACCTTCTTATGGGATATCGGTCTTGAGATCGGCCATAGCGTGCGCTCGCTTAATGACTGTGAGCGGGAAGCTGAAGCTGATGTCACCGTGATGACCAACCTCTTGGAATCACGGCTCATTGCTGGCCCCGAGCAGCTTCGTCAAAAGATGCGTGAACGCCTTAGCGCCGAGCATATTTGGCCTGCTGACCGTTTTTTCGAAGCCAAGTGGCAGGAACAAATTGCCCGTCACTATCGCTACAACAACTCGGAATACCACCTAGAGCCAAACCTGAAAAGCTCCCCAGGCGGCCTACGCGATATTCAAATGATTGGCTGGGTAGCTAAACGCCATTTCGACACTGAGCACTATGCCGACATCGTCGCAAATGGCTTTATGAACGATGCCGAACTGCGCATTCTAAGCCAGGGTCAAGCCTTTTTGTGGCAGGTGCGCTATGCCCTGCACATGCTGACAGACCGCGCCGAAGACCGATTACTATTTGATCACCAACGCACCATTGCCGAAATGTTCGGCTTTCGGGATACCCCTGAACGCTTAGCGGTTGAGCAGTTCATGAAGCGCTACTACCGGCATGTAACCGCCCTAGCCGGTCTTAACGACATGCTGTTACAGCACTTTGATGAGGTTATCCTGCGCGGCAAAGAGGCCTTGGAAACCGTTAAGCTGAACGAGCGCTTCGAAACCAAAGGCGGCTACATCCAAGCGCGCTCACGCAATCTGTTTCGGGAGCGCCCCGCTGCCATGCTGGAACTGTTTTTGCTAATGGCAAAGCACCCAGAAATAGAAGGAGTACGCGCCGACACCATTCGCCTGATCCGTGATCATCGCCATCAAATTGATGACCACTACCGCGAGGATCCTTGCCATCAGCGGCTGTTCATGTCCATTTTACGGGCCCCCGGCAATGTCCCTCGCCAGTTAAGGCGCATGAACCGCTACGGCATCTTGGGCAAGTATTTACCAGAGTTTGGTCGCGCGGTCGGGTTGATGCAGCACGACTTGTTCCACATTTACACGGTAGACGCTCACACCCTGCGCTTGCTGAAGTTCTTACACGGCTTTCGCAAACCGGATGCCAAAGACGACTTTCCCGTCGCCGCCACGCTGATTCATCAATTACCTAAGATGGATTTACTATGGATTGCCGGGCTGTTTCATGATGTCGGCAAAGGCCGCGGCGGTGATCATTCTGAGATTGGTGCACGCGATGTTGAGCAATTCTGCCACCGTCACCACGTCTCCCAACACGATACCAATTTACTGCGCTGGCTGGTGGAGCATCACCTGTTGATGTCGATGACCGCCCAGAAGCGCGACATTAGTGATCCCGACGTGATTCGCGACTTCGCTCTAACGGTGCGCGACGAGACCCGCTTAGACTATCTCTACGTGCTCACCGTTGCCGACATCAATGCGACCAACCCCACCCTGTGGAACGGTTGGCGTGCATCACTATTGCGCCAGCTGCATGCTGAAACCAAGCGAGCACTGAGAAGAGGGCTAAAAAACCCGCCTGACCGAGACGACTGGGTGCGCGAAACCCGTACTGAGGCCCGTTCGTTACTGCAAACAGTCGGCGTAGACAGCGCTCAGATTGACCAACTGTGGGAATCTCTTGGTGAAGACTATTTCCTTCAGTATGCACCCAGTGAAATTGTCTGGCAGACCCAAGGCATCCTTGCCCACCAGCCATCTGTTTTGCCGCTGGTTTTAATTAGCGCACCTACCGCCGATATGGCCGAAGGCGGCACCAAGGTCTTTATCCACACCCGTTCGGTAGACGATCTGTTTGCCGCGACCGCCGCCGCCATGGAGCAGCTAGGTCTATCTATCCATGATGCCCGCATCGCCACCTCGCACAACAACTGGACACTAAATACGTTTATTGTGCTAGATCATTACGGCCAACCTATCCGTGATCCTGAGCATATTGAAGAGATGCGTCGACACCTCGTCGAAGAACTGGACGACCCGGATGACTATCCAGAGATCGTCACGCGCCACACACCGCGTCAGCTTAAGCACTTTAAAGTACCCACCGAGGTAGTGATTGAGCAGGACCCAGCCAACGAACGTACGCTACTTGAGCTAACAGCCCCAGACCGCCCTGGCCTACTGGCTCGTGTCGGGCGTATTTTTATGGAACAGGATATCGCCTTATCGGCTGCGAAAATTGCCACGCTAGGGGAGCGAGTTGAAGACGTTTTCTTTATCACCACGAAAGCCGGTGAGCCGCTTACCGATCCAGAGCGGCAACAGCAGCTTCGCGAACGGCTTATCGAAGTGTTAGGCGTGTAAGCACTTAAATGAGCGACGCCTTGGTGGTTAAGTTTGAGGTGGCACCAGGGGTTGCCTATAATCGGCGGTTTAGTTGGCCGTTCCCACAGACATCCAGCACCGCCTTTAGGCTATCAACGGACATGCCATGAATCCTGATCTAAATCTTCTGCACCCCTATCCGTTTGAAAAGCTAGCCACCCTAAAGGCAGCGCTTGTGCCGCCGGCGGGGCTTGAGCATATCCCCCTTACCATTGGGGAGCCCCAACACGCTCCTTACGCAGGGGCGTTAGAGGCGCTAGTGGCTCATCAATTAGAGATGGCTCGCTACCCAGCAACCAACGGACTGCCCGCCCTACGCGACACAATCGCCCGCTGGGCAACCCAACGTTTTTCGCTTGCCGGGTTAGATGCCGAACAGCAAGTACTCCCCGTTAACGGCACCCGCGAAGCAATTTTTGCCTTTGTACAGGCCGCGCTGGATCGCCAGCGCCCCGCCAAGGTGGCGGTCCCCAACCCCTTCTATCAAATTTATGAAGGGGCCACACTATTGGCAGGTGGCGAGCCGCTTTATTTGGATTGCACGGCTGATAACGGTTTTCGCCCCGACTTCTCGGCAGTGAGCCCGGCAACCTGGCGCGATGTGCAAATGGTATTCATCTGCTCACCTGGCAACCCCACAGGGGCCGTCACGCCGCTCTCTGAATTCAAGCAGCTCATCGCCTTAGCCGATGAGCACGACTTTATCATCGCCTCCGATGAGTGTTATTCAGAGCTGTATCTGGATGAAAGCACTCCCCCGCCGGGCCTGTTACAGGCCTGCGCAGAGCTTGGACGCGACGATTATCAACGCTGCGTAGTGTTTCATTCGCTATCTAAGCGATCTAATTTGCCAGGGCTACGCTCCGGCTTTATCGCAGGTGACGCGAACCTTCTCGCACCGTTTAAGCGCTACCGCACCTATCATGGGTGTGCAATGTCGCTGCCACTTCAGCACGCCTCTATCGCCGCATGGCAGGATGAAGCCCACGTACGCGCCAACCGGGACGCCTACCGCGAAAAATTTAGCGCTGTCACCAGCGTTCTGGCGCCCGTCATGGACTTCCCTACGCCGGAAGCGAGTTTTTACCTGTGGCCTGCAGTGCCCGGTGGCGATGACATCGCCTTTACTCAGCGGCTATTTAGTGAGCAACATGTCAGCGTGTTACCTGGCAGCCTCATGGGCCGCCCAGGAAAAAATGGCTATAACCCCGGCTCGGGTCGACTACGTTTAGCCTTAGTGGCGGAGCTTGCGCCCACCCTTGAAGCAGCTGAGCGACTTCGTCAACTGCTTGAGCGCGGCTAGACACCCCAGACTTATTTAAGGAGGTTATATGCTGACACTCTATATCATCAACACATGCGACACCTGCCGCAAAGCACGCAACGCACTTGAAGAGAAAGGTATTCCCTTCAAGACCCATGACCTGCGTAAGGATGGTCTTTCAGCCAGCTTACTTGAGCACATTCTTAAGCGCGTACCGCTATTAGAAGCGCTGAATAAGCGCAGCAAAACGTGGCGTGACTTGCCCCAGGAAGAAAAAGACAGCCTGGATGCTACGTCTGCCCGTCGGCTATTTCTTGAACAGCCCACGCTGCTCAAAAGACCACTGCTAGAAGTTGATGACGATACTATTTTAGTGGGCTACCGCGACGGCGATTACGACTCTCTCAGCGGCTAACACGCCACTGAACCCTAACAACTGATTGTTATTCAAAACTTTAAAGGAAGACGCGTTATGCTGAGCTTCGCGCTTGGAATCGGCACCCAAAACACTCAGGGCAACTGGCTAGAAATCTACTATCCAGCACCACTGTTTAATCCTGCAGACAGCTTGGTAGCCGCAGCTAAAGAGGCGCTCGACGCCCCCGCTGGCAATACGGCGGTCAGTTTCCTGCCCGAAGATTGCACCCGCTTAGCCAAAGCACTGGAGGCTGCTGGCCACCCTGAGCAGGCAGCTCTCGCCGAATCATTTGCCGCCAGCCACCGCCCCCTGGTCGCGATGTTTTTAGAAAGCGATCAGGCACCGCAAACCGTCCCTGAAGTTTACTTAAAATTGCACTTACTCTCTCACCGCTTAGTGAAGCCCCACGGCTTGGATCTGACGGGAATGTTTGGCCTGCTGCGCAACATCGCCTGGACCAACGAAGGCGCGATTGATATCGAAGAGCTGCCCGCCCGTCGCTTAAAAGCACGCTTAGCGGGTCGCGCGCTATCCGTCGACTGCGTCGATAAATTCCCCAAAATGACCGACTACGTGGTACCCACCGGCATCCGCATTGGCGATACTGCTCGCGTGCGCCTGGGCGCTTACCTAGGGGAAGGCACCACGGTAATGCATGAAGGCTTCGTCAACTTCAACGCAGGCACCGAAGGCCCTGGCATGATCGAAGGGCGCATTTCTGCTGGCGTCATGGTCGGTAAAGGCTCTGACCTGGGCGGCGGCTGTTCCACCATGGGAACACTGTCTGGCGGTGGTAATATCATTATCAAGGTAGGCGAAGGCTGCCTGATTGGCGCTAATGCAGGCATCGGTATTCCGCTAGGTGATCGCTGCACCGTAGAAGCAGGCTTGTATATTACTGCGGGTTCGAAAGTTACTCTGCTCGACGATCAGAAACAAGAAGTTAACACCGTGGCAGCACGCGAGTTAGCAGGCCAAGATGACTTATTGCTGCGTCGCAATTCACAAAATGGCCGTATTGAGTGCCTAACGAATAAAAGCGCCATTGCGCTGAACGAGGCACTGCATGCCCATAACTGAGCCTGAAACGCTGTCGCCCACGTTGCAGCTCGCGTTTGAGCTACTTAGCCGGGCGTCGGTAACGCCGGATGACGAAGGCTGCCAGGAACTCATGATCGATCGCTTAACGGCGCTCGGTTTTCATATCGAGCAACTACCGTTTGGCGATGTCAAAAACTTCTGGGCAATAAGAGGCCATCACGGCCCCGTATTGGCCTTTGCCGGCCACACTGATGTCGTGCCCAGCGGGCCCCATACGAACTGGGAATTCCCACCGTTTGAGCCGTGTATTGATGAACACGGCATGCTCTGTGGGCGAGGCGCAGCAGACATGAAGGGCAGCCTAGCGGCGATGCTCACCGCTGTTGAGCGTTTTGTGACCACCCATCCAGAGCACGACGGCCGAATAGCGTTTTTAATCACATCCGATGAGGAAGGCCCCGCCATCGATGGCACCAGCGCTGTGGTTGAGCATTTACGCGAACGCAACGAGCGTTTGGACTACTGCATTGTCGGCGAACCCTCATCGACCGCTCGTCTGGGCGATATGATTAAAAACGGACGCCGTGGGTCATTGGGCGGCGTTCTCCATCTCAAAGGGATTCAAGGTCATGTGGCCTACCCACACCTTGCACGCAACCCTATTCACCAAGCGATGCCTGCACTAGATGCACTGGTTAATGAGCACTGGGACGCAGGTAATGACTTTTTCCCCGCCACCAGTTTCCAGATATCTAATTTTCGCGCGGGCACCGGGGCTACTAACGTCATTCCAGGTGAAGTAGAAGTTGTATTTAACTTCCGTTATTCCACGGAAGTTACCCACGAGATGCTAAGAAGCCGCACTGAGTCGATTTTGGATAAGCATGGCCTTGAGTACCACATCGATTGGGCTCTCAATGGCGAACCCTTCCTGACTGCAGAAGGCGAATTAGTCGATGCCGTCATTCGCGGTGTAGAAGCAGTTACCGGCGAGCGCCCTGCGCTGTCGACCAGCGGCGGCACCTCGGATGGTCGCTTCATCGCGACACTTGGCGCTCAGGTGGTCGAGCTTGGCCCGCTGAACGACACTATTCACAAGGTGAATGAGCGCGTGCGCGCCAGTGACTTGGACGAACTAAGCCGCATTTATGAGGCAACACTTCAAGCCTTGTTAACGAACGACGAGGTGAGCGTATGATGGAGCGCTTTCCGGATATCGAGGTATACCTTGCCAGCGTAGCGATAGACAGGCTCGATGCATGGCTAAGCGAAGCTCTCGATGCACCGCCTCTTAGCCCAGCAGGCAAGGGCAAATGGAAGACTCGCGGCCACCATCAAGGCGAAGCTGTGCCCGTACTATTGGTGGACAAAGCAGCCGATGGTTTTGCCAGCTTGTGGTTTGATAGCCACCACACCCCGTGGCACACCGATCAAGAGTGCGCTCAGCACGCTGCCGAAGCCTTACAGACCGAGGTGCGCTGCTCGCTAGGTGGCTGGCATCCCGGTGATGACCCTGACCGCTTCTGGCAGGTACTGCCAGGGGGTCACGAAAAAGCCATTGAATGGCCTGACTCAGGTCGTTAAACGCACAAGACCCCGCTTAGCGGGGTCTTGTGCTTCAGCAGTTGACGATGCCAGCGCGACTCAATACAAGCGATGTACTAATAGCTACTCAATAATACTAACGTCATCCGCTTGAAGACCACGGTCATTTTTAATCACGTGATAGCGAACAATCTGACCCTCAGCAAGCATACGCGGGCCACGGCCACGAATGGCACGAAAGTGAACAAACACATCTTCACCATTATCTCGGGTAATAAAGCCGTAACCTTTATTGGTGTTAAACCACTTTACTTCGCCCTCTTCGCGACCATCATTGGGATCGATGATATCTTCCTCTTCATCATCTTCCATTTCAGGTACCGCTTGGGGCTGACGCGGCGCAGATTTAGTTCGAGCAATATCCGCTTTTACTACCATCGGAGGCGCCAGAGCAGCAGCGGCTAACGTACCGATAAATAACGCAATAAAACATCCCAGAGCAGCAGCAATGTACACACTACTTACCCCGCTGATGGCAAGCTCAGCCAGCCACTGCTCAGCAAGCGGTGCATTCGTTAAATGAACAATCCCCGCCAGAAGAAGTGGCGTGGGGGCGGCAAGTAAAACACTGATGAAGAAACAGCGAAAAACAACTTTTGGATTCATAGATGGTAAAAGCTCTCTTGTTGTATGGGTAACAGACGAAGGACAATACTCGGCCAACTAGGCCCATTCCTAACAGTACCGAGCATACTACACAAGGTCACGATGTTATCATGACAAACGAATTATCGCCTGCAGAGCTAACTCAACTTCTTGAATCTTTGGAGAGTCGACTGGCTTA
Source organism: Vreelandella venusta (assembly GCF_007989605.1). Lineage (GTDB taxonomy): Bacteria > Pseudomonadota > Gammaproteobacteria > Pseudomonadales > Halomonadaceae > Vreelandella > Vreelandella venusta. The sequence goes on along the minus strand of NZ_BJUL01000008.1, from coordinate 137,838 downwards.
CCAAGAGCATTGGCTAGACACCCTTGACCAAGCGGTTGCCCAGCAAGAGCGGCGGCTAGAAAAGCTAGAGCAGTTAAGTACGCTGATGCGTGACCGCTTGCGCGAGCAGTATCAAGCGCTCCAAGCGGATAACTCACAGGGGGACAGCCGCCCAGAAGACGACGTCCCCCCTCACTATTAACAGCTCCTCCAGTATCAGCAGTATCAACTACTACTAATTGACGTAGCGATGCTCACGCCACAACGCTCGCTGGGTCGATGCTGTTGAGTCCAAAAGCATCGGCAACAGCCTGATAAGTCACTTGACCATTATGGACATTAAGCCCTGGCAGGAAGTGCGGATCGTCTTTAAGCGCCTGCTGCCAGCCTTTATCAGCCAGCGCCAGCACAAACGGCAAGGTGGCATTAGTAAGACCCAAAGTCGATGTCCGCGCTACCGCGCCAGGCATATTGGCCACGCAGTAATGAACAATGCCGTCCACAATATAGGTCGGCTCAGCATGCGTCGTCGGCTTGCTGGTTTCAAAACAGCCACCCTGATCAATGGCTACGTCGACCAAGACGCTGCCCGGCTTCATATCGGCCAGCATGGCACGGGTAATCAACTTGGGGGCAGCGGCACCGGGAATAAGAACGGCACCGATGATCATATCAGACTCTTTAGCCGCCTGATCAAGGGCGTCCGCCGTTGAATAGACTGTTTTGATGCGCCCCTGGTAACGATCGTCTAGCACCTCTAGGCGAGCAATAGACTTGTCCAGAATGGTCACCTCAGCCCCCAACCCTAGCGCCATACGGGCAGCGTTTTCGCCGACCACACCACCGCCAATCACAGTAACTTTACCTGGAGCAACGCCTGGCACACCGGGCAATAGCACCCCAGAGCCGCCCTGGGCTTTCTCCAAGCTATGCGCGCCCGCCTGAACTGCCATGCGCCCGGCAACCGTGCTCATTGGCGCAAGCAGCGGCAGCCCACCTCGTGCATCGGTAATGGTTTCATAGGCAATGCAGGTAGCACCGCTGGCCATCAGCCCTTGGGTCAATGTTTGCTCAGCGGCCAAGTGCAAATAAGTGAATAGCGTTTGGTTGGCGGTTAGACGCGCCACTTCCTCGGCTTGAGGTTCTTTTACTTTGAGAATCAGTTCGGCGCTTTGCCACAGCGCATCTACATTAGCTTCCACTCGCGCGCCCGCGGCTTCATAGTCGCTGTCGCTAAACCCGGCGCCTTCGCCAGCGGCTGCTTGCACGCTTACCGAGTGACCTCGCCCTACTAGCTCTCGCGCACCTGTCGGAGTAAGTGCCACCCGGTACTCGTGATTTTTGATCTCTTTGGGGACGGCGATTTTCATTAGCGTTTTCCTTCTCTATTGATTGTTAGTGCTAAATCTCAACTGCTAAGTCTCAACGGCTAGATCGTCAGAGCCTCATCTGTACTACCTATCTCTACCATCTAGCCGTTAGAGCCAGGCCATCAATAAGCGCTATTAAGCAAATTACAGCACAGCTGGCACTAACAACCACCCCAAGCCATAAAAACAAAAAAAACGCCGACCAAGGCGTTTTTTGAGAGAAAAATCTAACGTTTAACGAAAATCAGCAAAAAAATCGACGGCATTTAAGCATTAGCTACTCAGTCACTACCGCACCACCGTAAATGCGCTGATACTCATCAGGCAGCCGAGTGGGCCGACCACTGCTAAGCGTCACACAGGCAAACTTGGTACGTGCATTTAGCAACGTTTTACCACTCCCCACGCGCTTCAGCTGGAATCGGCGGGTCAAACTAAAACGGCCATCGCAGGCAACAATCCAAGTCGCCAACTGCAACTTGTCATCGATAAAGGCGGGCGCCAGATAGTCCAACTCATGGCGCTGAACGACCATGGCGCGGTCAAGAGACTGATAGCGCGCAAGGGATAGCCCCAAGGCTTCAGAGTGGGCCCAACTTACCTGCTCAACCCAGCGTAAGTACTCGCTGTTATTGACATGCTGGTAGGCATCAATGGCCTCCGGCGTCACTTGAAGATTGATTACAAAAGGATCTGGCAGTGCCCACTCCATCATACAGCTCCTTGTGGTTACTCCTCGGTGCTATTTTTGGCCTTGCCAATGTTCGCCAAACAGCGTTTTTGGCTTAGTCGCGGAATACCCGCACGCCTAGCGCTTTCAGATACGAGGTTTCCGGGATGGCCGGATGAACGGGGTGGTCAGGCCCCTGGTGCCCCTGAAAAATCACCTGGCCATGACGGTCTTGATGGCGAACCGCGCCACGAACCACATCCACCAAACGCTCAGACGCGAGGTGCATGGAACACGAGGCCGACAACAGCAAGCCATCACGGCCCAGTAGACGCATCGCCTCTCGATTCAGACGTGAGTAAGCGCGCTCACCATTAGGGATATCCTTGCGCTTTTTGATAAACGCTGGCGGATCAAGAATGATCACATCAAACTGTTCGCCATCAGCCTTCAGTGCCGCTAACGCTTCAAAGGCATCGCCTTCGGCTACCGCTACTTGCTCCTGCACACCATTTAGCTCAGCATTGCGAGCCACCTGATCCAGCGCCGGGGCAGAAGCATCGACACATAACACTTCCGAGGCCCCACTCGCAGCCGCCTGAACTCCCCAGCCGCCCACGTAACTGAATACATCCAGCACACGCTTGCCCGCCACTTGGCTGTTCAACCATGCGCGGTTGACACGATGGTCGTAAAACCATCCTGTCTTTTGACCATTCAGCACAGGCACTGCAAAGGTAACGCCATTTTCTTCCAGTAAAACCTCGTCAGGAAGCGTTCCCTTTACCACTTCGACGTGGGCTTCTAGACCTTCCTGGCGGCGGCCGCCCGTATCATTACGGAACACAATGGCATTAGGTTTAACGACTTTTTCCAGCGCATCAACAATATCTTCTGCCAACGCTTGCATACCCGCAGTATTCAACTGCACCACCAGCACATCGCCGAAGCGGTCAATCACCAAGCCCGGTAACAGATCACCTTCACCATGAATCAAACGGTAAAAAGGTTTATTGAACAGGCGCTCACGCAGCGCTAGCGCTTGGTTGAAGCGGTGTACGAATAACGAACGATCTAGGCGCATCTCTGGATCACGCGACATCACCCGACCACAAATCAGCGAGTGCGGGTTAATGTAAGCGACGCCAAGGGTTTTGCCATTGGAAGCCTCAACCAACGCAGGCTCACCAGCAGCAAAGTTTTTTAGTGGCGTCTCTTTGATATCTACCTCATTGGAGTAGATCCAAAGATGGCCCGCTTTTAGGCGGCGATCGGCATTTTTATTCAGGCGCAGGCGTTGAGTCACAACAATCTCCAAAAGAACAATCTTGCAAAGCACACAGGCTCTGCAAGCATCGGCAAAACAGTTAATATCAAAGAGCGGCCGCTAACGCTGGCAACCAGGGCAAAACACACTGGCCCGCTGGCCTAGCGTGATACGACGCAGCTCAACGCCACAGCGTAGGCAAGGCTGCCCATGACGCCCATATACATTCAGTTGCTGGGCAAAGTAGCCTGGCTCGCCCTGCCCACTGACAAAGTCCCGTAGCGTGGTGCCACCTTGGGTAATCGCCGCTGCCAGCACCTCTTTAACCGCAGCGGCTAACTGCTGATAGCGGGCCAGAGAAATTTTCCCAGCGGCACGTCGAGGGTCAATACCCGCCATAAATAGCGCTTCAGCAGCGTAAATATTCCCCGCCCCGACCACCACGCGGTTATCCATTAAAAAAGGCTTTACCGCAACGCGTTTATTACGCGATGCGTTATAGAGCCAGCGACCGTTAAACGCGTCATCCAACGGCTCAGGACCAAGGTGCGCAAGGCGCGTATCCAAACTGCCATCGCCCTGCTGCCAGTCAACAAAACCAAAGCGGCGTGGGTCATGGTAGCGCAGCACATACCCCTTGGCCGTCACCACATCAACATGGTCATGCTTTTTAGGCAAATCGCCGACGCTTGCAATCCTTAGGCTGCCCGACATGCCTAGATGCCACAACAGCGTGGCCTCACCTTCGAGAGTCGCCACGGGGATTTGTAGGTATTTAGCGCGGCGCTTTAATACGCCAACCCGAGCGCCGACTAGCCGCTCGGCTAAATCCTCAGGTACCGGCACGCGTAACCGGGGCTGTCGCACCAGCACCTCGGTAATCTCTTGCCCCTCTAAGTAGGGGGCAATGCCGCGTCGCGTCGTTTCAACTTCAGGCAATTCGGGCATGATGAAAGTCTATGATGACAGCACCGTGACAACCACTCTGTCGCCTAAGCGGTGCCGAAGCGTAGGGACGGGTACCACTAACCTACCCAGTAAGTGGCTAAATACCGGGCATGCAAAAACCCGGCTTAGGGCCGGGTTTTTCAACAGGCGCTCGCCTGCGGTGAAAGCCGATCATTGTAATCGCGATTACTTGATCTTAGCTTCCTTGTAGATAACGTGCTTACGGACGACCGGGTCGTATTTCTTGAATTCGAACTTATCCGGTGTATTCCGCTTGTTCTTATCCGTGGTGTAGAAGTGGCCAGTACCGGCACTAGACACCAGCTTGATCTTATCGCGCATGGTTTAACTCTCCCAAAATGCTAGCTTAGATGGCATCGCCGCGTTTGCGGATATCAGCCAGAACCGTTTCGATACCTTTCTTGTCGATGATACGCATTCCTTTAGAGGAAACGCGCAGCTTGACGAAGCGGTTTTCAGATTCAACCCAAAAACGATGGGTGTGCAGGTTCGGCAAGAAACGACGACGTGTCTTACGCTGGGAGTGAGAAACGTTATTACCAGTTACCGGACGCTTGCCGGTAACCTGACATACTTTGGACATGAGAGCCTCCAACCGCTTGGCCAGGGTATAAGCCTGAGTGTTCAAAACTGTCGGGCAAACCGGAGCAGGGAGGGAGTCGACGCAGTTAACCGCCTAGCTGTACCCAAATCCGTTATTCAACCCAAGTTTAAAGGTGGCACTTTATACCAGAGCGCCCGGCTACCAGCAAGCAAAAACGCCCCAAAATGCCAAAAAAGGCATCTTTTGGACAATTTACTTAGGTAAACGACGAGATTTTGTCGTCGCACCATTTTCATTAATTGCTATAACCAACCGCGCTCGGCAAACGAAACCACGTTACCGTCCCCCACCACGAAATGATCAAGCACTCGCACATCGAAGAGTGCAAGGGCATCTTTTAGACGTTCAGTAATACGTCTATCAGCATCGCTAGGTTCAGCAACACCCGATGGGTGGTTGTGAGCCAGGATGACAGCACCAGCGTGTAATTCAAGCGCACGCTTGGCTACTTCGCGGGGGTAAACGGATGCGCTGTCTAGGGTACCGCGAAACAGGGATTCATAGCGAATAATTCGATGCTGTGTATCTAAAAAAAGCACCGCAAACTCTTCATGCCCCAGATGACGAAGCTGGGAGCTCAAGTAATGACGCACAAGCGCCGGCGATGTGAGCGCATCGCCACGGGCAAGCTGGCTCGCCATATGGCGTCTGGAAAGCTCCAGGGTCGCCTGAAGCTGGGCAAATTTTGCACTACCAAGCCCTCGAGCCGCACAAAACTGATCCTGATCTGCTTCCAGCAGTTGTCTCAAGCCACCAAAACTGGTCAACAGGTCCCTTGCCAAATCCACCGCAGAGCGTCCCTGAACGCCTACTCGCAAAAAAATGGCCAGTAGCTCAGCATCTGAAAGCGCCTGCACCCCCATGGTCAATAACTTCTCGCGTGGCCGCTCACCTTCCGGCCAGTGATTAATTCCCATCGCCGCCTCCCTGCCCACCCTGATAGCGCTGTCTGCGCTTGCAACTGCGCCCACCCCAACTGACTTTTTCAACCGCTGCTTGAGCATGCCAAAATAACCCGTCAAATGGTATGGTACTCACCTTTAACAAACGCTACATGGGACTACCCATCATGGCCTTATTAACGCCATCCCCGTTAACCTCGCTTGCTGGCAAGCGTCTGCTGCTTGGCATTAGCGCCGGTATTGCGGCTTATAAAAGCGCGCTGATTGTTCGGTTACTCAAGCAAGCTGGCTGTGAGGTTCGCGTGGTAATGACCGAGGGTGCTCAAGCGTTTATCACGCCATTAACGCTCCAGGCACTGTCAGGAGAGCCGGTACGCACCTCGTTGCTTGACCCTGAAGCTGAGGCTGGCATGGGGCATATTGAGCTGGCTCGCTGGGCAGATGCCGTATTGATTGCCCCAGCAACGGCTGATTTGATCGCCCGATTGGTACATGGCATGGCTGATGACTTGCTGACCACTCTGTGTCTAGCCTGTGAAGCCCCCAAGTTGATGGCACCGGCCATGAATCAGGCCATGTGGCGACATCCTGCAACCCAGCGCAATGTCGCGCAGCTAGCCAACGATGGCTGGCAGTTGATCGGACCAGCAGCAGGAGATCAGGCGTGTGGCGACGTCGGCCCCGGGCGAATGAGCGAACCAGAGGTTATTGTTGATTGCTTAGCACAGCATTTTGCTTATGCTGCAAAACCACCAACGCCAACCTCTGCGCCGCACATAGTGATTACTGCGGGCCCCACCCGCGAGGCGCTAGACCCCGTGCGCTATCTATCCAACCACAGCTCAGGAAAAATGGGTTACGCACTGGCCGCTGAAGCTGCCGCCCAGGGAGCCCGAGTAACCCTGATAAGTGGCCCGGTTAATCTCCCCACGCCTCACGGCGTTGAGCGCATTGATGTAGAAACTGCCGCACAAATGCATCACGAAGCGTTAGCACTCGCCCCCCATGCAGGCCTATTTATTGGCTGTGCTGCGGTCGCTGATTACCGCGCTGCCAGCGCTGCCGAGCACAAAATCAAAAAAACCGACGACAGCGATACGCTAACGCTTACGCTAGTCAAGAATCCTGACATTATTGCCGATGTCTCCGCACTGCCTGCTGACCAACGCCCTATTGTGATGGGTTTCGCCGCCGAGACTCAGGATGTCGCACGCTATGCGGAAGACAAATTGACCCGCAAAGGGCTAGATATGATTGTTGCCAATGATGTTTCCCAGCAGGGGCTCGGTTTTGGCAGCGATAACAATGCCGCTCTGCTGCTGTGGCGCTCTGCGACAGGAACCAAGCAACTGGTAGCCCCGCCTCAGCCTAAAACGCAGCTGGCTGCACTAATTATTCGTCACGCGCTATCACTGCTGCCTTCTCAGCCAGCTTCTCAACTGCTATCTCAACCACCTTCTCAACCACCTTCTCAATTGTCCTCTCAATCCCCCGGAGAATTATCATGAGCGGTTCTCGCCCACGCTTGCAGTGCAAAGTATTAGATGAACGCCTGCACGACTACCTCCCTTCCTATGCGACAACTGGCTCAGCAGGGATGGATTTGCGAGCACTGCTAGACGAACCGCTGACGCTTGCTCCTGGTGACTGCCAACTGGTACGAACAGGCCTTGCCATTTACATCGAAGATCCTGGCTTGGCAGGCATGATCTTGCCTCGCTCCGGGTTAGGGCATAAGCACGGTATCGTGCTAGGCAACCTCGTCGGCCTCATCGACTCTGATTACCAAGGCGAGCTGATGGTATCCGTGTGGAACCGTGGCCAAAGCAGCTTTACGTTATCGCCCTTTGAGCGTCTCGCTCAGTATGTTGTTGTTCCCGTCGTGCAAGCGGAGCTTACACTTGTCGATGCCTTTGAAGATTCCACTCGCGGCAGCGGTGGTTTTGGCAGCACAGGCAGCCAATAAGCCACATGCTGTTTTAGCGCATATCTAGGAGCGACAATGAACGTACCTGCGTCGATATTTCGTGCTTACGACATTCGCGGCATTGTGGACGATACGCTTAACGAGACCACCACCGAACTCATTGGCCGAGCCATTGGTTCTGAAGCCGCCGCTCGAGGCGAGCAAACGGTCATTGTCGCACGTGATGGACGGCTTTCCGGACCACATCTGCAAGCAGCGCTAATTCGTGGCCTAACAGCCTCAGGACGAGACGTTATAGATATCGGCATGGTACCCACACCCGTGCTTTACTTCGCCACCCACACGCTGCCTGAAAGCTGCTCTGGGGTCATGCTAACCGGCAGTCACAACCCGCCTGACTACAACGGTTTCAAAATCGTCTTAGCGGGTGAGACGCTCTCCGGCGATGCGATCACCGCCCTCTATGAGCGTATCCAAGCAAACGACCTAACCAGCGGTCAAGGCAGCGTTCGCCAGCACGACCTACGCACGGCGTATCTTGAAAGAATTATTAGCGACATCCATCTGGAGCGCCCGCTGAGCGCTGTCGTGGATTGTGGCAACGGAGTCGCCGGAGAACTTGGCCCGCAGCTTATCGAGCGCCTGGGGGTGAAAACCACCCCATTATTTGCCGACATTGATGGGCACTTCCCGAATCATCACCCCGACCCAGGTAAACCTGAAAATCTGCGCGACTTGATCCACAGTGTTAATGAAACAGGTGCTGATATTGGCTTGGCCTTTGACGGCGACGGCGACCGCTTAGGCGTTGTCACACCAAGTGGCCGGATGATTTACCCTGACCATCTACTGATGGTATTTGCAGCTGATATGCTGTCGCGCACCCCCGGTGCCAAGGTGATCTTCGATATCAAGTGCACCGGTCACCTAGCACGAGTTATTAGCGACGCTGGCGGTGAGCCTGAAATGTGGCGCACCGGGCATTCACTAATCAAAGCACGCATGCGGGAAACAGGTGCTGAGCTGGGCGGTGAGATGAGCGGGCATATTTTCTTCAAGGAGCGTTGGTACGGATTTGACGACGGCCTTTACGCCGCGGCCCGCTTGCTTGAGATTCTAGCGCGATACAACGGCAGTGCTGACCAATTATTTGATCAATTTCCACAAGATATCAGCACGCCAGAGATTAATATCACGGTTGCTGATGAAGAAAAATTCGCGCTTATCAAGAAGCTTGCTAGAGAAGGCGACTTCGGCGAAGGTATCAAAACCACGATTGATGGCATTCGCGTGGACTATACCGATGGCTGGGGGCTTTGCCGAGCCTCCAACACCACACCTGCGTTAGTACTGCGCTTTGAGGGTAGCGATGTCGCCGCACTGAGCCGAATAAAAGCCCGGTTTGCCAAGGCCCTGGCAGAGATCTCGCCAGCACTGACGATCCCTGAACCACAATAATGTAAGCAAATACGACAGGGTGAACAGAAGAAAAATGATCGCGCCAGGAGAACGCGCGACACAATAAGAATGTTAAACAACACGCCGCATGAAAAAGCCAATGCTCGTGCTGTAATAACGGTCGTGATAAAAAAGTAGCGACGGAAAAAATCAAAAGGGACAACGTCATGAGTTCAACTAGCCGCGACCCCCAGGTCGTTGTAGAGGTATTGTCAGAAGCCCTCCCCTATATCCAGCAATTTTCGGGCAAAACGGTTGTCGTTAAATATGGCGGCAACGCTATGACTGAAGATACCTTGATCGACTCATTCGCGCGCAACATCGTGCTGATGAAAGAGGTCGGTATTAACCCAGTCGTCGTCCATGGGGGCGGGCCACAAATTGGCAGCCTACTGGAAAAACTGAATATCGAATCGCGCTTTGTGAACGGCATGCGAGTGACCGACTCCCAAACCATGGACGTCGTGGAGATGGTGCTAGGGGGGCTGGTCAATAAAAGCATTGTCAACTTGATCAATCAAAGCGGCGGCAAGGCCATTGGCTTAACCGGCAAAGATGGTGCACAAATTCGTGCTCGGCAGCTGAAAGTAGAGCACCAAAGCCCTGAAATGACCGTTCCGGAAATTATCGATATTGGCCACGTAGGCGAAGTGGAGTCTATCTCCACCGATCTTATTGAGATGCTTGCCGCTAGAGATTTCATTCCGGTGATTGCACCGATCGGCGTTGACGGTGAGGGGCACAGCTATAACATCAACGCCGACTTGGTAGCAGGTAAACTGGCCGAGGCACTCAACGCTGAAAAACTGATGCTCTTGACCAACGTCGCGGGCCTGATGAACAGTGAAGGAGAGGTGTTAACGGGTCTAACCACCGCTCAAGTTGACGCCTTAATTGCCGACGGCACGATATACGGTGGTATGCTGCCCAAAATACGCTGTGCGCTAGATGCGGTAAAAGGCGGCGTTAACAGCGCTCACATTATCGACGGCCGTGTTCCCCATGCGGTCTTGCTGGAAATCTTTACCAATGCTGGGGTAGGCACCCTGATTACTGACGCAGGTTAACCGCGACGGAGTGCTAACGTCATGAGTGACGAACAAAAACCTCGCCGCCGCGAGCAAATCCTGCAAGCGTTAGCCGTTATGTTGGAAGAGGATAGCGGCAAGCGCATTACTACCGCTGCGCTTGCCCGCCAGGTTGGCGTCTCAGAAGCAGCGCTGTACCGACATTTCCCCAGCAAAGCACGCATGTTTGAGGGGCTGATCGACTTCATTGAAGAAACCATCTTTGCGCGCATTACCCGCATCCTAGAGGATATCCCCGATGCGGCGTCTCGATGCGGCACTATCTTGGCTTTACTTCTAGGCTTTGCCGAAAAAAATCCTGGGCTTGCCAGGGTACTGGGAGGCGATGTACTAACTGGCGAAACGGCCCGCCTGCGCCAGCGCGTTCACCAGCTGTTTGAACGTATGGAAACCCAGTTAAAGCAGATACTGCGGGAAGCTGAGCTGCGTGAAGGACTACGCACCAGCATATCCGCTTCAGCAGCAGCCAACCTGCTGATCGCCCAGGCTGAAGGGCGTATTTCTCAGTATGTACGCAGTGACTTCAAGCGCTTGCCAACCGAGTACTGGGACGACCAATGGGGGCTGCTATCAAGCCAGCTGCTACGAGCAGCCGTACAGTCGGCTTAGAAGCGTTGACAAAACACCCACGCCAATAAAAAACACCCCGAAGGCAGTGCCTCCGGGGTGTTCATCTAACGTACTTACCCGACATAGGTGCTCGATTAAGCAGCGATGGCTTCGCCCATTTTTTGGCGCAGTTTTTTCATCGCATTCTTTTCGAGCTGACGAATGCGCTCAGCACTGACGCCATAAACATCGGCCAGATCGTGCAGCGTCGCTTTATCATCAGTTAGCCAACGACGTTGCAAGATGTCCCGCGAGCGCTCATCAAGCCCTTTTAAGGCTAGCTGTAAGCGGCGCGTTGAGTCTTCCTCAAAGTTACTATCCTCCAGCAGCGTCGCCGGATCAGCAGAAGCGTCATCTAAAAAATACGCTGGCGCTTGATAGGTGCTCTCTTCGTCATCGCTAGGCGACGCATCAAAACCTGCATCGTAAGCCGACAGACGCCCTTCCATATCGCGCACTACTTCTGGCTTTACGTTGAGGTCTTCCGCAATCGCGTTAACTTCATCGTTGTTTAACCAAGCTAAGCGTTTTTTAGCGCTACGCAGGTTAAAAAACAGCTTGCGCTGAGCTTTCGTGGTGGCAATTTTGACAATACGCCAATTGCGCAGCACAAACTCGTGAATTTCTGCTTTGATCCAATGCACAGCAAATGACACCAAGCGGACACCCTGATTAGGATCGAAACGCTTAACGGCTTTCATTAGACCAACGTTACCTTCTTGAATCAGGTCAGCTTGAGGCAGACCATAACCCGAGTAACTACGAGCAATATGCACCACAAAGCGCAGGTGCGACAGCACCAAGCGGCGTGCGGCTTCCAAGTCACCCTCATCGTGGAGGCGGAATGCAAGCTCACGCTCTTCATCAACGCTTAGTACGGGGATGCCGTTAACCGCTTGAATATAGCCGCCCAGATCGTGACCTGGAGAAAGCTGTCCCACCGGTAGAAGACTAGTGCTCATGTGCAGGTGGTCTCCCTTAAAACCTATCGTGGTTAGTGTTCTGTTAACTCTAAGACCTTAGCCTAAGCATAAGGTTCAAATAACCGATGCATTCACTGCATAAGACACAAAACGGGGTGGAAATTCCCGCTACTGACCGCATAACAAACATAATCAACGCGGACGTATGCTAGAGAGATGGCGCGAGACAGCCAACCAAGCTCCCAGCCAGCCCAATAGTGTACTGCAAGATAGCAGAATTGTAGAGCCTGTCACATCTAACTGCGGCAATACGAAGTTCGCACCGTAACTTGCCGCCAGGGCGGCAACCGGCATCGACAGCCAGTGGTTGCCAAAACCTAATAGCCCCAGCGCCAGCAAACCGCCGCCTACGCCGTACCAAGCCCCACTATAGAGGAAGGGTCGACGGACAAAGGCATGAGTCGCGCCAATAAGCATCACGACCTCGATTTCTCGTCGTCGGCTCTCAACTGAAAGACGGATAGTGTTGCCCACCACCAGCAGCACACCACAGCCAAACAGCACCCCAAGCGCGAGCGCCACCCGTCGCCCAAGATCCGCCAAATGACGCAAACGCTCTACCCACGCCAAGTCCACCCGCACCTCGTCCACCCCAGAGAACGTCTCCAAGCGCTGCGCGAGTTGTGCCATAGCAGCGGGATCAACGCTGTGTGGATAAATTACAATACTGGCTGGCAGTGGATTATCTTTAAGCCCCGCCAAGGAGTCTTCTATCCCCAGCGACTGCTGAAACTCAACCATACCTTGTTCGGCGCTAATGAGACGCGTTGTTGCGACGCCTTCGTCCGCAATAACCGCTTCTTCAATGCGAGCGGACTGCGCAGCGTCTACGATCGTTTCCAAATAAACGGTGAGGGTTGCACTCTCATTCAGCTCTGCATCTAGCAGCTTGGCGCTATCTAAGGTTAACCAAAGCGCCGCTGGCAAGACTAACGCAATGGCGATCGCCAGCATGGTTAGCAAATTACCGACCGGATAGCGTACCAGGCGATAAAGGCTATCTAATGCCATTGCACGATGATGGCGTCCCCAGGCGCGTAAGCGGCTGCTAAAGCGTGTTTGCTGTGAACGTGCGCCACGCCGCTCGGCGGGTGGCTCACTGGGAGTTCGAGCCGTTTGCCGCTTCCCCTTGGGGGCTGCACCTATAGGACGGGGTGTCACGGCACGCTTCATACGCCCCCCTCATCGGCCACCAGACGACCATCCTGCAAACGCAAGATACGATGGCGTAGTCGCGCAATCAGCGCTAAGTCGTGACTGGCAACCATCACGGTGGTGCCAATGCGATTGAAGTCTTCAAACAGCGCCATAATGTCGGCAGAAAGCTGTGGATCAAGATTACCAGTCGGCTCATCAGCAAGCAGCAGAGCTGGCTTATTAACCACTGCGCGGGCAATGCCCACTCGCTGCTGCTCACCGCCGGAAAGCTCTACCGGTAGCGCTTTTTCGCGGTGTAAAAGCCCGACCTTATCCAGTGCCGCACGAACGCGCCGCGCCGTTTCACGAGGCTCTACACCCTGGATTTCTAGCGGTAGAGATACATTGCGAAACACACTGCGATCAAACAGTAGTTGGTGATCTTGAAACACCACGCCAATTTGACGACGGTAAAACGGCACTTGGCTGGCGTGGAGTTCGGCAATATCATGCCCAGCTACCACAACTCGGCCCCGGCTAGGCTTTTCGAGGCGCATAATCAATCGCAACAACGAGCTTTTACCAGCCCCCGAATGCCCGGTCAGGAACACCATTTCGCCTCTTGCAACGCGAAAGTTAAGGTGTGCCAGCGCCTCAAAGCGCCCTCCATAGCGCTTACCCACATGTTCAAAAGCGATCATGCGCGGCCATCATCCCCTTGCCGATCAAACAGCGCGTTAACAAAGTCATCTGCCTCAAAGGGGCGGAGATCATCCAGCGCTTCGCCCACGCCGATAAAGCGAATCGGTGTTTTTAACTGCTTCGCCAATGCGAAAATAATCCCACCCTTAGCAGTACCATCCAGCTTCGTCAGCGTAATGCCACTGATCGGCACAGCGTCGTTAAATGTGCTGGCCTGGGAAATAGCGTTCTGGCCAGTCCCTGCATCCAGCACCAGCATCACCTCATGGGGAGCAGTGCTATCCAGCTTCTGCATGACCCGATGAACTTTTTTCAACTCTTCCATCAGATGGCTCTTGTTATGCAGCCGCCCTGCCGTGTCGGCAATCAGTACATCCACGCCACGTGATTTGGCAGCCGCCACCGCGTCGTAAATCACTGAAGCGCTATCAGCCCCCGTGTGCTGCGCAATCACCGGCGCGTTGTTACGCTCGCCCCATACTTTAAGCTGCTCAACCGCCGCTGCACGGAAGGTGTCGCCTGCAGCGAGCATGACGCTTTTACCTTCACGCTGAAAACGCTGGGTCAGCTTGCCGATAGTCGTTGTTTTGCCTACGCCATTAACACCTACCACGAGTATGACAAACGGCCCTTCACTCTCTTTTTCAAAGCTTAGCGGTGTTGCTACCGGCGCAAGCATCAATGCCAGCTCTTCTTGCAACCCGCGATAAAGCGCTTCTGGGTTATTCAATTCTTTGCGCGAAACGCGCGCCTCAAGGCGTTCAATAATCTCACTCGTGGCTTCAATGCCCACATCCGCCATCAGCAGCTGGGTCTCAAGGCCTTCCAACAGCTCATCATCGATCTGTTTTTTGCCTAAAAACAGATCGGCAATACCGTCCGTTAGATTGGCGCGGGTTTTGCCTAGCCCTGATTTAATACGAGCGAACCAGCCTCTCTTTTCGCCCTTTTCCGCAACGGGCTTCTCTTGAAGAGCCGGTTTAGATGCAGGCACCATGGCCGGCTCTGGCTCTGGCTCCGGTTCTGGTTCTGGTTCCGGTTCCGGCTCTGGTTCCGGCTCTGGCTCTGGTTCCGGTTCTGGTTCTGGTTCTGGCTCTGGTTCCGGTTCCGGTTCTGGCTCTGGTTCCGGTTCCGGTTCTGGCTCTGGCTCTGGAACAGAGGCTGGCTCAAGCTCTAGTTCTGCTTCACTTGTTTGTACCTTTTCAGCGGTTTCTTCAGCGGATGCCGTGTGTTCCGTCGGCATCGTTTCAGGCACGGGCGCCTCTTGCACAACCTCTTCCGCCGTTGGCGGGGCCTGCTCTGCTTTATGCTCTAGCGCTGGCTCTTGGGCAACCCCTGCTTCGCTGTGCTCCTCTTGAGACAGCGCCTGCTGATCTTGCTGCTCCTGTGGGGAGTCGTGCTTTTTCTTACGTTTGAAAAAACCGAACATAGGTGTCATCCGACTAAATAGGTGAACATTGCGATTATCCTACCACCGCAGACCAAGACTTTGGATAAGTAGCCCGCTACAATCCGCGTTATGAAACGACAACGCTCTTCTCGCCCCTCTACTTCTCGCTCATCGACAGCGCGGCGCGGGCCTGCCAAACCACCAGGTAAGCTACGCATTATCGGCGGCGACTTTCGCCGCCGCCAGTTACCTGTACTCGACCATCCAGGGCTGCGCCCCACCCCTGATCGCGTGCGTGAGACTCTGTTCAACTGGCTAGGCCAACACCTGTTTGGCAGGCAAGTGCTAGACCTCTTTGCTGGCACGGGAGCACTAGGCTTTGAAGCCCTTTCCCGCGGTGCCAGTAACGTGACGTTTATCGAGCGCGACGCCCGGGTAGCCGCGCTAATTAGTGAAAATATTATCACCCTTGGCGCCAATAATGGCCGAGTGGTATCTACCGATGCGCTCGCTTTTCTCAACCAACCCTGTCAGCAACCTGCGAATATCGTCTTCCTTGACCCACCGTTTCACCAAGGCTTAGCCGATGCCTGCTGTTCAGCATTAGAAACCGGAGACTGGCTTGCAGACGATGCCATGATCTACCTGGAAACTGAAAAGTCTCTATCTCCAAACGTGCCCACTAACTGGCAGCTGTACCGAGAAACCCAGGCAGGCGAAAGCGCGGCTCGCCTCTATCTTCGTAAACCCGTGTAAACTGCGCTTGCCGCAATCTTGCAGCGGCGTTACGCTCGCCTAACTGAATTACATTTTTGTCCCCGTTATGACAGGTAGTGTGCCTGTCGACATTATTGGAGGTAGGCATGAGCCTTGAGTTATTTAACCAGTTGGAACAGAAAATTACCGACACCGTTGAGGCGTTGGAATTGATGAAGCTTGAAAATGAAGAACTTCGCGGCGAAAACGCCCAGCTAAAGCAGGATCGTGAAGAGTGGGAGCGTCGCTTACAGGGCGTACTCAGCAAATTTGAAGATATCGAAAGCAATAGCGTGTCTTAAAGCACGCGCGACATCAGTAGCGCATCTTCCCGCCCGGCTGCCCCCTGCGCAGCCGGGTAGTAGCCTCGGCGCCAACCATCTTGATTAAACTCGTAGCGCTGATAAAGCTTTATCGCCCGTAGGTTACTTGCCCGCACTTCGAGCAGTAAGCGCTCGCTTTGCCACTGCTTGGTACAGGCGACTACTGCACCAAGTAGCTTGCCACCGATCCCCTGCCCCTGCTGCTGTGGAAGCACTCCAATCGCTTGAAGCTCTGCCTCAAATGGCAAACGAACCACGATGGCATAACCAAGCAGCACGTTGCCAACGGATGCATGGCCAGCCAGCGCGAGTGGTTGCCAGCAACCAAGCACCTGTGAATTAGGGTCGTTAAGCGCATCATCGAGATGCTGCGAACTGATACCACTGTTAGCCTGCGCTTCTAACGCCTGTAACCTAGCACTGTCAGCAACGCTTAATGGGCTTATCACTGGATGACAACCTCAGCACGCCACTGCTGGCCAAGCGACACCAGCGCAGGCCAAAGCTTACGCTTGGCGCTCGCGTGTTCGGCAAGCGTCCTCAACGCAGGGCCTTGCCACACGGGCAACGACAGCGTTTTGCTCTGTTGCTGACTAACAGCCATGACCCGCGCTAAGGGAGAGTCATCGGCTAACTCGTCAGCTCCCCACCACAACAGGCGCTCCAACTGCCAGCCCTGCCTGCCTGCCGCGCCAGCAATAAAGGCAGCTACTCCATCTTGCGCTTCTTCTAGCGGCTCCTGCGGCGTGAATGTGTTAGCCATTGGCGGCCATTTAAAATACGTCACCGCGGGCATTTCACCGTTCAACACCCCCGCTGCCCGTAACATATTAGCCAGCAATTGCTGTTCAATAGGGGTTATTTCCCCCTCATGAAGGCTTAACCAGCGCCCACCCACACAAATACAGGAAAGGCTGAACGTCAGCGGTTCCACTTTGCTAACAGGCGATTTTTCCTGCGTAGAGCTTTCCTGTGCAGCAGTCACGGGGGCGTCGGCTGGCTTATTATCAGGAGCAGGAGGCTGGCCCAGCAGCGCACGCACCGCCGCCGGGGCTGAAGAGGGTGACAATGCCGAGCCAGTGGCAGCGGGAGTGCTATCGCCTTCCGCTGACTGATGACGCGAGCGAGGTGCCGGGGCATCGTCCAATAGCGCGTGAAGCCGCTCTCGCGGTGGAGTCACAGCAGGCGCATCTTCCCATTCGCACGCCTCAGTAGGACGTGCGTTAGGCAGTTGATATCTGGATGCCCAGGCTGTTATACCCATCGCCTCCAAATACTGCCGACGAATAACGTCTGGCGTCACTGGCCGCCGCCCCGACAGTTAGGCGAATTCGGCCGCTCGCCGCCACGTGCCTGCCACTCTTGCGGGGTGTAAAGATGCAGTGCCAGTGCATGCACAGGCCCAGATAGTTCATCGGCGAGCAGCGCATAAATCTGTTGATGGCGTTTCACCGGCATGATGCCATCGAAGCTATCGCTTACCAGGGTGACTTTAAAGTGGGTCTCAGCGTTAGCCGGCACGTTGTGCATGTGGCTTTCATTTTCTACGTGCAGCACGTCGGGCGTTAACGCCGCTAACTTCTGCTCAATCTGTGTCTGCATCGCCATGAGTACTTTCTCCTTCAATCAGCAACCGATTTATTGTACGCCCTTACTTACTAACAGACGATGCCCGCCGCTCAATGAGAGCATGCTGGGCTAATGCTACCCGGGAAAGGCTCGCCACCAACGCTAGCAGCGTGGTGCCAGCCCCTAGCCATAGGGTTACCTGTACAGGTGAACCCAACGCCAAGGCCGCCCCTACCAATGCCACCCCAAGTGATTGCCCAACGGTACGGGTAGTGCTCATCACGCCGGAGACATTAGCGCTTCGCTCTGGCGGAAGACTGCCCATCATTTCGCGGTTGTTAGGAGGCTGAAACAGACCAAAGCCGATGCCACACAAGGCGGTGCGCCACAGGCTGCCTGCCACGCCGGTAGATTCATCCACGAGGGCTAGCGCCACTAACCCCATAATCAGCAGTATCAAGCCTGCGCTTGAAAGAAGACTTGGATTAACCCGGTCAGCTAAACGACCAGCCAAGGGGCCAACCACCATAATCGCTAACGGCCAAGGGGTGAACAACCAAGCTGTCTCCAGCGGCGAGAAATCCATCTGCTCCTGATAAAAAAACGACAGCGCCACGAACGTAAGTCCCTGACCGATAAAGGCCAAGCCCGACGCTGAAACTGCCAACGTAAAGCGTTTTTCAGCAAATATATTCAGCGGTAACAGCGGATAAGGCGCGTAGCGTTGGCGTTGAATAAACAGCCCACAAGCCAGCACCGCCAGCACCGCCCAACCACCGCCTTGCCATAATGGTGCGGCATGGCCAACTGCATCCATCGCAAGAAAGAAGCTGGCTAGCATCAACATAGACAACAGCGCACCCAGCACATCAAAGCTACCCCGGCGTGGTTTATCTCGCGGCAACGCACGACTAGCCAACCATAGTGAACACACACCAAGCGGAACATTAAGTGCAAATAACCAAGGCCAGTCGGCAAACGAGAGGATGACGCCGCTCAACGTTGGGCCTGCTGCATAGCCACCGGCTACCACTAACGCGCTAAGCCCTAAAGCGCTACCCAATAGACGGGACGGAAAAATTGCCCGATACAGCGACGGACCGATGGACAGCGTGGCCGCAGCTCCCAACCCCTGCAGGGCGCGAAATATCAGTAGCGTTTCTAGATTACGCGACAGCGCCGCCCCTAATGCCGCGAAAACGAAGGTGGCCAAACCAAATAAATACAGCCGCCTACGGGTGATCAACTCACTGATGCCTGCGAACACCAATAAGAACGCCGCGCAGACCACTTGGAATAAATTGGTGATCCATACCGCTCTGGAGGCAGGCACATTAAGATCTGCGGCAATCGTCGGGAGGGCCAAATTAATCATGGTGGTGTCGACCACCGCCATTAGCGTGCCGGTGACGAGTGCTAGTACGGCAAGCGCACGCGCGGGGCCCGGCAAACCATCGTCACCCGCCCGAGTTTCAAACAATCGCATGGTGGTTCGTTCCTAAACTGCACCATTAAAAACAATAAAACCGGCCTGGGCCGGTTCCACAATACACTTACATTAGGACGGCAATGCGCTAGTCTTGCTCATTATCGAGCAGAAGTGCGTCATCAACCTCTGAAATTTCAAGAGCAGTTTCGTCGTCAAGGTCAATCGCAAGGTAGCTATGCTCAATACGTAAAAAGTCTTGAAACAGTGACCAATCAAGCTTTTCTGGCCATTGGCGCTCATCCTCTTCCCAAGCACGCAGCTCGGTCTCTAGGATTTCTACATGGCGCTCACGGACAAACGTTTCCAGCGCTTCAGGGGTATCCATCTCAGGGATAAGGTACACCGTACTTTCACGTTCGACGTCGTCAAGGGTCAGGTCGTCATCTCCCATGGTGGGTTCGAGCGCATTGATCCAGTCCACGAAGGTCTGGGTCGGCCTGACGCTCAGGGCAGAGCGATTTAGCAGTTTCATGGGATTCTCCTCGCCGTCGAAACGTAGACCATTATGGGTGCTAACGGATTAGTTTGCCATCGGTGCAGACGCAATATCGATTGATTCGGTAAAATGCTGAAGAATTTTTAGCTAACAACACCGTTACTCATTGGCACGACTGTTACAGTCCTCTGTACAGTTGTATGCCGAATAGACCATTAGGATACGCTCAATGAACACACAGACACGACTTGAAGCGGTTAAATATAGCGTCGAACAGAATGAGCTAACCTGGCCTAGCGCTGACATCACTCTTGACCAAGACAACGATTCACTGGTGTTTACGCTCAAGGACTACGGCGACTTACCTGTTACCCTGACCCACTGCGAGCAAGAGTGGTTGGTGATGACCGAAGTAGCTCCCACCAGTGCGGTTGAGAATATCAATGCCTTTAACAATGCTTTGTTACGCTTAGGCATGACCTTACCGCTAGTGAGTGTTGGCATCCACACTTTGGGTGGCGAAGATTACTATGTGGTTTATGGTCAACTGTTTGCAGACTGCAAGCTTGAGGCCATCAGCGCTGAAGTCGAAGCTTGCGCTCAGGCGGCACTGGAAATTGCCGATTTAATCGGTTGATCCGAGTTAACGTGTTCCAGACACCAGCCAAGTATTGCCTGTTGTTAAGGATCACCCTGTTGTAAACCCTACGCGCAAGCGTCGGATTGGTTCGATTTAAGGAGTTACCCGATGTTACTACGCAAAATGTTTACCGCCCTACGCGGCAAAGCCACTGAAACCGGCGAAGCGATTGTCGATAGTCAGGGGATTCGTATCATGGAGCAGGAACTGCGTGACGCTAAAGCAGCAATGAACCAGGCCAATGAAGAACTTACGACCATCATGGCTAGGCGCAACCTTGCGGCCAAGGAAGTAGATACGCTGTCGGATAAAATGGCCGAGTATGAAAAAAGCGCCATGGCAGCCCTTGAAAAAGGCGAGCAGAGCTTAGCTGAAGAAGTCGCTGGGGAAATTGCCCGCCTGGAAGGTGAGCGTGAAGTCGCTCAGGCCAATGTCACCCAGTACGATGGCACTATCGACGCCCTGAAATCGAGCATCGCTAAATCGAAAGGTGAAATTCGCCGCGTTGAACAACAGATGTCCCACGTCAAGGCCACTGAAGCCGCGCAAAAAGCACAGGCTGCTGTCGCGTCTCAACACGCTGGTCAAAACGCCAGCATGAATAGCGCCGTTGCCTCCCTTGAACGCATTAAAGAGCGCCAAGCCCTACAGGCTGAAAAGCTCAAGATCGGCGAATCCATGCAAGCGCAAGATTCCGGCGCTGATTTGGAAGCACGGCTTGCCCAAGCGGGTATCGGTAAACAGCAAACGTCCGGCAGCGATGTTCTGGCTCGTCTAAAAGCCAAGCAAAATGCTGGCAACTGATTACTAACGTTAATACTACCGCCTGAACGCAAGGAAAACCGACGCCATGCCAGTGCTACAACGGCTACTGAAAGTTCTTAAAGCCTCTACGATTAATGTCAGTTGGACATTCTTACTGTTGCTGGCGCTGGCACATATGGCAACCTCATGGATATTAATGGGCGTCTCCGGCGAAGAGGTTGCCAACTCACTGCCACTGTGGCTGTATTTTTACGTTGTTACGGCTTCCACTGTGGGCTATGGAGACTTCTCACCAAGCTCTACCGCGGGGCAGTTGATCGCTGTGTTCTACCTGATTCCGGGCGGTATTTCGCTATTTGCGGCCCTGATTGGCAAGGCAACCGTCACGGTCAGCAACTTTTGGAGGCAGCAAATGCAAGGAAAAGGCGACTACAGCGATCTAACTGATCACACGGTAGTGCTGGGCTGGCATGGAGAAACCACTGAAAAAATCATTGATATTCTCAAAGCCGATCGGCAACTCCCCGATGAAATCGTGCTGTGTGTCACTAAAGATATCAACAACCCTCGCCCTGGCGACCTAAAGTTCGTTAAGGGCGATAGCTTCGCTAATGTAGAGCTTCTCAAACGCGCCGGTGTTGAAAACGCCAGCCGTATTATTATCTATGATGGCAGTGATGAGCGTGTGGCAACCGTTGCGCTTTCCGCTTACAGCCTGAAATCCCCTAGCTGCCATATCGTTGCCCATTGCGAAAACCCCAATACCGCAGCGATGTTGCGCCGAACATTACCGGGCATCGAATGCACCGAGGCCATGGCATTAGAAATGCTAGTGCGCTCAGCCACCGATGCAGGCATTAGTCGCGTCGTGAACGAGCTGCTTGCCGTCAACCATGGCGCTACTCAATATCAAACTCAGCTGCAAGATATCCCTAAAGGCAGCACATTTGGCCAATTATTTGCTCTCGCCAAGGAAGCGCATAATGTCACCTTACTCGGCGTCACGTCCGTTAGCGCCGAAGCGACGATGCTCAACCCGCCCTCTACCCGCGAGCTGAGTGATGGCGATGTGCTGTATTACATGGCCTATGAACGCCTGACGTCGGCACATTTTTCATCGCTGCTGGCATGATACCCAACTGTTTCATGGAGATTCATCACCATGCTTGGTTCACTTAAATCGCTGTTTCGAGCCAACAGTAAAAGCGTGCAGCAAAAACATGCCAGCGACACCGCCCAACGCTCTAGCGGTCTCCCCGTCGGCATGACCCCAGACGACTTCAATGGTCTTCGGCTTGGCGGTATGGTGTCACTCAATATGCTGTCGCTAAAAGCGTTCGACAGCCTCAATTTTGATGCCAGCTGGAGTGGCGCAGCGCAGGAAATAGCCGCGACTGGCGTCGTCGAACTCGGCCAGGGTGAACAGCTCGCGCGCTTTTATCTGGAAAATGACACTTGGATTCAAGCCTCCATTGCTAATGGCAAAGTGTTCGAATACAAGCTGTTCGACTTCCTGTCGTCACAACATGTTTCTAACCTTGAATTTGATGGTCTGATCAATCAGCCGGATAGTCAGGCACCCGCTCACCCACTCGGCCAGAGCAACTTCACGCTGGAAGCAGGCGACGACACTCCAGACGACCTTAAACGCTTTCAACGCGTATGGGGCGCTGAAAACAGTGCATGGTCAGCCCCGGTAGTGCTTGAGGAAACAGTGACTCGCGCCAATGGCAGCGGAATCTCCCAAGTCACGCACCACTGCATGCTCTATGAGCGCCAAGATCAGGCCTCAGAGCGCTTTGAATATATTCTACTCAGTGCCGAAGCCGATGAACTGGAAGGCAGTTATCAATTAGTCACCAGCTTGGGCATCGATATCAGCGCAGTGATTATTGAAGCGCATTGATGACCACTTGTAAGGCTCGCTGGTCGTTACTCCCAGCCTATGCTCACCACGAACGATTCACCACTCACGCTTGACGACTAAAAAAGGAAACGATAATGGGCAATATCGGCATGTACTTGGCAGGCCTGCCAGCATTTTTCGCCTACTTAATCACCGCCGCCATCCTGCTGGTAGCGTTCATGGTCGCGTACAGTAAGATTACCCCGCATCATGAATGGAAGCTGATCCAGGAAGGCAACGCCGCTGCGGCAACCGCCTTTGGCGGCGCTACCCTAGGTTTTACCATACCGCTCTACAGTGCTATGGCGAACAGCGTGAGCTTCATTGATTTTATCGCCTGGGGCATCATCGCTTTTATCGTGCAGATCGTTACCTTCTTTGCCATCAAGCTGGTGTTGAAAAGCAAAGGCCAGAGCCTTTCCGGACATATTACCGATGGCCACGTGGCATACGGCATTTTCGCGGCAACTATCGCTATTGCGGTTGGCCTGCTCAACGCAGCGTCTATGATCTGGTAAGGGGAGACTTTCATGCAATCATCTAACCAGCCACCGCGCCGCAAGCGCAGCTCGCGGCTAACCCTGGCCTTGATGGGCGCGGCCGGTACAGCCGCGTTAGCCGGCTGTGGTCAGTCATCTCCGCCGCAGGACACGCTATCGGATATTAATTTCTCCGAGCCTAAGGCCTACCAGAACGTCGACGAGTGCGTAGCAGACGAGATTTACACGCGCACTGCCTGTGAAGCAGCGTTTACGGCAGCCGTTGAAGCGGTTCCGCGCTTTGACTCCTTAGAAGCTTGCGAGCAGGTACATGGCGAAGGTGCCTGTGAGCCCCCTCCCCAGTCAGCTCAACAGGGGCAAGGTGGCAGTTGGTTTGGTCCCGCACTGATGGGCTATATGGTTGGCAATATGATGGCCAACCGCAATGGCGCGCGGGTACAAAGCCTGTATCAGGAGCCGGTCTACCGTACCCGTCAGAATCGCGGCGACTGGAACGCTGCGTCGTCTTCGGCTTCTTCACGGGTGGATCAACGTAACAAGGCCTTCCGCTCATCGGTTATGCAGTCCAACCAACGGGCAACCCAACGCTCTGGGTTCGGTTCGCGCTCCAGCGCGCGGGGTGGGTTTGGCTCCTAAGCTAACTACCGTTTGGTTACTATCTTTCGACGCATTCACCTGCGCCAGCAAGGAGCCGTTTTATGTTGCGCGTTGCCATTACTGAACGCCCTCAATGGCGCGAACTGGCGCACCAGCTAGGGTTTCACTTCCATACTATTGAAGGGGAGCCCTACTGGACCGAGGATGCCTATTACCAGTTTACGCTGGCTCAGATCGAGCACGACATCGAGGACCCCACCGAGGCGCTGCACGAGATGTGTATGGATGCCGTTGATCGGGTCTGCCAGTCTGATGCCCTGCTTCACCAGTTAAATATTCCAGAACAAATGTGGGGCGTTATTCGTGCCTCCTGGCACGATGGCCAGCCACACCTCTATGGGCGTATGGATTTTGCCTATAGCGGTAATGGACCTGCCAAACTGCTAGAGCTTAACTACGATACCCCCACCAGCATTTACGAGGCGGGCTTCTTTCAGTGGCTGTGGCTTGAGCAGGTGATCGAACAGCGCCTACTGCCTGCCCACGCCGACCAATTCAATTCGATCCAGGAACGCATGATTGCTGCCCTCGCCCATATCGGGCAGCGCCTTGAGCGCGATCCACCAGCCTCTCCGGCACTGCACTTCGCCTCCATCAAAGCCCATGTAGAGGATCGCGCCACGGTTGCTTACCTGCAGGACTGTGCCTTACAAGCGGGGCTGAATGCGCCCTTTATCCATATCGAAGACATCGGCTATCAACCCAACACCGACCACGGCTGTTTTGTTGATCTGGAAAACCGGCCCATCCGCGCACTGTTTAAGCTCTATCCCTGGGAAGAGATGAGTGATGACCTTTTTGGTGAGCTGCTGCCCATGATGCAGACCCACTGGTTCGAGCCGCCGTGGAAAGCCATTCTCAGCAATAAGGGCATCCTGCCGTTGCTATGGCAATGGCATGAAGGTCACCCCAACCTGTTACCGGCGTATTTTGACACTAGTGATGGCACGTCGCTGACACCTGGCTGGGTGCGCAAACCGTTTTTCTCTCGGGAAGGTAGCAATATTGAGCTGATGACCACGAGTGGCCAGTACGAAGCCGTTGATGGCCCCTATACCGACAACCCGCGTATTTTGCAGGCCTACCACCCACTGCCGCGTTTTGGTGAGCGGCATGCCCTGATCGGCAGTTGGGTAGTCGGTGACAAGGCGTGCGGCATTGGTATTCGTGAAGACGTTGGCAAAATCACCAAGGACTCCAGCTGCTTCGTACCGCACGCCATTGTCTAAAGGCGTCTTTCAGATGTCGAGAAGCCGTTACTCGCTAGCTTCGGGGCGCATCGCTGGGAACAGCAGTACGTCCCGAATAGAGGGGCTATCGGTAAACAGCATCACTAAACGGTCAATACCAATACCCTCACCCGCCGTTGGCGGTAAGCCATACTCCAACGCGCGCACGTAGTCAGCGTCAAAATACATCGCCTCCAGGTCACCGGCATCTTTCTCGGCGGCTTGTTCACGGAAGCGTTCAGCTTGATCTTCGGCGTCATTAAGCTCCGAGAAACCGTTGGCAATTTCTCGGCCACCGACAAAGAACTCAAAACGGTCGGTAACGAAAGGATCAGCATCGTTACGACGCGCCAGCGGGCTAACTTCTGCGGGGTATTCAGTAATAAACGTCGGCTGGTCCAGCTTGTGCTCGGCCACCTCTTCGAAGATCTCGGTCTGAACTTTACCCAGTCCCCAGCTCTCCTTCACTTTAATGCCCAGCTTTTCTGCAACCGCTTGTGCGGCTTCCAGCGTATCCAAATCCGCATCGGTGATGCCATCGCCATGATCAAGAATCGCTTGGCGCAGTGTTAGGCGCTGAAACGGTTTCCCAAAGTCGTAGCTAGCGCCTTGGTACTCGATCATCGTAGTGCCCAGCACTTCTTGGGCCGCCGTGCGCAGCATGGCTTCGGTCATATCGAGCAGGTCACGATAATCCGCGTAGGCCCAATAGAATTCAACCATGGTGAACTCAGGGTTATGTCGTGTCGATAACCCTTCGTTACGGAAATTACGGTTGATTTCAAAAACCTTTTCGAAACCACCTACCACCAGACGCTTGAGATAGAGTTCTGGTGCAATGCGCAGGTACATATCAATGTCCAGCGCATTATGGTGAGTAACAAACGGCCGTGCTGCCGCACCGCCGGGAATCGGCTGTAGCATCGGCGTTTCAACTTCCATAAAACCGCGAGCTTCAAAGAAGCGACGCATGGAGCTGATTACCGCTGCGCGAGTTTCAAATACCTTACGCGACTGCGGGTTCATGATCAGATCTACGTAGCGCTGGCGATAGCGCGCTTCCTGATCGGTCAGGCCGTGAAACTTATCCGGCAGCGGACGCAGGCTCTTGGTCAATAGCTGCGCTTCTACCATCATCACGTAAAGGTCGCCCTTACCCGATTTATGCACGGGACCACGGGCGGCGACGATATCACCGATATCCCACCCTTTGATGTCCTCAAGCACGTCAGCAGGCAAGCCCTTTTTATCTACGTAGAGCTGGATTTGGCCAGCCACATCTTGAATCACGATAAACGGGCCACGCTTACGCATGACGCGACCAGCCACCGACGCTTGATGATCAAGCGTTTCAAGCTCCGCTTTATCCTTTTCGCCTAGCAGGTTGTGTAGCTCAACCGTGAGGCTGTCACGGCGAAAATCGTTCGGGAAAGCGCTTTTACCTTGCTCAGCGGCGCGCTCACGGCGAGCCGCGAGCTTGGCACGGCGCTCAGCGATTAGGTGGTTTTCGTTATCGAGAGAAGACGCGTCTTGGTTAGCCATCGGGCACCCTGTTCAATGTTCAAACGCTAAAAAAATTACAAACCCTGCTTTAGACTGGCGACGATAAACTGATCTAAATCGCCGTCGAGCACTTTGTCGCAGTTGCTAGACTGAACGCCGGTACGCAGGTCTTTAATGCGCTGATCGTCCAGTACATACGAGCGAATTTGGCTACCCCAGCCGATATCGGCTTTAGAGTCTTCCGCTTCCTGCTTGGCCGCATTGCGCTTTTGCATTTCGTGTTCCCACAACTTCGCTTTCAACTGCTTCATGGCGAAGTCACGGTTGGCGTGCTGGCTGCGCTGATTCTGACATGCCACCACAATACCGCTCGGCTCGTGGGTAATCCTTACCGCTGAGTCGGTGGTGTTAACGTGCTGACCACCTGCACCGCTGGAGCGGTAAGTGTCTACTCGCAGGTCAGAGGGGTTAATCTCAACCTCAAAGCTGTCGTCAATTTCCGGCGACAGAAATACCGATGCAAACGACGTATGACGGCGGCCGCCTGAATCAAACGGGCTTTTACGCACTAAACGGTGAACACCTGTTTCGGTGCGCAACCACCCGAAGGCATAGTCACCTTGAATGTGCAGCGACGCCGATTTAATGCCGGCTACTTCACCGGCAGAAATTTCGATAATTTCTGCTTTGAAACCGTGGCTCTCTGCCCAGCGTAAGTACATACGCAGCAGAATATTCGCCCAGTCTTGAGCTTCGGTACCGCCCGACCCCGACTGGATATCCAGATAGGCGTTGTTCTCATCCATTTCACCGGAAAACATGCGACGAAACTCGAGCTTTTCCAGTGCCACTTGTAGACCATCGAGCTCTTTGCGCACCTCATCAACGGTGCCTTCATCCTCTTCCATCTCAGCAAGTTCAAGCAGGTCGCGGCTGTCAGCCAGGCCCTGATCAAGCTCATCGATGGTGGCGACAATCGCTTCAAGCGATGCGCGCTCTTTACCCAGCTTCTGGGCATAGTCTGGATTGTTCCAGACATTAGGGTCTTCAAGTTCGCGGGATACTTCTTCTAGCCGATCTTTGCGTTCGGCATAGTCAAAGATACCCCCTAAGAACGTCTGTCCGCTCAGACAGGTCCTTGATCTGGTTATGAATCGGGTTAGTTTCCAACATGGATCGCCTAGCCTTGGTCAGTATCGCACGGTTCAAAAGAGACAGGCGCCGCTGGGGCAGCTAAGCGCTTAGGCTTAAAAACGCCAACGCTAGCCGCCCCAGCGGCGAAATTCTGAGACGCATTGTAACGAAAGCCAACGCTTACCGCACCCACCCTGAAAAACGATCGCCATGCAAAAAAACCCGGCTTACGCCGGGTTTATAGGTAAAGCGAGTCAAACAGTCAGCTTATGATCAGAAGCGATAGGTAAGCTGAGCACCGAAGCCATGGGCTTCGTTTTTGTAGTCGGCCGAGTAGTTAGAGGTAATCGGCGGCGTTTGCTGCCCAGCCACGGTGAAGCTATCGGTTTTGCTTTGATCAACATGGGTGCTGCGCTCGGTCAGGTACGAGTAGGCAACGTCCAAAGTCAAGTCTGGCGTCGGGCTCCAGCCTGCACCAATCGAGAAAATACGGCGGTCGTCAGAGGGAATACGCACGCTGCGCGTGGCATCTTGGGTGGGTGTAAAGTCAAGCGCCACCCCAGCACGCAGTGCTAGTGTTGGCGTTAACTGATACTCGCCACCGGTAGAGAATGCCCACGCATTAGAGTAGTTCTGCTGCTCGTTGGTAATCACACCACGCTCGGTGCCGGTAACCAGAATCTGGTCAAAGCGACTCCAGCGTGCCCAGGAAACACCGAACATCAACTTCAGCTTGTCGCTCATTTGCTGGGTCAGCGAGAAATTGACTGTTTCGGGCGTTGTTAAATCCAACGCTGCCGTATCTGTTACTGTGCCGATCCCTAGCTGATCCAGCACAGGTGAGTTCGCCGCAAAGCTGCCTTCTAGATTGAAATCTACTTTTGAACGGTACGTTAAACCAAAGGTAGTTTCAGGGACAGGCTGATAGATGACACCCAAGTTATAACCCCAGGCCTCATCATCACCTTCGACACGTGAATCCACTTCAGAAAGACCCATTGGTGTTGCCACTGGCACCTGACGGCGCAGTTCACCCTCTACGCGGTTATAGGTAAGACCCGCACCAACAGACCACTGCTCGTTGAAGCGATAAGAAACCGTCGGCTGAGCCGTCATCACTTTCACTTCAGTGTAATTACCCTGGTTACGCCCCTGAAAGTCATTTTCGTATTCGGTTTTAGAACCAAATGGCGCATAGACGCCAAAACCGAATGCTAGTTGCTCGTTAACAGGGTGTGCATAAAAGGCGAAGGGAACTAATGTACCTGGCACCATATCGCCGTCGTTGGAGCCTGTCACGGGTAGCGTATCTGTTGCGCCGCCTGTCGCCTGCAAGAAAGCAGGGCTGCTCTGAGAGGCACGGACATTAGAAATGTCGCTATTCACGCTTAGGAACGTGCCACCTACTGTAATTTGGGCGCGATCAAGAAACGACATACCCGCCGGGTTACCGTACACAATAGTTGCATCATGCACATTTGAGCTACGCCCTGCATGGCCATACCCCTGCCCGCTGACGCTCTGCTCATTAATTTGATAACCGCCTGCTTGCGCCTGACCGACAAAAGCAACGGATGCGACTGATGCGACTGCGGCCGCCAAGGTGAGCTTTTTAAATTTATTATGCATAGTGGGCCTCTCTTCCCGATGATCCGATGGATACTTCCATCCACCTGCTTTGTTCTAACACCTCAGTTTTCGCCCAATGGCCGCTTGGGATCAAGGGCAAACGAGCGTTTTATTCCAGTTTTGACTTATACATTAGTCGAACGGTTGTTTTAAATCAGTGTTTTAGTCATTTCGACTGAAGGCATCAATATCGCTTGACCTATGTGTTACCCATAGGTTTTACACTAAAAAAACATCCCAACTTCCATGCCGAGGACGTTATGCAGCCTGGAACGATGAAGGTCGGCGAACTTGCCAAACGCGGTAGCGTTACCGCAGAAACGGTTCGTCATTACACCCGTGAGGGGTTGCTGGCACCAACACGCCACCCTGAGAACGGTTACCAGTTATTTTCAACTACTGACTTAGAGCGACTGCACTTTATTCAACGAGCACGCAAGCTCGGCTTTAGTGTAGCTGAGATTCGCGACATCCTGGCTCACGCCGATCAAGGAGACTCGCCATGTCCATTGGTGCGTGACCTACTTGCCCACCGACTACCACAAATCCGCGCACGCATTGCCGAACTTGAAGCACTCGCCCAGCGCATGGAACAGGCTTTAGAGAGCTGGCAACACATGCCCAATGGCATACCAGACGGTCATAGCCTATGTCGTTTAATTGAGAGTTTTCCCGAGGAGGCATCATGCAGCCACGCACCCTGCAGCCACAAACACTGAGTCGTACTGTGCCGGGTATGACCTGCCAGGGCTGCGTTAAGCGCATGCGCGAGGCGGTTCAAGCGGTTGACCCTAACGCCTACGTAGAAGGCTTTCCCGCAGAAAAACGCTTGGAAGTTACCAGTACGTTAGCAAACGATGTGCTGGATAGCACATTGAGTGAGGCGGGCTATCCGCCGGGGGCCTCCAGCAGCGAGACTCACCCATCTGCGCAGAGTGATACGGCGCAAGCTGCCGATATGCAGACGGCTGAGTATGAGGCATTGACCAGCGCGCCCCAGCAGCGACTATTGATTAGTGGCATGACCTGCGCAGGCTGTGTGAATAGCGTCGAAAAAGCGTTGGCCAACACTCCAGGCGTTACCAACGCCTCGGTGAACTTTGGCACCCATACCGCCCAAGTAACTGGCAACGTTGAGCGCGAGGCTCTGATTAACGCGGTGGCGGCAGCAGGCTACCACGCCGAGCCCATTGTCGACATGCGCGAGGCCGAACGCATTCGCGAGTCTCAAGAGGCCGCAACCTATCGCCAGCGCCTGCGCGGTAGCATGCTGTCCTTGGCGCTGGCTATTCCGCTCATGCTGAGCATGTTTGTTTACCACCCGCACCCTATGGGAATGGGGCGTCTTTATTGGCTGGTCATTGGTCTACTCACCCTGGCTATTCTGGCATTTCCAGGGCGGCACTTTTTTACCAACGCTTGGAAGCAGTTCAAGCTCCACCAGGCCAATATGGACACGCTCGTGGCCATGGGCACCGGTACCGCTTGGCTGTATTCAATGATGGTTGTGGCGTTTGCTCCTTGGCTGCCCGAGGTCACTCAAGGCATCTACTTTGAAGCATCGGCCATGGTAGTGGGGCTTATCCTGCTCGGCAACGCCATGGAGCTGCGTGCCCGTGGGCGCACTAGCAGTGCATTAAAGCGCCTGCTAGACCTGCAGGAGAAAACTGCACGGGTGATCCGTAACGGCCAAGAGCAGGAGTTGCCTGTTGACGACGTAGTGATAGGCGATCATATCCGCGTACGCCCCGGCGAACGACTGCCCGTGGATGGCAGCGTACTCGATGGTCAAAGCTATATTGATGAGTCCATGCTGACCGGTGAACCGCTGCCCGTTCATAAAAACGCGGATGACGACGTCAGCGCGGGTACTGTTAACGGCAATGGCAGCTTGGTCTATCGCGCCACTCGCGTGGGCAGCGACACCCGCCTGGGTCGTATCACCGAACAGGTCGCCAGCGCACAAAACTCCCGTCCGCCAATTGGTGAACTGGCCGATAAGGTATCGGGACTTTTTGTTCCCAGCGTGATGATCATCGCCATACTAACCGCACTGATCTGGTTTAACATCGGCCCCGCTCCCGTGATGATCCACATGCTGGTGGCCGCCACCACGGTACTAATTATCGCCTGCCCCTGCGCCTTAGGGCTGGCAACCCCCATTTCCACCATGATTGGGGTGGGTAAAGCCGCCGAGCACGGCGTGCTGGTAAGAAGCGGTGAAGCGCTACAGACCGCCAGCCAAATCACCACCTTGGTGGTGGACAAGACCGGCACGCTGACTGAGGGCAAGCCTCAAGTGACCGATGCGACTGTGCTACATAATGACTCTTCGCAAGTGCTCGCCTGGGTGGCCGCACTGGAAAGTCGTTCGGAACATCCGTTAGCCAATGCATTAACAGCTTATGCGCAAGCGCATAATGCCCCCGCTGAAACACTGGGTACGTTTGATAGCGTCACCGGTGGCGGCGTGAAAGGTAACACCCAAGCAGGCGACTCACTGCTGCTGGGCAATGCACGCCTACTAGAAGAGGCTGGCGTGGACCTAACCCCTGCCGAAGAGAGCGTACGCCAGCTAGAGGCGAAAGCACGCTCATTGGTATACCTGGCAGCCAATGGCAAGCTAGCCGCCCTATTCGGCATCAGTGACCCGTTACGTGCTGACGCGGCCGCCGCAGTGAAACGCTTACAAGAAGATGGCTTAACCGTCGTCATGCTTACCGGAGATAATCAACACACTGCGGCCGCCGTGGCACGGGAAGTAGGCATTAGTGAGTTTAAAGCAGGCATGACGCCAGATGATAAACACACGGAAATTGAGCGTCGCCAGCAGGCAGGAGAGGTCGTTGGCATGGTGGGAGACGGCATTAATGATGCCCCCGCACTGGCACGTGCCAACGTTGGCTTTGCCATCGGCCAGGGCACCGACATCGCGATGGAGAGCGCTGGAATTACCTTGATGCGCGGTTCGCTGCATGGTGTGGCTACGGCTATCGAATTAAGCCGGGCGACGCTCACCAACATCAAGCAGAACCTAGTCGGGGCCTTTGGCTATAACGTACTGTGCATCCCGATTGCTGCTGGCGTGCTTTACCCCTTCACCGGCATGCTGCTGTCACCCATCATTGCCGGTGCGGCCATGTCACTATCGTCAATCACCGTGGTGAGCAACGCCAACCGCTTAAGGCTTTGGAAACCCGCCCAACAGGAGGCCTTATGAGCCTATTGATCAACCTGGCAGGAATCGGTCTTATCGCCGCTATCGTATGGTGGTTTTGGCTGAGCGCCTAAGTAAGTCATTTCAGCGTGACTGTAGCATCATGGGCAGGCCGCCTTGTGGGCGTAGTGTTAGCCGGCACTCAATGCTCACCTGGTGGCCTGTCACTAGTTTAGGTGTGAAATGCTGTGCCAATGTTGCCAAGCAGAGAACGCCTTCATAAAGCCCAAAGCGTTTGCCGAGACAAACACGTGGCCCCACGCTAAAGGGTAGATAAGCAAATTTATCTGGACGTGGGGCCTCGGGAAGAAAGCGCTCCGGAATAAAGTGATCGGGCGCTTCCCACAATTTACGGTGCCGATGCAGCAACCAAGGGGATACGAGTAACACAGTTCCTTCGCGCACATCGCGATTGCGCACCTTATCCTCCCCACGCGCTTGTCGGCTCAGCATGGGTACCGGTGGATATAGCCGCATGGCTTCCTCAAATACCGCCATCGTGTAAGGCAGCTTAGCGACATCTTCGTAGCACGGCGTTCTACCACCGAGCACGTCATCAAGCTCATGCTGCAGGCGCGCCATCGCCTGAGGATCATAATCAAGCAGGTACCAGCACCACGCTAATGCATTAGCCGTCGTTTCATGGCCTGCCATAAACATAACAATCGCCTCATTACGCACCGCTTTTCGGCCCATCGGACAGCCACTATCTTCGCCATCTTTCATAGACGTCATAAAGCTCTCAATCAGGCTATGCTGCCCTTGTCCTGGCCTGTGCGCATGGCGATCAATAATACGGTCAATAATTTCATGCACTTGCTTTGCTGAATAGCGCGTACGCGATCGTCGCAGCGGATTACCTAGCAAACTTAAAAATGGCAATCCCAGCATATTGGCCATGTCTAAATGCTCAGAATGACGCTGATATTCGGTAAAACCAGCCACCACTTGCTCTGCTTCTTCGTCGGTGGTGTCATCCCCAAAAATCGTTCGGCCAATGATACGCGCTGTTAAATGAGCCATCTCAGTCAGCATATCAATAGGCGTATCAGCGGGATGCTGGCTCCACCGCTTAGCAGTCTCCTCCGCCGAGGCGGTCATAGTGGTACAGAAACCGGGTAACAGAGCGTTGGTTAGCGATGGCGCGCACTGGCGTCGGCGCTGGCGCCACAAATCGCCATCGCTGACAAACAACCCATCATCAAGCAACGGCTCCAGCGCACGGCGCATTTGCGGACTTTTACGATCATAGTTGTCGTGCTGCTCAAGAAAAACGCGACGAACCGTATCGGGGCTATTACACAGAACATAGTCTTGCTTCATCAGCGCCATGCGCGAGGTACGAATTGAGTAATCTTCCTCCCGCCAGACCGAAAGCAAATTATGCTGCGCCAAACGCAGCCGATGCACGATGCCTTTACTGGATGAGACAGGCGTTACCTTGACCGGAGGTGCCAAGCCCTTAGCCCGGTTCAATGCCTCTGCAAGCCCCTGTTGGCCATTCACACTGTTGGTTGTTACCGTTTCGCATAAAACACTATCGTGGTGCATTGTCCCCTGCCCTACTTTATATGTTTGGAAACCGACTCTTATTTGCGGGACATACTTTTTAACTAAATTTTACGACGTCGACCTTAACAGTAACAGCCGGCTTGGCGCATCGACGGTTATCTACCCTGCTTGATAAGCCATCTTTAGCGGTCTAAGTCATTAGTTCTATTTAACTAACACCAATATACCGCCCTGGTTTGTGATTCAAGGCAATAATCAAATTCAGCGTCAGCGCTCCCAACACGGAGTAACCCACGCGATCCAGCGGTAGCTGAGTCAGCGCCACCAGCAAAATTAGCCCATCGATACCCAACTGCACATAGCCTGCCCGTAGCCCGTGCTTTTCTTGCAAATAGAGCGCCAGAATATTAATTCCTCCAAGGCTGGTGCGATGCCGGAACAACATCAGCAAGCCTATGCCCATTAAAGCGCCCCCCATCAACGCAGCATACAGCGACGGGACATTGGCGAACTGCACCCAGCCTTGGGTGAGTTCAGAAAACAACGACACTAAGCCAATTGCCGCAAACGTACGCAGCGTAAAACTCCACCCCATGCGCTTAATCGCCAAATAGTAAAAGGGTAAATTGATGGCAAAAAACCAGAAGCCAAATCCCCACCCAGTCACGTAATTCAGTAGTAATGCCAGCCCAGCGGTGCTGCCAGTGATCAATACTGAATGGGTATAAAATGCCACTCCTAAGGCAACAAACAGCGTGCCAAGCACCATGGCCATCATATCTTCATAGTATTTATGCGGATCTGTAGGCAGATCGTCCCGCATGAGGCTATCCTTTTGTAAAAGTATTCAAGCACTTATTCCAAGAGATTCTGCAACGTCAGTGGCCTAACAGAGAATCGCCGGGCAGGGAAAACGTCGTTCTGGCGCTCAATAGCTCTGATTTCATCTACGCTCCAGAGCTCGCTCTAGTATATCGGCAGCATTGGCTGCCCCGTTTGCTTTCTGCACGGCGCTTGAAAAGCGCTGGGCAGATTGACGAAATACGGGCTCATGCATAAGCCGCTCTAGCTGACGCACCAGTTTATTGGGATTAATTCTACGCGCTGACATCTGCAAGCCGAATTTTTGGCGCACGCCAATTTGGGCATTGAGACGCTGCTCATAGTGGGCGGGCAGCGCCAACATTGGCACACCCGCCGCTAAAGACTGATACATACTGCCATTGCCACCGTGATATAGCATTGCTCGGGCATGCGCCAAGAGCTGCGAGCCAGGCGCATAGCGCGTAAAACGGAAATTACTCGGGGCAGCATCCATCACCTCTTCGCTTACCTGACCACCGGTGGTCACCATAAAACGGTAAGGCAGCGCTCCTAGCGTTGGATACGTGCTGCGCAGGAAGTGCTCTAACAACCCGGTCGACCCCATAGTGATATAAATATTGGGCGTGCCATCTTGGAGTTCATCAAACCATTCAGGTAACGGAGCCGTTAGATCTGGGCAGATCGGCCCTACCATATGATAATCGCTAAACCGTTTAGGCAAGCTATAGAGCCCTGGTAAATCAGGCGAAATCATTGGCATGTGATAGAGCATGTCAAAGGCATTTCGGCCTGGCCGCTGATACTTCTGATAAAGTCGCCGTCGGATACCAGACAGCAAATAGCGATCTAAGCCTTTAGCAGCGTAGTAGGTCGGTGTTGGCGGCGTTAGCAGTCTCGCGGCATAGCCATTCATGATGCCAGCACACGGGACGCCAGCAATGTACGCAGCGGTACTGGCACTTACCGTGGCATCACCCACCACCAGATCAGGTTTGACCTGTTCGATAGCCTGCAGTTGGGACTCAATAATCTTGGTCAGAGGCGCCCAATAGCGTAGGTGCACCATATCCCAAAAGGAGGCTTTCCAGCCAAGACG
The DNA here is from genome assembly GCF_007989605.1 of Vreelandella venusta. Lineage (GTDB taxonomy): Bacteria > Pseudomonadota > Gammaproteobacteria > Pseudomonadales > Halomonadaceae > Vreelandella > Vreelandella venusta. The sequence continues at coordinate 101,597 of NZ_BJUL01000008.1, read as the reverse complement.
TTGAAAGCGTGACCATATATCAGGAAGACTCGGCTCCCGAGCATAGAGCAGAGGAAACCCAGCTTCCTGAACAAGGTTCAAGCGAGAGCTGGGATGGTTAGGATCATCACCCGCGAAAATCACCTCGTGCCCGCGTTGGCGCAGCACCTTGGCTATCTCGATACAACGTACTGTATGGGCAAGCACCCACCCCAGCGGGAAAAACAGGATACGTGACGGTCTGGCAGCCACATGGCTACCACTAAGCGAGTCTGACATACCAAGTTTCCTGTCTTATTCAACCATCAAACGATGTTGTCCACTGACTAAAATCCGCGAATAGCAACGAGGATTAGACGGGGCTGGCGTGCTCTACCATCAACTGCAATGACTCTCGTCCTCGCCAGCGGTTGCGATTGAGCTTATAGGCGCAGTGCAGCGTGTCGCCCACGCTAAAGGAGGGGAGCTCCCCCGGGGTTAACGCGCGGAACCAAATCGCTTTGCTGGTCACCGCGCCCATGGAAAGCTCCATCATCAGGTGAGCACCTTCAGCGCCGACTGGGCGCAGTGCTTCAACAATAAAGCGCCCTTCAAACAGTGGTGGGTCAAACTCACGCCCATAAGGACCAAGCGCTTCAACTTCGCTTAGCGTTAGCAGCGATAGCTGCGACGTAGAGAGCTCGCCATCTGTCCATAGCCGCGGGTAAAGCGGTGTATCGCCCAACTGCTCACCAACGGCCTGCAAAAATGCCGCTTTAAAGGCTGCTAACTGCTCTCTTGGTACGCCGACACCCGCCGCCCCACTGTGGCCACCAAAGCGCGGTAGCGATTCAGGGGCTAGCTCAAAGGTACGCTGCAGCGCATCCCGTAGGTGCAGACCATCAATCGAGCGCCCAGAACCGGTCAACATATTGGGCGCCGCCGCGCGGGTTAGCACCAACGCCGGGCGGCCATAGGCCTGCACTAACCGCGAAGCGACAATACCTTGCACACCGGGGTGGCCATCCTCCAACAGTACCACCACTGCAGGCTCATTAGCCTCCAGCGACGAAACGGCAAGCGCACGCGCTTCTTCGGCCATGTCCGCTTCAATCGCCTTGCGGGATTGGTTGTCTTGATCAAGCACTTCTAGCTGACGATTGGCGACACTATCGCTTTCCGCGAGCATAAAGTTTAACGCCGCATAGGGGTCATCCAACCGTGAGCGAGCGTTAATTCGTGGACCCATTTGGAACGCCAGCGTTTCAGCGTTAAATGGCACACTATCTGCCCCAAGCCGCGCCGCCATGGCACGCCAACAGGCAGCGTCCATACGGTTGATCAGCGTTAATCCGTAGTTCACCACTGCGCGGTTAGCCGGACTACCACCCAGCGAAACACAGTCCGCTACGGTGCCCAGCGCGACGTAAGAAAGCCACGGTGAGAGTTTAGGTGTCGCATCAGGCAGTGCCCCCCACTCAATCAATACGCCGCGGGCGAGCGACATCAAAAGCCATGCCACCATACAGCCGGCGATCGTTTTATCGGGATAATCACAATCACTGCGTGTTGGATTAACACAGGCATAGGCAGAAAGCGGTGGGCCTTCCAGCGGCAGTGCGTGGTGGTCGCTGACCACCACATCAATACCAGCAGCTTTCAAGCGTGCGATTCGCGGCTCATCTGAGCTGCCACAGTCGGCAGTAATCACCAACGAGGGCAGCGGTTTTAAACCAAGCGTGCGCTCCACCAGCGGCAGGCTAATGCCATAGCCATCGTGGATACGGTGGCCAATCAAGCTATGTAACTTGTGTTCGGGTACGCCAAACAGCTCCACCAACGTACGTCGAATCACCACGTGGGAGGTGATGCCGTCCACATCGTAATCGGTAAGAATACCGATGGATTCCCCTTCTGCCACTGCCTGGGCAATACGTTCAGCGGCACGGCTGCCATCGGCTAGCTTTTCTGGATGCGCCAAGTAGCGCAAGCTCGGCGCCACCAGTGGTGCGAGCTCGCCCTTATAGCCCGGTAGACGTGAGGCCAATAGCCGCGCCTGTAGCTCGCTTAAGCCTTCCGCTTGGGCACGCACATAGATAGCCTCGTCCAGTGGACGAGGCTCTAAGCGTGGCTGGTTGGCGTTCTGCTGCGTGAGTGCTGGTTCGTCGGCCATGACGCCTCAGCGCCGATTGTCAGCGACAAACTGCTGCACGGCACTCAGCTCAGCGGGCAGCACCGTGTAACGCTCTTCGCGCTCAAGCAAATCATCCATATGAGTCGGCAACGGCACACCCTGGAAACCTGCCTTAACCACGGCTTCAGCGAATTTCGCCGGATGCGCGGTAGCAAGCGTAATCACCGGCGTCGTGGTATCCACTCGTGCGCGCTCTGCAGCGCGATAGCCAGTGGCCGTATGGGGGTCTAGGATCTCCCCAGTACGGTGATGGGCTTCACGAATGACTTCCAGAATGGTCGCATCATCAACGCTATGGCTGGCGAATTTTTCGCGCAGCTTGGCCAGCGGTGCATCGGCAAGCGCGGTAGGCGCTTGCTGGAAGCGTTCCAGTAGCGCTGCCACAGCGGCACCATCACGGTCGTACGCATCAAACAGCAAACGCTCAAAGTTTGACGAAACAACGATATCCATTGACGGCGCGAGGGTCGCAGCCAACTCTTTCTTGGAGAAATCATTGGCGGCAAGCGTGCGATGCAGAATGTCGTTGGCATTAGTGGCAATAATGAACTGCTTCACCGGCAGCCCCATCTTAAACGCCATGTAACCTGCGAAGACGTTGCCGAAGTTAGCCGACGGAACGCAGAAGCTCACTTCCCGCTGTGGCGCACCCAATGCAACGCCAGCAGCGATGTAGTAAACGATCTGCGCCATAATGCGCGCCCAGTTGATCGAGTTCACCGCTACCAAGCGCGTGCCGTTCAGGAAATCTTGATTAGCAAAGCTTGCCTTCACCATTGCCTGGGCATCATCAAAATTGCCTTCGATAGCAATATTGAAGACGTTGTTGGCGAGCACCGAGGTCATCTGACGGCGCTGCACTTCAGACACGCGGTTATGCGGGTGGAGAATAAAAATATCGAGGTTATCGCAGTGGCGACAGCCTTCAATGGCCGCGGAACCGGTATCCCCTGAGGTGGCACCCATAATAACGGCACGTTCACCACGCTTTTTCAGGAAATGATCCAACAGCCGCCCTAACAGCTGCAGCGCGACATCTTTAAACGCCAGCGTTGGGCCGTGGAACTGTTCTAGCAAAAAGTGATTGGCATCCAACTGCTTTAACGGCACAACGGCGTCATGATTGAACGTGGCGTAAGCTTCTGTCACCAAGCGACGGAAGGTATCGTCGTCAATTTCACCATTTACAAACGGCTTCATGACCCGAAACGCAATCTCAGCGTAGGAAAGGCCAGCCATGCTGGCCAGCTCTTGCTTAGAAAACTCGGGCAGCGTTTCCGGCACATAAAGTCCGCCGTCGCTGGCCATTCCGGTCAACACGACCTCTTCAAAGGAGAGCGCGGGCGCTTGGCCGCGCGTACTGATATAACGCATGAGTTACTCCCCTTCGCTCAGACTTTCAACGCGAATACGGGTAACCGGTCCAGCAATATCCGCCATGGACTCGATTTCACGGATAGCATCGTTCATCTGTTTCTCTTGTGTGCGATGCGTCAGCAAAATGATCGGCACCAACTCACCTTCAGTGGCTTCTTTCTGGATCAGCGCCTCAATAGAGATGCCCTGCTCGGCCAGAATGGTGGCAACACGCGCCAGCACACCCGGCCGATCCACCGCCAACAGACGCAGATAATACGCGGTGGTAATATCTTCCATCGGCATAATCGGCAGTTGGCTGGCATCATCGTCAATGCCACTAAACGCGAGGTAAGGCACCCGGTAGTGGTGATCCGTGGCGATATCGCGGGCAACATCCAGCAGGTCGGCCACGACGGCAGACGCTGTCGGCTCAGCACCGGCGCCAGCGCCGTAGTAAAGTGTTGGGCCAACCGCATCGCCCATCACCGCAATCGCATTTTTAACGCCGTGCACATTGGCCAGCAGGCGCTCTTTAGGAATCAACGTCGGGTGAACCCGGAGCTCTAGCCCTTGATCGGTCCGTTTAGAGATGCCCAAGTGTTTAATCACGTAACCCAGGTTATCGGCCTGTTCGACGTCTTCTGCAGTAATGCGAGAAATACCTTCGGTGAAGGCTTTATCAAACTGTAGCGGCACGCCATAGGCAATAGACGCCAGGATGGTTAATTTATGGGCGGCATCAATACCTTCCACGTCGAAAGTGGGGTCAGACTCCGCATAACCTAGCGCTTGAGCTTCAGCCAACACGTCTTCAAAGGCGCGACCTTCATCACGCATATGGGTAAGAATGTAGTTGCCGGTGCCGTTTATAATGCCCGCCACCCACTCGATACGGTTAGCACCAAGACCTTCGCGGAGCGATTTGATAACCGGAATACCGCCCGCCACAGCCGCCTCAAAGGCAACAATGACGCCTTTCTTATGCGCGGCGCGGAAAATTTCATTACCGTGAACAGCAATCAAGGCCTTGTTGGCCGTCACAACGTGCTTGCCGTTTTCAATCGCCGTTAGCACCAGCTCGCGAGCGAGATCGTAGCCACCAATCAGCTCTACCAGCACATCCACGTTAGGGTTATTAGCCACCTCAAACACGTCAGAGGTCGCATTAATGCCGGTAATATCGCAGTCAGGGTGAATACTGCGGTGGGCAACCTGCTCAATCACAATCGGGCGGCCAGCACGACGGCTAATGTCATCAGCGTTACGTGTTAAGACGTTAAATGTACCGCCACCGACCGTACCTAACCCACAAATGCCTACTCTTACCGGTTTCAAAATACTTCCCCTTTCGTGATGGGCACCCATAGGTGCCGCCTCTTAAATCAGTGTCTCAGCGCTATCGTTCGTCACTACACGTGACGTTATTCGTCTTCCAAGCCTAACATGCTAACGAGCCGGTCGGGGGGTACAAACCCTGGCACCATTTTCCCGTCGGGCAATACAATCGCAGGCGTACCTTGCACGCCCACAGCTTTACCTAATTCGTACTGATCGGCAACGGGGTTATCGCAGCTTGCCGATGCCGCCAGCGTTTGGCCTTGCTTAGCCTGAGTCATGGCCTCGCTACGATTATCCGAACACCATACTTGTTCAAGCGTTGTCGCAGCACCACTGCCCATACCTGCACGCGGAAAGGCCATATAGTGCACTGCAATGCCGCGCTCGTTAAGCTCAGGCACCGTTTCATGTAGGCGCTCGCAGTATGGGCAGGTAGGGTCCGTAAACACAATGACCGTGGCTTTCGGCTCACCCACACCTTGAAACACGACTCGCTCGCTCGCTGGCACGGCAGCCAGCGCAGCCGCCCTTTCCTGGTTGCGTGCCTGCTCGGTTAAGTTAACCAAACCATTATCCGCGTTTTGATAGAGGTCCCCTACCAAAAAGTGACTGCCATCAGTATTGGAGTAGAAAGACTCCCCACTTTCTAGGACGACGTGGTACACCCCGTCCATTGGCGTTGCGCTGACCTGCGCCACGGGCATTGACTGGCCATTAACTTGTAAATTCTCCATCAGATGTTCGGATACGGCATCAGCACTGGCAACAGCGGGCAGTAAGCACCCTGCCAACGCCAGCCAAGAAACATAGGATTTAGCAACTAAAGACATACGTTGACGCATTGTATCTTCAACCTCGCGGATGGTGTTCTGCATGCAGCTGCTCTAGGCGCGCTTGGGCAACATGCGTGTAAATTTGCGTTGTAGATAGGTCGCTATGGCCTAACAACAGCTGTACGACCCGCAAATTAGCACCATGATTCAATAAATGGGTCGCAAATGCGTGGCGTAACGTGTGAGGCGACAAGGGCCGAGTAATACCTGCAGTGATCGCGTGGGCTTTTATACGGTGCCAAAACGTTTGCCGGGTCATGGCTTTATCTGCCCGTCCTGGAAACAGCGCGGGCCGTGTAGGGTCTTGCATCAACGCAGGCCGAGCGGTCTTCATATAACGCGCTACCCACTCGGCGGCTTCTTCCCCCATCGGCACCAGCCGATCTTTATCGCCCTTGCCTCTGACACGGACAACTCCTTGGCGAAGATTAACCGCATCGCCAGTCAAGCCAACCAGCTCCGACACGCGCAGCCCACAAGCATACAGCAGCTCCAGCATGGTGCGGTCGCGAACACCAAGCGAAGTGCCGATATCCGGGGCGAGCAACAGGCGCTCAACCTCTTCCTCTTCCAGGGTATTCGGCAAGCTGGGGCGCACCCGTGGCAGCGACACATTGGCCAGTGGGTCGCTGGTGATATGCCCATAGAGCCGTGCCCAACGGTAAAAACTACGCAGCGACGATAACAGCCGTGCATTACTGCGTAGTTGATAGCCTTGTTCTCGACGTAATTCTAACCACTCGCTAAAACGCTCTGGCGAGGGAGTTAACAGTGTTTCCCCCGCACTTTCGAGCTGCTGTTGCCAAGCAGTTAAATCATGCCGATAGGCCGCTAACGTATGGTCGCTTGCCCCTTGCTCTAACCATAAGGCATCTAGATAGGCATCTATCACGCTCATAGGCTAACGGTCTCTTGACGGTGGTACCACACAAACAAAAACCCCGCCCCGCAAAGCGGTGACGGGGTCTTGGTATCCGAGCGCGACGCATGTCAAAAACTACGCATGTCAAAAACAGCGTGCGCCCGTGAAAAAGTGGCGATTAAGCCAGCTTTTCCTTGATACGCGCCGACTTGCCGCTGCGCTCGCGCAGGTAGTACAGTTTGGCTTGACGAACGTCACCACGACGCTTGACTTCAATAGAGTCAACCAACGGGCTGTAGGTCTGGAAAGTACGCTCAACACCAACACCGTGAGAAATTTTACGTACGGTGAAAGCGGAGTTCAGGCCACGGTTACGCTTACCGATGACCACACCTTCAAACGCCTGCAGACGCTCACGAGAACCTTCCTTTACTTTGACCTGAACGACAATAGTGTCGCCCGGTGCAAAGGCCGGAATCTCTTTGCTCATTTGCTCGGCTTCGATCGCCTGGATCACCTTGTTCTTGCTGCTCATTTTCATACTCCTAAATAACGTAATGGTTTGCCACGCAGTTGTGGAAGGGGCAAACCGTGATCCCGGCGCTCGAAGCGAGCTACACGGGAGTCGTTATGGGTGACGCAGGTGCGTAGGCTAACGGCCTTATAGACTATTGCTCTCTTCGCCCTGCACCGCCGCTCTGTTCTATGCAATTGAAAAACAATCACTTAGTTGACAGAGCGTGTTCCTCGATAAACTCGTCTAGCAGCCGCTGCTGCTCGGCATCAAGCGTACGCCCTGCCAATAAATCAGGACGGCGCTGCCATGTACGGCCTAACGACTGTTTTAACCGCCAACGCTTGATGGCCGCATGATTACCGCTTAACAGCACATCGGGCACTTGTCGCCCGTCGATCATTTCAGGACGGGTATAGTGCGGACAGTCTAACAAGCCATCATTGAACGAGTCTTCGATAGCGGAATCCTGGTGACCCAATACACCGGGTACCAGCCGTGCCGCCGCGTCAATTAGCACCATTGCTGGCAACTCACCACCGCTCAGCACATAGTCACCAATTGACCACTCTTCATCAATGTCACTTTCCACCACGCGCTCATCAATACCTTCATAGCGCCCAGCAACCACCACAAGAGGGCCTGCTGAGGCGAGTGCTTGAACCCCCTGCTGATCCAGCTTACGCCCTTGGGGCGAGAGATAGATCACTGTCGGCGATTGTCCCGTCGCTTGCTCAGCTCGTTGCCGAGCATCAAAGATAGCAGCCCGCAGGGTGTCTACCTTCATTAGCATGCCGGGGCCGCCGCCATATGGGCGATCGTCCACGCTGCGGTGGCGGTCGGTGGCGTAGTCGCGCGGATTCCAAAACTCCAGGGCAATTCGCTGTTTCTCTACCGCTCGACCGACCACACCCTGTTGGGTAATCGCATCGAACATTTCAGGAAACAGCGATACCACGCCAATCCACATCGCGGGAGCATCTGTTAAATTGCTTTCTTCACCGTTTGCTGCAGTAACCGTTGAGTCAGTTACGGTGAGCTCGCTCGACAACTGCTTACTCAAACCTGTTTTCAAAACTCAGGATCCCAATTCACGACCATACGGCCATCTTCGAGGCTGATTTCAACAATTACATCATCGGGTAAGAAAGGTAACAGCCGCTCGCGTTTATCAATTGCGTCGTTATCACCGCGCACCACCATGACATCGTTCGCGCCGGTTTCAAACAGGTAACTGACCTGCCCTAGCCGCTCGCCTGACTGAGTGAAGACAGTTAAGCCTTCAAGCTCATGCCAGTAATACTCATCATCGGAAAGCGTAGGCAGTGCTTCTTTCGGCATCAAGATGTCCGCTTGCGCCAGCGCTTCGGCTGCCGTTCGGTCATCAACACCTTTTAGCTGCACTACAAGACCTTTGCCTTGCCGACGTCCCTGAATCACGGTCATACGCGTGAGGGATTCCCCTTGGCGCACCCACCATTCTGGGTATTCCATGATGCTGTCTATGGGGTTGGTATAGGAGTACACCTTAAGCCAACCTTTAATCCCGTGAGGGCTAGTTAGCTTACCAAGCACCACATGTGCGTCGTCTGTATGGCTAGTTTCAAAACGCGTCATCGACGACCGCTCCAACAAATTACAACGACAACATCACCGACTATCATTTACTGACAGTCACGCATTAACCGGCTTAAGCCTGTTTACGCGCTTCTTTAACCAGCTCAGCAACACGACCAGACAACTGGGCGCCTTGGCTCTGCCAGTGAGTAACACGCTCAAGATCAACGCGCAGACGCTCTTCCTGACCACGGGCAACCGGGTTGAAGAAGCCGATACGCTCGATGAAACGACCATCACGGGCGTTGCGTGAATCAGTAACAGTCAGGTGATAAAAGGGACGCTTTTTGGCGCCACCACGTGCCAAACGAATGGTAACCATACGATAACTATCCTTCGGTTGAGGTTACGAGAGTGTCCAATAGCGCAAATCGCTAACAGAGCACTCGTCATACTATTTTCTCGGCACTGCAGACTAAAATCAGTGATTTGCTGCGTACCATCAAGTTCTTCACTGGCAGGTGGTCAGACGATGCTCGCGCATTTTTGCCAACACCCACGCATGAAGAGGCCGCATTCTACGCAAATGCGCTCTACTTGGAAAGCCTGACAGCCAGAAAACTCTTAAGCCGTCAACCTTACCAAGCACGTTACAAGGTTGCTAACAATAGCTTAACGCCAGGGAAGACCGCCGGGGCCACCCATACCGCCCATGCCACCCGCGCCGCCGGGGCCTCCTGGCCCGCCACCGCCCATCATGCCCGACATGCCGCGCATCATTTTTTGCATTCCGCCTTTTTTGCCGGCTTTTTTCATCATTTTTTGCATCTGCTTATGCTGTTTTAGCAGACGATTCAGGTCAGGCACTTGCAGACCAGCACCCGCGGCGATGCGACGTTTGCGTGATCCATTGATAATATCGGGCTTGCGGCGCTCTTTGGGAGTCATTGAGTTAATCAATGCTTCGAGCTTGCCAAGCTCTTTTTCCGGACCAGGGCCTTGTGCCATTTCAGCCATTTGCCCCATGCCAGGCAATTTGCCAAGCAGCCCTCCCATGCCGCCCATTTTTTTGAGCTGCTGTAGCTGATCACGAAAATCTTCCAGATCAAAACCGTCACCCTTCTTGACCTTACTGGCCAGCTTGGCGGCTTTATCTTTATCTACCGTACGTTCGGCTTCTTCGATCAGCGACAGCATGTCGCCCATACCCAGAATTCGCGATGCTACACGGTCTGGATGGAAAGGCTCTAGGGCGTCTACTTTCTCACCAACCCCCATGAACTTAATGGGCTTACCCGTGACATGGCGTACCGAAAGTGCTGCACCACCCCGGGCATCGCCGTCGGCCTTGGTAAGAATCACCCCGGTCAGCGGCAGCGCATCATGAAATGCTTTCGCCGTATTCACCGCATCCTGGCCGGTCATGGCATCGACCACAAACAGCGTTTCTTCCGGTGAGACGGCTTTATGCAGCGCCTGAATTTCGGCCATCATCGCCTCATCGATGGCCAGCCGTCCGGCGGTATCGACTAATACGACATCATGGAACTGAATTTTGGCGTGCTTGATTGCCGCTGTGGCAATATCCACGGGGCTCTGATCGGAACGAGACGGAAAGAAGTCAACCTGAACTTCTTTTGCCAGTGTTTCTAACTGATCAATCGCCGCCGGACGATAGACGTCGGCGGAGACCACCAACACTTTTTTCTTTTCGCGTTCACGTAAGTAACGCGCCAATTTAGCAACAGAGGTGGTTTTACCTGCCCCTTGCAGGCCTGCCATCAACACGACCGCAGGTGAGCCTTTCAGGGATAGGCTTTCATTGGCCTCGCCCATAATCGCTTCCAGCTCTTGCTGGACGATTTTAACGAATTGCTGACCTGGCGAGAGGCTCTTCGAGACTTCCTGGCCAACAGCACGTTCACGAACACGCTCAATAAATGCCTTCACCACCGGCAAGGCGACATCGGCCTCTAACAGTGCTTTACGCACCTCGCGCAGGGTATCTTTAATATTGTCGTCAGTTAGCCGCGCTTGGCCTTTGATCGACTTCAACGTCTGGGAAAGACGCTCACTCAGATTCTGAAACATGGGGCCTCTGCCTCCGTCGTTGTCGCCGGGCGGTTACACCGGACGAATGTAGGAACGATTATACGCGCTAGCCGCGCGAGTCTCCATGGTCGTCAACATTGGTTATCGATGGCTGTGCGACGCCGCCATGATTGGTTATAGTAGGCGAACTGTTCTAGCTTGAACGATTTAACACCGCTGACTTTCGCAGCGCTGATTCAATCACACTGGACTCAACAACGCGCTGCAAGGCGCACGGATAGCATCATGCAGGCGCTCCCTTTCGCCACGATCGCTTTTATACTCTATGTCGCCGCTGCTATTTGGCAGGGCATGGCTCTATTTCGTCGCGTACCACCACGCCAGGGCATGGTGCGCCTACTTAGCGCGCTTGGGCTGCTACTGCATATCCCAGTAGTTGTGGAGCTTGTTAGCTCAGCCCCAGGGCTACTGCCCGGTTTCACTACCAGCGCAACGCTTCTGATGGCCGTGGCCGTAAATGTCGTGCTCGTCGCCAGCCTGTTTAAGCCGGTGCTCAACGCTGGCATTGTGCTATTCCCTCTCGCGGGTATCGCGCTTATTTTTGCCACTTGGCTACCGAGCCAGGGGAGCCAAGGCGGCTTAACGCCCGGCATTTTACTGCATGCCGTCAGCTCTGCGCTGGCGTTTGCCGTCTTGGCCATTGCCGCGATTCAAGCGGTGCTGGTCGGCCTACAGAACCAAGCACTGCGCCATCATCATATTCGTGGCATCGTGCAGTCGCTACCGCCGCTCACCACCATGGAAAGAGTGCTGTTTGAACTGGTATGGTCGGGAGTTGTATTACTGACGCTTTCGATCATCAGCGGGCTGATTTTTCTCGACAATATGTTCGCCCAGCACTTGGTGCATAAAACAGTCCTTTCGCTGGGGGCGTGGATTATTTTCACCACGCTGTTAGTGGGTCGATATCGTTTCGGCTGGCGTGGCATGCGCGCTGTGCGCTGGACGCTGGGTGGGTGCATACTGCTTCTGCTTGCTTACTTTGGCAGCAAATTTGTGCTGGAAGTTTTGCTCAATCGCTAAATATATACTCACCGCATTATCAGCACTGATTTAATTTGGCGTTGATAACAGTGGTCTTGACAGGCCACTTCCATACTTCTAAAAATCGAGCCTAATACGCCATAAAGGAACTTTCGACTTGAGCGACGACTTCCCCCTGGGGTTACTGTTCGGCCTGCTAGCTATTTTGATATTGCTGTCTGCCTTTTTCTCCAGCTCTGAGACAGGCATGATGTCGATAAACCGCTATCGACTAAGCCATCAAGCTAACAGCGGTGATCGCCGCGCAAAACGTGTTATGCGGCTATTAACGCGCCCCGATCGACTAATTGGCGTTATTTTAATTGGCAATAACTTCGTCAATAACTTAGCCGCCTCGATTGCGACCATTATTGCCATTCACTTCTTTGGTGACGTCTCAGGCCCCGCTATTTCAACGGCGTTACTGACGATTACCATCCTTATTTTTGCCGAAGTCACACCGAAAACCTACGCAGCCATCAAGCCTGAGCGAATCGCTTATCCTACGTCGCTAGGCCTGGAACCCCTGCTCAAACTGCTTTACCCGCTGGTATGGCTAGTCAACGTCATCTCAAATGGCCTACTACGCTTAATGGGCGTTAAAAGTGTTGAGAATGGTGGAGACAACTTAACTCGCGATGAACTGCGCACTGTCGTTCACGAAGCAGGCACGCTAATTCCCTACCGACACCGCGCCATGCTGCTGTCGATCCTTGATCTTGAGAATGTCACGGTTAACGACATCATGGTGCCCCGACACGAAGTTCTTGGCATCGACCTAGACGACACACTGGAAGATATTCTGACCCAGATCCGCACCAGCCAACATACCCGTTTACCGGTGTATAAAGGCGATATCAACAATATTATTGGCATGCTGCATCTGCGTAATGCAGCGCGCTTTTTATCGCGTAGCGAAGTCACCAAAGCAGCAATTGTTCAAGAAGCACGGGAGCCGTACTTTATTCCCGAATCCACACCGCTACATACACAGCTGCTGAACTTCCAAAAGCAGAAGCGGCGTATTGGTATTGTGGTGGATGAGTACGGCGACGTGGAAGGCTTGGTAACCTTAGAAGATATTCTTGAAGAGATTGTCGGGGAGTTCACCACCGATGTCTCAGAAGACGATGAAATTCATCAGCAAGACGATGGCAGCCATGTCATTGAGGGCACCGCCAATATTCGTGAAATTAACAAAATGCTTGGCTGGCAACTGCCCACTGACGGCCCCAAGACCCTGAATGGCTTAATCCTTGAGCACCTAGAGGCGTTTCCGGAAGGGCCTGCCTGCTTACAGATTGGCAATACGCGGATGGAAATTTTAGAAATCCGCGACAACCTGATCACCTCAGCACGTTGCTGGCAAAAGCTGCGCCTTGCACGCCGAACGTAGCGACTGACCGTCTAACCAATTTGGCGGTGGGTGATTTCGCTATCACCCGCTGCCTTTAGCGCCCTCACGCGAGCCTCTAAATAGCGGCGCAACGCAATACCCTCTACCTCATGAACCAATACCGGCGGTCCGAAGTGCAAGCTGACCGGTGCACGAAAACGTGACGGCCATTTTTTAAGTGCCTTGCCCCCGTAGTGCGATGTCCAAGATCCCCATAACCCTGCTAGACCAGCCGGAATGACGGGCACATCATCGCGGGCAAGAATGGTTTCGAGCCCACGTCTAAAGGCGTGAATCTCACCATCTGGGGTGATACGCCCCTCAGGAAACACCATAACAACATCACCTTCACGAAGCGCGTGACTCACCTCATCCAGGGTTCGACGCAGTGCGCCAGGGCTATGCCGCTCAGACTCAATCGGAATTGCGCCCACGAGCTGGAACCACCACTTTAGCCAGCGGGACTCAAAAATGGGCTGGTCCATCACAAACCGCAGTGGCCTGGGGCTACCGCCGCCTAACACCAACGCATCCATAAAACTGACGTGATTACAGACTACCAAGGCAGCACCGCGCTTAGGTACGTTTTCTTGGCCGTGTACAGAGAACCGATAACACACACGCATAACGACATAAATAACGCGCCGCAGCGCGCAGCGAACCATTCTCAACCACCACGTCACGTCGCCGTCTCCCGGTGACGCAGGCCAGCTAACACCGTACTCATTAGCTGCTCCAGCAGCTCATCCACCTTCAACTGCTGACCTTGCCAATAGCCTAAGCGCTCGTTTAATCCAAGCTGCACCAAGCCGTGCACGCTCCCCCAAAGGGTGCGCCCAAGACGTCGCGCTTCAAGATCATCCAGTGCTGGCTGATACCGCTTCAACGACGTTTCCACCTGAGTAAACAGCGCTTCAATAAGATCACTCTGGCGCTGATCCAGCTCGCCCTCTTGGGCCAGTGGATAATCAAATAGCAGTTGCCAGCGATAGCAGCCTTGCTCAGCAAAGCGCCAATAAGCAAGCGCTAGCGAGCGTAGCCATGGCTCAGGATCATCTTCTGCCAGGCTAGTAATGGTTTGCTGTAAACGTGCCAACGTTTCAACGTTGACGTGCTGCAATAAGTTATTAAAGCTGCCATATAATTTAAGCAGCGTACTTGGCGCGCAGCCCACCTCTCTGGCCAGGGCACGCAGTGACAAACCATGGACTGGCTGCTTAGCCAACCACTCATCACAAGCGTGCATGACCTGCGCATGGAGGGCATCGGGCGCATGCTGTCTAGGACGGGCCATGGCGATCTCTTAAGGTCAACGGCAAACAGGAAGAATGCCTCATCGCGCTTTAGCGTGAGCAAGGGATACGCTAGGATACCTTACATCGAACACTGTTTTCGACACTAAAACACGACATTTGACCGATTGATGTGTTACCCCGCCATTTTGCACCCTCACACTCCCCCAATTTCGCATAAGGAGACAGGCATGACGGGACGCCTTCACGTGCAGCGCCTCACGCTATCACGCCTTGTGCCCTCGCTGACGGATACTGAACCACTTATCGAGTCGCCCAACTTAGCGCCCCGCCAGCCTGTATCGGCAATACGGCTCGAGCAGGGACGCTTGCGGCTCCAGCGATTATTTTGGGGGCTCACGCCTCCGTGGTTGAAAGTACTCGACCACGCGCCCCATTGCGCTAGAGCAGAAACGCTTAATCAACGCGCCATGTTTAGCGAGGCGTTTGGCGCTCGCCGCTGTGTTATTCCGGTCAGCGGTTTTTATGTCTGGAAAATACAAGCGCACAGCAAGCAACCCTATTTAGTGACTCACGTTAACCGAGGGCCACTACTGCTAGGCGCGTTATGGTGCCGTTACCACACAACGCTCAGCGCATTTACTGATTCGACGGCGCTGATCAGCGTACCCGCCAACGCCTGCCTTTCTTCACTGACGGACCGATTACCTGTCGTTATCTCTCCAGAAACGTTAATGCGCTGGCTGGATCCGACAACCGACCTTGAAACACTCAATGCGCTATTAATGCCTGCGCCATTGGAACTGTTGGGCGCTTTTCCGGTATCAAAACATGTTAATAATCCTGCCTATCAGTCATCATCCTGCGCCCACCCGGTGGGGCCGATGCTGCGCTGGGCTGTGCCATAGGAACCATAATGTTACGATCTAATGAATCTCTGCCTAACCGTTATGCTGTACGGCAGGCCGTCATCGGCGTCGTGATTGGCGTCACTTGGTGCACGCCTTTTTTCGCCTTCGCTCAAGGCACCCCCGTAAAGGACGCCATCACGCCGATCATCAGCTCCTTTGACGATCGCGATTACCGCATACTGACACTGGAAAATGGCCTTCAAGCGTTGCTTGTTAGCGACCCAGAGGCCGATAAAGCCGCCGCCTCAATGAACGTTCGCGTAGGCAGCGCCCAAGACCCTGACGACCTGCAGGGGCTGGCCCACTTTTTAGAGCATATGCTGTTTTTAGGTACCGAACCCTACCCTCAGTCCGATGCCTATCAGCGCTATATTTCTGATAACGCAGGCTCCCACAACGCGTTTACCGCCCAGCAAGACACTAACTATTTTTTTGATGTTGAGCCTTCGGCTCTCCCAGGCGCGCTGGATCGCTTTAGCGAGTTTTTCCTTTCGCCGCTATTTAACGCCGACCATTTAGAAAGCGAGCGGAATATTGTCCACTCTGAGTACATGGCGCGCATTCGTGATGAGTCCCGCCGTGAAAACGATGTATTGAATCAGCTACTAAATCCTAGCAATCCCACGACGGGCTTTGCAGTAGGCAGCCGTGACACCCTCGCCAACCCAGCCGAGGGTGAAGCCACTCTCCGCGAGCGAGTGATTGATTTTTATCATCGCTACTACGATGCCAACGTCATGAACTTGGCCATTGTTGCCCCTCAGTCACTCGATACTCTTGAGACATTAGTTGTCGAACGCTTTGCAAGCCTTCCCGATAATGACCTCAGCGTTCCCACCATTGAAACGTCGCTGGTCGATCCCGACACGCTGCCCCGCTACATTGAGCGTCAGTCGCTACAGGATCGCCGCCAACTACGTTTCTATTTTCCGATTCCTGATCCTACCGATGAATACCGTACCAAGCCGACTCAGCTAATTTCTCACCTACTGGGCGATGAAGGCGACGGCAGCTTACTGGCAGCACTACGCAAAGAGGGCCTTGCAGATGCACTTTCGGCGGGCGTGGGACGAGGTGACGGCAATGAGGCGCTCTTTACGATCTCGATTAGCTTAACGCCAGCCGGGGCACAGCGACTGGACGATATTGAGGCCACACTATTTGCTGCCATTGAGCAGATACGCGAGGAAGGATTAGCCGAGTGGCGCTACGAGGAACAAAAAAAGCTGAATGAACAAGCGTTCCGTTTTCAGCAGCATGGCGCACCACAGCAGGAAGCCACCCGCTTAGCCATGAGCCTTTCTCGTTATCCGGTGGATGATGTGCAGTATGCACCTTACCGGATGGATGGCATGGATAGTGAGCGTCAGCAGCTGTATCTCGATGCACTGACTCCAGACAACATGCTGCGTTTCTACTCTGCGCCAGATGTCGAAAGCGATACCGTTTCACCTTGGTTCAACACCCAGTGGAAAGAGCAGCCACCCACTCAGCCAGGACAGGCGCTAGGAGGCCTAGCGTTACCGGAACCCAACCCCTTTATCGCCAATGACCTTACTCTTAAGACGGGGCAAGATGAGCGCCCTGAAGTGTTGATTGATGCACCGTCGTTTACCGCATGGCACATGCAAGATAGCCGCTTCAATACGCCAAGCGTTGAGTGGCGTGTAAGTCTCCAGCACCCCAGCGCCAGCTATTCAGCTGAAGAAGCGGTGCTCACACGCCTCTTAGCGAGCTGGCTTAATGACAGCCTTAACGAGTCGTTATACCCAGCCTGGTTAGCTGGTCAGTCGTTTAGCGCTTATGCTCACGGGCGTGGCATGACGCTATCGTTTTCAGGCTGGCGCGATGGACAAACGCCACTGATAGAACAGGCAATTGAACAACTTAAGCGCGCCGATATTTCTTCCAGTGCTTTTGAACGTGTGCGCTATCAGCTCCAGCGCGAGTGGCGCAACGCTCCCCAAGCATCGCTTTATGGGCAGGCAAGCCGCGCACTAGGCGAAGCGCTACTGACCCCTCAATGGTCAGCAACTGAATTACTTGATGCCAGCCAGCGGTTAGAGCGCCACCACTTAGAAAACTTCCGCAAACGGTTTTTAGACGCGCTGTACATCGATGCCATGGCCGTTGGCAATTTGGATAAAGAGCTGGCTCGAGAGCAGGCCAATATAATACGCGGCGCGTTATCGCCACGTCTCACTCGTGAGGATATCCCTGCGTTTGAAGCGCTACAGGTGAGCAATCAACCTGAGGTGCTTCACCCACACAGCAGCCGCGAAGAGTCCCTTGTGCTGCGTTATTTACAGGGTCGCGACACGTCAGCTGAAGAGCAGGCTCGCCTCAGCGTACTGGCTCAATGGCTGGATACGCCCTTTTATCAGCAACTACGTACCGAGGAGCAGCTTGGCTATATTGTTAATGCAGGTTACTCCCCGCTGCTAGAAGCGCCGGGGATTGCTTTAGTGGTTCAGTCGCCGGATGTTGAGAGCAGCATGATCGCCGAGCGCATGGACGCTTTTATGGCGTCAGCAGGCGAGCGTCTGGACACATTAACCGAGGAGGCGTTAGCAGCGCATCGTCAAGCCGTTCATTCTCGTTTAACCCAGCGAGACACAAGCCTACAGGGCATGGCAAACCGCTACTGGCAAGCCACAGCACTGGAGGACGTGCACTTTGATCGCCGTGAACAACTCGCCGCATTAGCGCTGGATGTTAGCGTACAAGAACTTCAGGCCCTGTGGCCTACACTTCAGTCGCACCAGTTAGATATTCGCTACAACCCTGGCGACTCACCCAGTGATATCGCCTCCTACCGGGAAGCGCGCGTGCCGTTTAGCGATGCACACTAAGTGCTCACTAACGACACAAATTCGCTTAACTAAGTATTGATTTAGCTAGGCCCACCAGCTCAGGCATCAAACGCCTGAGCTGGCATCATTGACTCAACGTACATCACCAACTCCTCCAACACTTGGCGCTCGCGATCCGACAGGACCTGCTGGTTGTAACGCTCTATTTCTCGCGCAAATGCTTTCAGCGTAAAACCCGCCAAGGCTGGATCATTAATGCGCATCCAACGAAACGCATCCCACTGCTCCCGCTCTTCGCCCTCAAGCGTGTCTGGATAACTACGCGCACGGTAGCGAAACAGCATTTCTTCGAGGCGAGGATCTTGAAAGGCAAAGCGCTGGCCGACTAAATCCCAGGGATCCATTGCCAATGCTCGCTCCATTTGCTGGCGATCCGCCGCAGAGAAAAAGCTGCCGGAATAGAGCATTAAATCAGGGTCTTGAGGCACATCTTCGTAGGCTGCGTTAAATACCTCAGCTACTTTTTGCGCCACGCCACTGGCCTCGCGCAGCGTTTTCCAATGGCCGCGACAGGCATCAATATCAATCGTTAACCGTTCAATGATCGCGCCGTATTCACCTTTGTGGGGGCCGTCGACATCCTTTAACACCGTCGCAGGAAAGATGACTGGACAGCGATTAATGTGGATCACTTTCAGCGGTATACGCACCTCTCCCTCAGAAAGATCCTGCTGACTAACGAACACACGCTCCCTGATTTGCTCGGCACTCATGGTCAGCAAATCACTAGGATCAACGCTTAAATCGTAAACAATAACGCCATTAGGATTCGTCGGATGCTCAGCCAGTGGCATGACTAATGCACTACAGCCACGGCTGGCAGGATAACGGCGAGAGATGTGCAAAAGCGGTTTAGCGCTGGGCAAGTCTAACTGCTTGGCCACTGCACGCTTGCCGCGCATGCCCAGTAAATAGTCGAATAATTTTGGGTTCCGGGCTTTGAGCAAACGCGCTAATGCAATGGTGGCACGGACATCAGCTACCGCATCATGAGCGCCTTCGTGGGCAATATTGTTGGCCGCGGTTAAGTGCTCAAGTTTGAAGCTAGGCGCTCCATCTTCCCGCTGCGGCCACTCAATGCCGTCGGGGCGCAAGGCGTAAAACGCACGCACAACATCAATCAAGTCCCAACGGGAATTGCCGTTTTGCCATTCACGGGAATAAGGGTCAAGCAGGTTGCGATAAAACAAGTGACGGGAGATTTCATCATCAAAACGAAGACTGTTATAGCCCACCACGCAGGTGCCTGGCTCGCTCATAAAGCCTTGAACTTGACGGGCAAACTCTCCTTCAGGCAAGCCTTTCCGCTGCGCCTTTTGCGGTGTAATACCGGTAATCAGACAAGCAGCAGGATGAGGCAGGTAGTCATCAGCAGGTTTGCAGTAGAGCTCTATCGGCTCACCGATTTCATTAAGCTCGGCGTCAGTGCGTAATGCCGCAAACTGAGCTGGCCGATCGCGACGCGGATCAGCACCAAATGTCTCATAGTCATGCCAGAGAAAACTGGCAGGGGCAGCATTAGGTGGCGCCATTGATGAAATCTCCTTGAGCGTAGCTTCCCGCTCGCAAGCCAACCACTTGCCTAAGCGAGCACAAAAGCCCAAGCCTAGCATAACCGCACCACCTATCGCCGCCCCTCTTGGCGAATAGCCATGCTTAACGACTGGCTATGCTGCTTCCATATGGAAACGTCAACCTTTCGGCAGCGTAACGTTTAGCTCCAATACCGAACAATTGTCTTCGCTATCCAGCGAAATTTGGATGGCATCATCATCGACCTGTACATAACGACGAATGACTTCCAACAGCTCGCGCTCGAGCAGCGGCATATAATCTGGCTGACCGCGCTGGCCGCGCTGATGCGCCACGATAATTTGCAAACGCTCCTTAGCCACCGAGGCGGATTTCTTGCGCTCACGCTTCAAGAACTCCAGCAATTTCATCGCCGACCACCCCCGAACATACGATTCAACAATCCCTTACGCTGTACTTCATGAAAGCGCAGAGGCATATCTTCACCTAATAGGCGCGATACCGTATCAGAATACGCCTGGCCTGCATCGCTCGCCGCATCATGAGTGACGGGAACCCCCTGGTTCGATGCGCGCAATACCGCTTCGGATTCTGGGATTAAGCCAAGCAGATCAATAGACAAGATTTCACGAATGTCATCAAGGGTCAGCATATCCCCAGACGTTACCCGAGAGGGGTTATAGCGCGTAATCAGCAGATGCTCTTTAACAGGATCTAAACTTTGTTCCGCGCGCCGCGTCTTGGAGCCGAGTAATCCCAAAATGCGGTCAGAGTCACGCACTGAGGAAACTTCAGGATTCGTGACAACAATCGCCTCATCCGCGAAGTACATAGCCAGTTGCGCCCCCCTCTCGATGCCTGCGGGGGAGTCACACAAGATAAAATCAAAGTCCTGTTTGAGCTGCTCAAGTATTCGCTCTACGCCATCCTGCGTCAGCGCATCTTTATCGCGGGTTTGAGAGGCTGGAAGAATAAATAAGTTTTCAACGCGTTTATCGCGAATCAGCGCCTGATTAAGCCCTGCTTCACCTTGGATAACGTTTACCAAGTCATAAACAACGCGGCGCTCGCAGCCCATGATCAGGTCGAGGTTACGTAGACCAACATCGAAATCAATGACGACTGTTTTTTTACCGCGCAGGGCAAGTCCTGTTGAAATAGCGGCAGCGCTGGTGGTCTTACCAACCCCCCCTTTGCCGGAGGTCACTACAATAATTTTGGCCAAGAGTTACTTCCTTCTTGAAGTCGTTCATCGCGAGCGCGTTTAAAGGGTCGCACTGCGCATAACGGGAACATCAATGTCAACAACATGACATACTGTAACGTATAGCGCTTGCAACGTCGCTAGGCATTAAGCACCAACACACGCTCATGCGTTTGAATTAACCCAGCGGCTTAATTTCCAGCTGCTCTTTAGCAAAATGCACCTCGGTAGCACGGCCAAGCAACTGTGAATCAATGTCTTCTAACCGTTTGTAATTGCCTGCCACAGAAAGAAGCTCTGCCTCTAATTCTCGACAGTAAATACCCGCCTGGGTATTGCCATGAATACCCGCCAAGGCACGTCCACGAAGCGCTCCGTAGACATGAATACTACCAGCCGCCAGTACCTCAGCGCCTGCATTGACAGCCCCAATCACCACTAAATCACCTTCTGATGCGCTTACCTGCTGGCCAGAGCGCACCGTACCGCGAAATAAACGTGTTGCTACTGCAACCACTTCTTCCTGGTCGGTAGATTCTACCTCTTCTATAGCGTCATCAGAGCCAGCAGTAGCGCTAACGCTCTCTAATAGCTTAGACCGCCCTTCTTCAACAGGGGCGAACCAGCCCAGTCCTAGAGCCCAGGCGGATTGACGCACCGGCTCAGCTCCGCCGCGTACGGCTACCGGCAGCAATTTATGATCGCGACATACCGCGCAAATGCGCTCAAGCGCCAAGTGAGGTTCATCGAGTTTTTCCACGCTCAGCACAACCGGTGTATGCTGAAAGAACGCGGGGGATTGCGACAACTTGCCAGCCAGCTGACTTCGGATATGTTCCGGGTCAGCACTGCTCAATTCCATGACGGTCATTGGCAGCATGCCACCTTTAAAGGTGAAGGCAATGTCGGCACTATTGGCGTTGAGGCTCATGGCCGAACTCCATGTCATGTTCAGGTAAGATAAAGGTAGCGCAATCTCGCGCTGGGTGTTGTGAAGAAGTATTAATCATCACAGCGCCTACAGCAACGCTAAGCGACAGCGCCGTTGACTGCAACTATCAGTCATCGGCAGTTGATTTTTTTTCACGCTACGCACCTCTCTGCAGGATGATCCATGCACGGACTGTTAAGACGCCTGTTCGCTCCTCGGTGGCAGCACCCTGATCCCGAGGTGCGTCTTAAGGCACTCGACCAGCTTGACCCTCAACAACCAGAACAGCAACAAGCGCTAAAGCAATTAGCACAGGATACCGAAAGCAACATCCAGCTTGCTGCCCTACTGGCTCTTGATGACTTAGCGGGGCTTGTCTATGCGCTTCCAGAGCACCGTCAAGACGAAGCTTGGTTTAACGCGGCTTGCCAGCGCTTATGTGGCTCACAGGGACATACCGACCTGCAAAAACGGCAGGCTATCGTGGCAGAGCTATCGGAGCCTCGGTTGATCAACGCCATTGCACTTCAGGGAGACAATCTTAACCTGAGGCTCACTGCGTTAGAGCAATTAACCGATGAAAGCGATCTTGTTCACCAAGCTTGCCATAACGGCGTGGCAGCAGTTCGCCATCAAGCAGCTCAACGAATTGAAAGTGAAGAGAGCCTCAAAAAACTTTTAAAAGAAGCGCGTCGTGATCGCCAGGTCATTCGTTTGGCACGAGAAAAACTCACCCAACTGCGTAATGATGCTGAGTGGCTAGCAGATCAGCAGGCCCAGCGTGAGCATTTACTCACACAACTAGAACAGCACGCCAGGGCCCCCTGGGAGCCGCTGTATGGTGGTCGTTTCCGTCATTTGGAACGGGAGTGGCAAAGCCTTTCCCACCCACCTAGCGTGACGCAAGAACAGCGTTTTCATCAAGCAGCGCTTAGCTGTCGCAAAACACTGCATCATCATGAGACGCAAGAACAAGCACGTCAGCAGAGCATTGCTCATCGCGAAGAAATTGAACGAACTCGTGAGCAACTGCTTGAAGGCCTTGAGGAAACGCTAGAGGGCCTGACACATGCAGAGCAGCTAACCGTCCAAGATATTGATAGCCTACGGGCACAACGCCAACTACTCGGCCAGCGTTGGC
Source organism: Vreelandella venusta (assembly GCF_007989605.1). Classification (GTDB taxonomy): domain Bacteria; phylum Pseudomonadota; class Gammaproteobacteria; order Pseudomonadales; family Halomonadaceae; genus Vreelandella; species Vreelandella venusta. The sequence goes on along the minus strand of NZ_BJUL01000008.1, from coordinate 78,605 downwards.
AATCCCTGTCAGATCAACACCCCCCCGGTGAGAGCGCTCAACAACGCTATAGCCAAGCATTGAAACGCTATGAAGTATGCATGGAAGCATGGCAGCGCTGGCAAGCCATCAGTGCAGACCTTGAAACGGCCATTGCCAACCAAGATAACGCGGCCATTGCCAAGTACGTTAAGCAGTGCGCTTGGCCAAAGCACATGACGCCTCCAGAGCTACTCAAACATGCACAAGCGTTAAAAGATGCTGATGTTTCTACCAAACCCACCTCTACCGCGTCACTTAACGCACTTAGCGCCGACGTCGATAACTTCGAACACTTGCTAGAGCGTGGTGCCTTTAAAAGTGCCAGTCGTCTCTATCAACGCCTCAAGCCCTCCATCGATGAACTGATAGGGGAAGAAGCGAAGCCACTAAAAGCACGCGTAAAGCAGCTAGGCGCACGCTTAGCAGAACTACGCGATTGGCGCGGTTTCGTGGCAGGCCCTAAACGTGAGCAACTCTGCGCTAGCATAGAAGCACTGGCTGACGACCAACACATGGCAGACGTTGCTTTAGATCGTCATCACCGCCAACTGGTAAAAGAGTGGAAATCGCTCGGCGATGCCGCTGCTAACCGCGAACAGTCAGCACGCTTTCGCGCGGCTTCTGATCGTGTCCACGAGCGTTTAGCTCCCTGGCGAGAACAGCTTAATCAAGAGCGTGATGCCAACCTGAAAGGCCGTGAAGCACTCTGCGAACAGCTTGAAACATTGCTTAATCAGCCAGCAGAGGATGCTGACCCCGATGTATTGCGCGAGATCCGTGATAAGGCACGCCACCAGTGGCGCCATTACTCTCCGGTTCCTCGCGACCAATCAGAAGCCGTTGGCCGTCGCTTCGGCGCTATCCGCCACCGCCTACAGGCACTTATTGACCAGCGAGCAGAACAGATCGCCAGCCAAAAACGCATGCTAATCGAGCAAGCTCAAAACTTACAAAATGACACCGAGCTACCCTTAGCCGCCCGTATCACCAGCGCCAAGCAGCTACAGCAACAGTGGCGCGCGCTGGGTCGTGCGCCAAAAGGCGAAGAACAAGCCCTATGGAAGGCTTTTCGTCATAGCTGCGATCAGCTCTTTGCTCAGCGTGACGCCCATAAGCATGAGCAGGCAACTCGCCAACAACAGAAGCTCGATCAGCTGCAAACATTAATTGACGAAATGGATAGCTGGCAGCCGACGCAAGCCGACGAATCTGCCACCCTTGACGCTTATCTTGAAAGCATTAGCCAGCTTGAGCCGTTGCCGCGCAATCGACGCAGTGATGGCATGCAGAAACGCCTTAGCGGCATTGTAAGAGCTAAACGTGAGCGCTTAAGCCGCCTGGAAATTCTTCATACAGTGCAGCAGTGGCACAACGTCTTACCGCTGGTCAATGCGCATATCGCCGCAGACCAACTAGCGCTAGCAGGCGAAGAGCCACAAGCAATTGATGCGAAAGAAGTATTAAGAGAGGGGCTGCCTGCTATTTTTACGGAGGCTCACCAGCAACGCAATCATGCGCGACTCACCACTCCCACTCCCCTCTCAGCCGAAAAACTTGCTGAGCTAGAAGATGGGCTGGCTCGCCTGAGGGTACATTTGTCTTTGCTAGCGTTAGGTAGCGTCAAACAGCGTGATGAACCTCTCCGATTGGCGATTCAAGTAGAGCGGCTAAATGAAGGAATCAATAACGAGCGTAGCCGGCCAGATGAGATTATCGACATATTAGTGGCTCTCATGGCGCTTGGCCCTATGCCCAACCAATTATGGCGCAAGGAAGTAGCAGAGTTTGATAATCTTTTTAGCCGCCTAGCGCGGGTACCGCATCCCTAGCCTCTATATAGGTATTTTATCCCCAGCAATAGCAACGGGAGGCGAATAGCCTCCCGTTTACGCTTTGCCGTTATTAAATAAATCGACTTCTCACGCTGGGCGATTAGCCCATAAACTGACCGCCGTTAATATCAATATTGGCGCCAGTGATAAAGCCTGACTCTTTATCCGCCAAGAACGTTACCAAGCGACCGATCTCCTCCGGTGTACCGTAACGCTTCACTGGAATGGTTTCGCGAATGGCTTCACGCACCTGCTCGGGGATTTTCATGATCATATCGGTGGCAATGTAGCCAGGCGACACGGTATTCACCGTAATCCCTTTGGTTGCCGTTTCCTGCGCCAGCGACATGGTCAACCCATGCATACCTGCTTTGGCAGCCGCATAGTTTACTTGCCCAAACTGGCCTTTACGGCCATTGATAGATGAAATATTGATGATGCGACCGTAGCCCTGCTCCAGCATCATTTCAATAACGCTGCGGCACGTGTTGAAAACGCTATTAAGATTGGTATCGATCACTTGATACCACTGCTCATAGGACATCTTCTTCATGGTGCCATCGCGAGTGATGCCAGCACAGTTAACTAACACGCTGATAGGCCCGTATTTTTCTTGGATTTCGCGAGCACCTTCTAGGCAGGCATTGTGGTCGGAAAGGTCAACACCCGATAACGCGATGTTGTCATAACCGGCGGCTTGCTGGGTTTCCAGCCAGGTTTTGGCTTTCTCAGGATTATGATATCCCGCGACTACCAAATAACCTGCATCCGCCAATGAATGACAAATTGACGTTCCGATTCCACCAGTTCCACCAGTTACCCAGGCGACGGGGGCTTGATTGGCCATTGACTACCTCCCTGATATGACAAACGGCTTGGACGCTAAGCATTATGATGATGTCACAAGCCATTCTTAATAAGCGCCGTAGCGCTTCAGCATTCACAGCACGTCGTATTGTTAGTTGGACGACACACTGACAGTAAGCCTTTTGTTATCCCTATTGGAAGCATAGCTTTACTCTTCCAATGTTGCAGCACGATGAAGGTCGTGCCTAACAATATAAGCGTTTTATGCAGGGGGTTGACTTCGCACTAAAAATGCGTAGAATACGCCACACGTTGATGCGGGGTGGAGCAGTCTGGTAGCTCGTCGGGCTCATAACCCGAAGGTCATCGGTTCAAATCCGGTCCCCGCTACCAATATTTCTAAAGGCAAATCAATTATTTACTGATCTGCCTTTTTTGTGCTTGTTTATTGACTAACTGCCTGTGACGTATATGTGACACTTTGGCTTTCTCCTCTTCCTTAGACATTTTCCTCTACGGCCTGCAAGCACCTTTCCTCCCTCTCTTCGTGCTTTTTCTATCTTCCCTGATCGTCGTCAAACTTGAACAAATCCCCTACCCCACAGCTGAATAATTTGCATAGCTTATCCGCTACATCCAGCTCAACACGCCGGGCTGTTTCTTTATAAAGCAACGTGATGGCATTGCGGTTCAACCCCGTTTCACGCGCCATATCAAAACGACCTTCATTTCGTGCTCGCCCACCCAAGCGTGCGGGATGACCACGAGCCATCAAAAATCACTCTGGATAGCTTGCTGTCATTCCAAATGGTAAAGAATCGCTTTCAAATATTTTTGCTATCTGAAATATCACATACGCCCCCCCCCTTCTCATTAGCGCACCGAAAACAAGATGACACCCCGGTGACATAAGAGTGGCAAAAATATGTCAATTAATCATAAGCCATTGATAAATATATAATTTAAATATTAATTATGACGCAAAGTTAGTCACGAATCGTTAAAAATATCATCAAACTGACATTGTCTAGACAACTGGTGTTCATCTGGCTCGACCAGAATGTTGTTATTCCAAATGGGGGAGCAACATGTCTACTTCTATTATTCACGCTAAAGGCTTAAATAAGACGTTTGGGCATCGTCAGGTGCTTGATGACGTGAGCTTTTGCGTCGCACCTGGTGAAATGGTCGCGCTGATTGGCCCGTCAGGCTCCGGTAAGTCCACACTGCTGCGCCACCTCGTTGGCCTAACCTGCGGAAATCGAAAAAATGGCGGTCACGTGTCTCTTATGGGGCGTGACGTACAGATGAACGGTCGTCTACACCGCGCAGCTCGCATTGAACGTTGTCGAACTGGCTACATTTTTCAGCAATTCAACCTAGTAGGGCGCCTTAGCGTACTCACCAACGTATTGGTCGGGCGGCTGGGTCGTATGTCCAAGTTACGCGCTCTCTTTGGCCGTTTCACCGATCAGGAACGTGAGCGTGCACGAGCTTGCTTGGCTCGGGTGGGGCTTGAAGAACTGATGGATCAGCGCGCTAACACCCTTTCTGGTGGGCAAATGCAGCGCGTGGCAATTGCCAGGGTACTGATGCAAGACGCCGAATTAATTCTGGCTGATGAACCAATTGCTTCACTAGACCCGCGCAGCGCTCGCGAGGTTATGGAAATCCTCAGTCGTATTCACGCCGAAGATGGCCGCACCGTGGTCGTCACACTGCATCAAGTCGATGTTGCTCGCCGCTATTGTCAGCGTGCCGTCGCCCTTAAAGATGGCCGTTTGTACTTCGATGGCCCTATTAGTGAGCTCACTGACGCGCGCCTGCAGGCACTTTACGAAAATGCTGATCTTGATGAGCTACGCACAAGCGAGCTGTCAAGCGACCAAGCATCCCCTGAAAACCGCCAAACTATTTCTGCTCATCACGCAGTAGCAACGCCAATGCCTAGCTAACAGCAGAACGGGCCGCTCTTCACCGATACATCACTCGCAATCGAACACACTATTATCCCGGAGACACACTCATGACGTTTACTTCTTATCGCCGTCTACTTCTACCGCTGGTTGCGGGGATTAGCTTTGCTGCAAGCACTCAGCTGTTGGCCGCCGATACACTTAAGTTCGGCATTATTTCCACTGAATCCAGCCAGAACCAGCGGCCAATGTGGCAACCGTTCCTTGATGATATGTCGGAGGAGCTAGGCATGGAGGTTGAGCCCTTCTTTGCCACTGACTATGCCGCAGTGATTCAGGCGATGCGTTTTGATCAGATCGACTTAGCTTGGTACGGCAACAAATCGGCCATAGAAGCCGTGGATCGTGCAGGTGGCGAGGTTTTCGCTCAGACGATCCCTGCGAATGGTCAACCGGGATACTGGAGTTTGATGATTGTGCATCAGGACAGCGATCTGCACAGCGTCGAAGACGTCTTAGAGAACTCCAGTGACCTCGTGTTTGGTAACGGCGATCCAAATTCGACGTCTGGGTATTTGGTGCCAGGTTACTATGTGTTTGCCCAAAACGACGTCGATGTTGCTACTGCTTTTAAGCGCACTCTGAACTCCAGCCACGAAACCAACGCTTTATCAGTGGCCAATCGCCAAGTTGATGTTGCCACCTTTAATACCGAGAGCATGGAGCGTCTGGAGATCAGCGCACCTGAGAAAGCTGAGCAGCTTCGCGTAGTTTGGACGTCCCCGCTGATTCCATCTGACCCGCTAGTATGGCGCACCAACCTGTCCGAAGAGACCAAGGATGGACTGCGTGAATTCTTCTTCAATTACGGCGATAGCGACGAAGAACAGGCAATTTTAGAGCCACTGCAGTGGAGCTACTTTAAGGCCTCTAACAACGATGGTCTGCTGCCGATTCGCCAGCTTGAGCTATTCAAGCAACGTGCTGATGTGGCCAACAACGAGAGCCTATCAGACGCTGATCGTGAGCAGCAGCTAGCTGAATTAGATGCTCAGCTTGAGGCACTTAACCAACGTCTTCAGGACCTGCAAGGTGCTGAAGCAAACGCCAACACTGTTGCTACCACTGATTAATTTTCAGGCGACAAACCCAGATCATCCATAGCGGGGTGAGCGTAGACCGCTTTCCCCGCTCGGAGAGACCATGAACACCCATACATCTCAAATGACGACATCGCTGTTGCGTCGGCGTAGCTGGTTATCACTGATTGGTTGGTTTGTGCTGCTCAGCGTACTGGCTTGGTCCTGGCAAGGAGCAGAGATACGTCCAAGCATACTGGTTAGCAATGCCGACAACATGGCTACCTTAGCTGGCGATTTCTTTCCGCCCACTTTCGGCAACCTTGGCCACTACATCAACCAGATGCTGGTGACCATCCAAATTGCTATTTGGGGGACGCTACTGGCGATCATCGTGGCGGTACCCTGCAGCCTGCTCTCCTCCGAGAACCTGGTGCCTTGGTGGGTTTACCAACCAATGCGCCGACTGATGGATGCTTGCCGGGCCATCAATGAGCTGGTGTTTGCCATGCTATTCGTAGTGGCCGTAGGACTTGGCCCCTTTGCAGGCACATTGGCGTTGTTTGTACACACCACGGGCGTGCTAGCGAAGCTGTTTTCTGAGGCTGTGGAAGCCAGTGACGCAGGTCCGATGGAAGGTATCCGTGTAACTGGTGCAGGGCGTGTTGAGGAGATTATCTTCGGGCTGATTCCTCAGGTACTACCGCTATGGATTTCGGTAAGCCTTTACCGGTTCGAGTCGAATATTCGCTCTGCCACAGTACTTGGAATGGTTGGTGGGGGTGGTATTGGGGTCGCCTTGTGGGAAACCATGCGTGGTTTTCAGTACGCCGAAACCGCCACCATTATGCTGGTTATTATCGTCGCTGTGACCGTTCTCGATATAGCCTCCCAACGCCTGCGTAAGCACTTCATATAGTCTGGAAAAATTCCATTCTGATTAGCCCAGGCGAACGTCTAATAACAACAAAACCTCCTTTAGACAGGACGAAAAATGACACGCAGCCCCTCGGCAAAGGGGTTATAGCAGGAGTAAAAATGTCTAGACAACTAGCGCACCACAGCCATCAGGAAACCAAAGAACCACGCTATCGCCAGCTAGCCAGAATTCTCGCCCATGAGATTCGAACTCAGCATAGCGCGGGCGACCAGTTATCAAGCGAGCTGGCGCTAGCCAAGCGCTTTGAGGTAAACCGCCATACCGTTCGTCGCGCACTAGATGAACTGGTAGCCGCAGGTATGGTGACTCGTCATCAGGGCTGGGGCACCCAAGTCGTAGATCGGCGACTGGATTACATGGTGAACGCCGAAAGTAAGGTCACCCATAACCTTGCAGAGATGGGTATCAACACAGAGACACGCTGTTTATCTCAAGGCCTGTCACGCCCGCCCGAAGCGATCAGCCAACGCTTCGGTTTGGCTGATGGTGAATGTTTGATCTGCGTTGATACGCTGAGGCTAGTGGATGGCATGCCATTAACGCGTTTACGCCATTGGTTTGATGCCACGCGCGTGCCTGACTGGTGTGAGCGCTACCGTGGAGGATCCACCCGTGCACTGCTTGACCAGCATTACGGTTTGCGTCTTTCCCGTGCCTCAGTGCGCCTGGAAGCGAGCCAAGCCAATCGTGACGATAGCCGCTTACTCCAGTGCCCCCAGCTCGCGCCACTTCTTGTACTTACCAGTGACAATGTCGATGAGTCCCGGCGCCTTGTAGAAGTCTCCGTAAGCTGCGCCAGGGCTGACCGCGTTTCTTATCACTTTGATTTTTTAAATGAACGTTAACACTGACAAATATCTGGTCTACACCAAACTGACAACGATGAGGAATCATGATGACTCCTGAACAACGTCACCGCATTCTTGCGCTGACGCCCACCAAACGCCTTTGTGAGAGCTGGGCTGTGCTCGGCATCCAAGTGCGATACCGCTGCGTTCGAGGCCCGGAAACCGGCATGGTGATGGTGCGTGGTCGCATGGGCGGTTCAGGCAACGCTTTCAACCTTGGGGAAATGACCGTGACACGCGCCAGCGTGGCCCTGGATGACGATACTCCCGGTGGCGGTGGATTAGGCCATGGATGGGTTGCTGGGCGTAGCCATGAACACGCCGAGCTGATCGCTCTGATCGATGCCTGTGCTCGACAACAACACTGGGCTCATCGCATTGATGAAGAGCTGATCGAACCACTTTCCCAGTCGCTGGCTGATGAGCGTATCGAGCGTTCTCAGACCGCCGCCGCAACTCGAGTTGACTTTTTTACAATGGTACGCGGGGAGTAGCCATGCAGCATATTTTAACAAGTGCCGAGCCTCACGATCAGCGATCGCATGATCTAAGGCCGCATGACTGGCCAGCCCTTGATGACGCTGTTCACCATGGCCAACGCTTATTCCGCCAACTGCTAAGCGCTATGGCTGAACCCGGCACCATTGAGGAAGTTAGTCTCTCGCCCCTACCTGAAGGCGTTGGCTTGTCACGCGCTGCCTGGGGAGTACTCCTAGCACTGTGCGACCTGGACTCGCGGATATGGATCTCCAACGAGCTGAATCGTGATGGCATGGCAGAGGCTATCGCTTTCCATACAGGGGCACGCATTGTGACCCAGGCCGACCAGGCCGACTTCGCCCTACTAACATCGCAGAGTTGTCAGGACCTGCCAAGCTTCGCCGAAGGCAGCGACACTCACCCGGACCGCAGCACAACCCTGTTGGTGGTATTGGAGACATTGGCCAACGCCAAAGGACAACCCAGCAATAACACTGGCTGCTGGCGCCTGAGCGGCCCTGGTATTGCCGATACGCGAATGCTCGAGCTAGATGCTTCTGCCGAGGTGTTAATGACACGTTTGAAGGCTAATAGCGGCAGCTTTCCCCGCGGACTAGACACTATTTTGACCTGCTCAGAGCGCCTAGTTGCGATTCCGCGTAGCACTCGTATAGAGCCTCTAGCCGGCATGGCTTCAATGGATCAAGCAGCTGTCTGTGCAGAGGAGAACGCCTAATGTACGTTGCTGTAAAAGGTGGCGAACAGGCCATCGCCAACGCCCATCAGTGGATGGCAGACCGCCGTCGAGGCGACCGAGCACAGCCCGAGCTTAGCGTTGACCAGGTTTGTCGTCAGCTCGGCCTCGCCGTGGATCGCGTCATGGCTGAGGCTTCACTGCATGACCCTGAACTCGCTGCTTTGGCATTAAAGCAAGCCAGCGGTGATCTGACGGAAGCAGTCTTTCTGCTGCGCGCCTATCGCACTACCTTACCAAGGCTGGCCGATAGCACCCCACTCAAGACAAGTGACATGCAGGTAGAGCGCCGTATCAGTGCCGCTTTTAAGGATGTCCCCGGAGGCCAAGTTCTTGGGCCTACCTACGACTACACCCACCGTCTACTTGACTTCATGCTGCTGGCAGAGGGCGAGATCCCCGACCCAGCGCGCGCCGAGGCTGGGCTAAAAGCCTGCCCGCAAATACTCGATGCCCTTGATGCCGAAGGGTTGATTGAACAAGAGGTTGATGATGGTGCCGTGCCTTACGACATCACTCAGGATCCACCCGACTTCCCAGTTGATCGGGCTACTCGCCTGCAAATGCTGGCGCGCGGCGACGAAGGATATCTACTAGCACTGGGCTATTCGACCCAACGTGGCTACGGCCGCAACCATCCTTTCGCTGGAGAGATTCGTCAAGGCACCGTCGAAGTGGAAATTGAGGTGGAAGGCTTTGATGGCCCCGTCTGTATCGGGGAGATCGTCGTTAGCGAATGCCAGATGATCAATCAGTTTGGCGGCAGCCGTGAAAAGGCGCCTCAGTTTACTCGCGGCTATGGTTTGGCCTTTGGCCGTAACGAGCGCAAAACCATGGCCATGGCGCTGGTCGATCGCGCGTTGCGCGCGGAAGAACTGGGTGAGCCGATTCAAGGCCCTGCCCAGCAGGCAGAGTTCGTACTAGCTCACGCCGACAATGTTGAAGCCTCCGGCTTTGTTTCTCACTTGAAACTGCCGCATTACGTCGATTTCCAGTCGGAGTTAGAGCTGCTGCGTCGCCTGCGTCGTGAACACACCACTCAAGAATCTGCAGACTCTCGCCTTCCCAGCAGGAGCGTCCGAAATGAACGCCAGTAATGACAAAGCCGACAATGTTTATAGCGGCTACAACTTCGCCTATCTCGACGAGCAAACTAAACGCATGATCCGCCGCGCGCTGCTCAAGGCAGTCGCGATTCCCGGCTATCAGGTCCCTTTCGGCGGCCGAGAAATGCCAATGCCTTACGGATGGGGTACGGGGGGCATGCAGCTTACCGCTAGCATCCTTGGCGCTGATGATGTGCTTAAAGTGATTGACCAAGGCGCCGACGACACCACCAACGCCGTCAGTATTCGTACTTTTTTCGAGCGTGTGGCTGGGGTCGAGACGACGACCCGAACCGGGGAGGCCAGTGTGATCCAGACCCGCCACAGAATCCCCGAACAAGCCTTGACGAAAGGCCAAATTCTAGTATTCCAGGTGCCCATCCCAGAACCGCTGCGATTTATTGAGCCAAGCGAAGAGGAAACCCGAATAATGCATGGCCTTGAAGAGTATGGCGTGATGCACGTCAAACTCTACGAAGACATTGCCCGTCATGGACATATCGCGACAACTTATGCCTATCCGGTCAAGGTCGCTGATCGCTATGTTATGGACCCCTCACCGATTCCCAAATTTGATAACCCCAAGCTCAACATGAGCGAAGCGCTAATGCTGTTCGGCGCGGGCCGCGAAAAGCGCCTGTATGCCATTCCGCCGTACACACGGGTTAAGAGCTTAGATTTCGAAGATCATCCGTTTGAGGTCCAGACCTGGGGGGAACCGTGCGCTTTGTGCGGGGCTACCGATAGCTACCTTGACGAAGTTATCACCGACGATCAGGGAGGACGGATGTTCGTCTGCTCGGATACGGACTACTGCCAAGATCGCCACGAGGAGGTGGCATGAAGCGCCCACAGCTTACTCGCCCTGCCCTTCTTGAAGCGCGCGACATTACGCGTTTATACGGCCCCAACCAGGGTTGCCAGGACATCGATTTCACCCTGCACCAAGGTGAAGTACTCGGCATCGTCGGTGAATCAGGCTCTGGTAAGTCGACCCTACTGAGGGTGTTATCAGGGCTTGAAAAGCCCGATAACGGTCAAGTGATTTACCACCGCCCGGAGCCATTCGGCACTGCAGCTGTTGAGGCAAAAGATGAGTTTGATCTTTACGCCATTAGTGAGGCTCGGCGTCGGGCACTGTTGCGTCTCGAGTGGGGCCTTGTGCACCAGAACCCTCGTGATGGCTTGCGCCTAGGAGTATCCGCTGGGGCCAACATTAGCGAGCGCCTGATGGCACTGGGGCAACGCCATTACGGTAACCTGCGGGACGCCAGCCAGGACTGGATGGGGCGAGTAGAATTAGACCCACGCCGCATCGATGATGCGCCACAAACGTTCTCGGGAGGCATGCAACAACGCCTGCAGATTGCCCGCACGCTGGTGACCGAACCCCGCCTCGTGTTTATGGATGAGCCCACCGGTGGCCTCGATGTCTCAGTCCAAGCACGCCTTCTCGACATGCTACGCACCTTGACCCGGGAGCTTGGTCTCTCAGTGATTCTGGTTACTCATGACCTAGCGGTTGCACGACTGCTGGCCCACAGACTGATGGTGATGCGCCGTGGACGAGTAGTGGAAGCTGGGCTAACCGACCAGATCCTAGACGACCCACAGCACGATTACACCCAGCTACTCGTGTCATCGGTGCTGACACCATGAACCGTGCCCACTCTCAGGATTTTACGTTGAGGAGCCCGCTATGATGGCGAACAAACAAGTCTTTCTGAGCGCATCGTCGCTCGACAAGTCTTTCATACTACATGCTCAGGGTGGCCAGCAACTTACCGTGATGCGCGGCCTTGAACTAAGCCTAGTACCAGGCGAATGTCTTGTGCTAGCCGGACGTAGCGGTATCGGCAAAAGTACCTTGCTGAAAATGGTTAATGGCAATTATCGCGTCTCCGGTGGCCGATTGACGCTGCACTTCGATGACAGTGAACTGGAACTTTCAGACCTGCCTGCGCATGCGTGGCATGTCTTGCGTCGCGATGTGATTGGCTATGTAAGCCAGTTTCTGCGTGTAGTGCCACGGGTCTCTGCGCGAGAAGTAGTCATGGAGCCTCTACTGTCTAGAGGCTGTGAGGTAAACGAAGCGCGCAGTCGTGCCGAAGCGCTACTAGCCCGGCTCAACCTCCCTGAGCGACTGTGGAGCCTGGCTCCTGGGACCTTTTCAGGGGGCGAGCAACAACGCGTCAACATTGCCCGAGGCTTTATCGCAGAGCATCCGCTGCTGCTGTTGGACGAGCCTACCGCCTCTCTGGATAGCGCTAATCGCGATGTCGTGGTCGAGCTGATTCTGGAAGCCAAAGCTCGCGGCAGTGCAATGCTGGGTATCTTTCACGACGAAGATGTTCGCGATCGCGTCGCCGACCGTCTGCTGCCATTGGAAAACCATATGTTGCGTTCAAGTGACACTCTGTTCTCAGACGCTGACTCGGGTCAAGCATCAGCTAGCGCCTTTGCTACATCGCCGGCAGGGAAAAGTGATACCAAGGAGGCGCTGTGATGGGTGCCAATAACCAGATTCTGACCAACGCTCGCCTAGTACTCGAAGATGACATAGTCCATGGCAGCCTTGTCATCAAGGACGGGATGATCATGGCCGTTGAACGTGGGCTTAGTACACTGCCAGGTGCTATCGATTGCGCAGGCGACCTGCTGATCCCCGGGTTGATCGAGCTGCACACTGATAATATGGAAAAATACTTTCAGCCACGGCCTAAAGTATCGTGGCCACCGCGATCAGCGGCCTTGGCCCACGATGCGCAGATGGCAGCGAGCGGGATCACCACGGTATTTGATGCGGTGTCCATTGGTGACGTGGATGACCACAGCATGCGTCAGAATGCGTTGCATCAGATGGTTGAGGCCCTGACCGAGATCAACCGCAACGGCATGGCCCGCGTAGACCACCGTTTACATCTACGCTGCGAGGTTTGCCACCCAGATACGCTGGCACGCTTTCAGTCCCTTGCGGACACTCCTGAGCTTGGCTTGGTATCTTTGATGGATCACTCGCCAGGGCAACGTCAGTTTGCCAGCTTCGACGCCTACCGAGTGTACTACAAGGGCAAGCACGGCTTCGATGATGCCAGCCTCGATGCGTTCATCGAGCGTCAACAGGGCTTTAGCACTCAATATTCAAGCGCCTACCGTAAAGCAATTTCTCAAGCCTGCCATGAGCGTGGTCTAGCGCTTGCCAGCCACGACGATGCCACTGTAGAGCATGTGGCCGAAAGCCTTGAGTACGGCACTAAAGTAGCGGAATTTCCGACTACCCTGGAAGCTGCCAAAGCCTCACATAAGAACGGTATGGCAGTGATGATGGGTGCGCCTAATGTGGTACGTGGGGGCTCCCATTCCGGCAATATTGCCGCCAGTGAGCTAGTGCGCCATGGCGTGCTTGATATTCTTTCTTCGGACTACTACCCGGCTGCGCTTCTAGACGCAGTCTTCCAGATTGCCGCTATGGAGGGAGGCTATGACCTACCCCGTGCTGTGGCCTGCGCTTCGCGTAATCCTGCCAAAGCGGTCGGGTTTGATGACCGTGGCCGCATCAGTGAGGGGCTGCGTGCGGACTTGATTCGGGTGCGAGAAGTAGACGGCCATCCGCTGGTACAGCGGGTATGGTGCGCTGGAAAACAGGTGCACTAATGGGACGACTGGTCTATTTGATCGGTGCTAGCGGCGTGGGCAAGGACAGCTTGCTACAGGCCGCACGCCGCGCTCACCCCGAGTGGGTCGTTGCCCACCGCTATCTCACTCGGGAAAGTGGCATGGATGAAGACTGCGTGTCACTCAGCAATGCCGAATTCGCGGTGCGTCGCGAATCTGGCCTACTGTGCCTCGACTGGCATGCTCACAACTTAAATTATGGCGTTGGCGTGGAGGTTGAGTCGTGGCTTGCCAAAAATGCCATCGTGCTACTTAACGGTAGCCGCCGAGCCTTACCGAAGGCGTACGATCGTTTCGGTGAGGCGCTGCTTCCAGTAGTGATCACTGCGCCTGCCGAAGTGCTGCGTCGTCGGCTAATTGAACGTGGGCGAGAATCGCCCTGCGAAGTCGAACACCGGCTCAGACGCCACCACGCAATGGAGCGCGAACTGGCCGAGTCTTTTCCTGAGATCGCCCGAGTCGACAATGGCGGAAAGCTTTCAGATAGCCTCGCGGCACTGACAGCGGTGATCGAGGGACGCTTTTCGTCCAAGTTATAGAATCCAGGGAAGCTATAGCAGGGGAACTATCGATGGAGTTTCGATTTAATGGTACCGGCGACAGCGCTCAGGTACCACGCTTTGGATGCAACTGTGTGGCCTGTAACCGAGCCAGGGTGTTCACCAGCTTACAGCGCAGCCCCTGCTCGGCGGAGGTCAGGGTCGACGGCAAGCGTTACCTGCTTGACGCCGGACGTATGGATCTGGCACTTAGCTGCGAGATGGAACGACCTGCGGCATTCTTAATCACGCATTATCATGCCGACCATGTTCAAGGCCTTTTTCATTTGCGCTGGGGTTGCGGAGAGCCGATTCCGGTTTATGGACCCAAGGACGCCCAGGGCTGCGCAGATTTGCATCGAAATTCTGGGATACTGGATTTTCAGCCCGGGCTCAAACCATTCAGAACGATCAAGTTCGATAGTCTGACAGTGACGCCTGTGCCGCTCAAACACTCCAAGCCAACACTGGGCTATTGTCTTGATGATGGCGGTACAAGGCTTGCGTATCTCACCGACACTTTCGGTTTGCCGGTAGAAACGGAGCGCTTTCTAAACAGCTGGCAACCTGACGTGGTAGTACTGGATGCCTGCCACCCAGCTTCCTACGCGACACCTCGAAATCACAACACAATTACTCAAGCGCTAGATATTATCACTCGGCTAAATCCACCCCGGGCCTACCTCACTCATATCAGCCATGAGCTTGACGCTGAGCGCCTGCTGAAACCTATGGATCTGCCACTCAAAGTGCGCATTGCTCAAGATGGAGATACGCTCGATAATTGGCCATAAATACCCTAATAATAATTTATCTAACAAGTATTCGAGAGCAGCATTAAGGTATGCACGTTAACTTTATTATCCAGTTAACGCGTTGGCGTTCTGATTGGTTTTGCTCCTATCAAACACGCTCTTCTTGGAAACTATCAGTCGAGCTGAGCTCTCTACTTACTGGGAGCTCATCGGCACTGCTTTATCGGGAGAAAACCCCAGAGCCGGACGCATCGGTAGTACACGCCATGTTTCGATATACATTATGTGCTGAAGATTGCACTGAAGGTGACAACGCGGCTTAAAAGATGTAGGAAAGGAGAGAGGCTATCAAAAGGGAAATCTGATCTGACACTAATATTAATATAGTGTCAGACCAGGTTTAAGATTACTCGAAACGGTCTACTCGGAAAGGCGCCAAATTAATATCTGAAGGGCGCCCCGCCAGTTGATCGGCGACCAGTTCGGCGGTAATCGCCGCCTGAGTCACCCCTAGATGTTGATGGCCAAATGCAAACTGCACTTGCGGGTATTTACCAGTAACCCCTACCGCTCCGAGTGGTGTGAGACCAACGAGAACACGAGAGGCCTGATGCGTTAGTACTTCCCCTGAGGAACGAACTTACGGCAGGCCACTGCCGGATGGTGAAAGGTAGTCAAACCAACTGAATCCCCTCCCCCGAAAACGGCTCGTCTATTGGGCACCAGTGCAGGTGTTCTGGGGATATACTCAGATGCCTTGGATATCGCAAGTAGCGTTAAAACAACGCACTCAAACGACAGTTGATTTAACGACCCTGCCAGATACATTAGCGATTAACATTCAATAGCATTAACGGCCAGTCCACCTTTGGAAGTTTCCTTATATTTATCAAGCATGTCTCTCCCCGTATCGCGCATAGTGCGAATGACCTTATCCAACGATATAAAGTGAGTACCATCACCGTGCAATGCCATTTGCGCTGCATTAATGGCTTTTACGGTGGCAATCGCATTGCGTTCGATACAAGGCACTTGAACCAGCCCTCCCACCGGGTCGCAGGTTAACCCTAAATTGTGCTCCAGGCCGATTTCGGCCGCATGCTCTACTTGCTCGGGCGTTCCGCCCATCACATCCGCTAAGCCAGCTGCCGCCATGGCGCATGCCGAGCCAACTTCCCCTTGGCAGCCTACTTCCGCCCCCGATATCGACGCGTTCTTCTTGCAGAGAATGCCAATGGCACCTGCCGCTAGCAGGAAATCCACGACGTTTTTCTCGCAGGCGTTGGGCTGAAATTTCATATAGTAGTGCAGCACGGCGGGAATAATGCCTGCAGCGCCGTTGGTGGGCGCCGTTACCATGCGCCCTCCTGCGGCATTCTCTTCATTAACCGCGAGCGCAAAAATATTGACCCACTCCATCGCGGAAAACGTCGATGCGATTAGGCAATCATTCTGCTCAGCGGCTAAAAGCCGCTGATGCAACAGCTTAGCCCTGCGTTTCACGTTTAACCCGCCCGGCAATACTCCTTCATGGGTTAACCCATTGTCGATGCACTCACACATGACTTGCCAGATTCGCCACAACTCATTTCTGACCTCGTCTTCTGTCCGCCATACTTTCTCATTCTCTAGCATTAAACGGCTAATACTTAGCTGCTCTTTTTTACATAATGCTAGCAGCTCTTCAGCCGTATCGAAGTTATAGGGAATAGTTGCCTCATCAAAGTCCTCTAATGGCATATCCATCTGGGCTTGTTCAACAACAAAACCGCCCCCCACCGAATAGTAGATATTTTCATACAGTAATTCGCCTTGATGTGTAAAGGCAGCAAGCCGCATGGCATTAGGGTGATGAGGCAAACTCTCCTCATGGAAATAAATATCGCGACTCCAGTCAAAAGCGATTGTTTTTTGGCATCCAAGCTCTAATAACTGACTCTCTTTAAGCGACGCAATAGACGGCCCAATAATCAAAGGATCAATCGTGTCGGGGCGCTCACCCATCAGCCCCATAATAATTGCGTGATCCGTTGCGTGCCCTACCCCCGTCGCGGATAATGAACCATAAAGATGAACGTCTAGATGGGCCACTTGATCAAGAAGATCGGCTTCGCGTAGTGATGTAACATACTTAAAAGCGGCCTGCATGGGCCCGACGGTATGAGAACTGGAGGGGCCTACTCCAATCTTAAAAAGGTCGAAAACACTGATAGGCATTGGAGCACCTCTTGACGTATAAACAGGGGAAACTTAGGCGGCGCCTGAAAGTTTTAATAATTTATTGATGTGATTAAAAACAAGACCAAACGATCTTTTATAGATAAATTTTTATTTTTATAAACCGAAATACTTAAGCACGCATTTGCATTTTATACATAACCAAGGGCTACCTAGCGAACTAAAAAACGCTTAGCGCTGACAGTAGCCCAGTTATAAAAAGCGCGCTCGAACTGTGTGTGTTTGTCGCTAATAGCTATAAGCCAAAAACCTTAGTTACCAAACACCACTGTACGCCCAGAATAAAAGAACACACGACGCTCTAAATGATAGCTAATCGCTCTAGCCAGCGTCAGGCACTCGATATCCCTTCCCTTGGCAACCAGATCCTCTGGGTAGTGGGTGTGATCCACTGGCTCGACCCCTTGAGCAATAATTGGCCCTTCATCAAGATCATTATTAATATAATGTGCCGTTGCCCCCACCAACTTAACGCCTTTTTCGTACGCCTGGTGATAAGGCTTAGCGCCTTTAAAACCGGGCAGCAGTGAGTGATGGATATTGATGGCTCGTCCGGCTAATAATTCACACATTGAGGGCGAAAGCACCTGCATATATCTTGCCAGCACTACTAGCTCAGCGTCAGTATCCGCGATGATTTTGCGTACCTGCGCTTCCTGCTCCAGTTTAGTCTCAGGGCTAATGGGTAGGTAGTGATACGGCAGGCCGTGCCATGCTGCCAACGGCTCCAGATCAGGATGGTTGGAAATCACCGCTTTGATATCTAACGGAAGCTGGCCCGTCCGATAACGGTAGAGCAGATCATTCAAGCAGTGATCGGCCTTGGAGACCATAATCACGGTGCCTGTGCGTTTGCCCGGCGCCGTCAGCTCAAACTGCATATCGAATTCGCCTGCCCGCGCGGCAAAATCGGCGTGGAAGCGCTCGTCATGGAAGTCGTCTCGCTCTGGGCGAAACTCGGCACGAATAAAAAAGCGCCCGCCCAGCCGGTCATCGAAAGAGTTAAGTTCAGTGATATAGCACTGCTGCTCTTTTAAAAAGCGCGTGACGACGTCTACCGTTCCCAAACGGCTTGGACATTGGGCGGCAAGTATCCAGGTATCACTCATTCGGCTCATAGCGCATGTATCTCTGTTAGCGGCAGAAGATAGCGGCCGAAGCAACGCTTCGGCCAGCCTGATTATTGTTTTACGTTCACGCCATACTCTGCTGCTGCATCCAGTAGCCAGCGGTAGCAGTAGTCGGCAAAACTGCGCCGCACGACTAACTCCCAACGCTCCTCACTGGGCCGACGAAGGATGGTCGTGGCCTTGGCGAAAACGGTAGTAACGCCTTTGCCCACTGGAAAGTGGCGGGGATGAACATCGTAGACCACCGCTTTCATCAACAGCTCGCGGGCCGCTTCTCCGGTAATCTCTAACACCGTTTGCCCACCACTGACATCGCTGATGGCGTAATGGGAATCCCCTAAACGCTCCCGCAGTTGCATCTCTAGAGGGAACTCCTCACCGCCAGGCACAATCACCAGCCACTCGTCAGGGGAAAGCCACTGAATAGAGCGTTCGCCGCTAGCATCCTGCACCAGCGCCTGGGGCTTACCAGGCAAGCTAATCCCCAGCACGTCGCGCACCGCTTCATCGAGAACGATAGCACCGCCTCGTAAGATTAGATGCCCTAGCATTGCCCGCTCGCGTAGCTGAACTCGACTTGAACTACCAGCACGAGGAGCGCCACTATGGCGGTAGCTAAAGGCTAACGGGGACTCTACCGGGATAGCGGTATCAGTACGGGTATCGAAAGTGGCCGCATTAGACATTTTGGCGCTCTCCCTTGGGGTCATAAAAAACGGTGCTGACGATTTCGGCTTCGTGAACTTGGCCGTCTGCCATAGGCAAATAGACGGTTTCGCCCATTTTCTTGAGACCGCCCTTAACTACCGCTAAGGCAAATCCAGATTCCAGAGTTGGGCTGTAGTAGCTGGAGGTCACATGCCCTGCCATAGGCATCGGGATCGCATGCTTGGGATCAAACACAATCTGCGCCCCCTCCTCTAGCACTACCGTTGGATCCTTTGGTTTTAGCCCTACTAGCTGTTTGCGGTTTTCGCGCTTGGTATCTTCTCGCGTCAGGGCTCGCTTACCAATCCATGAGAAAGGCTTGTCGTAACCTACACACCACTGCATGCCCAGGTCTTCCGGCGTCACGGAGCCGTCAGTTTCCTGGCCAACGATAATAAAGCCTTTTTCAGCACGCAGGACGTGCATGGTCTCTGTGCCATAGGGCGTCAAGCCATACTTCTCACCATGCTTGAACAGGGTCTGCCACACGTGCATGGCGTAGTTGGCTTGAACGTTAATCTCAAAGGTCAACTCACCGGTAAAGGAGATGCGATAGACACGTGCAGGCACCCCAGCCACTTTGCCAGCACGCCACTCCATAAACTTGAAGCTATCACGGTCGAGATCGATATCCGTCATCTCAGCCAGCAGCTTGCGGGCTTCGGGACCGGTAACCGTCATGGTCGCCCAGTGGTCCGTTACTGAAGAGAAGTAGACATCCAGTTCTGGCCACTCGGTCTGATGCCATAACTCCAACCATTCCAATATCGCTGCTGCACCACCGGTGGTGGTGGTCATCAAAAAGTGATTTTCAGCCAGACAACTGGTCACGCCGTCATCGGTGACCATGCCATCATCTTTACACATCAGGCCGTAGCGGCACTTACCAACCGCTAACTTCTCCCACTTGTTGGTATAAATACGCGCCAGGAATTCACGCGCATCCGGCCCTTGAATGTCGATTTTACCAAGCGTCGAAGCATCGAGAATCCCCACTTTCTCGCGCACCGCTGAGCATTCCCGAGCGACCGCTTCGTGCATAGTCTCGGTCTTGCCATTCACTTTCTGTGGGTAGTACCAAGGACGCTTCCACTGACCGACATCCTCAAACTCGGCGCCGCGCTCAACGTGCCACTGATGAAGGGCGGTATAACGCTCGGGATCGAACAGATCACGGCAGTGGCGACCCACGATAGCGCCAAAAGTCACCGGCGTATAATTAGGCCGAAATACCGTGGTGCCCACCTCAGGGATGGAGCGATTCAGGCAACGAGCGGCAATGGCCATACCATTAATGTTACCCAGCTTGCCTTGGTCGGTGCCAAATCCCATCGCGGTATAGCGCTTAATATGCTCGATAGACTCAAAGCCTTCCCGGGTCGCCAGTTCGATGCCCGCTGCGGTGACGTCGTTCTGCAAATCAACGAATTGCTTCGGTCCGCGCAGCGTGGATTTCTCATGGGGAACCTGAAAAAGTGCCACTGCTGGTCCCTGCTGAAGGCGTTCAACGCTAGGCAGATTAACCGGCTGAGCTGCGTGGCCGGTGGCAGCGGCTGCTTTAATACCCGCTTCAATACCCTCAGCAAGTACGTCTCCCAACGCATAAGTGCCATTAGCGCCGCCGCAGGCATGAACGCCCTTCACGAGCCCTGGCACAAAACCAAGAATATCGTCACGCCAAGTAGGCCGCGAGCCGGTATGGGAAGCCAAGTGAATGACCGGACTATAGCCTCCCGAACTAGCAATAGTGTCGCAGGCCAATTCCTGAACCGGACCGCTCACTCGGTAAGCACCAATATCGATCTTGGCCACCCGTGCGGCAGTGACTCGATTGCCGCCTTTCGCTTCGATAACGGCACTGCCGGTGATGATTTTGATACCTTGGGCACGGGCGGCATCGACCCAGTCCCCTGCAGGTGCTTCGCGGGCATCAACAACCGCCACCACCTCGCAGCCTGCTTCCTTCCAGTCTAAGGCGGCGCGATAGCCATTATCGTTACTGGTGGAAAGCACCAGTTGGCGGCCCGGTACGACACCATAGCGTCGAATGTAGGTAGAAACAGCACTTGCCAGGAGGTTGCCTGGAACATCATTTCCCGCATACACCAATGGCCGTTCGTGAGCGCCTGTGGCTAGGATCACCTGGCCAGCACGAACTCGATGCATACGGGAACGTACCAGGCGGTGGCCATTGACGACAGGCGCTGTTTCGCCCAGATGCTCAGTACGCCGTTCGTGCAGCGTCACAAAATTGTGGTCGTGATAACCGTTAGCCGTGGTGCGCGATAGCAACGTGACGTTGTCACATTCAGCTAGCTCTTCAAGCACTCGAGCAACCCACTGGTCTGCTGGCTTGCCATCCAGCGTTTCGCGGCTACCCAACAGTGAACCGCCCATTTCTTCTTGCTCATCAGCAACGATCACCCGCGCACCGCCACGGGCAGCAGCCAATGCTGCAGACAAACCGGCAGCGCCAGCGCCAACGACCAGCACATCGCAGTGTTGATGAAGGTGGTCATAGCTGTCTGGATCGGCTTCCATCGGGCTGCGGCCCAAACCTGCCGCCTTACGAATGTACTTTTCGTAGGTCAGCCACATCGATGCCGGTGCCATAAACGTCTTGTAGTAGAAGCCCGGCGGCATAAATTGCCCACCTAACTTGCCTACCAAGCCCATCAAGTCGCGCTGTACATTAGGCCAACCGTTGGTGCTACAGGCGGCTAATCCATCAAACAGCGCTTGCTGGGTAGCACGAACATTGGGCACCTGTGCTGCTTCGGTACTGCCTAATTGCACAATGGCATTGGGCTCTTCCGCGCCTGCGGCGACGATGCCTCTGGGGCGCGAGTACTTAAAGCTGCGGTTAACGATATCCACGCCGTTAGCCAGCAGCGCCGAAGCCAGAGTATCTCCAGGGTGCCCTTGATAACGCTGACCGTTAAAGGTAAAGCTCAACGTACGAGAGCGATCGATTCGGCCGCCAGTCGTTAGGCGGAACACTTGTTGCTTAGACTGGCTCATGCCCGCACTCCTTCTGGATGGCTTACCGCTGCCGCTTCGCGTGGCTGCTTTTGGCTGTCGGCAGTTATCGTCGGCTGCTCGCCCATTTTGTAGGTTTCGAGAATCTCGTAGCTCACCGTGTGGCGGGTCACGTTGAAGAACTTGCGGCAACCTACCGCATGCACCCACATTTCGTGATGCACCCCTCTGGGGTTATTGCGGAAGAAAAGGTAGTCACCCCACTCTTCATCGCTACACGCCTCGGGCTCTTTGGGTCGCTCAATATGCGCTTGGCCCTTGGGGTGGAACTCCTCTTCCTCACGGTGCTCGCCGCAGTAGGGGCAATAGATATAAAACATGTCGGATACTCCTCTCGTATGAACCCTAGTGGGCCACGCCGGCGGCGCCGTGCTCATCAATCAGCGCACCGCTATGGAAGCGGAACATGGAGAACGGCTCAGCAATGGGGTGCATCTCACACTTAGCCAAGCTAGCGGCAAACACGTGGCCCGATCCAGGAGTAGCTTTGAAGCCACCTGTGCCCCAACCACAGTTGAAGAACAACCCCTTCACCGGTGTTTTAGAGATAATCGGACAGGCATCCGGACAGGTGTCGACAATACCGCCCCACTGACGATTCATACGCACCCGGGAGAAGATCGGGAACATCTCGACGATCGCCTGAAGGGTATGCTCTACAGTGGGATAGCTACCGCGCTGGCCATAGCCGTTATAGCCATCAATGCCGGCGCCAATGACGAGGTCACCTTTATCAGACTGGCTGATATAGCCATGCACGTGATTAGACATCACCACGGTATCGAGAATCGGTTTGATCGGCTCGGAGACCAGGGCCTGTAGCGGATGGGACTCTAGGGGCAACTTAAAGCCGCCCATGTTAGCCAACACGCCAGAATTACCAGCGGTGACACAGCCCACTGTCTTGGCCTCGATATCGCCACGGTTGGTGTGCACACCGTAGATCCTACCGTCTCGGATCTTGAAGCCGGTAACTTCGGTCTGCTGGAGGATATCCACCCCGTGAGCATCAGCACCGCGCGCATAGCCCCAGGCCACAGCATCGTGCCGCGCTACCCCAGCGCGCGGCTGCCAGGAAGCGCCCATCACCGGGTAGCGAGCGTTCTTAGAGCAGTCCATGATCGGCACCAGCGCCTGCACACCCTTGGTGTCCAGCACTTCGCCATCAATGCCGTTTAGGCGGTTCGCGTTGACCCGACGCTGAATATCGCGCATATCCTGCAGGGTATGCCCCAGATTGAGCACCCCACGCTGAGAGAACATGACGTTGTAGTTAAGATCTTGGGAAAGCCCTTCCCACAGCTTCATAGCATGTTCGTAAAGGGCAGCCGACTCGTCCCATAAGTAGTTCGAACGCACGATGGTCGTATTACGGGCGGTATTACCACCGCCCAACCAGCCCTTCTCGATCACCGCGACATTCTTGACACCGAACTCTTTGGCCAAGTAGTAAGCCGTGGCCAAACCGTGGCCACCACCACCGACGATGATCACATCGTACTGCTTTTTAGGCGTGGGATTGCGCCATTGGCGCTCCCAGTTTTCATGGTGGCTCAGCGCGTGCTTGACCAGGCCGAAGCCGGAATAGCGTTGCATAGTGGTCTCCTTAGTTCAGCCGCGCCGGGCCTTGCCGGCAAGCCGATTCAAGCAATAGATTCGACGGCTTCAGCGACAGCTTCAGCATAGACAGGGTGCCGGGCACACACGTCACTCACTTTAGCCAGCACCTCGGCCTCAATGGCAGCGGTGTCACGTCCAGCAGCTAATACATCGAGGATGTCACAAATCCAGCCAGCTAATTCGCCACACTCTTGGGCATTGAAGCCACGCGTGGTGACCGCTGGAGTACCAATACGTAGGCCCGATGTCACAAAGGGGCTCTGGGGGTCGTTGGGCACCGTGTTCTTGTTAACAGTAATGTGCGCGCGGCCCAGTGCAGCATCCGCATCCTTACCCGTGACGCCCTGCTGGATAAGCGAGACCAAGAAAAGATGATCTTCGGTACCACCCGACACGACATCATAGCCGCGCTCCATGAAGACGCTGGCCATGGCTTGGGCGTTATCGATCACCTGCTGCTGGTAACGCACAAACTCCTGGCTCATGGCCTCCTTGAACGCCACCGCCTTCGCCGCGATAACATGCATTAATGGGCCACCTTGCTGGCCTGGGAAGACTGCACCATTAAGCTTTTTATAAAGCGCCTCGTCGCCATCCGCAGACAGAATCAGGCCGCCGCGGGGGCCACGCAATGTTTTGTGGGTAGTCGTGGTGACGACGTGGGCATGAGGCAACGGGCTCGGATAAAGGTTAGCTGCCACCAAGCCTGCAACGTGAGCCATGTCGACCATTAAGTAAGCACCCACTTCATCAGCGATCGTGCGGAAACGGCGCCAATCCACCACGCGAGAGTAGGCAGAGAAACCGGCAATGATCATTTTTGGCTGATGCTCGCGAGCCAAACGCTCAACTTCTTCGTAATCGATCTCACCCGTTTCCGGCTTGAGACCGTACTGAACGGCGTTGTAGTGCTTGCCCGAGAAGTTAGGGGCGGCACCGTGGGTTAAGTGGCCGCCGTGGGCAAGGCTCATACCTAGAATCGTATCGCCAGGTTTGACCAGCGCCATAAACACTGCGGCATTGGCCTGAGCACCGGAATGCGGCTGCACATTGGCATAATTGGCACTAAATAAGTTACAAGCACGTTCAATGGCTAAGGCCTCAACCTTGTCGACGAACTCACAACCGCCGTAGTAGCGACGACCTGGATAGCCTTCCGCATACTTGTTAGTCAGTTGGGTGCCCTGCGCTTCCATGACAAGCTGGCTGGTGTAATTTTCGGAGGCGATTAGCTCAATATGCGCTTCTTGGCGTACCGTTTCTTCAGCAATTGCTTCTGCAAGCAAACTGTCGTAACTGGCCAAACGTGCTTTGGGGGAAAAATTACTTTGAAGCATTGTCGCCTCCTGATGAGTGACTTTTTTATTAAGTGCTGGACGCTCTCTTTAACGCTGGCAAACCAAGGCTTTTATCAACCAGAGTTGCTATCAACCAGAGTTGTTATCAACCAAAATTCCTGCCAACGCTTTCTTACCGCGATACTATCGTTGGTTTCCTGGCCCAAGATACTTGTTGACGTCACCACTCGATGCATTTGCGACATCGACATCAATTAGCCTAGCTGCGCAGATAGACGATCATTGATTACCCATAAAAAAGCGCCCCAAACGGCAGAAAACCTTAAGGGGCGCTTTACTGAAAGTATTAAACAGAGGGGTTAAAAATCGACGATGAGATCCCCTTTAGGGCGACTGCAGCAAGATAGAATGTAGCCATCTGCGACATCCTCATCCGTAATGCCCCCGTTATGCTCCATATCCACCTCCCCCGACTTGAGCTCTACGCGGCAAGTTCCGCATATGCCCATACCGCATGCTTTGGGGATATGCAGACCCAACTTCGCCGCTGCTGCATGCACCGTTTCGCCAGGCTGAATGCGCACACTTTTGCCGGTTGAGGCGAACTCGATACTGTGCAAGTCCTTGCTATCAATATTTTCAGCTTCGACTTCTGCTTGCTCGGCCAGCTCACGTACATCATCACGAACGTCGACAGGCGTGGCACCAAACGACTCTTCGTGATAATGGCTCATATCAAAGTTATGGTGCCGCAAAATACGTTTAATGGCGTTCATATAGGGAGTAGGGCCGCAACAAAAGATTTCTCTCTCCATAAAGTCCGGCACCATTAACTCAAACAGCGGCTCGGTGAGATAACCACGGTAGCCAGCCCATGCCTCACCAATATCTTCCTTGCTCTCACAGATAATATGCAGTTTGAATTCGGGGATACGCGAAAACATATGCACCAATTCACGATGATAAATGACATCGCGGGGTGCTCGAGCGCTATGTATAAATTCAACATCAACAGCGGCATTAGTATCGAAAAGCCAGCGTGTCATAGACATTAAAGGGGTAATACCAACGCCGCCAGAAAGAAACAGCACTTTCTCGGCAGGAAAATCGATCGAGTTAAAGTTCCCGACCGGCCCATGTACCACCAGCTCATCGCCCACCTTTAAATTGGCATGCAGCCAATTGGACACAACGCCCCCCGGCACCTGCTTAACAGTAATCGAAAAACTGTAAGGAATAGAGGGTGAACTAGAGATTGTATAGGATCGCATGATCGGCTGATTATCGATCTCAAGCTCTAGGGTCACAAACTGGCCAGGCTTGAAGAAGAACAGTACCGGTTGCTCCGCCATAAAACAGAACGTGCGTACATCCTGGGTTTCTTGGATCACCTTAACGCAACGTACTTGGTGGCGGCCGTTAGTCCAGGTTTGGGTCGTGACCGGGTTAAAGAAATTAGTTGTCATTATCGCCTCTGCCTGACCAGCCTTCATCGCTATGCATTACCGAACTATATTGGCTATAGCCCAGCACCGTTGGTATGCATTTTGGGGACGCTCCTCTTAGCCGACTTACCTGACAACGACGCGCACTTACCTCGTGCCACTCTTAATTGCTTAGAAACCTCTTCTTTAGTCGCCGTTACGCCACCTGATGTCGCGGGCAGATAATTGGTAGGCGTTAGCCTGAAACACAATCAGACAATGTCATCAGGCTCCACTCGACTACAACGCCAGGTTACGCAACAGAACAACAAGATAAGCAATCTTGACCAACGGCCGCCACGCAGCCCTTGAGGGGAAAGCGGAGGTTTACGAGGATACTGGTATGGAAAAAAGCGTTTCTAATTGGATGGACGACCCACTCGCTGCGGCTCGTGAATCAACGGCCCAGATGCTGCAAGAAAGGGCACGTACCTTTTCACTTCCGCAGCCGTTTTATAACGATG
Source organism: Vreelandella venusta (assembly GCF_007989605.1). Taxonomy (GTDB): domain Bacteria; phylum Pseudomonadota; class Gammaproteobacteria; order Pseudomonadales; family Halomonadaceae; genus Vreelandella; species Vreelandella venusta. The sequence goes on along the minus strand of NZ_BJUL01000008.1, from coordinate 51,872 downwards.
CCCGTCTGTTTGCTCTTGATATGCAAGAGATTTTTGAAAAAGAGTGGTTGTTCGCAGGTATGACCTGCGAGATCCCCACCAAGGGTAACTTCATCACCTTGGATATTGGTGACAACCCCATCGTTATTGTGCGCGGTAGTGAAGGCGTTATTCATGCGTTTCACAATGTGTGCCGCCACCGTGGTTCGCGTCTGTGCGTAAAAGATAAGGGCAAAGTGGCGAAACTTGTCTGCCCGTATCACCAGTGGACATACGAGCTTGATGGCCGCTTGCTGTTTGCCGGTAGCGATATGGGCACTGACTTCGACCTCAACCAGTTTGGCCTCAAGCCAGTCAACGTCCAAACCGCTGGCGGCTTCATCTTTATCAACCTGAGCGAAGAGCCACCTGCCATTGACGATTTTCTGACAACGCTTGAGCATTATCTTGAGCCATACCAAATGGATAACGTCAAGGTTGCCACCGAATCCAGTATCGTTGAGCAAGCCAACTGGAAGCTTGTGATCGAAAATAATCGCGAGTGCTACCACTGTAACGGCGCGCACCCTGAACTGCTTAATTCATTGCAAGAGTTTGATGATACCGACGACCCCCGCGCAACCCCCGCCTACAAAGCGCTGGTAGCACGTAAACAAGCAGACTGGGACGCAGAGCAGGTGCCTTACCAGTTGAAACGGTTTGGTAAACGCAACCGCCTGACGCGTACGCCGCTACTGGATGGCATTGTCTCCATGACAATGGATGGTAAGCCCGGCAGCAAGAAACTGATGGGACGTTTATCAAGCCCCGATATGGGCTCACTACGCATCCTTCATCTGCCCAACTCATGGAACCATTTCATGGGCGATCACGCGGTGGTATTTCGCGTATTGCCAATTGGTCCGCAGCAAACCGTGGTAACCACTAAGTGGCTTGTCCACAAGGATGCCGTGGAGGGAGTCGACTACGACCCAGAACAGCTTCGCCGAGTATGGGATGCCACCAACGACCAGGATCGCCAGCTCGCCGAAGAGAACCAGCGCGGTATCAACTCAAAGGCTTATCAGCCTGGACCTTATTCTGAAACCTATGAGTTCGGTGTTATCGATTTTGTCAATTGGTACGCTGCTCGCATGCTTGAGAATCTAGGCCACGAGGCTCCCACGTTACAGCTAGCTCAAGGCTAGCGACGTCATTCAACACAAGACACGCAATTCACTGGCCCGCTGATGCGGGCCAGGCTTGTTTAGGCGGCACGCATAGGAACATTGATCATCAACCGTCACTAGAATCCAGCCATAAGCGCTAACCATGTGTACAGGCAAAAGACACATGTGTACACTATATCGCAACTCTCCTAAAGGTTAGCCTAATGCCCTCCTCTCATACGTCCACCACCAAAGGCTCCCAAGACGTCTGGCTTGATGCGGCGTTTGAGACGCTACTAGAATCAGGCATCGATAGCGTACGTATTCAGCCTCTGGCCAAGCGTCTAAAGCTTTCTCGGACCAGTTTCTACTGGTTCTTTAAAGACCGTGAGTCACTGCTCGAAGCACTGATCGCGCGCTGGCGTGAAAAGAACACCCAAGGGCTGGTGCATCAGACGGAAGCTTATGCCGAGAACATCGTCGAGGCGATGCTTAATGTCTTTGACTGCTGGTTGAACCCTGACTTATTCGACTCTCCGCTAGAGTTCGCCATGCGCAGTTGGGCGCTACAATCGGCGCCGGTGGTAAGTGAAATCGAGGCTGCCGATGCCACACGCATCGAAGCCCTTACACGCATGTTCCAGCGCTACGGTTATGATTCATTGGCAGCTAACGTCCGTGGCCGCACGATCTACCTAACCCAGATCGGTTATATCTCGATGAAGACTCAAGAGCCGCTCAAAGTGCGCATGCAGCGCATCCCCGCCTATGTCGAAATATTCACCGGCCAGCCTCCTGGCGTCAGGGAACTGCAACGCTTCCATGCCCGCCATGGATATGTAGCAGAATAGTAAGCCGATGCCGTCGAGTCGCGTAACACCCACGCAACCCTCTATGACGCACTCAGGTTAGCCAAAAATCTGCCATATAAAGTGCTGATCCTCACCGTTCCTGATGAGAACCAACACAGCATCAGCTCTGCTTGGACTCAGTCGGGAGAGAGTCCCCGTAGACGCTCACTACGCCGACGTAGCAGCTCAAGCGTGGTAAGCAGCAGCATCGAGAGCAGCACCAGCAGGGTCGCAACCGCAAGGATTGTCGGGCTAATCTGCTCGCGAATGCCCGACCACATTTGAATCGGCATGGTACGTTGCTCGGGCCCTGCAATGAATAGCACCACCACTACCTCGTCGAAGGACGTAATGAAAGCAAACAGCGCTCCTGATACCACTCCCGGTGTCACCAGAGGCAGTACCACCTTAAAGAAGGTTCGTGTCGGGTTAGCGCCGAGACTATGCGCCGCGCGGATCAGCGTAGTATCGAAGCTCGATAGCGTAGCGGTCACGGTGATGACCACAAAGGGAATGCCGAGCGCCGTATGCGCGAGGATGACGCCAACGTAGGTCTGGGCGAGATTGACCTTGGAAAAGAAGAAGAACATCGCCGCCGCAGAGATGATCAACGGTACGATCATCGGCGAGATCAACAGCGCCATGATCGCGCCACGCGCAGGCATATGCCGACTCGATAACCCTAGCGCCGCTACCGTCCCTAGCACTGTAGCTAGCAGCGTGGAGGCAATACCGATGATAAAGCTGTTTTTGATGGCATTGAGCCACTCGCTCGATGTGAAAAAATCCTGATACCAGCGCAACGAATAACCGGCCGGGTCGAGCGTCAGCATTTCCTTGCTGAAGGTGAAGTAAGGTTGCGCATTGAATGACAACGGTATTATCACCAATAGCGGCCCGATCAGAAACAGGAACACCAGTCCACATATAGCCAGAAAGATGTAATGCCAAATGCGCTCGCCACGGGTGGCATAGGAAGGAATAGCCATCGTTTACCCCAGCTTGACCTTGTCGACGCCGATCAGACGATTGAATACCAGATAACAGACAATCACTACGAACAGTAGAATGGAGGCAATCGCAGCCGCCAGTCCCCAGTTGAGCGAGGTCTGCATGTGGTAGGCGATGTAATTAGTGATAAAGCGACCCGACTGCCCACCCACCAACGCCGGTGTGATGTAGTAGCCAATCGATAGTATGAATACCAAGATGCCACCAGCGGCGATGCCAGGGATCGTCAACGGAAAATAGACCCGACGAAAACTGAGAAATGGCTTGCCTCCCAACGAGCGCGCGGCGCGCATATAGCTGGGTGGAATGGTTTTCATCACCGAGTAAAGCGGGAGAATCATAAAAGGCAGCAGGATATGCGTCATGGCGATGATCGTGCCCATCTTGTTGTGGATCATCTGCCACCGCGCCTCATCGGCGATCACGCCGAGGGCCACCATCACATCATTGAGCACCCCCTGTGACTGCAGGATAGCAATCCAGGTAGTGGTGCGTACCAGCAACGAGGTCCAGAACGGCAGCAGAACCAGGATCATCAGCAGGTTAGAGTGACGCATCGGCAGATTCGCCAGCAAAAAGGCCACCGGAAAACCGAGCGCTAGCGTCAGCCCCGTGATGACAGCGCTCATCCATAGCGTTCGCCAAAACAGAGTGGCATGGATCTGCATATGTTCCGGCACTTTGACGATGTCGCCGTCGGGGCTCAACTGGCGATCTACCGCCGCCAGATAATACGACATCGTATAAGGAGACGCTTCGCGCTGGATCAGCTTCCAGGTATCAAGCTCTCCCCAGGTATCGTTAACCTCGATCAGCGACTCGCGATACGGCGGCTCCAACCCACCAACGCGGCGTGCCGTTCGGCTAATGGTCGAACGCATGCCCGACTTTTCATAGTTCAGTCGACTGGACAACAGCCCCAGGTTGCGTTCCTGCTGACCGACGCGAAGGTCCTCAGCCAAGGCGGCAAAGGCGGCTTCATCGGGTAATGACTGCCCATTCCAGTCTTCCAGCGCCGCAACGGTTCGTGATAGATGGGTAGACACTTCAGGATTATCGACACTACGCCACAGCATTTCGAACAAGGGCATCAGAAAGGCGATCAACAGAAATGCCAGTAGCGGCGCCACCAGCAACAGCGCCTTGATTTTAGAGCGTCGCACGGTGCGACGCAGGCTAACCTTGAGCGGCACGCCATCGGCCGTTGTCAGAGGAGCTGCAGACGGTTCGGACACGTAGATCTCTCCATCAGGCAAAAGAAGTGATCAGCAACGATCAGCTATCGGCATGCCGCCGCCCGACTGTCAACGGACGGCGGCAATGCCTTACTGGGCTAGCCAGGCGTTGAAGCGCTGAGTCAGCTCATCGTTGTAGTCCGCCCAAAACAGATCATCTTTTTGCAGCGCCGTTGCAAAGTTCGGCTCGTGGGTTGGCATGTGCGGCGTCATATCGATGCCAGTTTCGGCGTGGGTGGAGACTAGCTCAGAAGAAGAAAGGCGTGCTGGGCCATAGGAAATGTACTGAGCCTGATCGGCGAGTCGCTGGGTGTCGGTAGCGAAGTAGAGATAATCCTTCACCTTGTCGAGCTTGCCGGTGGGCACCACCCAGCCATCCAGTTCGAACACCTGCGCATCCCAAATAATTTCGAAAGGTTGGTCTTCAGTGACCATGGCATTAAAGATCCGACCATTGTAGGCGGAGGCAAAGGCGACTTCCTGATCGGCCAACAGCTGAGGTGGCTGGGCGCCCTCTTCCCACCAGATAACCTCATCTTTGATGGTATCTAGCTTGTCGAAGGCTCGCTGCACGCCCTCTTCAGTCTCAAGCATGGCGTAAACGTCATCACGATCGACACCATCGGCGATCAAGGCCCATTCCATATTGTTAATCGGCTTGCGCAGCAGAGCTCGCTTGCCGGGGTAGTTTTCCAGGTCGAAGACATCCTCAATGGTGCTGGGCTGAGCGTCCTCTGGGAACATCTCGCTATTGAAGGCGACAATATTGGAGTAGACGATGGACGCCACAAAGCAGTCACCCAAGCCCCCTTCGACGAAATCCTCGCTTGGCGGTGTACCATCCGGGGCGTCGGCCAGCAGTTCATCGTGGTCGAGAGGCTCGATAAGCCCTTCGTCGCAGGCAATCATGGCATCGGCGGGCAGCATGTCGACTAAATCCCAGGTCACGTTGCCAGCCTGAGATTGAGCGCGCAGACCGGCCAAAGCGTTACCACTGCGGTCGATATTGACAATCTCGTCGCCAGTCTTCTCTATCCACGGCTTATCGTAAGCCTCGTGCTGGCTCATGCTGTAAGCACCGCCCCAAGAAACAATATTCAGCGTCTGCTGGGCATGGGCACTAACCGCCACGGCAAGTGCCGATATCCCCACGGCAGCGATACTTGTCTTAGCAACGCGATTGCTGATTTTCATAGAGACTCTCCGTTTGCTGTTGTCATCGCCGCCGGCACCATCGGATACCGAGAAACGGCGTACTTGACTGCCGTCCGGCTCATGCATCCAACGCGCGGCAATCGGCACTCGACCAGCCAACCTGAATGTGTTGGCCGGGGCGCATCACCCCACCCCCTTGGGCATTGGGCGTTTTCAAAATAAAGTCATCATTACCGCACACCGACACCCGCGTGCGTAGATGGTCGCCAAGGTAGATAACCTCTTGCACCGTTGCGCTGAACTGGTTGTCGAACTGCGCGCCGTCGGTATCATCCGGCAGGATGCTGACCCGCTCGGGTCTCAGGGACAGCGTTGTACGCGAGCCTACGTCGCCCACCGCCACCGCTTTGGCAATCACCATATCGCCGCTATCCAGGCGCACCTTGCAGTCACTACCGAGGTGCTCGATAACGTCACCCACCAAGCGGTTGTTCTCGCCGATGAAATACGCCACAAAGGCATTTTCCGGCCGTTCGTAGAGTTCGTCCGGAGAGGCTAACTGCTGCACAATGCCATCGTTGAAGACCGCAATGCGGTCAGACATAGTCAGTGCTTCGGTCTGGTCGTGGGTGACGTAGATCATGGTTACCCCAAGACGGGCGTGAATGCGCTTGATCTCGTACTGCATCTCTTCGCGAAGATTCTTGTCCAGCGCGCCCAGCGGTTCGTCCATCAGCACCAGATCAGGCTCAAAGACCAGCGCGCGGGCCAATGCCACCCGCTGCTGCTGGCCGCCAGAGAGCTGCGCCGGGCGGCGATCACCAAACTCTTCCAGGCGCACCATGGCCAGTGCTTTAGCCACTTTCTGCTTAATCTCCGCTTTGCTGAGATGACGTACCTCAAGCGGAAAAGCTAGATTCTCGGCCACCGTCATGTGCGGGAATAACGCATAGTTCTGAAAGACCATGCCAATGCCACGCTTGTGCGGCGGCAAGCCGCTAATTGGCTTGTCGTTCAGCAGAATCTCACCATGGGTGGGGGTTTCGAAGCCTGCCATCATCATCAGACAGGTGGTCTTTCCAGAGCCCGAAGGGCCCAGCAGGGTGACGAATTCGCCCTTGCGGATATCAAGATTGAAATCTTTGACGACCAGCTCAACACCGTCATAGCTCTTTTGGACATTGACGAAGCGAGCAAAACTCGACGGCACTTCTGCCGCCGTCGTCCCCCCAGCACCTGCAAGGGTCTCATTCATGCACATTCCCCGTTAAAAGCTCTGTTGCGCAAAGGTAAGTGCATGATTCAACACATGCCTCCACACATCCCCAGGCTCCCTATTGGTTTATATTTTTTCCTAATACTTATTAATGACCATAAGGTGAGTCTGTGGCGCATTACAATTTCTGGGGGGACAATTAGCGTTGAAAATCAACCTGTCACAGGCATAGCAAAGTCAACTACGGGGGGGAGATGTTTTCTAGCATCGAGACACGGCAATGCCCATGGAGGATTCCCCCATGGACAGGAGCGGCGCTATCGGTTAGGTCATATTCGAGCGGCAAGCGGCATACTTAAACACACAATGACATCGTTGCGTTCATCTTCGCACTATTCTTTGCCTATTCTTTGCACTATGTATTGCTTGCCTGTCAGTTTCTGTCCATCTGCAGCTCTTTTACGACAATATCACCATCAATCACGATGGGGTTATCATCAAGAAACAGTGAGCAATTACGCATCGGGATATCCAAGTGGCAGGCGGTATCATTTGTGCCACCTAGCTCGCTGTTCGGGCCGGTGGAGAACATCACGTTGCCATAAAAACTGCGCGGTTCCATCCCCATGCCACCCGGGAACTCTCCCGGCACCATGCGGTGCCACTTGGCATTAGGGTTCATGCCCCAGCCCACATGACTCATGCCCATGCCGCGCGGGTCGTTAAAGCTATCCATGTAGGATTTCACTAGCTCCGCATCGAGCCCACCGCGTATATCGGTAATCCAGCCCTTTTCAATGGTGTAGGTAATCGGCTCTCTGACATACATGTTCTGAGGTAGCAAAATATCGCCCGGCGCCACCACAATAGTGCCATCAACGCCATCGTCATCCCCTCCGGTAAACACAAAGCCAGAGGGCCAGTGATCCCAACGCCCCGGTTCGTCGGTACAGGCATACTCAGCAACCGTCTCATAAGTATTCAGCTGGTAGGTGACATCAGTGCCATGGTGCGAGGTGATGCGCATCACTTTGGCTTTTTCCAGCAGCGCGGCGGCTAGCTCAACCTTTTCCCTTAGCCCCTTGGTAGGCAGCATTCTGGCCAGTAGTTCGGGCGGTTCAACCGCCGTCAATATGCGCGTACCCGCAGCTTGGATCGCCATTTGCTCGGGAGAGAACAGCAGGAAAATACAGTCGATCAACATGTCGCAGTTCTTAAGCGCTTCTACCGCATCGGGCATACCAGCAAGCCCCGTCGCTCCCACAGCCCAGCCCCCTGTAGGTAACGGCGCGGGTAACCGCATGTGGTACATATTGGCACCTAAACGCTGCCCCGCCGCCATAAAGGCATCCGCATAATTAAGGCGTTCGCTTCCTTGGGTCAGTACAACGAGTTTTTCGCCTTCATGTACGCCGGACATTTTTAGCTGGTGGAGGCAAATTTCGACAAAGCTTGAGTGATCCATAAAGTCTCCTAACTCCCCAAACGGAAGCACCGCTATGCTGTGTACCGGGAAGTGTTAACTGAGAGCGCTCGTGCTCACCTTTGTGCACACCAAGCGCTCTATGGTGTTATCGGTTCAAAGCTGAACGTCAATTAGGCAGCCGCTTCTTTCGTCGCTTGATCGGTGGTAGTACGGCGCTTTTTACCCAGCTCTTCCGCGATGGCGGTAAAGAAAGCGTCCGAAGAGGCTTGATGAGGCTTAGTCATAAGGCTAACGCCAACAAACAGCACACTAGCGACCACAATTCCCCAAACGCCAGCGGGCAGACCCAACAGCGAATTGCCAGTGGCATACATCAACAGCACAAAGGCGCTGGTGCCCACTACGCTTACCAGCGCACCGACGCCAGTACCGCGCTTCCAATAGAAGGCACCGATAAGTGCCGGCACCATGGCTACCAGACCGGAGGAAGCAGCTACCGACAGCACTGCAATCAGGTCAAGCTGGAGCTCGGCAAAGGCCAGCGCCATCAGTGCGATTACCGGCACCACGAACTTACCTACCAGCAGTTGGCGCTTTTCACTGACGTTCGGTTTAACGTTCGCATAGACGTCGCGGGAGACCATAGATGCCAGCGTCAGCATGATCGAATCGATGGTGGAGACGGCGGCGGCCATGATGCCGATCATGACGATGACGCCAAGTACTGGCGGCACAAACTCCGAGGCCAGCAGCGTGGGCGTAGCTAAATCTGCACTTGCAAGACTTGGGAAAGCGGCTAAAGCAGAGAAGCCCCAAAGCACAGAGACCATAGTGTAGATAAAACCAAATACCAGGAAGCCAATCAGCATGTGGCGCATGGAGCGCAGCGAGGAAGGCATAAACAGGCGTTGACTGACCTGCGGGTTGGAAATACTAAAGAAGAACCAGGGAATAGTTAGCCCCAGGAAAGTGACAAAGCTGAACAAGCCAGGGCCGGGCACCGTCAGCGACTGTGGATGTTCCGTTGCCAGCGTATCGAATAGTGCGCCGAAACCACCCAGGCCTTGGATCACCAAGAAGGCCACCAGGGTTGAGGCAACAATCATCATGATGGCCTGGAGCGAGTCGGTCCACATCACCGAACGAATACCCGCGATATAGGAGAAGAAGATGGCAATGGCAGTGGCCAGCACCACCCCAGTCGTAAAGGTAATCGCGCCATCAGTAATCCCCTGTAACAGGTAACCGACACCTGCGAGCTGAACGGCTGAATAGGGAATCAGGAAGACACAACTGGCAATCGAGACAGCCATGGCCACATGTTTGCTGTTGTAGCGGTGTCCTAACATCTCGCTGGGGGTTACAAAACCAAACTTCTTGCCCACCGCCCAGAATTTTGGCCCGAAGATAGCCACAAGCGACACACCGGCGAAATAGATAATTTCAAAACCGAGCGCTCCCACGCCACCGGCATAGGTAAGACCTGCCAAGCCCACCATCATAAAAGCACTGTAGGTAGTGGCACTGTAACTCAGCGCCGAGACAAAGCCGTTCATTTGTCGGTTACCCAGAAAGTATCCCGACATACTTTCGGAAGGACCTTGGCGAGACATAATCGCAATGCCAATAGCGATCAATAAGTAGATGGCAATCGACCACCAGATGAGTGACTCAGTCATTGCTGTGCTCCTCAAAATCTTTAGTGATAAACACATTCAGCGCAATGATGATCAGCCCTGCCAACATCCAAAACAGGAAGCTGCCGTACCAGAACGCGACTCCGCTTAGAAGGGTGTAAGGCACTAGGTAGCTCAGCAGGACAACTGCCCATACTAGCCATATCCATTTACTGCGTTTCATAATCCACCTCGTTTTATTACGTCAGGGAGTAGAGTGAGTGTTGTTGTAGTGAGGCTGGCGTAACTCTGTGATGCGTTGTTTTGCTTGTTGCCAAGGTGCTTTCTCTGGAGCAAAGCGCGCTCGGAGATAGGCCGTCAAATCAGCGACCTGGGTATTACTAAAGCTGTCGGCAAAGCCTGGCATGCTGCCGATACCGGGAACGTGTTCGGCGTGAACACCGCCCAAAATTGACTGAATAACGTTATCGGGATGGTCGCTGTGCAAGTTGGTATTCAGCGCCAGATTAGTGCTCGCCCTCGAAAAGCTAGGAACGCCAGAGTCGACATGGCACGCCGCACAAGCACCCTCGAAGAGCCGCTCTCCTGCCTCTAGCCCTGTTGAGCTAACGGCCGCACTGGCCACGCGCTGCGTAGCGTCCGCCACCGCCGCATCGCTATTCCCGGTTGGTGCCTGCATTTGGGCGGCCACATAGTGAGCAATCGCCCGCACATCGTATTCAGGTAGCTCCGCCAACCCCGCTACCACCGGGGCCATAGGGCCAGAGGCAACGCCGTGAAGCTCAGATTCACCGTGGCGCAGATAGTCGTAAAGCGATGTTTCACTCCATGGGATGGGCGCACGCGACAGCCTATTAAGCGGTGGTGCTTCCCAACCATCTACAAAGGCACCGGCAAAATACGCCTCGCCGTTTTTCTCAGCCCCCATGGCATTACGGGGGCTATGACAGGCGCTGCAGTGGCCCAACCCTTCGGCGAGATAGGCTCCCCGGTTATACAGCTCGCTTTGCATGGGATCAGGCTGGAAAGGAGTGGCATCGTGATAAAGCGTATTCCAGCCTGCCATTAAGCTACGCACGCTGAAGGGGAACGCGAGCGCATTGGCGTTTTTTTCAGCCGCGACAGGAGGCTGAGCCATTAAGTAGGCGTAAAGCGCCTGTAAATCGGCATCACTGGTCTTGGCAAATGCCGTATAGGGGAACGCGGGATACAGGTGGCTGCCATCACGGCTAATGCCATGGCGCATAGCGCGTTCAAAGGCTGCGTAAGACCACCGACCAATCCCCGTCGCCTCATCCGGGGTAATGTTAGTGCTGTAGAGCGTCCCGAAAGGAGTTTCAAATTCGCGTCCACCGGCATTGGTCACGCCACCCTCTGTGGTATGACATGCCGCGCAGTCGCCTGCCGCTGCGACGAGCCGCCCGCGCTCAATGGTTTCGGCGGAATAGAGGTTGGCGGCTGGCCGAGAAACAGGCGCAATGGCGCCTTTCCACGGCCAGGCCATGGCTGCAGTGCCCGCAATAGTGGTGAACGCTGCCGCGGCTAACCATCGACGCTTCGGGGATCGCGACTGTTTAAATTTTTTAATTGGGAGTCTAGTTTCTTCTGTAGAAGAGGCTTCAAGTGCCTGACGAACGCGTTTGGCGGTAAACGGTGGTTGGCGAAAACGTAGGCCGGTGGCATCAAAAAGTGCATTGGCGATTACCGCAACACCTGGCGATAGCTCCGCACCGCTTAACACATCTTCGCTGACGCTATGATTAACGCCCTCCTCAGCAGGGCTTAACGAAGAAGCACCGGCTGGTAAGCCCGCTGAATAGTCACTTGTCGCTAGCGTACGACTGCCGTCACCCCACTCGTCGAAACTGGGCGCTTGCCCCAAAAGGGGACGCGCTTCGCCCAATACTCGGGCCTGTAGCGTTTGCTGCAGGCGATCAGTATCCACGTCAGGGCCAGCATCCTGCCCCACCACCAAACGGGTAAGCTGAACATCGCCGGTGACAAGATTGACCTCCACGTCGGCAATCCAGGCCGAGCGCACTCCCGATTCCACGCGCTGATTCCGATCGGGCAACTGCGAGTAGGCAAAGCCCCGCCCGCGCAGTAGATCCTGGGATAAAGCGTCCGCGGATGGATCGGATGCCCTTGGCCATTCGGCCCGTTTAGCCACGGACTCTATCAACTCTATGCCACGTGCATCGTCAAGATGGCGAAGCCGCAGCGCGACAGGGTCTTGGTCACTCTCGCGGGCAACCTCATCTAAAAAAGACTCCCGCGCAAACGTCTGCTGTATCCCCATCAAGGTGGCATTCGTGGAGAGTGACGCTGGCTGGCAGCGTGCGGCAAGATATTGGTCGCGAAATATATAGGGCGAAAATGGCGTTGTGTCTTGCTCACCGGTGGTGGCCTCAGCGCTAGCGGTGGCTATCGCGGCCCTACCGCTTAACAGCAACCCTACGCCAGCCACCTCACCCGTGAGGTTGGCCTGCTGATAGTGATAACGGGCTATCTCACCACTACTGGCAATGTCTGCGTTTAGGCTAATTCGCTGCGCTTGGCCTAATGCCTGAGCATCCTTGGCGTAGTGGGCATCGAGCCAAACGGCTACCGGGCCACCCACCGTCCGCGACATCAACGCCGCATCCACGGCGGCATCGTCACCGCAATGGCGGCCCAGCCCTGAGGCCTGGTTTGATGCGTGCTTATCATCAGCGCTGTAAAGCTCAATCTGGCTAATATCCAGCGCGGTTAACCGGCTTAGGTCCTGTTTAAGCGCCGCTGGGGTGACGGTTTGCCCCCACACACTCAATTGTTGGTCGCGACAATCGGCAATTACCCAACTGGGGTGATTGCCCCAGCGCATGCGACTCGGCCAGCCATACTCATGGTTCGAATGCATGTCCGAATGGCTAGGCTTTACAAGAGGCGACTCAGAGGGCTCTTGACCTCTTTCAGGCACTTTTCCGGATGCTTGTTGAACGGCCTGCCACTCAATCTTCAACTGTTTCGCGGCATCGGTCGCCAAGGCCAAACTATCGGCAACCACCGCCACAAAATTCCCATCCACCACGACTTCAATAGAGCCAGAGAGTGAGGCAATGCTATTGTGATCGACGCCAACTAAGCGATCACTCTCAAAACGCTCGCCATTCCACCGATAGTAAGGTGGACGCACCACGACACCAAAACGCGCCTTCGCTAGCAGCGCGGGGATGTCGGTCTGCTTTTGCTGGCCATGGCGCATCGCCCCTTCACTCATGAGAAGCCTCCTGCAACGCGGCCGCGTTAATAACTACGGCACGCTCCGCTGCCTGGAGAATTTCAACATGGGTGCCACATCGGCAGAGGTTATGCTCTAAAGCGGTGCGAATCTGATGTGCAGAGGGTTGGGCATTATGATTTAGCAACGCTCGAATAGTGATGATCATGCCGTTCAAACAGTAGCCACACTGGGCTGCCTGAGCATCGATAAAGGCTTGCTGAACAGGGTCAAGCTCTTCGCCATGGGAAAGACCATCAAGGGTGGTTACCTCATGACCAACAGCAGCAGACACGGGCAGCACGCAGGTGCGTGCGGCCATGCCATCAATCAATACACTGCATGCCCCACACTCACCCAAACCACAGCCATACTTAGGTCCATTGAGCGCCAAGTCGTTACGCAACACATTGAGCAATGGTGTCTGTGGCGGCACGGCCAACTCGTGTTCGTGCCCATTGATAGTTAGCTTTAGCGTCATAGGGGGTCATCATCGTTATTGTTAAGCCCGCCCTCTTGCTCTGAATAGGGCTTGGGTATGACTTAGATACTACTAATAAATACTGCCTGCCAAACACGCTTCGTAGCGTCTTCAACCAGCCTATTTTCAGCTCCCATTCACATACGGCCAATCGACTTGCACCAACCGAATGCAGAGCGAACACCCATCGAGCATTAAAGGTGCATACACCACAAAAACAAGCCTAATAAACGTATAGCACTCAATGCATGCGCTTTTCAAGTTTTGATAAAAAATCAAAAAAACAGCCATTAACACATTAAATTCATACATTTAAGTAAAAACACCACCCTATTTACGTTGAAAAATAATTTCAAAACTAATTCTTGACCAAAAAATAAATGGTGTATACGTTGTTTTATAGCATTCAAAAACACCTTCCAAGGAAGTCAACCATGTCAGCCCTCTGAGGCGTTGCGTGAAAACAGGTGTTGGGTGAAGAAACGAGTGATAGGCGAATAAAACAGCGAGGAAACCAGAATATGAACAATAAACCCACCATAGCCGTTATTGGCGCGGGTCTTGGCGGCGCCGCTGCAGGCGCGCTACTACAGAAAGCGGGCTACCCCACCAAGGTGTACGAACAGGCACCCGCGTTTGCGCGCCTTGGGGCAGGCATTCACCTTGGCCCCAACGTGATGAAAGTAATGCGCCGCATTGGCATTGAAGAGCAGCTCAATACCATGGGTTCACACCCCGATTACTGGTTCAGTCGCAACGGCATGACCGGCGAGTACCAGTCTCGTATCCCGCTAGGCGAGTTTGCGCGCGAAAACTATGGCGCAGCCTATATCACCGTACACCGTGGCGATCTGCACGAATTGATGGTCAGCACGCTCGACCAGGACAACCTCTACTTCGATAAGCGCCTGGTCGATGTCGACGACAGCGGCGACAAGGTCGTCATGGCCTTCGCTGACGGCACCACGGAAGCGGCCGACTTAGTGATCGGCGCCGACGGGGTCAATTCGCGGCTGCGCGAGAAACTGCTGGGCCCAGAGGCGCCGATCTATAGCGGCTGGGTCGCTCACCGAGCCATCATCTCTGCCGAAAAACTCAAGGCATACGATCTGGATTTCGAAGCCTGCGTGAAGTGGTGGTCAGAAGACCGACACATGATGGTGTACTTCGTGACCGGCGACGAGAAAGAGTATTACTACGTGACCGGTGTGCCGGAGCCCGATTGGAACCACGGCACGTCCTTCGTCGACAGCTCCCGGGAAGAAATGCGCAAAGCATTCGAAGGTTACCACCCCACCGTACAAGCACTGATTGACTGTACCGAAACCGTCACCAAATGGCCCTTGCTGGAGCGCAACCCGCTGCCACTGTGGCATGAAAATCGACTGGTGCTGCTGGGCGATGCCTGCCACCCGATGAAGCCCCATATGGCCCAGGGAGCAGCCATGGCCATCGAGGACGCCGCCATGCTGGTACGCTGCCTGGAAGAAGTAGGCGCCGAGCACTACCAACAGGCCTTCGAGCTTTACCGCACCAACCGTTTTGAACGCGCTTCGCGGGTTCAGCAGGTCTCTCACGACAATACCTGGTTACGTGAAGACGAAGACCCGGCCTGGGTATTCGCCTACGACCCTTTTGAAGTACCGCTGAAGCAACCCACCAGCCAAGGGAGCCCAGCATGAGCAGCACCTATCTCTATGGCGCCAACGTACACGCCAATGGCATTCGTCAGCACTACCTACGCTTTGGTGACAGCGTAGAGACCTCGCGCCAGCCGCTGGTGCTAATCCCCGGCATCACCAGCCCGGCGATCACCTGGAGCTTTGTGGCCGAGCGCTTGGGTCAGCACTTCGACACTTATGTGCTGGATGTCCGAGGGCGCGGTTTGTCGTCCTCCGGGCCTGAGCTTGCCTATGACACCGACACCTGCGCCGACGACGTGATCGCCTTTATCGATGCGCTCGGTCTAAGCAATGTCATTCTGGCGGGCCACTCCATGGGCGCGCGCTTTGCGCTGCGCGCCATGAATCGCGGCGCCAAGGACATCGATAAACTGGTACTTATCGACCCGCCGGTTTCAGGACCAGGGCGCCGAGAGTACCCCAGCAAGTTGCCCTGGTACGTGGACTCGATTCGCGACTGCACCCAGGGCGCAGACATCGAGACCATGCGCCACTACTGCCCCACCTGGAGCGACGAGCAGCTGCGGTTACGCGCCGAGTGGTTACACACTTGCTTTGAGCCCGCCATTGTTCAGGCATTTGAAGAGTTTCACAGCGTCGATATCCACCAGGATTTCCCCGCTATCAAAGTGCCCACGCTGCTGATGTGTGCAGGCAAGGGCGGGGTTATCCAGGATGAAGATCGCGCTGAGATTCTCGACCTGCTGCCGACCATTCGCATCACAACCGCGGCACAGGCGGGCCATATGATTCCTTGGGATGACTTCGACGGTTTTTTCGCCGCGTTTGAAGACTTCCTGGGCACACAACTCTAACCAAGGCCAATAATCATGACCCAGAGCACCAAAACATACCGTATCGGCCAGATCGTCCCCAGTTCCAATATCACCATGGAGACCGAGATACCTGCCATGCTCACTGCACGGCAGTTGATTCGTCCGGAACGCTTTACCTTTCACTCCAGCCGCATGCGCATGAAGAACGTCAGCAAGGAAGAGCTGGCCGCGATGGATGGGGAGTCTGACCGCTGTGCCTTAGAGCTCTCCGATGCAGCGGTAGATGTGATGGGGTATGCCTGCCTGGTAGCCATTATGGCGATGGGGCCCGGCTACCACCGAGCGTCGCAAAAGCGTTTGCGCAGCCGCACCGAAGAGAATGGCTGCGACACACCGGTGGTCACCAGCGCCGGTGCGCTGGTCGATGCCCTGGGTGTGATGAAAGCCAAACGAGTGGTGGTAGTGGCGCCTTACATGAAGCCGCTAACCGAAATGGTGGTCGACTACATCCGCCAGGAAGGCATTGAGGTGCTCGACTACCGGGCGCTTGAGATCCCCAACAACCTGGATGTCGCTCGCCACGATCCCGCCAATCTCCCCGAAATCGTTGCCAGTCTTGATTTAAGTAACGTGGACGTGATCGTCTTATCAGCCTGTGTGCAAATGCCCTCGCTACCGGCCGTCGCCAAGGTTGAAGCCCTGACCGGTAAGCCGGTGGTGACCGCAGCTATCGCGACCACCTACGCCATGCTCAAGGCACTCGACCTAGAACCCATCGTACCGGGCGCGGGCGCTCTCTTGTCGGGAGCTTACTAACGAGATCAGGTGCTGATTAACGATTTAGAGTGCTGATTAAGGAGACAAGCATGTCGCAGCACAATACTGATAATACGGCCTCGGACAACTACAAGGGCGTGTGGGATGGACGCATTGGCTTTGGTAAAAGGCCCGCGCTACTGGTGGTTGATTTTATGCAAGGCTACACCACCCCAGGCTCGCCACTATTTGCCCAGGGCGTGGTGGATGCGGTGGCCAATATGCCACCGCTGCTCAATACCGCGCGGCGTACGGGCACACCCGTTATCCACACCAACATCCTTTATCACGCCCCGGATCAAATCGATGGCGGCATTTGGGTTAAGAAAGCGCCGGTTATGCGAGCCATGGTGGCAGGTAATCCCTACGCTGACTTCTGCCCCGAGGTGACGCCTAACGACGATGAACTGGTAATGACCAAGCAGTATGCCAGCGCGTTCTTTGGTACTTCGCTTGCTTCCACGCTGGTCGCCATGGGCGTCGATACGCTAATCATTACCGGCTGTTCCACCAGCGGCTGCATTCGCGCTACCGCAGTGGATGGCCTACAGCACGGCTTTCGGGTGATGGTAGTACGTGACTGCGTGGGCGACCGCCACCCCGCGCCCCATGAAGCTAACCTGTTTGATATCAATAGCAAATATGGGGATGTGATTGGACTGGACGAAGCACTGGGGTACTTAATGAAACGTTAAGAGTGCCCAAAAACGCAGCTGAAATGGGCACCGCTGGTGTGTCATTCGTCCGCGTTCATTTTTTTCAGCAGATGCATCAAAGCGATCCGCTCTGCCGGGTTGAGATTTTTCATGGTCTGATCACTGATCTGCTTGGCACTGGGCACCATGCCCTCAACCAATGCCGCACCAGACTCAGTGATCACCACCATAACTTTACGCTGATCATTAGGATCGGTGGTAAGCGAGATCCACTCACGTGCTTTAAGGCGTTTAATAACACCACGGATGGTGGCTGGATCAATCGCCGTGACGTTAACGATATCAGTTAACGAACTGGGACCTCGCTCCATCACCGTGCACAGCGTGACAAACTGAATGGCCGTAAGCTGTTTATCGCTGCTGTAACGCTGAAAAATAGCCGTGTGCCGCTGGTAGGCTTTACGCAGTAGATGGCCTACTTGCTCAGAAAAATCATACCCCTGCTCTGAAGGCGTGGGGTGCTCGCCGGAAGACGAGTGTTTGAGCGCACTATCCGTTGTCATTCCATCTCCTTAATCATTAGCGACGACGTGTATCGAGTATGCCACTGGTTAACAAAATGATGCATCAACGTATTAAATACTGCTTGCGCTGGATCAATTCACCATGCTTTTATGGCGTACACGCTATAATTTTACCTTAATTATTGCTCGTTGATCACCTCAAATTCATCTGCATTGATTACTTAAAACGCTAGCGTGGGAGGCAAGCATGGCCGATAAATCAGACTATACAAGAGAGTCACTGCTGTATGGGTCTGATGTTCTGGTGATCTATCGCGACCCAGTTACACCCCCTAAGCCCGCGCCCGGACAGCCAGGTACACACTCAAACTTCACTCCCCATGAGCCTGAGATATTCATTGCCGTGCTGAGCGATAGCCGCATCGTGGCTTTCAACGGCCACGTAGACTTGGGCACAGGGATACGCACGGCGCTCGCTCAAATTGTTGCGGAAGAGCTTTGCGTCGCGTTCGACAGCGTTACCATGGTACTGGGCAACTCTGTTGAAGCTCCCAACCAAGGCCCCACCATTGCCAGTGCGTCGATTCAAATCACTGCCGAACCTCTACGCCGTGCGGCGGCTCAAGCGCGGGAGTATCTATTAGCACTGGCAGCAAAGCACTTTGACACTGAGCGCTCACTACTTAGCTGCCAAAACGGCGCTATTACGCCCAGTGATGATAACCACTCATCCGTGAGCTTTGGAGCGTTGCTGCGGGGCACCCGTCATGCATTAAAGCTTGCCGATGAGGTACCGCTTAAGCCGGTCAGCCACTATACCCTGGTCGGCCAATCGACCTCTCGCGTGGATATACCCGCCAAGGCCACCGGGCAATTGACCTTTATCCACGACCTACGCCTGCCCGATATGCTGCATGGGCGAGTGATTCGCCCGCCTTATGTAGGCCATGATAACGGCGACTTTATTGGTAACAGTTTAATCGCGGTTGATGAAAGCTCTGTGGCACATTTGCCGGGCGTGGTAAGCGTCGTGGTGGTCGGTGACTTTGTTGGTGTGGTGGCCGAGCGTGAAGAGCAGGCTGCTGCCGCAGCCAGACAGCTAAAGGTCCAGTGGCGACCCATCGAAGACTTGCCTCAGTTGGACAACATAGAGCAAGCACTGCTCGACCTACCCAGCAAGCAGCGCATACTCCTCGATGAAGGCGACCTCGACAATGCGCTGGCCGCCGCGCAATATCCGCTCAATCGTCACTATGTGTGGCCTTTCCAGCTACACGGCTCCATTGGCCCTTCGTGCTCCGTTGCCGATGCCAATGAAAGTGGTCTTCACGTATGGTCGGGCACCCAAAATCCACATAGCCTGCGCGCCGATCTCGCCCGCCTTACCGGTTTGGATGAAGGCGTAATCACCATTACCCGCATGGAAACCTCGGGTTGCTATGGTCGCAATTGCGCCGACGACGTTGGCGCGGATGCCGTACTACTCTCTCAGGCGGTTGGCCGCCCCGTCCGTGTGCAACTCACCCGCGAGCAGGAGCACACCTGGGAGCCCAAAGGGGCTGCTCAGTATATGGCGATCCAGGGCGGCTTAAATGCAGATGGCAGCCCGGCAGGCTATCGCTTTAATACGCGCTACCCCTCTAACAGTGCGCCTACCCTGGCACTACTGCTAACCGGTGCTGCCTCACCAATTGATATCCCCTTTGAGATGGGAGATCGAACGTCGGTGCCGCCCTACCGCTACCCTCATCGCCAAATAGTCTGCGACGACGTGCCGACTCTGGTTCGCGCCTCCTGGCTACGTGGTGTCTCAGCATTGCCCAGCACCTTTGCCCATGAAAGCTATATTGATGAGCTTGCCTATTTGGCAAATGAAGATCCGATCACCTACCGGCTGCGCTATTTAGCCGATAATCGCGCTTGCGAACTTGTCGAAGCGTTAGCCGAACGTACGAACTGGAAGCCCTGCGTCGCTAACACCAACCCAAAAAGCGAGGGTGAGTGGCGCTACGGCCGAGGCTTCGCTTACGCCCAGTACGTGCATAGCAAATTTCCCGGCTTTGGCGCCGCGCTCGCCGCCTGGGTAATTGAGCTTAAAGTCAATGTGAAGAGTGGACGGATTGTCGTCGAGAATTTATATGTAGGTCAGGATGCGGGCTTAATGGTCAACCCCGCTGGCGTTCGCCATCAGGTGCATGGCAATGTGATCCAGATGCTCAGCCGCACGTTAAAGGAGCGGGTGACCTTTGAGGATGGTTTACCAACCAGCAAAGAGTGGGGCGGCTACCCTATTCTGCGTTTCTCGGAGCTTCCTCCCATCAACGTCATGCTGCTTGATCGCCCTGAACTGCCCCCACTCGGCGTTGGAGAGTCTGCCTCACTACCCGGCGCTCCTGCGATTGCCAATGCGCTTTTTGATGCCACGGGGGTACGCTTTACCCATCCCCCTTTTACCCCTGACACCATTCGCGACTCACTGAAGGCCACCCATCGACTCCCCATGGAGGCGGCTAGTTAATGCAACACCTTGATCTACAGGTTATCGAACGCGCGCTGAAATGGGCCAACCAGGGGCGAACTATTTGGTTGTGTACGGTGCTAAAAACCTTTGGCTCGGCCCCCCGAGAGCCAGGTGCCATGCTAGTAGCATGTTCGACAGGCGACTATCTGGGCTCACTGTCGGGTGGCTGTGTCGAAGATGAGTTTATCGCAAGGCTTCAAAAGGGAGAGTTTAACGAGCCGGTTCAACGGGTTCGTTATGGCGGTGGCGGTGACGCTGGTTCAGCGAATATTCGTTTACCCTGCGGTGGTAGCCTTGAAGTGCTGGTTGAACGGCTAGCGCCCAACACCGCAAACCTCACTCACTTAGAAGTGGTGCATGCCACGCTACTGGGTCGCCAACCGCTAACCCGCTGTATCAAACTGGATGGCAGCGGCAAACGCTTTAACCCCTCGAAAAACACCGAGCCCACCGTTATTGTTGATACCACTAGCGTCAATATTCGTATAGGCCCTGCGCTACGGCTGATTATCGCGGGGATCTCCTCCGTCTCTGCGCCCTGCGCGCTGTTTGCCCAAACGCTGGGGTTTGAGGTGATTGTCTGTGACCCCAGAGACGAGGCTAGGCGAAATTTTGCGGTCGCGGGAGTGGAAGTACAGGCAGTTCTACCTTCGGTGTTTATTTCATCAGGTGGCTGCCATGCCAATACCGCCATTGTTGCCTTGACCCATGACCCACGTATTGATGATTTGGCCATGATCGAAGCCGTCCGTACGAATGCATTTTACATTGGGGTCATGGGCTCTCATCAGACCTCACAGCAGCGCGCAGCGCGACTGCTGCGTTCTGGCGGCTTAACAAGTGCCCAAGTAGCACGCATTAACATGCCCATTGGGCTTAATTTAGGCAGCAAAACACCGGCTGAAATTGCGTTAGCCGTCATGGCCGATATTCATCGTATTTATCGTGGAAAAACACGTCATGAGCTGTAGTGATATCATCGTGATTGTCATGGCAGCCGGCCAGTCTCGTCGTTTTGGTAGCGATAAAAGAATTGCTCAATTAAGCAATGGAAAGACACTACTGACCTCCACGTTGTTAACCATTCAGCAACACTTTCCAAACATTACCGTTGTGCTTAAAGAAGGTGATAAGGCTCAATCACTCGATCTTTCTCCAATCACCCCAACGTTGGTTAGCCAGCGCAGTCATTTAGGGCTTGGATACAGCATTAGCGATGCTTTCAAATATCTATGTTCAGACGAAAAATTTAATCATTACCGATCCGCGGCGGTTTGGCTTGCCGATCTCCCTTGGGTGACTCAAAAAACGTGTAAGTTATTAGCAGACATGTCTAGCGCAGAAAATATCGTTCAACCAACACACCTACAGGTTCCTGGCCACCCGGTTATTTTTGGTAGACAATTTTGGAAACATATCGCTGATTTACGTCATCCCAGCGGCGCATCCGCTATTCTCCAGCGGTATAGTGATCATATTGTAAAAATCTCACTCAATGATCCTGGCGTATGCTATGACATTGATACTCCAGACAGTTTATCTCCACCCTTCTGACATACTAACTATGACGATATTATAAAAAGAGACCGTCAACTAAGACGGCATCCCTTTCCACTATTGAAGCTGATCTAACCGTCATAACAATGGCTTTTCACACCATATTTAAGCGCTCGTAGACCTTTACTGGCTCTAAAATTTCGAGGCAAACAACGCTACAACCTGGCCCAACCGATCATTTCGAGTCGCTGGTTGATAGACGCCCTTTATTGAGCGTCTGATCAATCGCTACTGCCTTCAGTAAAAGCTGACTAGCTAACTCGCTTTATATGGGTTTCCGGGCGGCTCAACCGGCAAGCAGCGTACTTGAACTCTGGAATCTTTCCATACGGATCCAGCGCCGGATTGGTAAGTAGATTCGCCGCCGCTTCCTCGTAGCAGAAAGGCACGAAAACCATCCCCTCAGGCATGCCCGGATCCGTCCTGACCTTGAGGGTGATGGCCCCTCGCCGGGTGGTGATCGTAAGGTCATCGCCTGGCGTCAATCCCAGCCGGATAAGCTCAGCGGGCGCCAAGCTCGCCACGGCTTCCGGCTCCAGGTCATCGAGCACTTTGGCACGGCGGGTCATTGATCCGGTATGCCAGTGTTCTAACTGGCGGCCAGTGGTCAGCACCGTCGGATAGTCGTTATCGACTGGCTCATCCGGTGGCAGCGGGCGCGTAGGCGCAAACTTCGCCCGACCACTGACGGTTGGGAAGGCCTCGCTGAAGACTACGTCTTGTCCCGGTACATCCTCCGCTGGACAAGGGTAGGTTACCGACTGCTCGCGCTCCAAACGCTCCCAGGAAATGTGGTCGAGAGAGGCCATACCTTGTTTCATCTCGGCGAAAACATCCTGCGGATGCTGATAGTTCCAGTTCAAGCCGAAGCGCTTGGCCATCTCCTGGATAATCCACCAGTCCGGCTTGGTCTGGCCCGGCAGCGGCAAGGCCGCACGCCCCATCTGTACTTGTCGATTGGTGTTGGTGACGGTGCCATCTTTCTCAGGCCAGGCAGAGGCCGGCAAGATAACATCGGCGAACTGGGCGGTCTCAGTGACAAAAAGATCCTGTACCACTAGGTGTTCCAGCTTGGCCAACGCCGCCCGTGCATGGGCCAGATCCGGGTCGGACATCGCCGGGTTTTCCCCCAGAATATACATACCGCGAATGATGCCCGCAGCGATAGCGTCCATAATTTCCACCACGGTGAGCCCCGGCGCGGGATCCAGCTTGGTATTCCACAGCTCTTCGAAAGCACTGCGTACCTGGGTATCGCTGACCGGCTGGTAGTCCGGCATTACCATGGGAATCAGGCCAGCATCAGATGCCCCTTGAACGTTGTTTTGTCCACGCAGGGGATGCAGACCAGTTCCAGGGCGACCGGTCTGGCCGCAAGCCAGCGCCAGCGAGATCAAACAGCGGGCGTTGTCGGTCCCATGAGTATGCTGGGAAATACCCATACCCCAGAAAATCATTGCCCGCTCGGCATTCGCATACAGCCTGGCCACTTCGCGAATGGTCTCTGGTTCAACACCGCACAGGCCGCTCATCGCTTCGGGGGTCATATCCACTGTATGCGTTTTCAGTGCTTCAAAGCCTTCGGTATGCTCGGCGATATAGGCCGTGTCATAAAGTTCTTCGCTGATAATCACATTGAGCATGGCGTTAAACAGCGCCACATCAGCACCCAATGAAAAGCGAACGCTGAGATAAGCGTAGGCATCCAACGCCTGACCACGGGGGTCGAGTATCACTATTTTGGTACCGCGCTTGGCAGCCTGTTTAAAGAAGGTGGCCGCCACCGGGTGATTTACCGCGGGATTACAGCCGGTAAGAATTACTACATCGGCTTGACTGGCCTGCATAAAAGAAGCCGTCACTGAACCTGAGCCAATACACTCCATTAGCGCTGCCACCGAGCTGGCGTGACACAAGCGGGTACAGTGATCCACATGGTTGGAGCCAAAGCCGGTACGCACCAGCTTCTGGAATAGCCACGCTTCTTCGTTGGAGCACTTGGCACTGCCAAACCCCGCCAAGGCATCAGGGCCGTGATTCAGTTTAAGGTTCACAAGCCCGCTGGCAGCCACCTCAAGGGCTTCGTCCCAGCTCGCCTCGCGGAAGTGCGTTAGTGGCTTGGCGGGGTCGAAGTCTGGATCGATTCCCTTTGCGACACCCTCGCGACGAATCAGCGGGGTAACAAGCCGAGATGGATGGCGTGGATAGTCATAGCCGAAGCGACCTTTAACACAGAGTCGGTTCTCGTTTGAAGGACCGTCGCGACCCTCCACATAGAGGATCCTATCGTCCTTGATATGGTAGGTCAGCTGACAGCCAACGCCGCAGTAGGGACACACTGAGTCAACCTTACGCTCAGCCACAGCAGAGTCTCCGTGCCCTTGCTCATCCACCAGGGTGGCTGGCATTAAAGCTCCCGTGGGGCAGGCTTGAACACACTCGCCACAAGCAACACAGGTGCTGTCTCCCATGGGGTCGTCGAAATCAAATACGATCTTGGCTGCCGCACCTCGATGCGCCAGACCGATAACATCGTTGACCTGCACTTCACGACAGGCGCGCACACATAGATTGCACTCAATGCAGGCATCTAGATTAACGCGCATGGCTGAGTGGCTGCTGTCTTGCTCCAGGCGACCTGCCCTAGGCGTCACATGATGCACGGTAGCCGTCTTACGCTCTTCGCGCTTGGGCAATTTGCGGCGCACCGCGGTGGCATCAATGGCCAGCTGATCAGCCATGGCCCAGAAATGGCTTGAGCGGTCGGGGCTCTCTTCGCGCTCGGGCTGGTCGACCAGCAGCATTTCCATAACCATCTTGCGGGCCATGTGCGCGCGTTCGGAATTGGTACTATTAACCACCATGCCGGGCGCCGCTTCGCGCAGACAGCTTGCGGCCAAGGTGCGCTCGCCCTCGATTTCCACCATACAAGCACGGCAGTTGCCGTCGGCGCGATAGCCGCTGGCATCCTTGAAACACAGATGCGGAATGGTCTCGCCTGCACGCTTGGCGACTTGCCAGAGGGTTTCACCGGGGTAAGCGCTGACATCAACGCCGTCCAGGGTCAGGGTAAAGCGCTTGTGTGAACTCTGCTCGCTCATGCTGATCTCCTTTATCCCTTAATGATGACGCTCTGGGCAGCAAGCTCGCTACGAAAGTCTTTGAGCAGCCCCAGTACTGGGTTGGGTGCCGCTTGGCCAAGCCCGCAAATAGACGCATCTATCATCACTTGGGAGAGTTGCGTCAGAAGCCCTGCGTCCCATTCGTTACGCTCAAGCAGCGTCAGCATTTTCTCTGTTCCCACTCGGCACGGCGTGCATTGGCCACAGGACTCATCGGCAAAAAAAGCCAGCAAGTTGGTCGCAACACGGCGTAAATCATCCTGATCAGAAAGCACGATTACTGCGGCCGAGCCGATAAAACAGCCGTGCTCCTGGAGGGTATCGAAGTCGAGAGGAATATTAGCTTTAGTGGCGGGCAGAATTCCGCCAGAGGCGCCACCAGGCAGATAAGCCGCCAAACGGTGACCTTCCGCCATGCCGCCACAGTACTCGTCAATTAATTCGCTTAGCGTGATGCCAGCAGGCGCCAGATAAACGCCAGGATGCTTAACTCGCCCCGACACCGAGAAACTGCGCAGCCCCACGCGGCCATGGCGCCCTTGACTGGAGAAAGACTCAGCGCCGCGCTGCCAGATCATCGGAATCCAGTAGACGGTCTCGACGTTATTGACCAGCGTTGGGCGGTCAAAGAGCCCTTTCTGAGCCACAAACGGAGGACGATGACGGGGCTTGCCAGGCTTGCCTTCCAGGGACTCAATCATCGCCGACTCTTCGCCGCAGATGTAGGCACCCGCTCCGCGGCGCAGCACGATATATCCCGGCGTCACTAGACCAGCGGCCTCAAGCTCGCCAATCGCCTCGCGCAGCACGGCATGTAACGCTGGATACTCATCACGTAGGTAGATATACAGCGCCTCGGCGTCGACCGCCCAAGCACTGACCAAGGCTCCTTCAAGAAACTGGTGCGGCGAACGCTCCAGATAATAACGATCTTTAAAGGTGCCGGGTTCGCCCTCGTCGGCATTAATGGCACAGTAGCGGGGACCAACCTCCTGACGCACAAAGTGCCATTTCTTAAAAGTAGGAAAACCCGCGCCCCCTAAACCGCGCAGGTTGGCCTGCTGCATCGCTTCCATCAGTGCTTCGACCGTTACTTCCCCGTTGCGGCAGGCCTGGAGCAGTGCAAAACCACCCTTGCTGCGATAGCTATCAAGTCGTTGCCAATCGATAGGTTCGGGGTGAGTGTCGTCGCCATCGATAGCTGCCTGAACTTGAGCCGCGTCGGCTCGACCCAAGTGGCGATGGCCGACCTCCACAACGGGCGCAGTGTCGCAGCGCCCCATGCATGGCGCACGCAACACCCGCACCTGCTCGATATCGACATTTGCCTCCAACTGCGCTTTAAGCGCCTCAGCGCCAGCTAACTGGCAAGCCAGAGAGTCGCAAACGCGGATGGTCAATGCCGGGGGCACTTCCTGGTCATCATGGATAACATCGAAGTGGGCATAAAAGGTCGCTGTCTCATAGACCGCTGCCATAGGCAGGTTCATATACGTTGCCAGGGCACGCAGATCTGCCAGCAGTAAATGCCCTCGGGTATCCTGAAGAGCATGCAGGTGTTCGATCAATAAATCGCGTCGGCGCAATGCGGCGTCGTTGCGTTCATCGCCCAGCAGGTCACGCAATCCCTCAAGACAGACGGGATCGAGTTCACGGCCGCGGGGCTTGCCGCGAAAGCGGCGCTTGGGGGGCACGGTCTGGACGGTCATGGGGCACTCATTATTATTTTGATTGGCGTGATGCCGAATAAACGAAGACGGCACCCCGCGGGGTGCCGTCTAGGGTCTTGCTATCTATCCTGGACCATCTATACCAAACTATCTATATCGAATTATCTATTTCTGACTATCTATCTGTCTCCTCGGCGAGTGGGCTGGTACTTCCGGCTTATGCAGGCACGCTGCCGTGGGGGTCAATGACAAATTTCTTGGCGGCTCCGCCATCAAAGTCGGCATATCCTTGGGGCGCCTGATCCAGGGTGATCATCTGTACATTGACCGCATCGGCGATCTTAACTTTACCGAATAGAATCGCCTGCATCAGCGGGCGGTGGTACTTCATTACCGGGCACTGTCCGGTATGAAAACTGTGGGATTTGGCCCAGCCGAGGCCAAAGCGCATGCTCAAAGCACCTTGCTTGGCGGCATCGTCAGCAGCACCGGGGTCTTCGGTCACATACAGACCAGGAATACCGATTTGGCCGCCCGCGCGAGTTAGCGACATCGCCGAGTTCAGCACGGTCGCAGGTGCTTCTTTACCATGGTTGCAGCCGCAGGCGTGGGCCTCGAAACCAACACAGTCGACAAAGGCATCGACTTCACGCTCACCGAGAATCACCTCAATCTTGTCGGCCATGTCGCCGTCTTGAGTCAGGTCAATGGTCTCACAGCCAAAGCTACGCGCCTGGGCTAAACGGTCTTCGACCATATCGCCAACAATCACACAAGCCGCGCCAAGCAGTTGAGCAGAAACTGCCGCTGCCAGGCCCACAGGGCCAGCACCAGCAATATAAACCGTACTGCCAGGGCCAACTCCAGCCGTAACGCAACCGTGGAAGCCAGTGGGGAAGATATCGGAAAGTAGCGTTAAATCCTTGATCTTCTCCATCGCTTGATCGGCATCCGGGAACTTCAGCAGATTAAAGTCGGCGTAGGGCACCATGACATATTCGGTCTGGCCACCCACCCAGCCGCCCATATCGACATAGCCATAAGCAGCCCCTGGACGAGAGGGATTCACGTTCAAGCAGATGCCGGTACGGCCTTCTTTACAGTTACGGCAGCGACCGCAGGCAATATTGAACGGCACAGAGACGAGATCGCCGGGCCGGATAAACTCGACGTCGCGACCACACTCGACCACCAAACCCGTAATTTCGTGACCCAGCACCAAACCGGATGGCGCAGTGGTGCGGCCGCGCACCATATGCTGGTCGCTACCACAGATATTGGTGGTGACGACTTTAAGAATCACGCCGTGATCGCACTTGCGATTACCGATGGCGAGCTCAGGGTAGGCAATAGATTCGACGGCGACTTCACCCGGCCCTTTATAGACCACTCCGCGGTTGGCTGCATTCATGGCTAGCTCCTGTTGTTCATTGTTATGCGCTTGATGGTGGATTGCGCTTTCCCACCCTATCCCCTCCGTGCCTAAGGACTTACCCCACAAAGGCACTCACATATCTATTCAAGACATGCCAGCCAAGATGAATAGATGAAGGTCGTTTTCACGACACTCCTTCTCCAAAACAGACCCAACAATTCCTAGCGTCGGCGATCGTGACGCATATCCGACACCTAACAAGAACCACCAAGGAAAGCCAATGAAGAACAATGACGACCCGGTTCTGTCGCCCGGACAGGACAACACTCAGATAATGGGGTTAGATTTTCATAACCCCGTCTTCCCACTCTCTGCTCTCGCCATTCTGCTATTCATTCTTTACGCACTGGTTTACCCAGATGCCGCTAATACGCACCTAGGGCTTGCCAAGAACTGGTCAATTGAACACTTTGACTGGCTGTTTATGATTGCAGGCAATACCTTTGTGGTGTTCTGCCTTGTACTGATCTGCTTGCCGCTCGGGCGAATTCGTTTGGGCGGCAGTGATGCCAAGCCGGAGTACTCGCGTACCTCCTGGTTCGCCATGCTATTTGCGGCGGGTATGGGTATCGGCCTAATGTTCTGGAGCGTTGCTGAGCCCGTGGCCTATTACACCGACTGGTATGGTACGCCCCTCAACGCCCCCGCAGGCACACCGGAAGGCGCCAGCGCCGCCATGGGGGCGACCATGTTTCATTGGGGGCTACACCCCTGGGCAATCTACGCAGTCGTCGCACTCTCGCTGGCGTTCTTTGCCTACAATAAGGGCTTGCCACTCACGCTTCGCTCCGCCTTTTATCCACTGCTAGGTGAGCGTACCCGCGGCTGGGCAGGTCATATCATCGATATTCTTGCCGTACTCGCCACCATTTTCGGCCTAGCTACCTCGCTTGGCTTTGGTGCTACCCAAGCAGCCGGTGGACTCGCCTACCTGTTCGGTATTCCCAATACCATCGGTACTCAGTTGGCGATTATCCTAGTGGTCACGGTGATTGCACTATTCTCGGTATGGCGGGGTATCGACGGTGGGGTAAAGCTATTCTCAAACATTAATATGATCATCGCGGCGATACTGCTGCTATTCGTTGTGATAGCAGGTCCGACGCTGATGATATTGGCAGGGATTGGCACCACAACATTAGACTATATAAGCCACCTTTTGCCGCTGTCGAACTGGATTGGCCGCGACGATGACACTTGGTATCACGGCTGGACCATCTTTTACTGGGCGTGGTGGATCTCCTGGTCTCCGTTTGTCGGCATGTTTATCGCTCGCGTATCACGTGGACGCACCGTTCGGGAGTTTCTCATTGCCGTACTGCTGGTACCAACGCTGGTCACGCTGGTTTGGATGAGTGCCTTCGGCGGTACAGCGCTTTTTCAGGCGACTCACGGCATAGGCGAACTGGCCAACGGCATTGGCGATGTCTCGCTTGCCATGTTCCATATGCTGGAACAGTTGCCTCTCACCAGCATAACGTCAACACTAGCCATTGTTCTGGTGCTGGTTTTCTTCATCACTTCATCAGACTCCGGCTCGTTGGTAATCGATAACATCACGGCCGGTGGCAAAACCGATGCACCTAAGGGCCAGCGTGTTTTCTGGGCAGCACTTGAAGGTGTGATTGCTGGCGTCCTGCTCTACGGCGGCGGTAGCACCGCGCTCAGTGCGCTTCAGGCCGGCGCAGTAGCCACCGGGCTGCCCTTCACACTGGTACTATTAATGATGTGCGTCAGCCTTTACTTAGGCCTCAATAAGGAGTGGCGACAACTTAACGCGACACCCAAAACCGCCAACTAACCTCCCTGCTACCGCCCGACCAACCAGCGGGCGGTAGCCCTCTTTTATCGATCGGGAATCAAGACAATGCAGTCAAACTCTTACCAGCGCGGCCTGGTCATGGTGATACTGGGCGTGGTGTTCCTCAGTTTCGATGGCCTGCTGATCCGCCTAGCCAATACCGATGGCTGGACCATCGTATTCTGGCGCGGTTTGTTAATGTTCTGCGTACTGGGAGTCCTGTGCTGTGCGGGGAATCGCTTAGCGGCACTGAGAAGCCATCCATTTTCTTCGCTCGCCTCAGCACTGCTGCTGGGTCTAATGTCGAGCCTATTCGTGCTCGCCGTAATGAACGCCAATGTAGCCAACGTGGTCGTCATACTAAGCACAGCACCACTGTTTGCCGCACTGTTTTCACGGGTTTTCCTACATGAACGGGTACCGCTAAGAACCTTGGTAGCCATTGCCGTCTGCATGCTGGGGATGGGGTTGGTGTTCTTGGGCGAAGGCGCCATGGGAATGCTATTGGGTAACTTGTATGCCTTAACGGCCGCGGCAGCCATCGGCGGTAACCTGACCTTACTACGCCGCTATCCAGCCATTGACCCTATGACGGTGATTGCTGGTGGCGGGCTGCTCTCAGCAGCAATTGCGCTGCCCATGGCCTCGCCGCTGGCGCTAGATGTCGAGCGTTATAGTGTGCTGGCACTAATGGGACTAGTGCAGATGCCCCTGGCCACGGTACTGATCAATAGCGCCACCCGCTACCTGCCGTCTACCGAGGTGGCACTGTTTTACCTAGTGGAAACCGCACTGGGCACACTATGGGTTTGGTGGCTATTAGGCGAGACGCCAACGGCATCAACACTACTGGGCGGGGCCATCGTCATCACGGTGCTAGTGCTACACGCTTGGATGGGATTACAGCGAGAAAGGCAGCGCCTGCGGCTTTATCCTGGCTTTGCTGACAAATAGGTCATAACAGCATTGCAGAAGATAACGACAGAGAACGTAAAGCCTTAGCAGATCAAGATTTATAACACCAAGACGATTTATAAAACAAAGACTCAGCGATTAAAAATAGCTAATAAGAAACCCGCCACAAAGGGCGGGCTTTAAGATTACAAACATGCCGTGATCAAAAGGCTTCAGCGTAGCACGTCCTCTTCCTTGAGCAGCTTGTAAATCGCCTCTGCACCTTGCTCGGGGCTAACATCGATAAGCACTTGCCCGCCTTTGCCCTCGGCTTTGGAAGCCGCCGCTTTAAAGCGGTCTCTTGCTGAGGCGGCTTTGATGATTTTCAGACGCTTAGGCCGTTTTCGTGCGGGTCCCAAGTGCCACTGGGCCAACTCACCGTCGGCTTCAGAGCTAGTGGGTACTAGCGAGAAGGTGGCTCGACGAGCTGGGCCGAAAGCGCTCTGACGCGCCGCCGGCGCTGCTTCATCCACGCTGATGATAGCGGGTAGGCGCACCTTGAGACGACGACGCTGGCCCCGCGGCAACGCTTGAAGCAGCGTTACCACGCCATTTTCCACCGTCTCTATGGACGCTAAGCTATTTACTAACGGCCAACCGAGGTGTTCTGCCAATGCATAGGGCAAAAGCCCAGAGCCTTCCCCGCGCTCAGCTCGGGCACCGGTGATCACTAGCTGAGGTGAGGTAGCGGCCAAATGTTCCACCAGAGGCAAAATAGCATCGCTGCCTTCAGGCTGTTCCAGCAAGGTCATGGACTCAAGCCCCATGCCAACGCCCGTGGCCATCCCTAAGTAACCACGTAGAGCGGCCTCGCTGTCGACATCCTTAGAACCCGCGTGCAGCAGGTCAATCTGGCTACCCGGCAGCTCTGCTGCTACGGCTAGCGCAAGTTCCAGACCGCGGGCATCCTGCTCGGCGCGCCTAGCACGACCGGTGGTGGGGTGACGACCGATGGAGACCAGCACCGCTACGTTGATACCTGCTTTTTGTTGTGTTTGCTGTTGCTCAGGCCGCATCGCGCTGCCCTCCTCGCTGCTGTTCCACCATCGCCACTAACGCAGCAAGAATTTGCGTGCTGTCGCCTATCACTGCCAGGTCAGCGCGTTTGATCATGTCGCACCCCGGGTCGAGATTGATTGCCACCACCTTATCGCAGCGCTGAATGCCCTGTAGGTGCTGGATAGCACCGGAAATACCCACCGCCATATAGACTCGGGCGGTCACCCAAGTACCGGTCGCGCCTACCTGGCGATCACGCGCCATAAAGCCGTCATCCACCGCGACACGCGAGGCTCCTTCGGTAGCACCGAGCACTTTCGCAGCATGATGGAAGGCGTCCCACTGTTTAACACCGTTGCCACCCGAGAGGATGAACTCAGCCTCGGCCAGCGCCACGCCAGCGGGATCCACTGCCACCTGCCCCAGATCTTCAATGCGCGATAGGGTGGTGGGAATAGGCGCCGCCAGACTCACAGGCTCCGCCGCGTGGCGCGTTTCGTCCACCGGCTCGGCGCACTCGGCCAGTGCCAGGGCAACTCGCGGCAGAGGACGCTGGATATCCAGGCTCCCAGCGGCACCACGGGCAGTACAGCGCCACCCCAAAGAGGCCTCATTATCAGCTTCCACCTGCCATACCCCCGTGGCAGCCCGCTCCCCCAGCCGCAAGGCAAGCCGCCGCCCCAGATCAGCCCCACCTAGAGGCGAGTCCGGCAACAGCCAGAAGCGCGGTGCCATTTCACGTTCGACGGCACCTAGCACCGCTAGCCGTGCCTCAGGAGCAAACCCAGCGTAAAGCTCATCATCAAGATGCACGATGCGATCGATTCCGGCTTCGCCAAGCGCCTCCTCCTTATGCTCGCCGAATAAGATCGCTACCACAGCGCCAGGCTGTTCGGCATCAGCATCTGCCACACGTCTGGCTAGCCCCAACAGATCCTTGTCGTGGCTTGAAAGGCGCCCACTGGTCAGGTCGGGTACCACGGCGACCATAAAGGCAGGCTGATCAATGGTCACCCTGCGGCGGCTATCACGAGCCGCCGTGGTGGTCGCGGAGGCCTGCCCTCCTTGCTGAAGGCCGCTACGATCAATCCGTTTGACGCCATTGGGGCCGATAAAGCCAATGGCGCGAGGATTTTTACGCACCACACCGTTGGGGCCCAGCCACTCACTAGCTGCACCGCCGCCCTCACTGTTGACACCAAGAGCGGCGAGCACACTGGCGTGGTCTGGATGAAGACGGTTCCGGGCGATCCACTCGCGGCGCGGATCGCGGCGAATAATCTCACTCATAAGGCCACCTCTTCAGCAGTTGTCACTGCAGTGTTTCGACGGGATACACCAGACACATCGCCAGCAGGACGCTCTACCAGAGCATCAGCTACCAGCTCAGCGATATCACGCACTTCGGCGCTAGCATCCACCACGCCTTCCAACATGGCAGTGCACTGTGGGCAACCCACCGCCACCAGCTCGGCGCCGCTCTCTTTAACGTCATTCATGCGCATATCAGGAATACGGCGCTCACCAGGGATATCCGTGATTGGCGCCCCACCACCACCGCCACAGCAGCGCGAACGGAACCCTGAGCGCTCCATCTCGGCAACTTGGATACCCAGCGCTTTAAGCACTCGCCGAGGGGCTTCGTATTCACCGTTATAGCGCCCCAAGTAACATGGGTCATGATAAGTAACGCTGCCACCTTTCCAGGGAGCGAAGTTCAACCGCCCGGCGTCATACAATTCAGCAATAAAGGTACTGTGGTGTCGCACTTCGTAGTTGGCCTTTGAATCGCTGCCATTTTGCCCTTCTTGAAGAAAGTCGCCGTACTCATTGCTCAGCACATGAAAACTATGCGGATCACAGGTGACAATCTGCTGGAAGCGATACTTGGCCAGGGTGGCAATATTGCGCTTAGCCAAGGATTGGAACGTCGCTTCATCGCCCAGGCGCCGTGCTACGTCGCCGCTGTCGCGCTCTTCAGTCCCCAACACGGCGAAGTCTACTTCAGCAGCACGCAGCACTTTCACCAGGGCGCGTAGGGTTCGCTGGTTACGCATATCAAAGGCGCCATCCCCTAACCACAACAGCACATCAACCTGCTGTAGGTCGGCCATTAACGGTAGGTTTAGATCTGCCGCCCAGTTAAGCCGTGAGCCTGGGTCGAAGCCGCCAGGATTGTCGGTGGCAATCAGGTTGTCGAGTACCTCAGCTCCTTTATTGGGCGTCTTGCCCCGCTCCAAGGTAAGGTGGCGACGCATATCGACAATCGCATCCACGTGCTCAATCATCATTGGGCACTCTTCGACACAAGCGCGGCAGGTGGTGCACGACCAGAGGGTTTCAGCGTCAACCAACGCCTTGCCCTCTTTCATGACAACCGGCGCGACGATAGGCGCATGGGGAGCGCCCTGGTGTTCTCCCACTGGCTTACCAGGATAAGGAGAACCTGCATAGCTAGCATCGCTACCGCCGGCAAATCCCACTACCATGTCTTGAATCAGCTTTTTAGGATTGAGCGGTTGGCCGGCGGCAAACGCAGGGCAAACCGCCTCGCAGCGGCCGCACTGCACGCAAGCATCGAAGCCCAGCAGTTGATTCCAGGTAAAGTCAGCAGGCTTTTCTACGCCCAGAGACGCTGCCTCATCCTCCAGGTTCAGCGCTTTGAGCCCCGTTGACCGGCCACCACCAAAGCGCTCCGCACGACGGTGAAAGGCGAGATGTAAGGCGCCAGCGAAGGCGTGCTTCATTGGGCCTCCCCAGGTCATGCCAAAGAACATTTCGCCCAGCCCCCAAACCACGACGCCCGCTAATACCAGCGCCAGAAGCCAGCTACTGCTACCTGCGACTACGCCTTCGGGCAATAGCCCCACCGTGGGCAGTGTGATCAGGAAGACGCTTATCGAAAACGCCATCAGGCTCTTTGGCAGGCGCATCCAAGGGCCTTTGGAGAGCCGTGCAGGTGGGTTAAGCCGCCGACGCGCTACGAACAGGCTACCAACGAACATGGATGCACTAGCCAGTAACAGCAACCCGCCTAGCAATGGATTGGCGATACCAAGACCATGCACCACAATCATCAGCACGGCGGCAGCCACAAATCCCCCGGCGGTGGCCACGTGGGTATTGGAGATCATTTTGTCGCGCCCCACGACATGGTGCAGATCCACCAAGTAGCGGCGCGGCAGAGCCATTAACCCCTTGAACAGGTTCACCTGTGAGGGGCGACCCTGACGCCACAGGCGTATGCGGCGTACAGCGCCGATGACTGCCAGCGCCAGGGCAGTAAAAATCAGTATCGGCAAGAGCGTATCGAGCATGGTACTCACCTCATCTGTCGCGGCGGGACTGCTCCGGCGGCAGACCGCTGCAAGGGCGCTGCAATCCCATTCCTGGGCGCTACCTTTGCCATCTAGCCGCCACGGATGGCGGAAATGCCGTAAACGTATGGAGCTGTTTTACGGCCATGGCAAATGACCCTCACTACGGTCTTCCACCGGCGTCCCGGCTCTCGCTCAGGTCAAAAGTCCTTGCAGATTCGCAGGGCGTCGTAGATGGCCGCGTGGGTGTTACGCGGAGCTGTACAGTCGCCCAGACGGAATAGCAGGAAGCCATCTCCCTCTTCGCTCAGGCGGGGCTGCGGCTGAATCGCATAGAGCGCTTCAAGATCCACCTGCCCTTTGTTGCGGGACTGCTCTTTAAGGGCGTAATAAAGTGCCTCGTCAGGACGCACGCCGTTTTCTACGACCACCTGATCAACCACGCGCTCTTCCAAAGCACCGGTATACTCATTTTCGAGCACTGCCACTAGGCCGTCGCCCTCGCGGTAGACCTTATGCAGCATCAAGTCAGAGGACATGATCACTTCTTTCTCGTATAGGCTGCGGTAATAAGTGGGAAAGGTGGTGCCCCCCACCGCTGCACCAGGTTTGATATCGTCAGTAACGATCTCGACCTTGGCGCCCTTATCCGCCAGATAGTCGGCCGCCGAGACGCCAGAGAATTCGCAGATGGCGTCGTAAATCAGCACGTTTTTACCGGGTGCCACCTTGCCTGAGAGAATATCCCAAGTGCTGACCACCAGACTCTCCTCGGCATTCTCCGAATAGCCCCATTCCGGGTGCTGGCTAAGGAAGGGTTGGCCACCGGTGGCGAGCACCACGATATCGGGACGCAGATCAAGCAAGGTTGCCTCATCAGCACGAGTCGCTAGTCGCAGATCGACTTTTAGGCGTGCCAGCTCCAACTGATACCAACGAGTGATACCGGCGATTTGGTCGCGCTGCGGCGCCTGAGCAGCGATAGTGATCTGTCCACCCAGGGCATCAGCGGCCTCAAACAGAGTGACATCATGACCACGCTCAGCGGCAACCCGAGCCGCCTCCATACCGCCGGGACCACCGCCTACTACCACGACTTTGCGCTTGGCGCCCTCGGTCTTTTCAATGATATGCGGCAGCCCCATGTATTCCCGCGAGGTGGCAGCGTTTTGAATACACAGTACGTCAAGGCCCTGGTATTGGCGGTCGATGCAGTAGTTTGCCCCTACGCACTGCTTAATCTGATCGATCTGCCCCATCTTGATCTTGGCAATCAGGTGAGGATCAGCAATATGCGCCCGGGTCATGCCTACCAGATCCACGTAGCCCCCTTCGAGAATACGCTGGGCCTGATTGGGGTCTTTAATATTCTGGGCGTGGATTACCGGCACATTCACCACTTCCTTGATCCCCGCCGCCAGATGTAGAAAAGGCTCCGGTGGAAAAGACATATTGGGAATAACGTTGGCCAGTGTGTTGTGGGTGTCGCAGCCAGAGCCAATGACGCCGAAAAAGTCGACCATTTTAGTGGCATCGTAATAAGCGGCGATCTGTTTCATGTCTTCATGCGAAAGGCCATCCGGGTGGAATTCGTCACCACAAATGCGCATCCCTACCACAAAGTCATCGCCCACTTCGGCACGTACCGCTTTGAGTACTTCCATGCCGAAGCGCATGCGATTTTCGAAACTACCGCCCCACTCGTCGGTACGCTTGTTGACCCTAGGGCTCCAGAACTGGTCGATCAGGTGCTGGTGCACGGCGGACAGTTCGACACCGTCGAGCCCGCCCTCTTTGGCCCGTCGCGCGGCCTGGGCGAAGTCACCGATAATCCGCCAAATCTCTTCCACCTCGATAGTCTTGCAAGTGGAGCGGTGTACCGGTTCGCGAATGCCAGAGGGGGATACCAGCGTCGACCAATCGAAGCCATCCCAGCGTGAGCGGCGACCCATATGGGTAATCTGGATCATGATCTTGCCACCATGCTTGTGCACGGCGTCCGCCAGGTTCTGAAAGTGTGGAATGATGCGGTCGGTAGAAAGGTTCACCGAGCTCCACCAGCCCTGAGGGCTATCAATGGACACCACTGATGAGCCACCGCAGATACACAGGCCACAGCCACCCTTGGATTTTTCTTCGTAGTACCTGACGTAGCGCTCAGTCGTCATACCACCGTCAGTGGCATGCACCTCGGCATGGGCGGTACTGACCACACGGTTGCGAATGGTCAGCTTGCCGATCTCGATGGGCTCAAAGATTGCGTCAAATGCCATGGTTATCTCTCCTCACACCCAGGGTTAGTGGGCAGCATCGGGCAGCGGTTTGACAGCGAAGACGCCGACATCACAGCCGGGTTCGGCAGCGCTCTGCGTCTGCTCAGCAACGGTGCGCAGCGAACTACCCCGTGCAGCGAGAATTTGATTCATGGCCCCAGCAAACCAGCCAGTGAACATGTACTCGACCTTGCGCCCAACCTTACCCAGTTGGTAAACGAAGGCGCTATGTTCTAGCCGCACCTGAGCCGTGCCAGCGTCAAGATCAATCTGTTCAGTGATGAAGTGGCCCCAGCCACGCTGAGAGAGACGCAGCATGTAGTGCTCAAAAACGGCCTCACCTTCGAGGCCATGGCACTCGGCTTCTTTCTCACACCAGTGCCAGGCACTCTTATAGCCAGCGTGATAGAGGATTTCAGCGTACTTTTCAGCACCTAGCGCCTCTTCAACGGCCACATGGTTGTTGATAAAAAAGTGCCGTGGTACATAGAGCATCGGCAGCGCATCAGTCGTCCAGACGCCGGTTTCACTATCGACTTCGATAGGCAGTGCGGGGGCCAGTTTGGTCACGGGTATCATCCTCTACATCATTATTCTTGGCTAAGGAGCAGGCTTATCCCATCGCTCCTATCAATCTTATGGAGCAAGCGTTTAGGCGCCCCAGACATCCTTGAGGACGCGTACCCAGTTCTCACCCATGACCTTCCTGACCTGAGTTTCACTAAAGCCGCGCTTAAGGAGCGCCTCGGTGAGATTAGGGAACTCTCCGATGGTGCGAATGCCTTTGGGATTAATGATCTTGCCAAAGTCTGTCAAACGACGGGCATAGCCCTTGTCATGAGTCAGCCACTCGAAG
The DNA here is from genome assembly GCF_007989605.1 of Vreelandella venusta. GTDB lineage: Bacteria > Pseudomonadota > Gammaproteobacteria > Pseudomonadales > Halomonadaceae > Vreelandella > Vreelandella venusta. Next base: position 13,515 of record NZ_BJUL01000008.1, on the reverse strand, counting down.
AACTCTTGACCGTGTCCTTGGGTGAAATCAGTACCGATGCCGATAGCATCTTCACCAACGATATTCATGACGTACTCGATCGCTTCACAGTAGTCTTCGATGGTGGAGTCGATGCCCTTTTTGAGGAAAGGTGCGAACATGGTGACACCGACGAAACCTCCGTGATCAGCAATGAACTTGAGCTCTTGATCGGATTTGTTGCGCGGGTGCTCTTTGAGCCCGGAGGGCAGGCAGTGGGAGTAGCAAACCGGCTTTTTGGATTCGAGAATCACCTCTTCAGAGGTTTTCGCACCGACATGAGAGAGGTCACACATAATGCCGACACGGTTCATTTCAGCGACGATTTCACGCCCAAAGCCAGACAGGCCGCCGTCACGCTCGTAGCAGCCGGTTCCCACTAGATTCTGGGTGTTGTAGCACATCTGTACAATGCCCACGCCCAGCTGCTTGAAGATCTCTACATAGCCAATCTGATCCTCAAACGCATGCGCATTCTGGAAACCAAAGATGATTCCAGTTTTGCCCTCTTCTTTCGCACGCGTGATATCAGCGGTGGTGCGTACCGGGCGTACCAGGTCACTACACTCGGCCATCAGTTGGTTTGACTTGACGATATTATCGACCGTGGCCTGAAACCCTTCCCACACCGAAACAGTGCAGTTAGCCGCCGTCAAACCACCGCGACGCATGTCCTCAAGCAGCTCACGATTCCATTTGGCGATAATCAAGCCATCGATGACGATAGCGTCATCGTGCAGTTCTGAGGGTGTCATAGCTAAGCTCCAACATTGATTTATGTAGCGAGCATAGCGCTGACGTTGGCTTGGGCTGCTCTTGGAAACGACGACGGAAATTCCAAAAACGTCATTGTGTCGTGAACACGACAGCTACTTGGGATCTTTTGATATTTGCAGCAGCGTGGTAGCAATATAAAAAAACGTGCTACCCGACGCTGGGTAGCACGTTCTCATCGTTGGCTGCGTAGTCAATATCAGCTCAGCAGCGTCACGCTGGCAAACGTAGGCTCTCCCTGAGCACATGCAAGTGCCTGCTGAGCGCTTGAGAAAGGCTCATTGGCATTGGGCTCGCTCCCCCACCGTTTGATCAGCGGTGGCGACTTGGCGTGATTATTTGCTTGCCGATCATGCACCCCGAGGCGCTCATTTCTTGGCGGTACGCCAAAGTATTCACGGTAGCACTTAGAAAAATGGGGCGTAGAAACGAAGCCACAAACGGAAGCAATCTCGATAATCGATAAAGGCGTTTGCTTAAGCAATTGTCTAGCACGCACTAAGCGCAGCTTGAGATAATAACGCGATGGCGAGCAGAGCAGATAGCGTTGGAATAGGCGCTCTAACTGGCGACGCGAAACATTGACATAACGAGCGAGCTCGTCGAGCTCGATCGGCTCCTCAAGGTTGGATTCCATCAAAGCGACGATCTCCAACAGCTTGGGCTGGGTAGTGCCCAGCACATGTTTAAGCGGCACGCGCTGCTGGTCCTGCTCGTTACGCACACGCTCATAGATAAACATCTCGGAGATGCCTGCCGACAGCTCACGTCCATGGTCATGAGCAATCAGGTTAAGCATCATATCGAGCGGTGCTGTGCCGCCAGACGCGGTGAATCGATCCCGGTCAATCGAAAACAGAAAGGTCGTCAGAATGACATTCGGAAAAGCTTCCTGCATAGAAGCCAAACACTCCCAATGGATGCTGGTCTCATAGTGATCAAGCAGCCCTGCTTGGCCTAGCGCCCAGCTTCCCGTACATACCGAACCTAAACGTTTGAGTTGACGCGACTGCGACTGAAGCCAACGCACATGCTCACGAGTAACACTATGCTGAGGCCCCACTCCTCCGCACACAACGACCCACTCTAGCGATAAGGGTGCGTGCATAGAAGCATCCGGCGTTACCTGCAACCCATCACTGGCACGCACCGGCAAACCGTCTTGGGTTAGGGTGTACCAGCGGTATAGTTCGCGGCCAGATAATTGATTAGCCATCCGCAAAGGCTCAATGGCTGAAGCTAGGGAAATTAACGTGAAATTATCCAGCAGGAGAAAACCAAGGGTTTGCGGTTCACCCGCACGATGGAGATTTGCTGTCTGGTCTTTTGATTTGTCTGATGTCATCGATTTACCCTCCGTCACCTTAGATCATCAGTTTTTCTTTTTATTAGTATAGGTGGCGCTGGCGTTTCTTAGTTTCCCATTACTGCAGTGAACACTCACTCGTGCCGGGGTGGCATTACTCATGAGTCGCATTTTGGCACGAATACGCCGAATAGCGACAAAACCCTCTTACAAACCAAGTGGTACGTCGCAAATGCAACAGTAGAGGTCGTTCTTAAAACGCCTGACAAGTCACTCTGATTTCGATTCTTGAGCAGCCCTTTTTGTGATAGGTACTTTATTTACCGCTGTTTCCTTGAATCCTTCCCCGATTGCCTGCATATCATAACGTAATCCACTTCAAGCGATGCAGAGCCTAGCCATGTCCATTATTGATCCCCGTACCGGCAATCCGTTGACCGCGGAACCTGCTAATATCAACAACGAAGAAGCGGGCACAGCTCGTCCTTCCGTGACAGCTGAAGAAGTTATTATTGAGCTTGACGCTGGCAATATTCAGCAAGTACTTGAAGCATCGATGCAGGTGCCAGTGCTACTGGGCTGTCATTCACCTTCCAACGCCAGCGGCAACGCTCTGCTATCGGTATTGGAAAAGCTAGCCGTTGAGTACGCGGGCGCCTTCCTGCTTGGCAAGCTGGATGTTGAAGCTAACCCGGAAATCGCTAGCCAGTTAGGTGTTCGCTCGACCCCCGATGTTAAGCTCGTTAGCCAAGGAGGCTTGGTCGATAGTTTCCAAGGCGTACTACCTGAGAAGGAAGTGCGCGAGTGGCTAAACCGCTACTTCCCAGCCCCAGGCGATGCACCGCCCAGTCCAGAAGATCAAGCCGAAGAGGCATTAGCAGCGGGCGATGCAGCAGGCGCACGCGAAATTTATCAAACCCTGATTAGCCAGTATCCAGAGCACTACGCCTACCAAATCAGCCTTGCAAGGGCACTGGTGGCTGAAAAGCGTGGAGATGAAGCTCGCAGTGTGCTCGACAACTTACCCCCCGAAGAGCGCGATGCCTCACCTGCCCGCGGTGTGCGAGCCAGTATCGAATTTAGCGAGCAGGCTCTTTCTGTCGAAGACGTCGCCGCGCTGGGTGATCGCAACGACAGTGAAGCGCGCTACCAGCGTGCACTGCGCCATGTTGCCGATGGCCAATACGAAACAGGCCTTGAGGGGCTGCTTGGTTTAATGAAAGATGACCGCGCCTATAACGACGACGCGGCCCGCAAAACCTTATTGCAAGTATTCGACGCTTTGGGTGCCGACCACCCGCTAACCGTTACCTATCGGCGCAAACTATTTGCTCTGTTGTATTAATTAGTTCTGATCAGGCTTTCAGCAACTCATCCATTCTTGCTAACGCCGCTTCCAATTGCGAAGCGGTAGTACCAAAATTAAGCCGCACAAACCCAGGGCAGCCAAACGCAGCCCCATCAGACAGCGCTACGCCCGCCCTTTCCAGTAATGCCTTGGCGGGCGAATCGCCTAGCCCCGCCTCGCGCATATCCAGCCACGCAAGATAAGTGGACTCCGGCTCGCTCATGGTCACTCCCGGCCATAACGCTACCCGTGCCTGCAGCGTAGCGCGGTGATCACGCAGTACCGCTAACAGCGCTTGGCGCCAGGGTTCACCTTCGCGATAAGCCGCTTCAGCAGCAACCAGCCCCAGCACATTGCCATCAGGTAAAAAGCCTTTTGTGGCCTCAGCAAAACGCTTTCGCAGCTCAGCATCAGGGATAATGGCACAGGCACTGGTCAGCCCCGCAAGGTTGAACGTTTTTGACGGCGCCCATAGCGTGATCGTGCGTTTAGCCAGTGCCGGGATCATAGCAGCCAAGGGGCGATGTTGCGCTCCCTCGTCTAGCAGTAGATCACAGTGCAACTCATCAGAGACCACCCATAAATCATGCCGCTCAACGACGGCGGCCAACTTGGTAAGCTCCCGGTCACTCCATACACGCCCTGTTGGATTGTGCGGGTGGCACCACAGCAGTAGGCGGGTTTGCGGTGTTATCGCGGCTTCTAGCGCGTCAATATCCAACTGCCAAGGCTCGCCAGGGGACGCTGGCTCAGCTAACATCGCCTGCTGGGCCAGCCGTCCTGTGCGCTCTGCAACGGCCAGGAAAGGTGGATAAATAGGGGCAATTGTAAGCACCCCGTCACCGGGCTTGGTGAGCGCCATCGCCGCAAAATGCAACGCGGGCACAACCCCAGGCAACCACTGCTGCCAATCAGGCTGAATCGACCAATCGTAATGATGGGCGCTCCACTGGCAGAGGGCTTCGGTTAACGTATCGGGCACCTCGCCATAGCCATAGACACCGTGCTCCACCCGGGCACGTAGCGCCTCAATCACGGCGGGCGGTGAGCAAAAATCCATATCTGCCACCCACAACGGCAGTACATTTGCATCATAGCGATGCCATTTTTGTGAGGCGTACCCCCCTTCGGGAGAGCGTCGTTCGACGGGCGTGACAAAATCAAACGCCATAATTAATCTCACTTATGTTCTTGGGAGTAACTATTGAGCATGCCGCAAGATGACTTTTATACCAAGATGCGCGCGGGACTATCGGCGTTGTTGCGGCAGTGGCGTTCACTTGGCCAAGCCGATACGGATCAACTGGCACTCATTTTGGCTGAAACAGCGCGGGTTGCAAAACTGGGCACACCCGATGAGACACCAAGTGGCGCCACACTTGAGCAGTGGAGCCATGAAGAACATGGTGAAATACCACTCTGGGCCCCTCGCACCGCGGTATTTTTACTCAACCAAATGCCCGCCCGCCCCACTCCACAAAGTGATGCGGAGGCCTGCGCCTGGGCTTACTGCTGGCTGCGCAACCGCTCATTTGATTCGCTGCAAGCCGCTCATGATGCATTGCCGCCCCACTTAAAAGTGCCGCTCGAAAATGCCTTAGAGGCCGCTTGGCGCGATCAACAGGGCCTCCGTCTGGTATAGCTAGCGAACATTTCTACTAACGAGGTGTGTAACTAACGGCGTTTGCGCACCCGCGACTTTGTGATTTGATAACAACAAGGAAAACACCGCATGATAGAGGTTCCTCTCACTTGGCAACTGGCAAAACTAGGCCTCTCAATTGGCATGGTGCTCGGGCTTGGCGCCGTTGCGGTGCGTGCCAGCCCCCGTATAGCGGGGCTACTGGCGGGTTACCCACTAGGCACCGCGTTAGCGCTGTTTTTTATTGGCTTAGAAATCTCCCCGCTTTTTGCAACTCAAAGCGCGGTACATACACTGGCAGGCTTCACCGCCACAATGGCTTTCGTCGCAGGCTATGTAGTGTCAGGTCGTCAGCCAGGATTCAAAGGCATCGCGGGTGGCTTAGCAGGCGGCTTTATTGCATGGTTCGCGGTTAGCACTGTGCTTGCCCAGTTCAATTTTACGCGACTTAGCGGTACGCTGCTCACACTCGGCGCTATCGTTGTATTTAGCCTATTATTTCGCAGTATTCCTGATGTAAAAAGCCCCGCCAGTCGTGCCTTTTCGCTTACCGCACTTGCCGCGCGAGCATGCTTGGCTACCGCCATCGTTTTTGTGATTACCTGGCTTGCTCATTGGTTGCCCCCCGCCTGGGCGGGTACGCTAGCAGCTTTTCCAGTCACCATGCTGCCTTTTCTGCTCATCCTGCATTTAAACTATGGGTTCGCGCCAGCAGCAACCGTGATCAAACACTACCCCATGGGGCTTGGCTCATTGCTGAGCTATACGCTGTGCGTTTCTTTAACTTACAGCACGTTAGGCCTTTTCTGGGGAACATTAGCGGGGTTTGCAACCGCCACACTGTGGCTACTTGGCTGGATGCAGTTCACCGCCTGGTATCAACGTCGCGCCACTTGACCAAGCGCTCGCTAGGGGTAATTCTGGTTAGCCTGAATTGCTGACAACCAATAAGGATCTCCTGATGTTCACCCGTATGATTGAGCCGGCTTTTTACGATACCGATGCACTAGGCCATATTAATAATACCCGTCTGCCAGCTTGGTTTGAGCTAGCACGTAACGATTTATTCAGGCTGTTTACGCCAGACCTCAACCCTAAACAGTGGCGTTTGATTATGGCGCGAATGGAAGTTGATTACCGTGCTGAACTGTTCTACGGCCACGACATCGAATTACGTACCTATTTGACACGTTTAGGTACCAGCTCGTTTACAGTGACTCAGGAGGCGCGCCAAGATGGCACGCTGACTAATGTGGGGCATACCGTACTGGTGCAATACGACCATCAAGAAAAACGTGCGGTACCTATTGAAGGTGACTTGCGTGATGCGCTATCCGCACACTTACACAGCGCGCCAACGCCAGCTTAACTCACTCCCCTCCGCTCGGTGGGGCCCAGGGAAATTCCCATGGCAATCCGTTATAATCTCTGGATCGATCCGGATAATACGGCGCAGCATCGCGCCGTTGAAGCCGACCTTGAGCGCTATTTTATGGAGCGCTTTGCTGACTACCCGCATATCCGCTTGTTCGGCGCAGACCCGTACGATTATGATGCCCCGTTCAATCGACTTTACGATGTATTAATGGCGCGAGCCGCAGAATATTGCGAAGAGAAGTGGTGCTATGTCGCCACACCTGAACAGCTTAATCGCTGTTTCTTCCGCGCCGTTGGTCGCTCAAATAAGTTTATTCAAGATGACCGAAAGTGAGACATCAACGCAATGGTAATCCGTACCGACCAAGCGCCCGATGAGCGCCAGCTAGCTATTATCACGCAACAGCTCGGGCGTGCTCCTCGCGGTATTGAAGCCGTTGCGGCTACCGATGCCCACGGCACTCCGCTGGTGCTGCGTATGGCGCCAATTGTCGATGGCAAACCGTTTCCCACCCTTTACTGGCTATGCTCCGACCTACTCAAAATTGAGATCTCACGAATTGAAGCCGTAGGTGTCATTAAGTCGCTGGAGCAGCGCCTTCAGGAAGAGCCTGAGTTTCTGGATGCTTACCAACAAAGCCATCACGATTACGTTAAGGCACGTTGGGCGTATATGAGCGATGCCCAACGCGATGAAGTCGCTAAGCTTGGCTATAGCGATGTTCTCACCGAACGAGGTGTGGGCGGCATTAGCAACTGGCAACAGGTACGCTGCTTGCACACTCAGTATGCCCACCATTTATGCGGTAATAACGTGATCGGGCAATGGATGGATGAGCACTACAACGTTCAGCGCTGCCTACGCTAACGGGCACATTCATGGCTTGATAACTCACCGCCCATTTATCAGCAGCTGACCTGTCATAAGGACGCTTACCATGGCACGAATTTGTGTATATCTCGGCTCGCGTGAAGGGAATACCCCCGCTTTTCGCCAGGCCGCCAACGCACTTGGCACCGCCATTGCCGACCACGGACACACGCTTGTTTATGGCGGTGCCCGTATTGGTTTGATGGGGGCGCTCGCCAATGCGGCGCTAGAGGCAGGCGGTAAAGTGATCGGCGTGATGCCCGATCACCTTGTTGATCGCGAGCAGGCACACTTTGGCTTGACTGAGCTGATACGCGTGCCAAATATGCATGAGCGCAAAGCGACCATGGCCGCCAATGCTGATGCCTTTATTGCCCTACCTGGCGGCATAGGCACCTTTGAAGAGCTGTTTGAAATCTGGACCTGGGGCTATTTAGGACTTCACGAAAAGCCCATGGGCCTACTCGATACCGATGGCTTTTATGCCCCACTGCTTACCTTTTTGGATAGTACCGTCAGCCACGGTTTTTTAGCCCAAACAACACGCGATATGTTGATGGATGCGCCCACGCCCAACCAACTACTGGCTGCATTAGAAACACAGCTTGGCTCAGCGTAAGCCGATAGTGTTAAAGAGATAGAGTGATTAAGGGCAGTCATTAAGAGTAGCGTTTACAACCAGCACTGATGCTCCGTCCTAAGAACACTCCCGGTATCAGCGTTTAGTGCCTTCAGCTAGTAGATAGGTACGCTGATAAGTGAGCTGTAACAGACGAGCATCCTCGCCCGCGCGGTGACGGTGTATACCACGCTCGGCGATAACCGCTTCCTTTGTGTTACTCCACAGAGCTTGCTGCTCTTCGCTGAGCAAAATCCGCAATGCTTCTAAACGGAAACGCGGCAGCATTCCCGCATGGTGAAACAGCAGCGACAACCAGGTGTTATCGTATCCCCAGCTATCACTATAAGCCTTGCCTATCTCACGCAGTTCGTCGTTTAGCCACTGCGCCACTTGGCGTACAGGGTAGCCTTCTCGCTGTAACCGAGCTCGGGAGATTCCGTGTAAAAGTTCAGCTTTGGAGTCCCAATGCGTCCACTCCGCCAACGGCTGAATGAGAAACGCGCAGCAGCTACCGTCGGCACGCGCAATGCCAACTTCAATAGGATAGCTGCCGCGCCCAAATCCGGACGCTTCAATATCTAGCACTGTCGGTAGCGTCTCGGACACTGATTTCCTCATTCACTGATCTCAGCGGCCAAACCACTGACTTTCTTCTAGGCGGCCGCCATTTCCGTCGTTGACTGACGATCAGCCAAGCGTTGCCAGTAGGCCGCTTGCTCGCCGTCTACAGCCAAGCCTAGCTCACCTAGCCGATAGGCGCGCGCTAATCGCTCTGCGGCCAAATAATGGCCTGACTGAGCAGCTCGGGCATACCACGTTACCGCGTAATCCTCGCGCCGCGGATACTGAACACACCCATGCTCATGAATTTGCGCTGCTTGATACTGTGATCTTATATCGCCAGCCTGAGCCGCTTCTAGCACATAACGTGCGCCACGCGCCTTATCCTGCGGCGACAAGCTGCGATGAAACAGCATGTGGCCGTAGATCGACTGTGCGTCCGGATGCCCCGCTTCTGCACAGCGTTTAAACAAGCGCATCGTCAACCGCTGGGTGCGCGGTGAACGCGGCAATAACCAGCGAGTATGAAACAGCTGTTCGGCTAGGCGAAACTCTAACCGGGTAAACAAAGTTGATGCCTGCGGCATGGCAAACCACCCTGCCTATCTGTTGAGATCCTCGGCTAGCCATCACTGCTACGATCTGACCGCTAACCATACGATTAACCAGCGCTAGGCTGGTCGATGGGCTGGCAAGCATACGCCTGCCTTTGCGCTTACTCAACCCTATTGATTTGCTGCTTTTGTAGCGCCTCGCTAACATGCCTGTCACGCGCCGTTATTTACGGCGTTTATCACCGAATATCCTGAGGCAATTTCGCTTCATTGAGGAGACGATAATGCAAACGCGCCCACTGGGTAGAACCGGGATGGAGGTCAGCCGACTTTGCTTAGGCACCATGACCTTCGGCGAACAAAATAGTGAATCAGAAGCCCACGAGCAGCTTGATCGCGCAGTCGCTTTTGGCATCAATTTTATTGATACCGCTGAAATGTACCCGGTTCCACCAAAGGCTGAAACGCAAGGGCTTACAGAGTCTTATATTGGCAGTTGGCTGAAAGCCCGCAGTGCCAGAGACGATGTCATTATTGCTACCAAAGCCGCTGGCCCTGGCTTAGACCATATTCGTGGTGGTCCAAGAATGACTCGCGACCATCTACATCAAGCTGTTGAAACCAGCCTTGCACGTCTCAACACTGACTATATCGATCTCTATCAATTGCACTGGCCAGACCGAAAAACCAACTTTTTTGGCCAGCTGGGTTATACCCATGAAGAGCAAGAAGACGCAACGCCGCTAGAAGAAACACTGTCAGCACTAAAAGAACTTGTTGATGCCGGAAAAGTCCGCGCCATTGGCCTTTCTAATGAAACGCCATGGGGAGTTATGCGCATGCTGCAGTTATCTGAGCAGTTGGGGCTGCCGCGGGTCGCATCTATTCAAAACCCCTATAACTTACTTAACCGTTCGTTTGAAGTCGGTCTCGCTGAAATCGCTCACCGTGAAGACGTGGGCTTACTCGCTTACTCGCCGCTGGGCTTTGGTGTGCTGTCGGGTAAGTACCTTGATGGTGCACAGCCACCGAAAGGGCGCTTGACGCTTTATGAGCGGTTTAAACGCTATACCTCGCCAGAAGCAGAAGCGGCAACGCAGGCCTACGTTCAACTGGCCAGGGCGCATGACTTGGATCCTGCCCAAATGGCGCTGGCATTTGTAAACTCTCGCCATTTCCTGACCAGCAATATTATTGGCGCCACCACGATGGATCAGCTTGAAAGCAACCTCGACAGCGAGAGCCTTAAGCTGGATGAAGAAGTGCTCACCGCGATCGACGACATCCATCGTCGGATGCCTAACCCCTGCCCCTAATCACGTTTTCACTATCAAACCGATAGCCTCGGCCATCGCCGAGGCTTGGTATAATCGTATCAGTCACTTCTTCCTCTTTTCTGTCACGGCATAAGGAGCACGCCATGCTGAGCGTTATTTCCCCCGCCAAAACGCTAGACTTTGAGACACCCTCAACAACCGATAAGGTCACCCAGCCCGACTTTCTCGACCATAGCCAACCATTAATTGAGATTCTGCGCGATTATTCACCACAACAACTCAGCGATTTAATGGGCATCAGCGATAAATTGGCGGGCCTTAACGCTGCACGCTTCGCTGACTGGCAACCGCCGTTCACCTTGGATAATGCCAAGCCAGCGGTTCAGGCTTTCCAAGGAGATGTCTACACAGGGTTAGAAGCCAACACCTTTAGCGATGACGACAACCTTTTTGCTCAGCAACACCTACGCATTCTATCGGGGCTATACGGCTTGCTGCGTCCACTGGACCTAATCCAGGCCTATCGGCTGGAGATGGGCACCAAACTGCCCAACGACGCTGGCAAGGACCTTTACGCTTACTGGAAGCCAACGTTAACGCAAGCGCTTAATAGCGCCATTGCAGAAAGTGGCTCAAACGTACTGGTCAACCTTGCCTCTAACGAATACTTCAAGGCGATCGATACGAAAAAGCTAGCCGCTCGGATCATCACCCCCGTTTTCAAAGACGAGAAAAACGGCTCGTTCAAAATCATTAGTTTTTATGCAAAAAAAGCCCGCGGCTTGATGAGCGCATGGATTATCCAACAACAAATCAACGATCCCGAGCAACTCACTGCTTTTGACGTGGCTGGGTATCGGTTTGATCCTACGGCCTCTCAAGGTGACACCTTAGTGTTCACCCGTAACGAAAATGCTCGTCAATAAACGCACTCATTAGAAGAAAGTCACAGCGCGCGCCGAGCGCGGCTTTAGAAAGCGTTGATGGACATCTTTGAACAGTGGCGTATCACAGCGATATAGCCATTCATAGGCCACCATGTCTGCTGTCACCGCCACCGCTCCGTTAGCACAAGCGCGCTCCCGAGCAAGGCGGGCCTCATCACTGCGACGGCTCGCCGTCGCTTCGCTCAGCCAAAACACTTGATACCCCGCTTCTAACAAGCCAAGCGCACTTTGCAAAACGCAGATATGAGCTTCCGTGCCGCAAAGAATCACTTGTTTAGCCCCATGTTCGGCAAGTGCTTCAGCAAACGCAGCCTCTTCCATTGCGCTGAAATGATGCTTTTGCCAAATGCGATGATCGCCGAGTGCATTTAATAACGCTGGAGCAGTACCACCGAGCCTCTCTGGATACTGCTCAGTTAGCCAAACAGGGACGTTTACTGCATTAGCAACACTAGCCAACCAAGCAGCTTCTTCAATCGCTGATTGACCTCCATCAATCACGGGCAAGAGCCCCGCTTGAAAGTCGACAATGAGTAACAAACTTTGAGCTTGATGTAAGCGCACTTTCTTAACCTCTTTTTGTCTTTATACACAACAACACCTTAACCCGTTTCCCCACTTACACGGTAAACTTATCACTGCTTATTCCCGATACGCCTCTCCCGAGGTGGATCACCTTACTTTCTGCATCTCTCATGGAGAATCAAAATGTTACGACAGTTGTTTGCTATGTTCCTGGTCAGCGTGATGGGCATAAGTGCCGCCGTTGACTATGCCGAAGCGCGACGCTTAGGCGGCGGTAGCAGTATGGGTAGTGTTTCTCGCTCGGCGGATAAGCCCGCCAGCACTCCAACACAACAGCAGACACAGGGCACCCAGCAACAGAGCGCAGGCGCGGCGACCACTCCTCGTCGTGGCGGCATGGGCGGAATGATGGGAGGCTTACTCGCCGGTGGCTTGCTGGCCGCCCTCTTCTTCGGCGGCGCGTTTGATGAGCTGCGCCTTATGGACATACTGCTAATGGCTGGAATTGTTGCCTTAGCAATCTTCGCTTTCCGCGCCTTTATGCAACAGCGACGGCCAGCATCAGCCACGGCGTCAGGCTATCAACGTGAACGCCAGGAGACTCAGCACACACCGAGCAGCTTTACCGCAGCACCTGGCAGTTTGGCGAGCAGCTTACAAAGCACGCCGGCCTGGTTCGATAAAGAGCGTTTTTTGGGCAGTGCCAAAGAGCACTTCATGCAGCTCCAGCGCGCTTGGGATAATAACGACTTTAGCCAAATCCAAGAGTACGTCACGCCGGAACTCTATAATCTACTGCGCCAGGAGCGTGCTGAGCAGCCTGCCAACAACCGTACCGAGATGGTGCGTCTGTTTGCTGAACTAGGTGATATCAAAGAGTACGATGACCATGCCGAAGTCAGCGTTATTTTCCACGGTATTTTGGAAGAGAACAGTGAGCAAACTGAGTTCAACGAAACATGGCACCTAACGCGTAGTCTGCGCGACCAAGCGCCCTGGTACCTACAAGGTATTGAGCAAAACCCAAGCTCATAGCCATTAAAGGCAGCCAGTATGTACGCATCTGATCAGTAGCATAACTGCCTTAGAACGCAAAACAGCCGCTTTTTAGCGGCTGTTTTTGTATCGGTAACGTAACGATACGCTACCGATACGCGGTGAAGAGGCGCTCGTTTACTCCTCAGCAGACTCTTCAATATTCTCGCCCATCTCTTCTAGGCTTTCGCCCGCATCTTCCATGCTCTCATCAATGTTTTCACCGGCTTCTTCAGCAGGCCCCTGATTATCACAGGCAGCTAGGCCACCCATCATCATGGCCATCAGTAGCGCAACTGCAAGCTTCTTCATCAACGGGGTACTCATATCGCTTCTCCTCCTGAGATGCTGCTTGAATGATAGGTACTCGCTCATACTAGTTGCTAGGCAGCACTTACGCCACCACGGACCAGTAACTCCTTGTTATTTAATTTATTAAAACGGTTGCTTTAAGGAAGTTCTATGCACTTCTCCGCGCCGCCCTCGTCATTCCCGCAGGCCCTTAGCAGGAATCCATGTTGGGCTGGGGTTTCGGGCTGCTGCAGGACAAGGTGGATTCCCGATCACCCCACTCGGGAATGACGGTGTGGTGGCTCGGGGATGACGTGCGGTGTGGCCGCTTTGTGACAGGGGCTAGGGAGTGCTTTTTTCTTCCGCG